>JAFTFV010000039.1 GCA_017458265.1 Bacteroidales bacterium | reverse complement strand
GGTTTTCAATAATGTCTGGAAGGTTGACAAGGAGCAGAACTTCCTGAAGATGATGGGCATCATTATCGGCATAACGATACTCGCTCCTTTCGTCGTCATCCTGTTTTTCTCCGGTTCCGTGGTGTATTCGCATGTCCTGGACCTTATCATTCCGGGCGGAACCATGCTCACTGAAAGTATCAAGAAGTTTACGAGCTGGCTGCTCTTTGCAGCGGCGGCCGTCCTTATCATATCCGTCATGTACAAGTATGTACCGGGAACCAAGGTGCTGTACAGGCATGCCGTAAAGGCGGCGCTTATTTCCGGACTTGTGTTTACCGGAGTCCAGTACCTGTACCTGGAAACGCAGGTTATGGTGGCCAAGCAAAGTGCCGTGTACGGTGCTCTGGCCGCGATTCCTCTCTTCATGATATGGCTTAACCTGGGATGGACCATCATCCTGTACGGGGCGGAACTGTCCTATGCCTTCCAGAACGTTGACAAGCAGAGAGTCACTTCCGAAGACATCGACCACATGAACGAAGAGGTAATCCGCAGCCGTAGGGAGAGAATACAAAAAACCATGAAAAAGCTATGAGTTTTTCGCAGTTCACAGAAGAAGACTATAAGGTAATCCAGGCCGATTGGGCCGTCCTCGAGGAAGCAGCACGGAAAAGGTGTGCATCCGAAGAGGAATTTGAGGTGGTGAGGCGTGCATTCGAGTTTGCAAATGACGCTCACAGGAACGTGAGAAGGCGCAGTGGGGAGCCCTACATGATACATCCAATTGCCGTTGCCCAGATAGTCGTGGACAAGATAGGACTTGGCTACAAGTCCATCTCTGCCGCCCTTCTGCACGACGTCGTCGAAGACACCGACTATACCGTGGAAGACCTGCGGGAAAGATTCGGGAACAAGATTGCCTCCCTTGTGGACGGCCTTACCAAGATTAAGAACGTCCTTGATACGGAGGAGAAGACCCGCGGCACCGATATCTCCCAGCAGAGCCTCCAGGCAGAGAATTTCAAGCGCATCCTCCTCACCATGAATGACGATGTGAGGGTTGTTCTCATCAAACTCGCCGACCGCCTCCACAACTGCCGCACCATCGAACACATGCCGGAGCACAAGAGGGACAAGATCCTCTCCGAGACCATGTTCATCTTCATCCCCCTTGCCCACCGCCTTGGCCTTTACAGCATAAAATCCGAACTGGAGAACATCTGGCTGCGCTACAAGGAACCGGAAGCCTACGAGGAGATAAAGAACAGGATAGACCGCAGCGTCGCCGAAAAGGGCAAGGAAATGCAGGAGTTCTGCGACCCCATCGAGAAGGCCCTGAAGGACGTCGGCTTCAATTTCGAGATCAAGAAAAGGGTCAAGACTCCTTACTCTGCATGGCACAAGATGCAGACCAAGCAGATTCCTTTCGAAGAGGTATATGACCTTTATGCCATCAGGATTATCTTTGAGCCGGAGAACCGTTCCAAGGAAACCGAAAGGGATCAGTGCTACCGCATTTTCTCCATAATCACAGATATCTACAGGTACATGCCTGAGCGCCTCCGTGACTGGGTGAAACGCCCCAAGCAGAACGGCTACGAGGCGCTTCACTGTACCCTGCTCTCCCCTTCCGGCATTTGGGTTGAAGTCCAGATCCGCACAAAGCGCATGGATGACATTGCTGAAAAGGGCATCGCCGCGCACTGGGCATACAAGAAAAACGGCTACCTGGGTGAAGGAGAGAACGAAATGGATCTCTGGCTGTCGCACATCAATGAGATTCTTTCCAATCCGGACGTAAATGCCCTGGAACTCCTGGACATAATCCACAACGACCTCACCTCCACGGAAATCTACGTGTTCACTCCAAAAGGGGAACAGCGCATAATGGAAAAAGGCTCAACTGCCCTGGATTTTGCCTATCTCATCCATACCGAAGTGGGTAACAAGGCCATTGCAGCCAAGGTAAACCAGAGGCTGGTCACCCTCAAGCAGGTCCTCAAGACCGGTGACAAGGTAGAGATTATCACTGCCGAAGACGGCCGCCCCCAGAGCGACTGGCTCCAGTTCCTCAAGACCAGAAAGGCGAGAAACCAGGTATCGGACTATTTCAAGGCCCAGCGCAAGCAGACCGTAGAACTTGGACGCACTATGCTTCAGGCCCAGGTAGACAGCCTTGGATTCAAACTTGACGAACGCAATTTCCACAAGTTGGAAACAGCCTATGGGTCGGAGAGCCGTGAAGATATGCTGTTCGGCATCGGGTCTGGGGAAATATCCATTGGCAACATAGGTGAAATCCTTAACAAGAACACTTCCTCTTCCGGATCATCGTGGATCCGGAGGGTCCTCAGGCTCAATGAAAAGCCGAAGCCCCAGCACGAGGAGAGCAAAACATATATAATCGGCAGTGAAGAGAATGGCGGCAGGTTCCAGATTGCAAGCTGCTGCAGCCCCATCCCCGGAGACCCCGTCGTCGGATTCAAGTCTCCGGACGGGACTATCACGGTGCACAAGAAGAGCTGCTCGGTAGCAGAAAGCATCGCGGCAACCCATGGAGACTGGGTGGTGGTTCCCAAATGGCTCGAACAGGCCGAGGACAAATCCTTCCTCGTCAGAGTTTCCATCAGGGGCATAGACCGTGTGGGCCTTCTCAACGAGATTACGCGTTACCTCTCGCTTGTCATGGGCGTGAACATGAGAAAGCTCACCCTGTCGGCCGACAGCGGCGTTTTCGAAGGCTACATTGACCTGTATGTAAGTTCGAGGGAGATACTTGAAAAGATGATAAAGAAGCTTTCTTCAATCGAAGGCATAGAAAATGTAAGCAGAACCGCACTATGAAGCTGAAGAAACTCCTACCGCTTGTTCCTGCAGCCATGGTTCTGGGAGCCATGATGTTCCCGCAGGGCTGCGCAAATACAACCACGCCTCCAACCGGCGGGGCAAAGGATACCATTCCACCGGTCATCACCAAGGTGTATCCCCTGCCCGGAACCGTCAACGTCCCCACTCACAAGGCAAAAGTGCGTTTCTGGTTTGACGAGTACGTCAAGATAAAGGATGCCAACGGCATCTTCCTCTCTCCCCCGCTGGAGAAAAAGCCCAAGGCAGTCATCAGGGGAAAATCCGTGGAAGTCACTTTCGAGAGCGACCTTGACTCCAACACAACCTATACCCTTGACCTTACCGGTGCCATTGCCGACAACAATGAAGGCAATATCTTCCAGGGCTATACCCTTGTTTTCTCTACGGGAGAAAAGATAGACTCCATGTGCATGACGGGAATGGTCCAGGACTGCAATACGCTGATGCCAATCAAGGGTGCAACCGTCCTGCTGTACAAGGACCACTCAGATTCCGCCGTCCTGAAAAAGCGTCCCGTGGCTGCGGCAAAGACCGATGACTGGGGCTACTTCAGCCTTCGCAACATACAGGACACCGCATACCGCATATATGCCATACGCGATGCGAACAACAACAATATCTATGAGCCCGAAAGTGAGAGCGTAGCCTTCCTGGATACCGTTTTCAGGCCCCGCACCGTGTACAATGACTCCATCTACGAATTCAAGAAATTCGACATGAAGGACACAGCCCTGTGCCTTGCCAGGAAGACAGACATTGAACTGAACGTATTCCGTGAAAGGCCCACAAAGCAGTATATCGTGAAGAAGGAAAGGGTGGGACTTCGCACCGCATACCTCACGTTCATGGCGCCTGATACCAGGATCAACGCCCTCAGGATAAAGGGAGTCGCTGCCGACAAGCTCATCAGCCAGTTCAATCCCCAGAAGGATTCGCTTGAACTGTGGGTGAACGACCAGCGCAAAATGCCTGACACCCTGCAGCTTGTAATCAATTACGACAAGACTGACACCCTTGGCCGCCTGAGGCCCACGGAGGAAACCGTCAAACTGGCAATCACCAAGGAAATCCGTGCCGAGATGATGAAATCCTCAAGGGACCGCAAACACGAGGACACCATCGCCGTCATGACCACCACTGCCGATGCTACATCCATCGAGCAGAACGGCTTCCAGATTGAGTTCAAGTATCCCATCATCGCCGAGGCCTGGGACTCCCTGAGGCTCAGGATGGTCAATCCCCGGCAGCAGGAATCCTTCGGGAACATAACCATAACAAGGGATTCAACAAACCTCAGGAAATACTCCATAATGCCCACGGAGCCTTTCCAGACAGGATATGACTACTATCTGAAAATTCCCTACCGGGTATTCCAGGACGTGAACGGATTCTACAATGATTCCACTGAACTCAAGGTTACCCTTCCCACTGATGAAAAGCTTAGCTCCATTACGCTCGAGCTTTCCGGAGTGCATGAAAAGTACATCATAGACCTTCTCACCGAAAAGCGTGACAAGATAGTCCGTACGCTCATAGTTGACAGGGACGGTCCCGTGGTGTTCCCCTACCTTAAGGCTGGCAGTTACTGCATAAGGATGACTGAGGACATCAACCGCAACAACATTGTCGATACCGGTATCCTCCTTGAGCAGAAGCAGCCGGAAAAGGTCCGCTTCTTCAAGCCTGACGACCAGTTCATGATAAAGGTCCTTGAGAAGGCAGAGATGCTGTGGACCATAGATATGGAGGAGATGTTCAAATGAGAAAGTTCCTTCTGTCATCAGCTGTGCTTCTTGTGTCTGCGCTGCTCGCCAATGCCCAGACTGACATTGACGCAGAGTTCTTCTCCCTCCCGGAGAATGTCACCCCTGAGTATCTTGACAGCGTTGAAATCAAGTCCGTGAAGCCCAATGACTACTGGGAGATAGGCGTTTACGGCGGTGCTTCACTCCAGTACGGCCTCTTCAATCCCACGAGGCTCGTAAAATGGCATCTGAATTACCCCGTGTACGGTTTTTCTGTAATCAGGCATTTCACGATGTTCGGCATTTTCCCGAATATGGGAATGGAGTTCGGCATGCAGCAGAATTACGAGGGCTATGAATTCAAGACAAACGAAGAAACCGGAAGCAGGTCAACGGAATCAGGCGCCTATAAGATTTCGATGAAGGTGCCTGAGGTGTTCTTCCTGTCCCATTTCCATATCGATGCGTCGGAGTATTTCAAGCTGATTGTCAAGGCCGGTCTCTATGGCGGATACAGGACGTCAATTGAGAGAACGCTCGACGAGGCCTATGAAGCATCGGCATATACTGAATTTGTCAACGCCTTCCGCGATTATGACAGGCGCTGGACGTACGGAGTTCAGGGCGGACTTGGATTCGGCATCATGCTGGATCCAATTGAGATTCATTTCAACGTGCAGGTGAAATGGGGCTGGGAGTCTTTCTGGAACCCGGATTATGCCAGCCCTTATTATTACCGTTTTGCATACCCTCTGGACCTTGCCCCAACCTTCGGCATATATTATCACCTTACCCCGCGCCACGGTCATACAAGGGGCCAGCTCAGGAAAATGGCCAAAGAAATCGTAGAGAAACAATGAAAACACTTACAGTAAAAGTAGGAGACGTCCTTATCGGCAGCGAGCATCCCATCGTTGTCCAGACCATGTGCAACACACCCACTGCCGATGTCGATGCGACAGTCGCACAGTGCCGCCGTCTTGCAGCTGCCGGCGCCCGTCTCATCAGGATAACTACCCCTTCCCTTCAGGATGTAGAGGCGCTTGGCCGCATCCGCACCTTCCTTCACAGCGACGGCATCACCGTCCCCATCGTCGCCGATGTCCACTTTTCGGCCGAAATCGCCAAGGCAGCGGTGCGGGTGGCAGACAAAGTCCGTATCAACCCTGGCAATTTCCATGCAGACCATGAACGCGCACGCGTCCTTTTCGGGGAATTCCTGGATGACTGCAAAGAGTACGGAAAAGCTATCCGCATCGGCCTCAATCATGGTTCACTTGGAAGGTACATAATAGAGAAGTTCGGCAACACGCCCGAAGCTATGGCTCTCGCAGCCATGGAGTGGATAGAGATGTGCCTGGAGAAGGAGTTTTACAATGTAGTGGTGTCCCTCAAGGCATCCAACACCGTGGTCATGGTAGAGGCCTACAGGGCCCTTGCACGCATGATGCAGGAGCGCGGCGTGGTCTTTCCGCTTCACGTGGGTGTTACCGAAGCCGGAAACGGAGACAGCGGCCGCATTAAGTCCTGCGTCGCCATTTCCACCCTTCTGCAGGAAGGCATCGGCAATACGGTGAGGGTATCACTTACGGAGGATCCTGAAAAGGAACTTCCCGTGGGTTACTACCTCGCTTCGAGGTACGGACTTCCCACAGAGGATGGTTTCGGCCCTGCCGATGAAAGGGAACTCGCCCTTCTGAAGGCTGCATGCGATTACGGGAAGCCCCTCCTCTCAAGGGAGATAGATGATGTGGATATTTCAGTTCCTGACATCCCCAACCTCAGGGATGAGCTTCTGCAGGCATGCAGGCGGCGTTTCTACAAGCCGGAGTACATTGCATGCCCCGGATGCGGAAGGACTAAATACGACCTTGAAACCACATTCAACAAGGTGAAGGAAGCCACCGCCGGCTTCAAGGATATAGTCATCGCCGTCATGGGCTGTATAGTCAACGGCCCTGGAGAAATGGCCGATGCCGACTACGGCTATGTGGGAGAAGGCGCCGGCAAGGTTACCCTGTACAGAAAAAAAGACCCCGTCCTGAGGCATATACCTGAGGGCGAGGCTGTTTCAAAGCTTGTAGAACTGATTACTTCTGATCTGGAAGGACGGCGATAACGCTTTCCACTGCCATTACCTTATCCCCTACTGCAACCTTGATGTCTGCATCGAGGGGAAGGAACATGTCTATCCTGGAGCCGAACTTGATGACTCCGCACTGTTCGCCGCGATTCTCCATGTTTCCGGGTTCGGAATAACATACTATCCTTCTTGCAAAAGTACCTGCAATCTGCTTGAAGAACACCCTGCCGTAATTGTTCCTGAGGCAGGATGAAGAATGCTCGTTCTTCTCAGATGACTTGGGATGGAAGGCAAGCAGGTATTTTCCGGGGTGATACTTGTAGTACTCAACCTCACCGCTGATGGGCCAGAAGTTGCAGTGGACATCGAAGAAGTCCATGTATACGGATACCTGTATGCAGTCCTGCTTGAGATATTCCTTTTCGAAAACCCTATCCACAATGACCACCTTGCCATCTGCGACTGAGGTCACCAGCCGGTGGTTATCGTGCTCCGGGACATCCCTTTTGGGGACACGGAAGAAATAGGTGATGAATACCATGAAGGTAAGGAGTACCAGAGCTATAGGAATGCTTATCCACAGGTTATGGATAAACCAGGCGTCTATAAAAATCAGGACAGCACAGACGCACCAGCTTGTGAAAATGGTGCCGTAGGAGTCAGTATCGAGTTTAATGAATCTCATACAAGTCCGTTAATTGCAAGATAGATAAATCCGGCTGGAATGGCGAAGAGTGCGCTGTCAAAGCGGTCCATCAGGCCACCGTGGCCGGGGATAATGTTACCCGAATCCTTTACGGAGAAACTGCGCTTCCACTGTGATTCGAAAAGGTCTCCGAAAGTGCCGAGTACGTTCATTATGATTGCAAGCAGTATGCAATGCCACCAGGGGAACGGGAAAAGGCCCGTCAGGCAAAGAATGATGGCAGCAACTGCGGCAAGGAAGAGTCCTCCCCAGAATCCGGCCCAGGATTTCTTGGGCGAAATGCTGGGGAACAGTTTCTTTCCGCCCTTCTGCCCGAAGAGCATCCCAAAGCAGTATGCTCCGACGTCCCCTGCCCATATGATGCAGAAGAATGCCACCATGAGGAGTCCGTTGAAACTGCCGCCGCGGAACACTACGAAATTGGCAAGTGCCAGAGGAAGGGCAATATATAGAAGGCCTGTATATATGAATGCCGTAAGATGGAAGTCACTCCTGTCCTTCTCCAACAGAGTGGAGATCATGATTGCCAGGAGAAAAACTGCCGATATGCTCACAATCTTGTTCGGCAGGCCGTAGCCGGTTATTCCGAAAACTGCAAGGAATGCGAGGCCGCCCAGAAGTATTGCAAATATACGCGGGAGCTTGTAGCGGTCACCCATTGTTATCCTGTAGAACTCTATGAGCATTCCGCAGCTCATGCATATGAAAAGCACGGCATAAAGAGCCGGATGGATGAGCAGCCCTGCAAGCATGACTGCAAGGAAAACGGCTCCGGAAATAGTCCTTTTTACTGTTGTATTCATTCTTCTGTGCTTTCTGTAAAGCGGTCTTCTTCAGCTGGTTTCACCTTAGGACCAAGGATGGTCTCTATATCTTCTGCAAAGATAACTTCTTTTTCCAGAAGCAGGGCGCCAAGTTTCATGAAGCCTTCCCTGTTCTCATCGATGAGCTTGCGGGTACGGTCATGCACATCCTTGACAATTGCTTTCACCTCGGCATCCATTGCCTCTGCGGTCTTCTCTGAATAGGGTTTCACGAGATTGTAGCCGCGGGCACCGGTGGAGTCATAGAAGGAAAGGGCCCCCACCTTGTCTGACATTCCATAGTACTGGACCATGGCATAAGCCATGCCCGTCATTCTTTCAAGGTCATTCAAAGCGCCTGTAGAAGGCTCTCCATTGAGGATCTCTTCTGCAACACGGCCGCCGATGAGCTGGCACATGTGGTCCATCATGACGCTGCGTGACCAGTTCTTCCTTTCTTCGGGAAGGCTCCAGGTGAGACCAAGGGCGTTGCCTCTGGGGATGATGGAGACCTTGAAGACCGGATCGGCATAAGGGAGGAGCCAGCCGACAAGGGCATGGCCCGCTTCGTGGTATGCGGTTGTGCGTTTTTCGGCAGGAGTCATTATGGTATTGGACTTGCGCTCGAGGCCGCCGATGATACGGTCAACTGCGTCAAGGAAGTCCTGCTGCATGACGGCACTGTGGTTGCGCCTTGCAGCGGTAAGGGCGGCTTCGTTGCAGACGTTGGCGATATCGGCACCGGAGAAGCCCGGGGTGTGCTTTGCCATGAAGGTGACGTTGAAGTCTTCGCCAAGCTTGATGCCGCGGAGATGGACGTTGAAAATTTCCTCCCTTTCCTTGAGTTCGGGAAGTTCGACGTGGATCTGGCGGTCGAACCGGCCTGCCCTCATGAGAGCCTGGTCGAGGATGTCGGAACGGTTGGTTGCCGCAAGGACGATGACGCCGCTGTTGGTGCCGAAGTCGTCCATCTCCGTAAGGAGCTGGTTAAGGGTGTTTTCCCTCTCGTCGTTGGAGGAGAAACCGCCGTTTTTCGCACGTGCACGGCCTACGGCATCTATTTCATCGATGAAAACGATGCAGGGAGCCTTCTCCTTCGCCTGACGGAAGAGATCCCTCACGCGGGATGCACCAACGCCGACGAACATCTCTACGAAGTCCGATCCGGAGATGGAGAAGAACGGAACGTTCGCCTCACCTGCGACAGCCTTTGCAAGCAGGGTCTTTCCCGTTCCGGGAGGGCCCACCAGGAGCGCTCCCTTGGGGATTTTGCCGCCAAGTGAAGTGTACTTGCCGGGATTCTTGAGAAAGTCTACGATTTCCATCACTTCCTCCTTTGCTCCGTACAGGCCGGCCACATCCTTGAAAGTAACCTTGACGTCACCTTTTTCGGTTTCGCGGGCCGTTGACTTGCCGGTATTGAAAGGATTCATCCCGCCGGCGCCGGGGCCTCCCATGCCGCGGTTCATGCCACGGAAGATGAGGACCCAGAACAGGACCAGCAGTAGAAGCGGGAATATCATCTGGAAGATGTCTCCCCAGATGTGCTCTTCGTTCGTGATGACTACCTTGAACTGGTCTGTCGCAGGAAGCTCGCTGTTAAGGGCCTCGAATGTGGTTTCAGGGTCGAATTTGCTGGAAACGAGGAAATACATGTGCGGAGCCCTCTTCGGGGGAACGCCGCCACGGTAACGGTCTGCATATTTGGCAAGGCGCTCCGGACGGATCTTGATTTCGCCTTTGTAATCATTTCTGACAAAGACGATTTCTGCCACGTCTCCGCTCTGGATCATGGTCTGGACTTCCGCCCATTCCACCTTTTCCGGTGAGGACGAATTCTGGTTACGGAACAGGAGATAACCTATGCCGATCAGTATCAGAATGTAAATCCAGGAAAGATTCAGGGTGAAGGAGAAACCCTTCTTCCCGTCATTATTGTTCTTTTGTGCCATCTGATGCTTTTTTCTTTCGCTGCTCTTTGTATTCTTTGCGGGGGACGTCGGCCCAGAGGTCTTCCAGGCGGTAGAAATCCCTGTATTCCTTTAGGAAAATGTGCACTACGATGTTGCCGTAGTCCTGGATAATCCAGAAATTGTTCTGTTCACCCTGGGAACGGTAGAGGGTGTGGCCTTCTTCCTTCATTTTGAGTGCGATGTTGTCTGCCACTGCACCCACCTGTGTTGTGTTCGATGCGTCACACACCACGAAGAAGTCCGTGATTGCTCCGTCTATCTTTCTGAGATCCAGGGAAATGACGTCACTTCCCTTCTTGTCAAGTATGGCGTCGGCTATGAGCCGGAGGTCATGAGTAATCATATTACTGTAATTCGATTTATTCAGTCTACAAAGATAATCAAAAAAGGAGCCAACTCAAAGAGGTATGACATTTTGTCATTACAAGGAATATTTTGTAACTTTGGGAGACTTAAACATGACATATATTATGGATTCCAACTCTGTCCTCAAGATTTTCAAGGAAATCACTTCCGTTCCCCGTGAAAGCGGCCATGAAGGCCCCATGACAGCATGGCTTCAGAAATTTGCCGCAGACCACTCCCTGGAATGCAAGACCGACAAAACCGGCAATGTGCTCATAGTCAAGGAAGCCGCTCCGGGCAAGGAAAATGTGCCCGCCCTGGTGCTCCAGGCCCATCAGGACATGGTATGCGAAAAGAATGCAGGCTTCGAATTCGACTTTCTCACCCAGGCCATCCCATATGAGATTGAAGACGGCTGGATGATCGCAAAAAATACAACCCTGGGCGCAGACGACGGCATCGGCATCGCTGCCTGCCTTGCGCTTCTGGAAAGCGACCTTCCCACCGGCAGGCTGGAATGCCTCTTCACCATATCTGAAGAGACCGGAATGGACGGCGCATTTGCACTGGAGAAAGGCTTCTTCTCCGGAAAGACCCTCATCAACCTTGACTCTGAAGATGAAGGGCAGATGTTTGTAGGCTGCGCCGGCGGAATGGATACAACAGCAAGCTTCAGTTTCGAGAGAGAACCTCTCAGGAAAGGCTACAAGACCATTTCCGTAAAGGTTTCCGGAGCACAGGGCGGCCACAGCGGAGACGACATCAACAAGCAGAGGGCAAACGCCCTTCGCGAACTGGTGCGTTTCCTCTATACCGAGATGCAGTATGACTGGCAGCTCCTTTCCATCGACGGCGGCAACAAGCCCAATGCCATCTGCCGCGAAGCAGAAGCCATCCTTGCCGTTCCTGCCGATGAATTCCAGGAAATGGCCGACGACGTCGCCGCCTTCAGCAAACTCCTTTCAGAGGAATATGCAAGCTCGGATCCGGCCGTACACGCATCGGCAGAAGCTGTGGAATGTGACCTTAAGCCCATTTCAGAGGGCGATGCAGCCAATATCATCACTACCCTTCTGGCCGTTCCTCACGGAGTGGAGAAAATGTCTCCCGACATTCCCGGCCTCGTTGAGACCTCTACCAATCTTGCAGCAGCACATATCAAGGACGATGTCCTCACCGTGATCACATCCCAGAGAAGTTCGGTGGTGTCAGAGCTTCACGCCATGGCGGAAAGGGTGGAGGCCGCCTTCTTCCTTGGCTCCTTCGATGCCGAACACCACGGCGAATATCCCGGCTGGAAACCCAACCTGAAGTCCCACATCCTCGAAGTTGCCGTGGATTCATACAAGGAACTCTTCGGAGTGGAACCCCTTGTCCTTGCAATCCATGCCGGTCTGGAATGCGGCCTGTTCCTGGAGAAATTCCCAGACCTGGACATGATTTCCTTCGGCCCCACCCTGCGCGGTGTTCACGCCCCCGGAGAGAAGCTTGAACTGGCATCCCTGGACAAGTTTGTAAAGCATCTTGAACACGTCGTCGTAAATTTCAGATAATGCTCATTGCACCCTCCATACTTGCGGCCGACTTCCTCCACCTCGAAAAAGACGTGGAGCTTGTGAACAACCATGCCGATATCTTCCACCTGGACATCATGGACGGCACTTTCGTGCCTAACATCTCCTTCGGTTTTCCGGTTGTGGAGGCCATTGCATCTGCCGCGCATAAACCGCTGGACGTGCATCTCATGATCGTGAATCCTGAAAAGTATGTCCAAAGGTTCGCGGCTGCGGGGGCTTCGATGATCAGTTTCCATTATGAGGCTGCCCTGGAGCGCACTCCGGAGGTTGTTTCATTGATTCAGTCCCTTGGAGTAAAGGCTGGAATTGTCATCAATCCGGACTGCCCTGCAGAAAAGATATTTCCGTATCTTGATACAGTGGACTTCGTTCTTATCATGAGCGTTTTTGCAGGCTTTGGAGGCCAGAAATTCATCCCTGAAAGCCTGGACAGGATCAGGACCGTCCGTGCGGAACTGGACCGTCTGGGCCGCCACAGGACACCCATAGAGGTCGACGGCGGGGTGGACCCTTCAAATGCGGCACTCCTGAAAGAAGCCGGAGCGGAAATCCTGGTTGCAGGAAGTTCAGTCTTCCGTGCCCCGGACCCTGCCAAAGCCATCGAACTGATGAGAGTATAAAGAAAAAGCCCCGGGTGGTGTCCGGGGCTTTAATTTTGGCCGATGGCCATCGCTGCTACGCTTCCACGCTTACTGTAAGCATCGATTCTATGTCTTGTACCCACTGACGGAACAGTTTGTCCGTATCCTTGAGATTCTGTACGGTTGTGCATGAATGCAGTACCGTTGCATGGTCCTTTCCGCCAAGTTCCGCACCGATTGTGGACAGAGAACATGTGGGGATGAGGGTACGGCACTCGTACATAGCGATCTGCCTTGCCTGGACTATCTGGCGCTTGCGGGACGTTGAAACCATTGTTTCACGCGTAATATTGAAGTATTCGCATACGGTGTCCACAATTGTGTCGATAGTAAGTTCTGTCTTGGTCTCCCCTACTATCTTTCCGGTGATGCTTTCTGCCAGCTCCACGGTGAGTTCACGGTGAGCGAGCGTGGCGTTTGCAAGAAGAGAAGTAAGGGTTCCTTCAAGTTCGCGGAAATTGGTATTTACGCGCGTTGCGAGGAATTCAAGGACATCTTCCGGCAGGCTGACGCCTTCCCTTGAGGCACGGCTCCTGAGCATTTCCAGACGTGTCGCATAATCCGGACGGGTGAGCTCAACGGAGAGGCCCCATTTGAATCGGGACAGGAGGCGCTCTTCAAAATTCTGAAGATCGGAAGGGGCGCGGTCCGACGTGAAGATAAGCTGCTTTCCGTTCTGGTGCAGGTGGTTGAATACATTGAAGAATGCATTCTGAGAACCAGGGCCCAGAAGTTCATGGATATCATCGACGATAAGGACGTCTATCCTCTGATAGAAGGCTATGAAATCCACGATGCGGTTGCCTTTCACGGCATTCATGTACTGGGTCTTGAATTCGTTACCGGAGACATAAAGGACAACCAGGTTCTGGAAGCGCTCTTTGATGTCAATGCCGATAGCCTGCGCGATATGCGTCTTTCCAAGGCCGGGACCGCCGAAGATGAACAGCGGATTGAAAGGGTTCTTTCCGGGAGCCATGGAGATGCTTTCACCCGCATTGATGCCCAGACGGTTGCAGTCTCCTTCCACGAGGTTGGAGAAGCAATACACAGGATTCAGGCGCGGGTCTATCTTGAGACGCTGGACACCGGGATATACAAAGGGGCTTGGGTTCCCTGTGGGTTGGAAGGTATTGATGGAAACGGTATCGTTTACCGGAGTTGCAGCCTTCTGTGCAGGAAGCAGCATTCCTTCCTTGTCATGAACCGGGTGAACCAGATAAAAGAGCTCTGCATCTGCGCCGATAGCGCGGCGGAGAGTCATCTTTATCAGGTCACGGTATGCACCTTCTATATATTCACGGAAATAGTCCGACGGAACTTCCACCACCAGTTTGGAGCCCTCCAGGGAGACAGGCCTGATGAGCTTGAACCATGTGTTGAACTGCTGAGGCTCAATATTGCTTTCTATGATCCTCAGGCAGTTGTTCCACACCGCAATATGTCTTTCCTGGTCTGTCATTGACTGGATTGGTAGTAGGATTATTTGCTGTTTACGCTAAAGTCGGAATACAAAGTTGGAGGAAAAATTTTTGATAAAAAATCTAATTTACTATTGTTATTAAAAAAAATTATTCTCATATTAAAATAGCCAAAGTCGAAAAATGGCAAATTATTATCACTCTGTTTTTCACGCAATTACAATACATAAAGCGCCCCGAAAAACACTGCGCGAAATTTTCTTAATTGGAATATTTACAAATTAGACACACTGCGTAAATCGGCCTTGTAAAGGCTTAAACTGCATTAAAATCCGACTTTTGGAAAATGCTATTCCGGGAGTTTGACAATAAATGCGTCGGGAAAAATTTTCTGAATCTTTGCGAATTGTTTTTTTGCTTCTGCCTGAGAGGAAGAAACACCCACTATATACTTGTTGTATTTTCCAGATTTCACCATCACGGGTTTGTACCCGGCGAAGAACGGATCGTCCAGATCCATGGTCTTGGAAGTAACCAATATCTGAGTTCCATATCTGGGGCCCTGGGGTTTTGCCTCGGGAACCGGATTTGCGGCCTTGGGCTCTTCTTGGGGCTTCGGTTCTTCCCTTTTTACCTGCATGGAGCCGTCATATCTGGACTTGAAAGTGGAGAATGCCTTGAAGAGGTTCTCTGCAATGCCGTCACGACCGCTTTCGCTTCGCATGGTTTCCAGATCCTCGGGATTGGTGATGAAGCCTACTTCCACAAGGACGGAAGGCATTGCGGTGCGCCAGAGAACCCAGAACGGATCCTGGGACACCCCCCTTGAATTCCTGATGGGGTTGGAGCCCATGGCAGAGGCGACGTCCTCGGCAAAGGCGAGGCTGTTGCCAAGATGGGCGTTCTGCATGAGGTTGAATATGATGGAGGACTGGGGGTCGTTGGGGTCGAACCCCTGATATGTTGTCTCATATCCCTCTTCCAGCATGATGACGGAGTTCTCCCTCTTCACGAGGTCCAGGTTCTTGGAATAAAGGTCGTTGCCCTTTTTCCTGGACTGTCCCAGGCAGTGTATGGAATAACCGTTGGCGGTAGTCCCCTTCTCTACGGAGTTTACATGGATGGAGATGAAAAGGTCGGCCCCGGCCTTGTTTGCAATGACGGCTCGGTTTTCAAGTTCTACGAAGGTATCGTCCCCCCTTGTCATGAGTACCGCGACTTCGGGATAGGCTGCCGATATCTTCTGAGCCAGGCGTTTGCCGATATCAAGGGTGATGTTTTTCTCGTAGGTTTTCTTGTCCCTGCTGATACAGCCGGCGTCCTTTCCGCCATGGCCCGGGTCAATCACCACGGTTTTCAGGCTCATTCTGCTGCCAGATGCGCTTTCCTGCCCGCTGGCGGGCACGGTGATTGCAAGAATGGACAGGACTGTTGCAAACAGGCTGGAAATGCGTTTCATGGCTGCGAGGTTTTGAAATGTGTGGAATTAATCGTACTTTTGTACCTTATATTATTTGACAAATTTAGCAAAATTTGCGGATGTCTGCAAGTAAACTCAAATATCTTGCCATGGCGGTACTGCTAACATGCAGTATAGCCTTGCATTCGCAAACCCGCAGGGATTCTGTCGGAAGACGCTGGACAGACAGCACTTTCGTCAATAATCCAGACTCCATCTCCTCCCCTTTTGCCGACAGTCTCTCCTTCCGCTCGGACTCCCTTCGCCGTGCCGATTCCCTCGACGCAGCACGCCGGGATTCACTTGACCTTCTCAAGAAGAGTTCCCTGGAAAGACCGGCTTTCACAACTGCAAAGGACTCCATCATAACGGATTTCTCCGACGGCAAACGCATGATCTACTATTATGGCGGTGCAACTGTCGAGTATCAGAACATGAAACTCACTGCCGACTATATAGAGTATGACATGCTCACAAACACAGTCTTTGCCCGCGGGCAGAAGGATCCCGCCACCGGAGAGTGGAAGGGCCAGCCGGAAATGACAGAAGGCGGTCAGCAGTATAAGATGGAGGAACTCCGGTATAATTTCGACACACAGAAAGCCCGCATCACAAACATGATTACAAAGGAGTCGGAAGGCCTCCTGCAGGGCAAGAAGATCAAGATGATGCCGGACAAGTCCATCAACATGCAGGACGGTGTTTACACTGTCTGTGACCTCGAAGAGCCCCACTACTACCTGAGGCTGAGCATGGCAAAAGTGGTCACCAAGCCTTCCCAGAAGACCGTTTTCGGCCCGGCATGGCCCGTTGTCGCCGGTGTTCCTTTCCCCGTGGTCATCCCATTTGGTTTCGTGCCCAAGAAGCCGTCCCGTGCAACAGGAATGCTCATGCCCACCTTCGGCGAAGAACAGGCCCGCGGCTTTTATATAAGGGATGCCGGTATGTATTTCGTGTTCGGGGATTATTTCGACCTGTCCATAACCGGAGACTATTATACGCTGGGTTCATGGGCCATAGACTTGAACTCTCGGTACAAGGTAAACTACAAGTTCAACGGCCAGCTGTCACTCACCTATTCCAACGACCAGACCGGTGAAAAGGGCAGCACAGACTTCTACCAGTCCAAGAACTTCGGCTTCAGGTGGTCCCATTCACAGGATTCAAAGGCCCATCCCGGGACATCGTTCACGGCTTCCGTGGATTTCTCAAGCCCGTCGAACAACCGCTTCAATGCCACATCGGTACAGCAGGCGCAGCAGAACCAGGTGGGATCGTCAATCTCCTATTCCCACAACTGGAACGGCAAGTTCAACCTTTCCGTGAACGCCCTTCACAAGCAGAACTCAAGGGACTCCAGCTATTCCTTTACACTCCCTAACATAACGTTCTCAGTTACCCGTTTCTACCCGTTCAAGCGCAAGACACGCGTGGGCAAGGAAAAGGCATACGAGAAGATTTCCTTCGGCTATTCCACATCCTTCCAGAACACGCTCGCATTCAAAATGCGTGACCTGCAGGACTATGTACTGGACGAAAACGGAAACCACGTCCTCGCTGAAAACAGCGCCGGGAACGTATACCGGACCAAGGAATTCGGGGATTCCCTTGGCATCAAGGCAATGAACTACATGAGGAACGGAATGAACCACAACTTCCAGATAGGCCTTCCGAACTTCACGCTTTTCAGATATATCAACGTCACTCCTTCCTTGAGTTACGGCATGAACTGGATGTTCTCTGCCGGCTCACAGACTCTGGTTCCTGTATACGATGCTGACGGCAATCCCGTCATGGTCACCGACAAGGAAGGCAACCAGGTCCAGGCACAGCAGATGGAAACGGATACCGGTTCTGCTTTCAACTATTTCGGAGCGACACACAATTATTCCGGAAGCATGTCCATGAGTACGCGAATCTATGGCATGTACAACTTCGGAAAGCATAGAAAGATACAGGCCATCCGGCATGTGATTACGCCGTCAATGTCCCTTAGCTACAGCCCGGAAAAGGGCACGGCATTCAACGGATGGAGAACCCTTGACCCATACTATGATAAAAATGGCACCTACCACGCCGAAACGTGGTATAATATATATAGTGTCAGTACCCATAACAACGGCAGTGCGCCGGGAAGAGGCCGTACAGGTTCACTGTCGGTATCCTTCGGCAACAATATCGAGGCCAAGGTCAGGGACCTTAGAGACACTACCGGAACCGGCACCAAGAAGGTCAAGATCCTGGACCAGCTGAACATCAGGAGCGGCTATAATTTCCTTGCCGATTCACTCAAGATGCAGGCAATCGGCATATCGGCATCTACCAATCTCTTCTCCAAGCTGAATATCAGCGGAAACCTCAATTTCGATCCTTACGCAATCAACGAGCGCGGCCAGAAGATAAACAGGTACAATATCGTTGCAACCGGCATTCCTGCGCGTCTTACAAATGCATCGCTTTCCCTGTCCTTCCCCCTTAGCGGAAAGGGCGCCACTGATGGGAATGACGGCACCAAAAACGGCAGCGGAGGCAACTCGGACGCCAATTCATATCAGCGCATATATTACCATCCAATAACCGGAGAACTCATTCCGGGAGGATATGTGTACTATATGAATTCAAACGCGCCCTGGTCCCTCAATTTCAGCTACTCCTTCAATTACAGCAAGAGCTACTCATACCAGAGTACCACCAAGGAACTCATTGAGAACAAGAAGTTCACCCAGACGCTGAATATGAGCGGCAACATCAAGCTTACGCCGCGTATGAACATCCAGGCCACCACCGGTTTCGATGTCATGGCCATGCGCATCACAACAACCCAGATCAGTGCCACTTATGACCTGCACTGCTTCAACATTGCCGTGTCCTGGGTGCCGATGGGTCAGTGGAAGTCATACAGCTTCAGGATTGCCGCGAATGCATCGGCCCTGGCCGACCTTCTCCGCTTCAAGAAGAGCGACTCCTATATGGACAATATGCTGCGATAGTCTTTGTACTATTGATTATTTTTCATATATTTGCAACGGTTTTCAGTTCTGGAAGCCTTCTTTACTTGAAATTATAACATTTCGTTATGCCCCATAGCTTATTTGAACTCAATAGCATGAGTGAGCAGCAGCTTAGAGAGCTTGCTGATTCTCTTGAAATCAAAGGAACCAAAAAAATGGACAAGGCCGGTCTTGGCTATGCCATTCTGGACAGAGAGGCCGTACTCGAATCACAAAAGCCCGTTCAGCCTGCACCCAAGTCCAAGAAGAGAGGCCGTCCCCGCAAGGAGGAAAATGCCCCTGCAGCAGCTCCTGCCGCTCAGGAAAAGCCGGCAGAGGCACCTGCAGAGGAGAATAAGAAAACCGCCGACGCCCCTTCAAAGGCAAAGCAGCAGCGCCGCAAAAAGCAGCAGGCAGAGGTGAAGACCCCGGAAACCCAGGCAGCACCTGCTCCTGCAGTTGAAGAAAAGCCTGAGGAGACATCGGTCCCTGCAACGGCTCCCGCAGCGGAAAAGCCGGCAAAGAAGCGCGGGCGCAAGCCAAAGGCCTCCCCGGCAGCAGAACCGGCACCTGAGGCTGCCGCACAGCCCGAACAGGTAGACGGCAAGCAGTTCATCCATGACCTTTTCGCAGATCTCAAGGAGGACGAAGCCGACAAGAAGCCCCAGCAGAAGCCCGAACAACAGCAGGCTCAGCCAAAGCCCCAGCCGCAACAGCAGCAGAAGCCTGCAAGGATTGAATTTGAAGGCTCGGTAGAAGCAACTGGCGTTCTTGAAATCATGCCCGACGGTTACGGCTTCCTCCGTTCATCGGACTATAATTACCTGAACTCCCCTGACGATATTTATGTCTCCCAGCAGCAGATCAAACAGAATGCGCTCAAGAACGGAGATACCGTCACCGGAGAAATCCGTCCTCCCCGCGAAGGCGACAAGTACTTCCCCCTGGTCCGCATCAAATTCATCAACGGTCGCACTCCGGAATATGTCAGGGACAGAGTCCCCTTCGACTTCCTCACTCCCCTTTTTCCTACGGAGAAATTCAACCTTCTCGGCCACGGTCACGAGAAAGACATGAGCATAAGGGTCGTGGATATGTTCACCCCTATCGGCAAGGGACAGCGCGGACTTATCGTCGCCCAGCCTAAGACCGGTAAGACCATGCTCCTCAAGGCCATTGCAAACGCCATTGCCGACAACCACCCCGAGGTCTACGAAATCGTTCTCCTCATAGACGAACGTCCTGAAGAGGTCACGGACATGCAGCGCAGCGTGAAGGCCGAGGTTGTCGCCTCTACCTTCGATGAGCCCGCAGAGCACCACGTGAAGGTTGCAAACATGGTCCTGGACAAGGCACGCCGCCTGGTTGAATGCGGACATGACGTCGTGATTCTCCTTGACTCGATTACCCGTCTTGCACGTGCATATAACACCGTACAGCCGGCTTCCGGCAAGGTTCTCACCGGCGGTGTAGATGCAAACGCCCTCCAGAAGCCCAAGCGCTTCTTCGGTGCAGCCCGTAACATAGAAGGAGGCGGTTCACTTACCATTCTTGCAACAGCCCTTACGGAGACCGGGTCCAAGATGGACGACGTCATCTTCGAGGAATTCAAGGGCACCGGCAACATGGAGCTCCAGCTTGACCGAAACCTCTCCAACAAGCGCATCTTCCCTGCCGTGAACCTCATCCTTTCCAGCACCCGCCGCGACGACCTCCTCTACGATGCTTATTCAAACAACCGCATCTGGATCCTCCGCAAGCTCCTTGCCGACATGAACCCCGTCGAGGCCATGACCTGGATGCAGCAGCACATGGACGAGTACAAGACAAACAAGGACCTCCTGGACAACATGTCCAAGTTCGGCAGGTACGATTAATCTTTTTCCTTGTCATTCTGAACGAAGTGAAGAATCTCTATTCAGACACAATAGTTGCTCCGGCCACCACTCCTGGGACCGGGGCAATTTCCATCGTGCGCCTAAGCGGTCCTGACGCTTTTCAGATAGCTGATGCAGTTGTTAAGCTGAATTCCGGGACCGTCTCTGACGCCAAAGCTTATACCATCCACTACGGCAGTGTGCAAGATCTTGACGAAGTCCTCGTCTCCGTTTTCCGTGCCCCGCACAGCTACACAGGTGAAGACTCAGTAGAGATTTCCACCCACGCGTCTTCATACATCGTCACAGAACTGATCCGCCTTCTTGTCAGCGTCGGTGCCCGCATGGCCGAACCTGGAGAATTCACCCGCCGCGCTTTCATAAATGGAAAAATGGACCTCGCTCAGGCAGAAGCCGTTGCCGATGTTATCTCATCTACAACTTCAGCATCGCACCGGGTCGCCATGAATCAGCTCAAAGGGCATTTTTCAAACGAGCTTGCGAGCCTAAGGGTGCAGCTTCTGGAGATGGCTTCCCTACTCGAACTGGAACTGGACTTCTCGGAAGAGGAAGTGGAATTTGCAGACCGCAGCCGACTCCTGGAACTTATCGGAAAGACCATCTGCCATATTGATAGACTTGCCGGAAGTTTCAAGTCCGGGAACATGATCAAGAACGGTGTGCCGGTTGCGATTGTCGGCCCTACGAATGCCGGGAAGAGCACGCTTCTCAATGCGCTTGCCGGAGAGGACCGCGCAATTGTTTCTGACATTGCAGGCACTACCCGTGACACCATCGAGGAAGTCATCAATATCGGCGGAATCCTTTTCCGCTTTATCGACACCGCCGGTCTCAGGGATTCGGAAGATGTGGTTGAAAAGATGGGAATCGAGAGGAGTTACCGTAAGCTATCGGAGGCTTCAGTAGTCCTTGCCCTGCCAGATTCTCTCGCTTCACTTGAGGAGATTTGCAGCCGTCTTGACTTCTCTTCTCAGAAGCTGTTTGTGCTTGTCAACAAGGCTGATTTATTATCGCAAGACGATATTAACAAAAACGTTATAACATTTAACAAATTTGTTACAGATAATAATTATCAAGCGGTTATAATTCAACTATCGGCAAAGACGGGGTTAGGCGTTCAGGAACTGAAATCGGCCCTTTCCGAGTCCCAGAAAGACCTTGTCTCCAACCTTGACAGCGTCTTCATCACAAACGAAAGGCACTACAATTCCCTCCTCCAGGCATCGGCCTCCCTCCGCGCCGCCCGCATCGCCCTCGAGTCCGGCACCCCCTCCGAACTCGTCGCCGAAGACCTCCGCGCCGCCATCTCCAGCATCAACTCCATCCTCGGCCGCGACCTCCTCGACCCCGACACTATCCTGCACAGCATCTTTTCGAAGCATTGCATCGGAAAGTGATTTTCCTTTTCTTCCGGGAGTACAAATACACACGTGAAATCGCTGCCGCGGTAATCAAGCTCCTCCGGTACCGGGGCTTCGACGCCGCCCTGGTCATACCGGAAGAATACGACGTCTCACTCCGGGGCCGCACTGAACGCGTGAACACCTGGTGCCGGCAGTTGGGCAAGAAGAATGTCTGCCTGGTCTCCATCCACACCAACGCTGCCGGCAACGGCAAGCAGTGGATGAACGCCCGCGGCTGGACTTGCTACACCTCCCGTGGCCAGACTGCTGGAGACCGGCTTGCCGATTGCCTGTACAGAGCCGCAGCGCTCTGGCTTCCCGGGCACAAGCTCCGGAAGGACTACTCCGACGGAGATCCAGACTGGGAGAGCGACTTTTTCATCCTCAAGAATACCCTCTGCGGCGCAGCCTTGACGGAGAATCTCTTCCACGACAACTCCGACGACTGCCTCTTCCTTGAATCCGACGAAGGCCGCCGGGCCATTGTCGCGCTGCACGTTGAGGGGATTATCAACTATGTGTCCTCAACATCGAGGAAATGAGAATATTTCCTTATTTTTGCATATTGAAACCTAAAAGGTAAAACGAAATACCATATGGCCATATACACGAAGCCGCCAAAAACATATGATGAGTTAGTCACACTCCTTGAATCCAGACACTTGATTGTCAAAGACCGAGAGCGTGCCAAACGTAAACTAGAATCAATCAATTACTACCGCCTCAGCGGCTATATGCTGCCCTACAAGAGAATGGTCGGCGGTGTAATCACTGATGACTTCAGGGATGGAATTACATGGGAAAAAGTATATTCCTTGTATGTTTTTGATAGAAAACTCCGCTTGCTGGTTTTTGATGCCATTGAACGTATAGAAATCGCAGTACGGTCGCAGCTAATCTATCAATTAAGCCATAAGTACGGTTCCCATTGGCAGGATAACCCAGCCATTTTTAAACCGCCCTATACGCTGACACTCCGCAACGGCCAGACTATTACTGTCGATGCCTTCTCTACCATCCAGAGGCAAATCGCCGGTCAGCTTCATAGCAATAAGGCCGAGGTCTTCATAAAGCATTATCGAGATACGTATTCAACTCCAGTTAATCCGCCAAGCTGGATGAGTATCGAGATTATGTATTTTAGCCAGTTGTCAAGCATTTGTGAGAACCTGGCCAACCGGTCGGATCTGACTCAGATTGCAGGATATTTCAATCTTCCTCCCGATGAATTCGTTTCCTGGCTTCACACCATCAACTACATTCGCAATGTCTGCGCCCATCATGCTCGTCTGTGGAACCGGGACTTTCATATCGAGCCGGCCATTTTAAGATTCTCAAGGAACAAAGTTTGGCTGACAAACCCTGCGGCATATAATCGCAAGAGAAGCTATTACTTTTTCTGTATGCTGAACTATCTGTTGCAGACCATCAACCCCACTTCACATTTCACGACCAGGTTGAAACGCCTGCTCCATCAGTACCGTCACGTCATATACCTGGATGCAATGGACTTTCCGTCAGATTGGCAAAAGGAACCAATGTGGAAACGTAAAAAATTTCTGGGAATATTTTGATATTTCGGAAAAGATAATTACTTTTGTGCCGTAGAAACTAATGAGCCTCTCAGGCGCGTCGCAAGACAGCATACTTGAGGGGCGTTTATTTTTTCCTCCCTTTCCCTCATTCCATCACTTCCATCAGTTCCATCAAGTGATGGAAGAATTTATAGAGCCAAGCTGCAATCAACAATAGTTTTGCCCCACTGTTTATAGGGATATGATTCCATGTAAAGCTTTGAACCGGAGAAGAAGAGAAGTTCAATCTCTCCTCTTTTCATTTTTTCGTTACTTTTGGCGATTTCATCAATGAATATTGGTCAGCTCTGGTAGTATCCGGAAACACAGCCCCCGGCAGGAAGAACCTCCTGTCAGGGCTTTGTTGAGTAGTGGGAACGTCCCGCGAACGCGGCCGGAACGCGAATCGCCAACATTATGGAAGCCTGCGAGCAGGCCGGTCTCCCCAAGCCTGAATTCATCAAGGCTCCCTGGATTACACGGATAATCTTCCGATTCAAGACCGGTGACTACTTCCCCATCAACACGCAGTAAAAAAGTCTATCTTCTGCATCGGAAAGTAAGA
This sequence comes from Bacteroidales bacterium, assembly GCA_017458265.1. Classification (GTDB taxonomy): domain Bacteria; phylum Bacteroidota; class Bacteroidia; order Bacteroidales; family UBA932; genus Cryptobacteroides. The sequence continues at coordinate 388 of JAFTFV010000039.1, read as the reverse complement.
AACGAAACAACGCGGTACAGAACGAGACAGGGCGAAACACGAAAACCCTTGTAAATACTTAATAATCAATATCATTTAACGGACTTCTCGCGAATTCCGTGTTCATCCTTGTCGCAGTACGTCGCAAGTTGGGGGACAAAATAATTTGTTTTTGTCCCCCGTTTTTATTACTTTCGCATTGTTAACAAAAGAAAGTAATATGGCATCAATCACACTCACACTCTCGAGCGTCAGGAACAAGAAGACGAACAAGTCCGAAATCCTGCTCCGCTACCGCAACACACGCAAGGTCGCCCTTCGTGCGCATACGTGTAAATAGTAAAGTAAAATTCCCCCACGATTCTATTTGAAAAAGGGACCACTGGAAAGCATTGTAGATTTGCGTAAG
>JAFTFV010000038.1 GCA_017458265.1 Bacteroidales bacterium | reverse complement strand
CCTTCAAGTGTACAGTGGGCCAGAGCGGCTATGAAATGTCTACCGACGTGAACTACAACTGGTATCGCGGCTACACTACCGAGCATCACTCTGAATTAGTCTGGAATGCATCCATCTCCCAACAGGTCTTCAAGCGCATGGGAACCATTTCCCTCAAGGCCTACGACATCCTTGACCAGGCCAAGAACCTTACGGTGACTGACACTGCCAACTACCACAGCGAAGTGCGCAACAACACCCTGGGAAGGTACATTATCCTTTCCTTCACGCTCAGGTTCGGCAACTTCGGCCAGGCAGGTGAGCAGATGCGCTCCCGCATGGGCGGCGGCCCCGGCGGCAGAAGGCCGTTCTAAAGCGAGGCCGTATAGGCTTTCCACTTGTCGATGAGAGCCTGCATGTCTGACGGGAGAGGGACTTCGAAATGGAGTCTCTCTCCTGTTTTAGGATGTGTAAACCCAAGCGTGCGGGCGTGGAGTGCCTGGCGGGGGCACAGGGCGAAGCAGTTCTGGATGAACTGTTTGTATTTGGTGTAGATGGTTCCCTGGCGGATTTCGCTGCCGCCATATCTTTCGTCATTGAAAAGGGGATGGCCGATGGATGCCATGTGCACCCTTATCTGGTGGGTGCGGCCGGTTTCCAGGCGGCATTCCACCACGGTCACGAAGCCGTAGCGTTCGAGAACCCTCCAGTGCGTAACGGCCCATTTTCCCTTTTCGGGGTCATCGTATACGCGGAAACGCAGCCTGTCGTTAGGGTCCCTGCCGATGGTGCCCTCTATCGTGCCTTCATCCTCCTGAATGTTGCCCCAGACCACTGCAGTATAGATCCTGTCGATGGAATGTACGAAGAACTGGTCGGCAAGATTCAGCTGCGCCGGAGGGTTCTTCGCAACCACCAGAAGGCCGCTCGTGTCCTTGTCAATGCGGTGGACGAGGACTCCCATGCGTTCGTCTTCGGCATCGGCATCCTGGCTTATTCCAAGGTAGAAGGCAAGGGCGTTCACGAGGGTTCCGCTGTAGTTGCCGTGACCGGGATGCACCACCATTCCGGCAGGCTTGTTGATGACAAGGACGTCGTCGTCCTCGTACACTATGTCAAGGGGAATGTCTTCCGGAAGAATCTCCAGCCCGCGGCGCTCATAAGGCATTACGAACTTGATTACATCCTCAGGCCTTACGATGTAATTGGCCTTTGCCGGGACGTCGTTTACCAGCACGTATCCGGCATCTATGGCCTTCTGGACACGGCTTCTTGAGGTGTGTTCCTGATGTGATGCAATGAACTTGTCCAGACGCACCGGCGCCTGGCCCCTGTCTGCCACAAGACGAAAATGTTCGAATAATTCTTCGTCATTCCCGACCTGACCGGGAATCTCTTCCATGTCAATCATTCGGGGAGTTTTGACTTGTCAAGGGTGAGGCTGATGCCCACGGAGGAACCAAGGCTGCGGCCTGCGCCGGCAGGGTCTGTCTGCTTGTAGACCACTGCGGCCATGGAATCGGCATAAGTGCGGATTCCGCTGTCGTAACTCACTTTGCCAAGGTTGAGGAAACGGTCGTGGAGGGCGTCCACTGCGCTCACATAGTTCATGCCGGCAAGGCGTGGAACGGTTGTGGAATTGTCAGAGGAGTTAACACCCACCTTGAGGTCAATCACGGAGCCGCTCACCACAAGGTCTCCGGCGGCCACTTCCTTGCCTTCGCAAGTCTGTGCCAGGACATTGTTGGTTGCTATGTCCCTGACATAGTTCAGCCTGCCTAGCACCAGGCCGCGGTTTTTGAGCTCTGCTCCGGCCTGGGTTACCGAGTATCCGTAGAGATTTGGCATCACAACCTTGCGGGGCACTATGGAATTGATGGTAAGGAAGATGCTGCGGCCCTTCTTCACGGTAGAACCTGGCTTCGGGCTCTGGCGGTACACCACTCCCGCACTGAGGCGCTTTACAAATACGGAATCCACCACCTTCACGCTCACATGGCCCTGCGAAGCTGCGGCTTCTGCCTCTTCTACGGTCATGTTGGTGAAATCAGGCGCCTGCACGGTCTTCCCGTGGCGGGTGACTATCTTGAGCCCTATTGCAGAACCGATGAGCAGCACGCATACGAAAACGGCTGCCCCAATCAGGTTCTTCCAAATCCATTTGTTATCTGATGCCATAGACACTTTCTTTTGAAAGTGCTAAGTTACGAATTATTTTCCGATTTTGCGTTCAGGCGCGTCGCCGTTCAGAAATTCTTATTAAATTTGTCTTGATATGAAAAACAAGACATCGGCATTCATCATACTTACCCTTCTTTTCATGCTCCTCATGAGCCTGCCGTGGCTGGTGCCCGGAACCGGGGCTCTGGCTCTGGTGGGGCTTGTGCCGCTTCTGGTGATGGAACGTCTTGCCACTGAGCACGGCGTGAAGCATTTCTGGTGGTGGCATTATCTGGCTTTCGTGCTGTGGAATGCCGTCACGACGTGGTGGGTGGCAAATGCAACCCTTGGAGGAGCCGTGTTTGCAGTCCTTGCAAACGCCCTCCAGATGTCACTTGTCTTCGGCGCGTTCCGCTGGGTGAAACGCCGCCTTGGCGGAGTGCTGCCATATATCTTCCTCGCCGCATCGTGGATAGCCTGGGAAAAGTATTATCTTACGATAGCAGAGATATCATGGCCCTGGCTCGTTCTCGGGAACGCCTTCGCAGATACCACTTCTCTAATCCAGTGGTACTCCGTAACCGGCTCGCTGGGCGGTTCGCTGTGGGTATGGCTCACCAACCTTTCTGTCTTCGGCCTTGTTACCGCATGGGCAGACGGCAGCATGGGGGAGTGGACGCCAAAGGCGGGGATATCGGCCCTGACGGGCACAGTGCTGGCGTTTTTGGGGCCGATAGTCTGGTCCCTCTGCATGAGCTTCCAACCTTCCGGGAAGGAGCTCAGCGTCGTCATCGGCCAGCCAAGCCTTGACCCTTACGAAAAATTCGAGTCCCTGCCGCAGGAGGCCCAGGATGAGCGCTTCCTTTCGCTCGTGGACGCCCTTGTGCCGGAAGGGGAGCCTTCCCTTGTCATTGCACCGGAGACCTTCACCCGTGCGTTCTATCTGGACGCGGTGGAGGGGAACCCCAGCTTCATCCGTTATCAGAAGTGGCTGCAGGGCCATCCGGACGCGACGCTGCTCTTCGGGGCATCGGCCTATGACCGCACAGTCTCCTACAGCGCGCCTTCCATCCTCTGCTATGACTGGGGCCGTGCCGATGCAGAAGGCCGCCACCTCTGGCTCACCTCCCGCAACAGCGCCGTCGCAACGGACACTTCGGGCCGATGTGAGATCTTCCACAAGTCAAAGCTCGTGGTGGGAACGGAACTCACTCCTTATCCCAAGGTGTTTGTTCCGCTGGAAAAGGCCCTCGGAGGACCGTACATGGGCAAATGCGTGGGACAGAAGGAGATATCCTGCCTGCATGCCTGCAATATCCCGTTCGGCACTGCGGTTTGTTACGAATCCGTGTACGGGGAGTACTGCACGGGTTATGTCAGAAAGGGTGCGCAGTTCCTCACGGTCATCACCAACGATGCGTGGTGGGGGGATACGCCCGGATATCGGCAGCATTTCAACTACAGCCGCCTCCGTGCCATTGAAACCCGCCGCTGGGTGGCAAGGTGCGGGAACACCGGCATAAGCGCAATAATCGGCCCGGATGGGAAATATCTCAATGAAACGCCGTGGTGGAAGCAGGCCGCACTTTACGGGAAGGTGGGGCTGGAAACGGCTCTTACACCGTTCGTGAGATACGGAGACATTGTCGGACGCGTTTCAGTGCTGCTTTTCGCCCTGCTGGCACTGGCTGCTCTTTTTAGGCGGAATACATTGATTATTAGAAAATAAATTGTACATTTGCTGAAATTAATAACCCATAATAACAGTATGAAAAGAATCGGTATCGTCCTTCTTGCCCTTCTTACCGTCTCCATGGCGGCATTAGCAGCACCAAAGGAAGGCAAGGTAAAGTATGGAAAGAACATCTATTTTTCCGGTGACGTAGACAAGAACATCCCTTCTGGAGCCGGCGCTCTTTACCTCAAGGTCAGCAAGGATTCCACGCCCGAAATCATAAACGGTATTTTCCGTGACAATATCATCGATGACGGCTCTGTGCGCATGACTCTCGCAAACGGAGACGTCGCCATCATGGAAGGCCGCTTCATATTCGTCGCTCCGATGGATAAGGACGCCATGTCCTTCGAGCTCATCCTCGAAAGGGGAGAGATCAAGGTGGCAGGTGAGACATACACCGTTCCCACGAACATCAGCTTTACTGTGGCTCCTGACGAATTCCTCGGCATCTCCTACCGCACCCAGGATTCATTCTACACCACAATGCGCAAGAAAGGCGTTCCCGGTGTTTCCTATGGCCTCGTAAGGTCTGCCGGCTCTGACTTCGGCGCCCAGATCTCCAAGGTGGACAGCCTCCACATCAATGGAGAGATGTATTATCCTCAGGCAAACGGCCTCTGGCGCAACTGGCTCAACAAGACCGATTATATCGACTCCAAGCGTGACGCTGCAGGCAAGTTCACTCCCGTTGCAATCCATCGCGTGAACCCCTTCGACGGCGGCGTAGTAGACTCCAATACCCCCGGCTCCATCTATGAGGACCAGCTCTACACCGGAAAGATCGTCTATCCCGACGCCTCCACCTACGAGGGCACTTTCCACTATCAGATTACCGTCGACGTCCGCTATGTAGACGGCACTTTCAAGGGCAATGACGTGGTTGACACCTGGAAAGAGGGCCTGAACCTCACCGAAATCGAACGTGAACGCCTCCGCAAGATAGAGCGCATCCGTCAGGAAATCGCCGCCCTCGTCGCCCAGGCCGACACCACCGCCGGCACTTTCGTAGGCCGCACTTATGTTGGCATCAAGGATGCAGACCAGATATCCTACCAGGGCACTCCTTCATGGATCATGCATCTTGACTATGTCACCTTCACTTCCAAGACAAAGGCTCTCCTGAGCTCAGACAAAGTCCTCATCTATGCAATCAACCAGGAGACCGGCGGCCTTGGAGACATCCTCTACAACCAGGATCCTTCTGAGGGTACCGCTGTCAACTACATCGAAAACCTTGGCAAGATCTACATCTGGGAAGGCGCTGTTCCCCAGAACTGGGAAAGCTTCTCAGAGATTCTCTCCGGCTACGACATCGCCCTCCGCAGCGAGCGCAACAACACCCGCTACGTATTATTTGACGAGGCCAACGATTCCCTCACCAAGGAAGTCTGCCGCAAGGTGGGCGTTCCGTACGTGAGCAAGGCAGAGGAAAACCTCGCCACCGCTGAATCCAAGAACCTTTAATCATATTTTCCCATGAAAAAACTTCTGATTCTTGCCGCCGCGGCCCTTATGGCCCTTGTGTCCTGCACCAAGGATGGTGAAGGCTCCGTGGAAGGCCGCTGGAACGGCTATGCCGAAGATACCCCCAACGACTATGTCGT
>JAFTFV010000037.1 GCA_017458265.1 Bacteroidales bacterium | reverse complement strand
TTTGCGGAATGCGTCTTTGAATGCCTGTTCCCCGGAAGTCATTTCTAGGAACTGGTTTTTGAATGCCTCCCGCACCACGGTTTCTCCGAGGGCGGCGCTGTAGCCGTTGGAATAGAGATTGAGGACCATGAAGGCATCCCTTTCGCTGAGGATGGCCGATACCGTCTGCAGCAGGCCGAACAGCAGTTCGTCCAGCTTCCACTTTTCGCCGTCCGGGCCGTGCCCGTAGGCCGGCGGGTCCAGGATGATGCCGTCGTACTTGTTGCCGCGTCTGGCTTCCCGCCGGGCAAACTTGAGGGCGTCTTCCACCACCCAGCGGATGTCCTGGAGACCGCTGCGCTCCATGTTTTCGCGGGCCCAGGTGACTACCTGGCGCACGGAGTCCAGATGGGTGACATCGGCCCCGGCGCACTTGGCGGCGAGAGAGGCGGCGCCGGTATAGGCAAAGAGGTTGAGAACGCGCGGTGCAGCCAGGCCGTTGGCTTTGTGGATGCGCGCCAGCCGTGCGGTCTCGCGGTAGATGAATTCCCAGTTGGGAGCCTGCTCGGGAAACACGCCCACGTGCTTGAAGGAGGTGAGGCCCAGCCGCAGGGACAGGTGAAGGTCGCTGGCGGCGTGGGTTTCAGGGTCGGGCTCTCCGTTATAGGCGATGCCCCACTGGTCTTCCATTTTTTTTGCCCGTTCCCAGGTTCCGCTGTCTTCCTTTCCGGCCTTGCCAAAGCCCGCTCCGGGCTTGAAAGTCACATGGCTCAGGCGCTTCCATTCCGTTTCCGGAAGGGAGGGATTCCAAAGGGCCTTGGGTTCGGGACGCCGCAGGACATATTTACCGAAGCGCTCCAGTTTTTCTCCGTTTCCGGAGTCCAGCAGTTCGTAGTCTTTCCAGTAGGAGGCAGGGAATTCGATGGGCATACCGTTTGATATTTTCTGCAAAGATAGTTAAATTCCCATGTTTGACACTTTGATTTAGTCAGGCAGGGCGAAAGATAAGGCCACAGACCGCTGTAGTGGGCGATTTGTGGCCTTGTGTTTTTTCTGACTTTGTAGTAATATGGAGGGGGGGGTGAGGAAGGGAGATGAGGGGAAGGGGGCCTGCGGGGCCTACCGGCCCCAAGGATGTTTATGCATACCCGGCGGCGGTGCCGCCGGCAGGCCCCCTTCCCCTCTATCCTACTTATTCCTCATCCTTCTCCCTTTTCTTGGTTTGGGCAATGATACTTCTCATCTTCTGCTTGGTGACTATCTGGGTGTCTGTTCTGAAGCCAGCGCTTCCATGAAGGTTGTTAGTGAGGTCTGTACGGGTGTATGTGGGGATATATCCTTCCCCTTGGATGCTCAAGAAGTCCATTGAACGCAGCGTATCAACTATCTCATCCGTCGTGAAGTGGTTCCTGCCGCGGTTGACCTTCTTCTCCAGGTACTTGTACAGCAACAGGGCAAGGAAGCAGGTAAGGAAGTGGGCCTTTATGCGCTCGTCACGTTTTAGATAGACAGGCCGCGCCTTGAAGTCTGTCTTCATGATGCGGAATGCATTCTCAATCTGCCACCTGCCACTGTTTAGCTTGATGATATCCTGAGCCGGATCATCAAGGTCCGTGCAGATGGCGTAGAAGCCGTCGAAGCGCTCCTCCTGGGCAATCATCTCACGGTTAAGAGTTGTACTGTGGCGGGTGGCCAGTTCTCCGTCCTTCGTGCTGTAATTGACTTCTATGTAGCGCTTGGCATCATTCGGACTCTTACGTTTGAGTACGCTCGCATCTCCTTTGTCTATGAGGGCCTGCGCCCGTGCAACCTGGCGTTCGCGTACAGTGCGCAGATATGCCTGATACTTGAATGAGAAGGTTACAATCATCCTCTGTTCCAATTGCTTGTCTTTTTCACCGAGGATGACACCACGCTCGCGGCAAAACAGCCAGTCATAGCACTTCTCCGGATCCATCTCCGCAAGATTGTACTCCTCTTCGCTCAACTTCTCCTTCCCGTCTTTATCAACCCCTACTCTCCGCCATCCTGCTGTGTCCAGGGACCATTCCTGGAGGTATTCCGGCAACTTTTTCAAGGACTGGACCGTCACGAAAGCCCGCTGCCCGATATCATCCCGCTTGCGGTTCTCGTAAGTGGAGAGACCGCCATCAGTGCAGATTACAAGCTTGGAAAGGCCAAACTTGTCACGCAGTGTATCCTCCATCGGCTTCAGCGTCGTTGACTCAGCCTTGTTCCCAGGGTCAATGCACATCGCCAGCGGGAAGCCGTCATGGTCTGTGAACAGACCCATCTGTACGATGGGTAGCGGGCGGCCCTCCTTACAGTGGCCATATTGTACCAGTCCTCCTTCCTCCTCCCATTCAAAGAAGTAGTTCGTCAGGTCGTAGTACACTACGCCTGTGTCACGCTTGCCAAGCTTCAGGCTGCGCTTGTACACGTCCGCCTGGATGCCGTCAAACTCGGATGCCAGCAAAGACAGCCCTCTGTACACCTGATGCAGTTCCACTTCCGGACGCTCCAAGAACTTCTTCGCGTCCTCAAATGATGACTTCTTCGAGCCGGGATACAGTATCCGGGCGTAAACGAGCGTAGACAGTATCTCGTTCAAGTCGTACTTGTTACGGTGCTTTTGCTCTATCTTTTTACAGATATAGTCCAGACCCAGCTCGTAATATATCTTCTGGAGGAATAAGTAGCCGCCATTGTAGCAGCGCTGCTCTCCTTTGGCAATGAGTGCTTTCGGATTGCAGTCTATGATGACATGCTTGTTCTCCTCTTTCTCAAGCGCTGTCATCTCTGCAACTTTTGCCTTTGCCCACTCGATCGGATCCTCCCCGTTCAACTTCTCCCGGAGCTCCTCTACAGTCCCCAGGCGCTTGACCACTTTCGACGTACTTTTGCCGCTTTCACTCCTATACGACCGCGCAGCGTACAGGATAGTACAGTTCTTAGACTTGACGATATTAAGCTTCATATTTGTAACAATGCTATATAATGCTACAAATATAAGAAATATAATTGACAAAAAAAAGACCCTGGAGGGCCTTCTATCAAAAAAATCGCAAAATCAAACTGTTAAACTACCGGGCCTTTCCTGCCGATACTGTTCCGGACTCAGCCGGCCCAGTTCGATATTGAGAAGTTTTCTGTCTTTCACGCTGCAAAGGTAAGAGATTTTGCTTATATTTGTAGAATAGGAATTAAACTAACCACACCAATATGAAACACGATCTCCAAGTATTCGACCTCATCAAGCAGGAACAGGAACGCCAGTCTTCCGGTCTGGAACTGATTGCCTCCGAGAACTATGTCACCGACGAGGTGCTCGCCGCCATGGGCTCCATCTGCACCAACAAATATGCAGAAGGCTATCCCGGCAAACGCTATTACGGTGGCTGCGAGGTGGTGGACCAGATTGAACAGCTGGCCATCGACCGCCTCTGCGCCCTCTATGATGCGGAATATGCCAATGTTCAGCCGCACTCCGGCGCACAGGCCAACATGGCCGTGACCATGGCCATCCTCCGTCCCGGAGACACCTTCATGGGCCTGGACCTCTCCATGGGCGGACACCTTACCCACGGTTCCCCCGTAAACGCATCCGGCATCCTCTACCATCCGGTGGCCTATGGCCTGCATCCGGAAACCGGCCGCGTAGATTATGACGAAATGGAGCGCAAGGCCCTGGAATGCAAGCCCAAGCTCATCATCGGCGGCGCTTCGGCCTATTCCCGCGAATGGGACTACGAACGCATGCGCGCCATTGCCGACAAGGTGGGTGCCATCCTCTGGATTGACATGGCCCACACGGCCGGCCTCATCGCCGCCGGCCTGCTGAAGAACCCCGTAAAATACGCACACATCGTTACGTCCACCACCCACAAGACCCTCCGCGGACCGCGCGGCGGCATCATCCTCATGGGCAAGGACTTCGACAATCCCTGGGGCCTCACCACGCCCAAGGGCGAAATCAAGAAGATGAGCGCCATCCTCAATTCCAGCGTATTCCCCGGCATCCAGGGCGGTCCGCTGGAGCATGTGATCGCCGCCAAGGCCGTGGCCTTCTTCGAGGCGGCCCAGCCGGAATACAGGGAATACCAGAAGCAGGTGGTGGCCAATGCCGCCGCCATGTGCCAGGAATTCCTCTCCCGCGGTTACAAGATTATCTCCGGCGGTACCGACAACCACCTCATGCTCATCGACCTCCGCACCAAATTCCCCGACCTCACCGGCCGCGTGACCGAAAAGGAACTGGTCCGGGCCGACATCACCGTAAACAAGAACATGGTCCCCTTTGACAGCCGCAGCGCTTTCGCCACGTCCGGTCTCCGCATCGGCACGCCGGCCATCACCTCGCGCGGTTTCGAGGAGAAGGACATGGTCAATATCGTGGAACTGATCGACACCGTGCTGGCATCGGCCAACGGGCATTTCGCCGCCCTCACCGCCAAGGAACCCACCGACGCCCAGACGGCAGAGCTCCAGGAGCACAAGACGGTCCTGGACGAAATCAGAAGCAAAGTACACATGATGACCGCCGGACGGCCGCTCAACAGGTATTAAGCCGGTCCTTTTTATTTCAAGGTGTCAGCCAGGGCGTCACGGAACGCAATGGCTGACTTTTTAATGTCGTACTGTTCCATGGACTTGGCATGGAGGAGTCCCATTTCCCAGCGCTCCAGGGGATGGTCCAGCCAATAGTCTATGCGGTGGGCCAGGGCCTCCGGATTCTGGGCCGGGAACTTGCACCTGCGGTCCAGGGCAAACTGTGAAGTACCGCTGTAGCGGCTGACCGCGATAATGGGACAGGCACCCTGCTGCATGGCCTCCATGATGGAAAGGCCTTCCACTTCAAGGGGAGCGCAGTGGGGACAGAGGTCTGCCTTTGCCGCCATCTCACGGAGTTCGTCCCGGGTGTTGAAAGTGAAAACGGGTTCGTAGCCGAAGATGCCTTCCTCGTACATTTTCTTCGCCTTCTTTTTGTAACGTTTGCTCTGGGGGCCGTTGCCGGCAAAGTGAAGACGGATCCGCTTGGCGTATTTGCTGTAGCGCATCGCCTCCATGAGCGTGGGCTGGTCTTTTTCATGGGACAGCCGGCCGATATACAGGACGTCGAAGGGGCGCTCCGGATCCAGATAGTTCTCAGGAGGAGTCTGGGGCCTGCGGCATTCATCCGGGATGATGCCGTTGGAGATGACGCCCAGCCTGGCCTTGAAATGATACCG
>JAFTFV010000036.1 GCA_017458265.1 Bacteroidales bacterium | reverse complement strand
GGTGGAGAACCAACACCCCTGTTAGATATGAAATCTATTGACTGAAACAGTTCACACCACCGTTGGAAGTATCCTTCCAGAACGATGGTGCAAATCTAAAAGTATGAGGGGGCGGAGCCACCTTTATTAGATCTGCAGGCGCCCCGCGGAGGGCGTGTCTTTGCTAAACGGATGTTCGCTTATGGTCATAGGCGCCTGCAGGCGCCCCGGCCGGCCCCGGGACTTTCGCCAGAAAGTCGGAAAGGGGTTTAAGGCCGCAGGGGGTTCGGGGGAATCCTATTCCCCCGTATAAAAAAGGAGAGGCTCTCAATCGAGCTTCTCTCCCTTTTCATTCAGCATTTCAGTTTGCAGGACCGTGAAGTCTGTGACTTCGACAATTTCCAGTTTAACCTTGTAGCGCTTCTTCCATTTTGCGAGGAAGGAGTTGAAAAGTCCTCTTTTAAGGTATGCCCCCAGGATGGGGCTTGTCTTGAGGACCAGGGACCTGAGACCTTTCTCTATGACATAGAATGCAATCTTGCGCTCTATTTCTTCGTCAATCACAACCGAGGAGTGAATCTTTCCGGTGCCGTGGCACACGGGGCACTGCTCCATGGTGTTGATTTCCGTTACGCGCCGAATTCTCTGGCGGGTGATCTGCATGAGACCGAACTTCGTCAGCGGAAGCACGTTGTGCTTGGCCCTGTCATTTTCCATGAGCTCCTGCATGTACTTGTGGAGTGCGTTCTTGTGGTCGTTCGACTCCATATCGATGAAGTCCACTATCACGATGCCTCCCATATCGCGGAGCCTCAGCTGACGTGCAATCTCTTCTGCGGCAATCTTGTTGACCTCGAAGGAATTCTCTTCCTGGTCGTTGGTCTTGGTGCGGATGCCGCTGTTGACGTCTATCACGTTCAGCGCTTCGGTAGTTTCGATTACGAGGTATGCTCCCTGTCTCATGGGTACCACCTTTCCGAAGGAGCCCTTTATCTGGCGTGTGACCTCGAAATGGTCATAGATGGGCTGTTTGCCGTCGTATAGGTGGACTATCTTCTCCTGTTCGGGCGATATGAGTGAAACGTATTTGCGCGCTTCATCGGCCACCCTTTCGTCGTTGATCCAGATATTGGAGAACGAATCGCTCAGAAGGTCCCTGAGGACCGTGGTGGTCTTGCTGTACTCGCTGAACAGCTGCTGGACAGTCTTGTCCGTCGCAATCTTCTTCCAAGAGTCTTCCCATTTGTTGATGAGGGATTCTGTCTCTCCCACCAGCGTCGCGGCGTTTTTGCCTTCTGCCGCCGTGCGGATGATTGCCCCGTAATTCTTGGGAAGGATGCTCTTTACAAGTGTCTCAAGTCTTCTTTTCTCTTCCTTGGAGCCGATCTTCTGTGAAATGGAGACCTTCTCTGCAAAAGGGAGAAGAACAATGTTTCGTCCTGCAAGTGAAATTTCCGCAGTAAGTCGTGATCCCTTGGTGGATATCGGCTCTTTTACTATCTGCGCGATGATCATCTGTCCGGGGTGGAGGTATTCCTCTATTCGGCCTTCCTTGGGAAGGGCCTCGCCCAGGGGAATGCGGGAGTACAGGTCCTTCAGACGTGTATTCTTGTTGGATTCCCTGACGAACTGGTCAAACGCGTTGAAGTAGAGACCCAGGTCCAGATAGTGGATGAAGGCTTCTTTCTTGTCGCCGATGTCCACGAAGGCAGCATTGAGATTGGGGAGAATCTTCTTCACCTTTCCCAGGTGAACGTCTCCCACGGTGAATTTGTTCCCAGTGCTGGACTCAGTGTTGTACTCTATCAGCCTGTGGTTTTCCATCAGGGCGATATGTACTTCGTTGGGCGTTACGTCAACGATAAGATCCTTGTCCGGTTTCTCAGACTCCATTTTGGAAATTGTGTTTTTGCAAAACAAAGGGCCTGCAACCTTTCTGCAAGCCCTTTATCCCATAAAGAAGAAATTACTTCTTCTTGTGGCGGTTCTTGCGCAAGCGTTTTTTACGCTTGTGCGTAGCCATTTTATGTCTTTTTCTTTTTTTACCGCTAGGCATAGCTGTTAATTATTTTATTGAATTATTTCTTTACTGCCTCCATGAAAGACTTTGCGGGCTTGAAAGCCGGAATGTCATGTGCAGGGATGGTCATAGTGGTCTTGCGGGTGATGTTACGGGCTGCCTTCTGAGCACGGTGCTTGATGATAAAGCTGCCGAATCCACGGAGGTAAACGGGCTCACCTGCGATGAGGGATCCCTTTACTACGGTTGTGAACTCCTCAACAACAGAGAGGATGTGTGCTTTCTCAAGACCGGTGGTCTTTGCAATTTCGTTTACGATGTCTGCCTTTGTCATGATAATAAATTATTTAATAATTCTCTGCTCGGGGAAAAGCGGTCACAAAATTACACATAATTTTTGAAAATTCAAATTGTTAGCAAAAAAAACTGCCACAGAGGGCCATATTTTGCCCTTGGCACGGAGATTGACAATATATGCTACCGGACATTATAACAAATGGAAACTGACAAATTGGCAGTCTCCCTGACTTACCTGAATCGATATGAAAAATATATACAGTGAGTTTATGACCCCTCAAGGAGTTGAAGTGAACATCATGCCCGTTGTGGGCGAAGCACCTTCCATGAAGGTGGATATCAAGGACTTGCCTCAGACCCTCCCCATCCTGGCACTGCGCAATGCAGTGATCTTCCCCGGTACTATATTCCCAGTCACCATCGGCAGGGAAAAATCCGTGGCACTTGTCAATGACGCAGAGAGCGGAGACGGCTGGATTGGCGCCATCCCACAGCTGGACGTGACGGTGGAAGACCCCACAGGCGACGACCTGTGCCCCTTCGGCACTGCCTGCCGCGTGATGAAGACCCTGGAAATGCCTGACGGTTCCATGACCGCCATCCTCCAGGGCATGAAACTCATCGAGCGCGGAACCATCCTCTCCACGGAGCCCTACATCCGCGCCCAGGTTATCTACCGGGAGGAAACGCTTGCCGCCAATGCTGAAAACGATGCCGAAATCCGCGTCCTCGGGGAAAGCCTCAAGGAAAAGGCCGCAGCCATCGTGAAGTCCTCCTCCTTCGCGCCGAAGGAGGCTATCGGCGCGCTTCAGTCCATAGACAATTTCCACTTCCTGGTGAATTTCATCGCCACCACTATCGAGGTGGAGAACTTCCAGGAAAGGGCTGCGCTGCTCCAGGTAACCGACATCCACGAAAGGGGCCTTGCCCTCCTCAAGGTGCTTGACACCCAGACGCAGCTCCTCCAGATAAAGCAGGAGATCAACCAGAAGGTCAAGAGCGACATCGACCAGCAGCAGAGGGAATACTACCTGAACAACCAGCTGCGCACCATCCAGGAAGAGCTTGGCATGGACGAAGGCGAGGAAATGGAGAAAATGCGCCGCCGGGCCGATGAGAAGAAGTGGTCCAAGGAAGTGAGGGCCATCTTCGACAAGGAGATGAACCGCCTGGAGAAGTTCAACCCCACTTCCCCCGACTACAGCATCCAGCTCACCTACCTCCAGTTCATGCTGGACCTCCCCTGGGGTGAAATGTCCGACGACAACCTTGACCTTGCCAACGCCCAGAAGGTCCTTGACGAGGATCACTTCGGCCTGGAGAACGTGAAGGAAAGAATCATCGAATACCTGGCCGTCCTTAAATTAAAAGGTAACATGCGCTCGCCGATTCTCTGCCTCTGGGGCCCTCCCGGAGTGGGAAAGACATCCCTTGGAAAGAGCATCGCACGCGCCCTCGGCCGCAAGTACATCCGCATTTCCCTTGGCGGCATGCACGACGAGGCCGAAATCCGCGGCCACCGCAAAACCTACGTGGGAGCACTCCCCGGCCGTATCCTGAGCGGCATCCAGCGTGCCGGCACCTCCAACCCCGTCATCGTCCTTGACGAGGTGGACAAGCTCAGTGCCGATTTCAAGGGCGACCCTTCCAGCGCCCTTCTGGAGGCCCTGGACCCGGAGCAGAACTCCACCTTCCATGACAACTACCTGGACGTGGACTACGACCTCTCCAACGTCCTGTTCATAACCACCGCAAACGTCACCTCAACCATCCAGAGCGCCCTCAAGGACAGGATGGAGATGATAAACGTGTCCGGCTACCTTGCAGAGGAAAAGCTTCAGATAGCCCACAACTACCTGCTCCCCAAGCAGCTCACGGAGCACGGCCTCCGCGAGGACGAGCTCACCATCACAGACGAGGCCCTGGAGGGCATCATCGACAAGTACACCCACGAATCCGGCGTGCGCGGCCTGGAGAAGCAGATTGCGAAGATAGCCCGCGTCACTGCAAGGAAGATGGCGCTCGGGGAAGAGTTCCCGAGGACCATCGGCCCGGAACACCTGAGGGAGTACCTGGGGCTGCCCACATCGTTCCATGACAACATCGACGGAAACGAAGGCGTGGGAGTAGTGACAGGCCTTGCCTGGACGGAAATGGGCGGCGAGATCCTCTTCGTGGAGAGTTCCGTGGCAAAGGGCAAGGGCGTCCTGTCCATGACAGGAAACCTTGGCGACGTCATGAAAGAGAGCGCCCAGATAGGCTGGCAGTACATCAAGGCCCATCCGGAGATGGCCGGTCTCACCACCGAACAGTTCATGGAGAAGGACATCCACGTACACGTCCCGGAAGGCGCAGTACCCAAGGACGGCCCCTCGGCAGGTATCACAATGGTGGTGTCGATGGTGTCGGCCCTGAAGGGGAAAGCGCCCAAGAAAGGCGTTGCGATGACCGGAGAAATGACCCTCCGCGGACGCGTACTCCCTGTAGGAGGCATCAAGGAAAAGATACTTGCAGCCAAGCGCGCAGGCGTTCAGACCATCGTAATTTCGGAAGAAAACAGAAAAGATGTCGAAGATATCAAGGAAATTTACGTAAAAGGTCTTATCTTTGTCTATGTTAAAACGATAGACGACGTACTGAACTTTGTTCTGTAAAGCCTGTCTGTCATTCTGAGCATAGCGAAGAATCTAAATGGAAGTACAGATAGAACAAAGCTGGAAAGCCGCACTGCAGGGCGAGTTTGACAAGCCATATTTCGCACAGCTGGCGCGGTTCCTCCACTCGGAAAAGGCAGCCGGAAAGGTCATTTACCCGCCCGGAAGCCTTATTTTCCGCGCTTTCGAACTCACTCCGCTGAATGAAGTGAAGGTTGTGATTCTGGGTCAGGACCCCTATCACGGCCCGGGACAGGCTATGGGCCTGTCTTTTTCCGTTCCTGACGGAGTGCCAGCACCGCCTTCCCTCAAGAACATCTTCAAGGAGATAGAGGACGACCTTGGCATCCGCATGAGCGGAGACACCAACCTTGAGCCCTGGGCGCGCCAGGGAGTGCTTCTGCTGAACAGCGTCCTCACCGTGCAGGCCGGCCTTGCCGCATCCCACGGAAGGATAGGCTGGCAGGAGTTCACGGACGCCGTAATCCGCTGCATTTCGGACCGCTGCACCGGAGTAGTTTTTCTCCTCTGGGGCCGATATGCCTGCGACAAGGCATCGCTCATCGACACATCGAAGCACATCGTCCTCACGGCAGCCCACCCCTCCCCTCTTGCGCGCGGGGCGTTTTTGGGCTGCAAGCATTTTTCAAAGACCAACAGCATCCTCGTCCGCGAGGGCAGAACACCCATAAACTGGCAGTTATGAAAACCACGGCACTGTTCCCGGGGTCCTTCGACCCCTTTACCGCAGGGCATCTGAACATACTCAAAAGGGCTCTCACCATGTTTGACAACGTGGTGGTGGCAGTAGGTATCAACCAGGACAAGAGAGGCTTCTTCGACATGGAAAAGCGTCTTGACATCATCCGCCAGGCAACGTCCAAGCTTGATGGCGTCTCCATCATCCAGTACGACAACCTCACCATCGATACCTGCCGCGCCCTTGGAATAAGGCATATCGTCCGCGGGGTGCGCAACATGATAGATTTCGAGACAGAGCGCTCAATTGCCGATGCAAACCGCCGCCTCGCCCCGGAAATCGAGACCATCATCATCCCTACGGCACAGGAATATGCGCATATCAGTTCATCGGCAGTGAGGGATATCCTCAAACACGGCGGAGACTATTCCGCCTTCATACCTGAAGGAGTACAACTATGATAAAGAGAATTATTGCGGCAGCACTTTCACTTGCTGTCTGCTGCGGCCTGAATGCCCAGGAATACCCCGAACTGGGCGCTAAGCTGGAAGAGTACTTCGTAGCACTCGCCGGCGAAAGCTACAAGGTGCAGAATGCAGAATGCGACTACCTCATAGAATCGGCCTCGGACTCGCTTGTAAGGCAGTTCGTGACGCTAAGGATCTATGACCATTACCTGAACTCCAAGATAATGGGAGACGAGGCAGTCGCCGTCCATATCGCAGACAAGTGGCTGGCTTCCGGCAAGGTGAAGATGCACTCCGACGAAGATCTTAGAAACGCCAAGCTCTATGCCGAATTCAACCGGAACTCCCTGGTGGGACAGAAGGCAAAGACCGTTTCCCTCAGGAACGTCTCCGGCAAGAGCGTGAGGATCCCGGCAAGCGGCTATTACAACATCCTCTACTTCTACGACACCTCCTGCAGCGCCTGCAGGGCAGAAACCGCCCGCCTGAAGAACTACCTCAGGGAAATCGACTACAACATCAAGGTCTGGGCAATATACGTAGGGGCCGATGCCGATGCCTGGAAGTCCTACAGGGAAGATTTCGAAAAAGCCACCCATCTCTGGGACCCCTCAATGGAAAGCGACTGGCAGCGCCAGTACGGTGTGCTTGGAACACCCAGGATGTTCCTTGTGAACCCGGACGGAGAGATCATCGGCAGGAATCTTGACACGCCCGCCCTGAAAGTTCTCCTCTCCAGGGAATTCACCGACGGGAAATACACCTATGGAGACGAGTCCCAGACCGCCCGCTTCTCCCAGATGTTCGCCGCCTACGGAGACACCCTCAAGGTCTCACACATCATGGACGTTGCCGATTACCTTGCCGCCCGCACCTTCGGGGAAGGCAACATCGACACCTTCAAGCAGGTGGAGGGAGACCTTCTTTACTTCCTCTCCCAGCAGCGCACGGAAGTATACCGGGACGCCATAATCCCGCTGGTCAAGACCTATATATCGGACAAGAGCATCTGGGACACCCCGGAAGACGAATCACAGATACTGTCGCTGGGGCAGTTCCTCACGGAAATGGTAAGCCGCACGCCTGCGGGCTCGGAGGTTCCGGACATCAAGGTGGAAGGAACCCTTCGCAGGAAGCCCTTCCCCATCTTCGTCAAAGGCACGAAGGAGGGCACATTCGCACTCCGGAGGCTAAAAGGCTCACCCGCATATGTGGTGTTCTATTCTGCCGGCTGCTCCTCCTGCCAGGAACTCCTCGCAAAGGTTGACGCCCTTGTTTCCGCCTCAGGGAAAGTGCGCGTACTGCTTGTAGACGTCGATGCATCCCTTTCAGACGGAGACACAACGCTGCTTGACACCTTCGACCTCTCATATCTGCCCTTTGTCCTGGAACTTGACAAGAAAGGCATTGTGCAGCACCGTTACGTACAGCTTTGACCATGACGCGCAGAAAGAAGCAGATTCCCGGAGTAGATCCCGAATACCTTGAGAAGCAGAAGCAGATGCTCCTGCGCAAGAACCGCCACGTTCTCTATTTCAACGACAGCGAGCTCGCTGCCATCGAAGAGTACTGTTCCCGCTTTGGCGTCCACTCACGCTCCTCCCTCATGCGCGAAGCCATCATGGAAAAAGTCCTCTCTGCACTGGAGGAAAACCATCCAACGCTTTTCTGAGAAGCAAAACAGCCAGCCCTTCCGGGCTGGCTGTATT
>JAFTFV010000035.1 GCA_017458265.1 Bacteroidales bacterium | reverse complement strand
TGTAATCTCAGCAAAATTCTGTATCTTTGACATCGTAACTTTATGTTCGATTCCTCCAATTTTTGCTTTTCCGGGGCGATTGGGGGAATTCTTTTTACCCTATCAAAGATACAAAATTTCTAACACATTAGCAATCAATTTGTTATAAATCTTTAGCTATTTTGCGATAGTCCCTACTTAATATAGTGGTATTTCCCGACAAAAAAAGCAGGGCTTCTGCCCTGCCTTTGTCGGGATGACTCGACTCGAACGAGCGACCCCTACGTCCCGAACGTAGTGCGCTACCAACTGCGCTACATCCCGTCTCTTACAAAAACAAGCTCTGCTTAGGCGAGCTTGTTGATGTAAACCTGGAGACCGCTCTTAAGATTGGCTGCCTTGTTCTTGTGGATAACTCCAATCTTTGCAAGTTTGTCAATCATTGCGTAAACCTTGGGAGCATTTTCCTGGGCTGCGGCCTTATCGGTTATGTTTCTCAGATCGCGAATAGCGTTCCTTGTTGTTTTTGCATAATACTTGTTATGCAGGCGGTGACGCTCGCTCTGGCGAGCTGCACGCGCGGCGGATTTAGTGTTTGCCATTATTTTACTTTTTTATATTTTAGTAGTGGGTAGGAGAATCGAACTCCTATTGCGGGAATGAAAATCCCGAGTACTAACCGTTATACGAACCCACCAAACTTAGGGACTGCAAAGGTAGTAATTATTTTTTACCTCTCAAAATTATTTTTCATCTTTTTTCCACTCAAATGAGTAGAGCACTGATTCTACCTGCCGCAGATACTGTCTTTTGTCATATCTGGGAGCAAATACGAATGCCTCCAGGACTATGATTTCCTTGCCGTCGGGGCTGTAAAATGCGTGTGAAACGAAGGGGCCGCCCATGAAATCGCCATGGACTTCCCAGAAGCCGCGGAGCTCCACAAAATCCCGTCCATGATAACGGAGAGACTTTGCGACTGGCTCGAAAGCCGTAGATGTGGTCATATAGGAGCCCTCGAACATGCCGGGAACATTGGCCTGCATGACAGAATCCCTTTCGGCCACGAGATTGGCAACGGTGAAAGGCTCCTTGCGCACGGGGAATTTATATGCCATTACCGTCTGCATGGTGTACTGCTTCTCATCGGCAATCCAGACAAAACTGTCTGTCCATTTCTTGAGGGCATATCCGGTAGGGAAATGGAGGATGCCTCCGGTAAGGTCCTTCAGCGGCTCCTGGAGCTGCTTTTCCTCATATCGTTTCGAGTTCTCGATGATCCGGTCGCGCTCGGACTGCTCGAAGTACTCGGAAATTACCGAGGCTTTCTCCTTGAAAAGACGGCAGGCCTCGTCGGAATCGGCCGCGTTGATCTGTACTACGGCCTGAGGGCGCGCCCACACATTGTTCTTGTAAACTACACCTGTCGATGTGTTCTGCGGATTGACGTTCACCAGAACAATATTCCTGTGCATCTTGAACATGTTGTTGAAACTTGCCGGAGGCACATTCGAAAGGTTGAAAAGCGGTTCCCTGAGGGCGAGGTAAGGAGTGTCGTCGGCAAGGGTTTCGCGAATTGCAACACCGGTGGAGCCTTCCCAGTCTTCCCGTTCTATTACTACCAGAACCTCACCGGCTTTGCCGCTGACGTTGGGAAGGAGTGAATGGCTGTTGTTCTTGCAGCCTGTCATCAAGGCGAGTACTCCGATGAGTACCAATGTCAATTTGTTACGTATCATAAGTTTCCGAATAATCTTGCGAAATCGTTGCCAAAGGCCAGCAGCATAAGTCCCACCAGCAGCACCAGACCTATCATCTGCATCACTATCATGAATTTGTCAGAAGGCCTGCGCCCGCTTATCATCTCGTAGAGACAGAATACCATGTGACCGCCGTCAAGGCCGGGAATCGGCAGTAAGTTCACTACGCCCAGCATGATGGACAGGATGGCCATGATCATGAGGAACTGATGCCAGTTCCACACGGAAGGAAAGACCTGGCCGATTGCGATGAAACTGCCCACAGACTTATATGCTCCGGTGGAAGGAGTGGCCACAAGGCGCAGGTCCTTCACATAACCTGCGACGTATGCCCAGGCCAGTTCGGCCCCGGCAGGTATCGATGACAGGACGTTATAGCTGCGGTGTTCATAGTCGAGACCTCTCAGATAGACCTGAATCATACCGGCCGAATCTACCTGAAGAGGGACGGTGAGGGTATCGGCACCGCGGACGATGGTGACGGGGACACTTCCTCCCCGGTTCATGCGAAGCACCTTCTGGACATCCTGGACGAAAGGCGTGTCTGTTTCTCCGGCCGATATGATCACGTCTCCACGCCGCAGAGCCGAATTCGGGGAACCGTCCATGACGGTATCCACCACGAACGGGACGGCCAGCGAGAACATGCCTGCGTCATTTAGGACCCGTCCGAAAGCGGCATGGTCGATGTAGATGTCGAGCGTGTCGGATCCTCGCAGGACGGTGGCCTTCGATGTCTGGCGGCGGACAAGGTCGGCCTGGAGGGAGAAGAAGTCGCGGGAGGGCTTCCCGTCAAAGGATAGGATGCGGTCTCCGCAGCGGAATCCAAGTTCCTCTCCAAGTTCGTTAACATATACAGGATGCGTTGAAGGTACAAAGTCACTTCCCCATATCCAAAGTATCATACTAAGCAGCAGTATCGCAAGGATGAAGTTATTGAGAACACCGCCGCTCATTACGAAAAGCCTCTGCCATGCCGGCTTGGAACGGAATTCATAAGGCTGCGGTTCATGGGACAGGAAATCCTTGTCCATGGATTCGTCAATCATTCCCGCAATCTTGCAGTATCCACCTAGCGGCAGCCACCCTATACCGTATTCAGTTTCCCACGAGGCCGATTTTGGGAACAGCTTCTGAAACCAGGCCATCTTAGTGGAAAAGAGTTTCTTTCCTCCCAGATCAAAGAAGAGGAAGAACTTGTCTACCCTTATCTTGAACAACCTGGCCCAGAAAAAGTGCCCCGCCTCATGTATAAGGATGAGGATGGAAAGTGCAAGTATTACCTGTAATGCCTTAAAAAGTGCTACCATAATGAGGATGCCAGAGCGTAAGCCTCGGCATTTGTTTCAAAAATGTCGTCGACGGAAGGATTTTTAGCAAAATTCACGCCAGACATCACTTTTGAAACGGCGTCAGGAATATCGTAGAAACCGATTCTGTCCTGAAGGTATGCTGCAACTGCGGCCTCGTTGGCGGCATTCATGGCACATGGGATGTTTCCGCCCCTTTCGATGGCCTCGAAAGCCAGGGCAAGGCATGGAAATTTCTCCATGTCCGGCTCAAAGAAAGTGAGGCCGGAGAGTTCTTCGAAATTCAGGCGCTTCCCCTCAAGCGGGAGCCTTCTGGGATATGCGAGAGCAAGCTGAATAGGAATTCTCATATCCGGAAGCCCCAGCTGGGCCATCACGGCTCCATCCTCGAACTCCACCATGGAGTGTATGACGGATTCAGGGTGCACTACCACATGTATCCTGGAGGTTTCCACTCCGAAAAGCCACTTGGCCTCAATCACCTCGAAGCCCTTGTTCATCATTGTTGCCGAATCTATGGTTATCTTGGCACCCATGCTCCAGTTGGGATGCTTGAGAGCCTGCTCCTTCCTTGCCGATGCGATTTTCTCACGCGGCCAGGTGCGGAAAGGGCCGCCGGAAGCCGTGAGATGAATCTTGTGGACCGGATTGCCGTCGGCCCCCAGGAGGCACTGGAAAATGGCTGAATGCTCTGAATCCACGGGATAGATGCATGCGCCGTGTTCCTTTGCGCATTCCATCACAATGGATCCGGCGGCAACAAGGGTTTCCTTGTTTGCGAGGGCTACGGTCTTCCCTGCTTCAAGGGCGGCTAGGGTGGGCCTCAGACCGCTGAAACCGACCATGGCGGCAACCACGACGTCAACCTCCGGCATACGGACAAGGTCACAGGCCGACTCTATCCCAAGGAATACATTATAACCTGCCGGAAGTGCATCCCGCACCTCCTGATATTTATCCGGATTGCAGATGACCACATTTGGCACATGGAATGCAAGCGCCTGCTTCACAAGCAGGCCGGCGTTGTTTCCTGCCGATATCATATCCACCCGGAATTCGTCCGGGTGCTGTCTTACCACATCAAGAGTCTGGGTGCCGATGGAACCGGTAGAGCCAAGTATCGCTATTCGCTTCATCCTAAAAACTAATATACTGTGCCGGATCCACAGATGCGCCGGCATACCAGAGTTCGAAGTGCAGGTGGTCTCCCTTCGTGAGGGATGCGGAAGTTGCCACCATGCCGATGGCCGTTCCCGCCTTTACAGTATCTCCTATGCCGCGAAGCAGCTTCTGGTTGTTTTTGTAAATGGAAACGATATCTCCCGAATGCTGGATTGCAATGATATAACCGGAGGTATCTTCCCATCCCGTATAGATGACGGTTCCGTCCAGAACCGCCATCACAGTGGAGCCGGAAGGCGCGGTAATGTCTACCCAAGGATGCAGGGAACGCTCAAACCCGTTCGAGACTACGCCCTTGACAGGCGTAAAGAAGGACATTGCCTCGATAGGGAGCTTTCTTTCCGGACTTGCCGATATCCCGAACTGCTCCTGGTTTGAAACATCTTCCCGGAGAAGGGAATCCCGGAGTGCGAGGTATACCGAATCCTTTTTTGCAAGGCTGGTCCGACTGCCGAGGATAAGGCTGTCAAGACGGATGGGTTCCTCCCCAGCCACGACGCGGCGAAGATTTTCCGAATACAGTTCCCACTGAAGTATCCTGGTCTGGAGGGAGTCAATCCTGAGGGAGTTCTGCACTGCCTGCCTGCGGCTTTGGGCCGACGGATATCCTGGAATGAACGTGCGTACAGGCGTGAAGGCTATGAGGCAGAAGAAAACAACCAGCAGAACAACTATCGTAGAAATGGACACCCAAATTATGACAGGACGCGTGAAGCGGATGCTCCACAGGCGTTCATGTGTCTGGGCGTCAATCAGCGACAGGCGATAATTCCTGGCCTTCTTATCACTCTTTTCCATAATTATTCGTAAATTTGCAGACTGTTATGGACAGAATCATCGGCATAGATTTCGGAAACAAGCGTACGGGCCTTGCGGCCAGTGATCCGCTTGGAATCTTTGCGTCAGCTCTTGAAACAGTCCATTCTACAAAGATAATAGATTATCTCAAAAAATACGCCGAAAAAGAGAGAATCGTTCGCTTTGTGATTGGTTATCCGATGAATCTGGACGGACGTCCTTCAGAGGCAAAAACCCATGTGGACGCGTTCCTACCCAAACTCAAGTCGGCATTTCCGGGCATCCCGGTCGAACTTGAAGATGAACGGTTCACCTCTGTACTTGCACACCGCGCCATGATAGACGGAGGCATGAAAGCCAGCCGCCGCAGGGACAAGACTGAAGTGGACCGCATCAGTGCCGCCATAATCCTCCAGAGCTATCTGGACCGCACAGCAAACTCAAGGAATCATGATTAAACCCATATATCTTTACGGAGCCGAAGTTCTCCGCCGCAAGGCTGCCCCGGCAGACTTAAATGACAAAGCGGGCATCGATGCCCTGGTTCAGGACCTCAAGGACACCCTCAAGGTGGCCGACGGCTGCGGCCTTGCCGCTCCCCAGATCGGCGTAAGCCAGAGAGTGGTGATCGTAGACGGAGATGTAGTCAGTGACAATTACCCCTATCTCAAGGGATTTTTCCGCACCATCATCAACCCGGAAATCCTTGAAGAAAGTGACGAGAAGGTAACCTATTCGGAAGGATGCCTCTCCATCCCCGGCATATACTGTGACATCGTACGCCCCAAGGTCATTACGGTGAAGTACATGAATGAAAATCTGGAGGAAGTCACCGAAACCTTCGACAACTTTGCCTCCAGAATGATCCAGCATGAGCTTTCCCATCTTGACGGAGATCTGTTCACAGACCACGCCGCCCCCATCCGCAGGAAGATGATTTCATCCAAGCTCCAGGGAATACAGAAAGGGAAAGTGCATCCGCACTACAACAGCAAGCTGAAATGACATGAGGGAAGCTCGAAATGACAATCAGCGGACTCTGAGCCTCTGTCCTATTCTAAGGATGGAGGTTTCTTTTATGCCGTTGAGACGGCATATCTCACGTACGGAAGTATGGTACTTCCGGGCAAGGCCTGAGAGGGTGTCTCCGGAGCGGACCTTATGGTACTTCATGGCTGCAGCTTCTGCTGCAGCGCGGGCGGCAGCTTCTTTCTTGGCCTGCTCCTCGGCAAGGAGGCGGTCCTCTTCGTCCGTGCGGAAGATTTCATCCTCGTCATCTACGTTCTGGACATAGCGCTGGTTGGGATTGAAGTACCAGCCGCGAATCTTGAAAAGACGGTGGCGCAGCGTTCCGGTCTCGAAATCTATGAGCCAGGAAGGATCGAATGCCGCACCCTTGTATCTGGTTTCAAAATGCAGATGCGGACCAGTAGAACGCCCTGTAGAGCCTCCAAGGCCGATGATATCACCTGCGCTCACCCAGTCACCCGAGTTCACGTCCCTTCTTGAAAGATGCGCATAGAACGTCTCAAGACCGTTTGCATGGCGTATTACCACAAGATTGCCATAGCCGCCGATATAGTCGGATATCCTCACCTTGCCGTCAAATGCGGCGGGAACGGGAGTTCCTGTAGGGTAAGGGAGGTCGATCCCCTGATGACGCCTGCCGTGACGGTAACCGAAAAGTGAGCGCGGGCGCGTCTGGTTGGGGCATACGTAGGAATCAAGGGTATCCACTACCCAGAGGCTGAAACGGTCCGGAATGGCATCGGGGGCCTCGCGGTAGGGATTGACGTTACTGGTATCCCAGCATTCAGTGAAAACACTGTCTGCTGCGACCACAGAAGGGTCTTTCACATATCGATAGGTGCCGTTGTTGTAAAGCACTACCTTGACACCGGGATTGCCGGTGTCAAGGGTGTCTGCATACTGGGTGCCTGGTTGGCGTGAGACAGGGGCTACCTGCTGTCTTCCAAAGTGATGACGAAGTGAATCTGCCTCTCTGTTCTCCTGGGCCATGACAGACAGCGCCAGAGTACCGAGGGCCATTGTAAGTATTAATCTTTTCATTCTAACGCTGAGCGCCGAAACGGGTCTTCAGGAGGTTGTCTGTCTCGGCGATTTTTTCCTTTAACAGTTCGCTTGAAGTAGCCTCACAGATAAATCTGAGATAGGGTTCAGTGTTGGAAGGACGGATGTTGAACCACCACTGGGGGAACTCAAGGCGGTAACCGTCAAAGTCCATCACCTTGGTGGGGGTCTCCTTGGATTCGAAGTATTCTTTCACGGCGTCCATGGCGCCCTTCTTGTCTTCAAGCTTGTAATTGATTTCACCGGAATTCTCATATCTGGTAAGCCTGTCGATTTCCTCACTGAGCTTGATGCCGGCTTTCTTCATTGCAGAGACAATGCGCAGAACGATGATGCTGGAGAGCATGCCGCTGTCGCTGTAGAAGAAGTCCTTGAAATAGTAATGGCCGGCAAGTTCACCGCCCCAGAGACCGTCGATTTCGCGGAGCTTGGGGGCAGCAAAAGCGCGGCCCACACGCCAGGTGTGGACGTCGGCATTGTAGTTCTTGGTGAGGTATTCGGCAACGGCCTTGCTGGAGCGGATTTCCTGGAGGACGCGGGGGTTCTTTTCACCACGTTCGTCACAGAAGTAGCGGGCCATCATTGCTATGACGAGGTCCGGAGCCACGAAGCGGGCCTTGTCGTCCACGAACATGACGCGGTCTGCGTCACCGTCATAGATGACGCCCACATCGGCCTTGGTTTCTGCGACGAGCTTCTTCAGGGGCTCGACATTCTTTGCAACCAGGGGGTTGGGCTCATGGTTGGGGAAGCTGCCGTCCATCGTGTCGAAGAGGTAATCGGCATTCTCTCCTTTGTAGATTTCCTTGGCGAAGAGGCAGGCCATGCCGTTGGAAAGGTCGAAGGCAATCTTGAGATTGGAATAATCGCCCTTGAACTTCGCAAGGAACTTGATATAGTCAGGCTTTATGTCGATTTCCTTCACGACGCCCTTCTTTGCTGCAACAGGAGTGGGACGGCCTTCGTCTATCCACTGCTTGATCTGGCCAAGTCCGGTGTCAAGGCCCACGGGAAGAGCGTTTTCGCGGCTCACCTTCATTCCGTTGTATTCACGGGGATTGTGGGATGCCGTAATCTGTACAGATGCCTTGTATCCGTAATTTGCCGTTCCGAAATAAACCAGAGGAGTACTGCTGAGGCCGATATCGTCGACATCGGCACCGGCATCGGTGATACCTTTTATGAGATAGTCATGGATCTCCTGTCCGGAGAGACGGCAGTCGCGTCCCACAAGGACTTTGTCTGCACCAAGCAGCCGGGGCAGGAAATAACCCACCTTATATGCAACGTCCTTGTCAAAATCTACATTGTAGATACCTCTGATGTCATATGCGTGAAATGCTCCCATAGTATTTAGTTTTAGTCAATTTACAAATATAGCAAAAAATGGCACAAAAAAGAAGGGCTCCACTGCGGAACCCTTCTTTTTATTGAAAGTGAAACTTATTCAGCGACGACGGCTGACCACTTCTCATATGCGGCCTGATATTCGGCACCTTCACCACGGAGCTGGAAGTTCAGTCTCTTGAGGAAGTCGGCTGCGGCAGCCTTGACCTCGGGGATGGAGCTGCTGTTGTAGCAGTTCTCAAAAGGAACAAGGGCGCTCTTGTAGATGTTGTCCAGCTGGACCTTCATCTCGTCGTATTTCTTCCACTCACGTACGTCAAGTGCGTTCATGGCATCAACAAGGTCTTCGCCTCTCTTGAGGAGGGTGGTAGCAAGGCCATAGTATGCCATGTCATAACCGGGCTGGATTTCGAGAGCCTTGTTGTAGGCGGCGTCGGCCTTGTCGTAATCCTTGATGCCGGTATAGATGTTACCTTCTACATAGTAGAGGGAAGCATTGTCGGGCATAGCCTTCTTGGCCTCATCCAGGAGTTCAACAATCTTTGCAGGATCTTCCTTGGTGGAAAGATAGAGATTGATGAGGTTGGTAAGGATGGGGGCGTTGTCGGGATAAGCTGTGAGGCCGGTGGCAAGGAGGTTCTTTGCCTTGAGGGTATCGGCCTGTGCAAGTGCGATTTCGGAGAGGGAGGCGTATACATTGCCGTCCATGAAGTGACCGTTGGCGATGCACTTGTTGTAGTACTCCTCTGCCCTGGAGTAGTTCTTGGTTGCGAGAGCGGTGAAGGCGGTGTTGTAGAAAGCATCGTCGTTGCGCTCGGGGCTGGGGGTCATGACGGAGACGTCGGCGCAGCCTTTGAACAGGTCGGAGGCCTTTGCCATGTTGCCAAGAGAATAAGCGGTGAATGCGTCATTGTAGAAGAAATCGGCAATCTCCTTCATCTTGGGAGCGACGTCCTTGTCCTTTGCACCAAGTTCGAAAGCCTTGTGGTATGCCTTGGCAGCCTCCATGAGGATGTTGCCGGGGACTGAAGGCTTGGTGATGTCCCACATCACAAGGATGTCTGATGCGTTGAAGTAAGCGTCAACATGGGAGAAGCTCAGGCGGGTGAACTGCTGGCCGTCAACAGTAACGGTAGCGGTTGAAGAAGGCTGCTCCTTGAACATCATGGAGAATGTGGTACGGTCTATACCCTGAGCGAAGTTCGCTGTGGGGTTGTTGTATGCATTCATGTAGGCCTTGCCCAGATTGATCCAGGAAGCCGGCTTTGCGGACTTCTTTGCATCCTGGGTTGCAGCGAGAGCCTTGTCAACGGCCTTCTGCATGTCTGCATCGGGCTTCTGTGCGTAGGCAGCCATCATGGTGCCTGCAAGAGCAAGGGTAAGTAAAAGCTTTTTCATAGTTATTAGGTTGTTAAGTATTATTCCTGTACTTCAGGTTCTGCGGGAGTTCCCTCTGCTGCCTGGCTTTCTTCATCATCCGAGTGAGCCACGACGGAGACGGCTGCGATGGAATCTCCTTCCTTGATGTTGATGAGCTTCACGCCCTGAGTAGCACGTCCGGCAACACGAATAGTGTTAACAGGCATTCTGATTGTCATGCCGGAGCGGCAGATGATCATGAGGTCGTCCTCGTCGGTGACGTTCTTGATGGCTACCAGCTTGCCGGTCTTCTCAGTGATGTTGAGGGTCCTTACGCCCTTTGCACCACGTGCGGTCCGACGGTAGTCCATAGGGTCTGAACGCTTTCCAAAGCCGTTTTCAGATACTGCAAGGACCTGGTGTTTCTCTACATCTTCTGCCTGGGGATCCTGGCAGACTACGCCAACCACGAAATCACCTTCATCAAGATTGATGCCACGAACGCCTGTGGAAGTTCTGCCGAGAGGTCTGGCCTCTGCCTCGTCGAAGCGAACGCAGCGGCCACCGTTGGCTGCAATCATGATATTGCATCTGCCGTTTGTAAGGATTGCCTCAAGGAGTTCATCGTCCTCACGGATGTTGATTGCATTGACACCGTTTGCACGGGGACGGGAGTAGGCCTCGAGGGAGGTCTTCTTGACGACACCGTTGCGGGTGACCATCATGATGTAGTTGTTGTTGATGAACTCTTCGTCCTTGAGGGTCTTGACGTTTAGATAGGCGCGGACGCTGTCGTCAGGGTCGATGAGAAGGAGGTTCTGTATGGCGCGGCCCTTGGAGGTGCGGGTGCCTTCCGGAATTTCGTATACCTTGAGCCAGTAGCACTTGCCCTTCTGGGTGAAGAGAAGCATGGTGCTGTGGGTATTGGCGATATAGATGTGCTCGATGAAGTCTTCGTCACGGGTGGCGCTGCCCTTCATGCCCACTCCGCCGCGGTTCTGGGTGCGGAATTCGGTGAGGGGTGTACGCTTTATGTAGCCGAGGTGGGAAATGGTGATGACCTGATCCTCGTCGGCATAGAAGTCCTCGGGGTTGAATTCGTC
>JAFTFV010000034.1 GCA_017458265.1 Bacteroidales bacterium | reverse complement strand
CAAGCTGGAAAAGGGCATAGAGGGAACCATCAAGGGCTCCCTGCCGGTTGGCGGGCTGAGCTCATCGGCAGCAGTTCTCATTGCCTATGTGATGGCTTTTGCAAAGGCCAACAACATTACCCTGGCACCGTTCGAGGTGATGAAGATAGCGTCGGAGGCGGAGCGGGAGTATATCGGCCTGAATAATGGTCTTTTGGACCAGGCGTGCATTGCGCTGGGAAAGAAGGACCACCTTCTGATGCTGGACTGCGAGAGCAACGAGTATCGGCTCATTCCCAAGGCCGACAATATGCCGGATTTCGAGTTGGGTATCTTCTTCAGCGGCCTTACGCGATCGCTGGTGAGTTCGGACTACAACCTCCGCGTGACAGAGTGCAAAACCGCCGCATGGATAGTGCAGGCCTATGAAAACGTGCCACTGAAGACCCATGACAAGACCTTCCTGAGGGACGTTCCGGAGTCATCGTTCAAGCGCAACAGGGACAATATGCCGCCTCGTTTTGCCCGCCGTGCAGAGCATTTCTACAGCGAGCACAAGCGCGTCCGCGAGGGCATTACCGCCTGGGAGACCGGGAACCTGGAATGGTTCGGAAGCCTGTCCAAGGCCTCCTGCGAGAGTTCCATCCACAACTATGAGTGCGGCAGCCCCGAACTCATCGCCATTTACGAGGCAATGCTCACTACAGACGGCATCTACGGGGGCCGATTCTCCGGCGCCGGCTTCAAGGGAGCGTGCATCGCCCTGGTGGATCCCGCCAAGAAGGAATCCATTGAAAAAGAGATAACAGAAAAGTATTTAAGCCGTTTCCCTCAGTACAAGGACACCTTCAAGGTATTCTTCTGCAAGAGTGACGACGGCGCCAGGTTTGTATG
Organism: Bacteroidales bacterium; assembly: GCA_017458265.1. Lineage (GTDB taxonomy): Bacteria > Bacteroidota > Bacteroidia > Bacteroidales > UBA932 > Cryptobacteroides. The sequence goes on along the minus strand of JAFTFV010000034.1, from coordinate 8,708 downwards.
AAAAACGTAGTAATAGCCGCAGGCTACGCCACCCGTCTTGGTGAACTCACCAAGAACTATCCCAAGCCCCTTCTGGAGATTGGAAGCAATACCATCCTTGGCAGGATGCTTGATGATATCGACACAATCCCTGAGATTGACGAGCATATCATCATCACCAACGGCCGCTTTGCCAATATCTTTGAGTTCTGGGCAAAGAAGCAGCACTATACCAAACCCATAAGGGTGGTCGATGACGGCACCGTCACCAACGAAACCCGTCTTGGAGCGGTCTGTGACCTTCTTTTTGCCATGGATAAGCTGGGGCTGGACGACGACCTTCTGGTAGTCGCGGCAGACAACATCCTCTTTTTCAGCTTCCAGGAGTTCGTAGACTTTGCATACAGCAAACAGACCTCCTGCATCATGTGCCATGAGCAGCCTTCCATAGAGAAACTCCAGCGCACGGGAGTTATCGTTGTCGATGAAAACTGGCGTGTCCTGAACATGGAAGAAAAGCCTCAGGTCCCGAAGAGCACCTGGGCCGTACCTCCGTTCTATATTTATTTGAAGAAAGACCTTGACCTGGTGCGCCATTCCGTGGAAAACGGCTGCGGCAAGGACGCCCCCGGCAACCTTGCCCACTACATGGTGGAGCACACCACCATGCACGCCTGGCCCATGAGCGCCGGTCGCTTTGACATCGGCTCTCTGGATACTTACGAAGAAGCCCAAAAATTATTTGCATAAACATTGTCATTTCGAGCGAACGAATTCACCATTTGTCATTTCGAGCGAACGAAGTGAGTCGAGAAATCTCTTAAACATATGAAAATAGCAGTAGCAGGAACCGGATACGTCGGCCTTTCAATTGCCACCCTTTTGGCACAGCATCACGAAGTTGTTGCCGTGGACGTAATCCCGGAAAAAGTAGAAAAGATAAACAGGAAGGTATCGCCCATCCAGGACGAATACATCGAAAAATACCTTGCCGAAAAGCCCCTGAACCTGGTTGCAACGCTTGACGGCAAGGCCGCATACAGGGATGCCGATTTTGTGGTCATCGCCGCTCCCACCAACTACGACAGCAAGAAAAACTTCTTCGACACATCTCACGTAGAGGAGGTGATAGAACTGGTCCTGGAGGTGAATCCGGATGCCGTGATGGTAATAAAGTCCACCATTCCCGTGGGCTATACCAAGAACGTGCGGGAGAAGTTCAGTTACCGCGAACGCCAGGCCGACGGCACCTTCAAGGTTGTCGTCCCCAAGATCATCTTCGCCCCTGAATTCCTTCGCGAAAGCAAGGCCCTGTATGACAATCTCTATCCTTCACGTATCATTGTGGGGTACGATGAGCCGGCACTTGAAGAATCGGCCCATACCTTTGCTTCTATCATCAAGGAAGGCGCAATCAAGGAGGATGTGCCCGTGCTGTTCATGGGCACAACGGAGGCAGAGGCGGTGAAGCTATTTGCCAACACCTACCTTGCCCTTCGCGTGAGCTTCTTCAATGAGCTGGACACTTATGCCGAGATGAAAGGCCTTGACACGCAGTCGATTATCGAAGGTGTGGGGCTGGATCCGCGCATCGGCACGCATTATAACAACCCGTCTTTCGGGTACGGGGGATATTGCCTGCCGAAGGACACGAAGCAGCTTCTGGCGAACTTCAACGACGTGCCGGAAAATTTGATAAAAGCCATCGTGGATTCCAACCGCACAAGGAAGGATTACATTGCCGACCGCGTTCTCGAAAAGGCCGGCTACTACACCGCCTCAAGCTCCTATGACGCTGTGAAAGAGAGGGAAGTGGTGGTTGGAGTGTATAGGCTGACGATGAAGTCCAATTCGGACAACTTTCGTCAATCGGCCATCCAGGGCATCATGAAGCGCATCAAGGCAAAGGGCGCAAAAGTGATAATTTACGAGCCCACGCTGGAGGACGGGACCACGTTCTTCGGTTCACGTGTCGTCAATGACCTTGCCGCCTTCAAATCCCAGGCTGACGCCATCATCGCCAACCGCTACGACGCCGTCCTTGACGACGTTTCCGACAAGGTTTACACCCGCGACATTTTCAAACGAGACTGACAATATGTTTACACTTATCGACCTGCCCTACAGCTCTTTAGCTCCTGTGATAAGCGACAAAACGCTTTCATTCCACCACGGCAAGCACCTGCAAACGTATGTGGATAATCTGAATAGACTTGTTGCCGGCACTGACCTTGAAGGCAAGTCCCTGGAGGAGATTGTTGCCGCTTCGGCCCCTGTCATTTCGAGCGCAGCCGAAGGCGCAGTCGAGAAATCTCCTGCCATTTTCAATAACGCAGGCCAGATCCTGAACCACAACCTGTACTTTACGCAGTTCAGTCCCTGTCATTCAGAGGGCAGCCCCTGTCATTCTGAGCGCAGCGAAGAATCTCTACTCCTTGCCCAAATTGAGAAGCAGTGGGGCACCCTCGAAGCCTTCCAGGCCGATTTCGAAGCCAAAGGCGTCAGTCTCTTCGGCAGCGGATGGGTGTGGCTCTCCGCCGACAAGAATGGCGAACTGTCCATCCTCCGGTGCCCCAATGCAGATAATCCGGTAGCCCATGGCCTTAAGCCCCTCCTCACCTTCGACGTGTGGGAGCACGCCTACTACCTGGACTACCAAAACCGCCGCGCCGCCCACCTCAAAGCCCTCTGGCCGATCGTCGACTGGAACGTAGTAGGGGATAGGTACACGCGAGGTTGAGTAGGCTGCGATAAGAAAAAAGATTCATATCAAATAGTTCCGGGAGTTACAATGTAATTGTAATTCCCCTTTTTTTGTTTATATTTGTAGTTAATTATGACGCACTTTATGCGGTAGTTAACGGGTTCCCCTCTTCCCGTTTGGATTAACGGGAAAGGGTGTTTTGTGGACAAAAACAGCCACTGAACCTTCTCACTGCCCGGTTTTTGGGTTTTTTGTGCCTTGAAACCGGGGAGGGGAGACTGCATAGATATATAGCCGTTAGATAATCATTTATTTTGTTGATATTCAATTTATTGCCGCGCTTTAACCGGCCCGTTTCTGGTAAAAGGCGGTAGACTTAAGAATCGGACTAAAAAACAACAAGCATATGAACCTGAAAGGAACAAAAACTGAAAAGAATCTCCTGGAGGCATTCGCTGGGGAGAGCATGGCACGCAACAAGTACACCTTCTATGCCTCCAAGGCCAAGAAGGACGGCTATGTGCAGATTTCCAAGATCTTTGAAGAGACCGCGGCAAACGAGAAGGAACATGCCGAGATCTGGTTCAAGTATCTGCACGGCGGCGTACCGTCGACCACGGAGAATCTCAAGGACGCTGCCGACGGTGAAAACTTCGAATGGACCGACATGTACGACCGCATGGCCGCCGAGGCCGATGCCGAAGGCTTCCACGAGATTGCCCGGAAGTTCCGCATGGTGGGCGCCATCGAGCGTGAGCACGAAGAGCGTTACCGCAAGCTCCTTTCCAACATCGAGGAGGGCCTCGTCTTCTCCCGCGACGGCGACGCCATCTGGCAGTGCTCCAACTGCGGCCACATCGTCATCGGCCCCAAGGCCCCGGACGTCTGCCCCGTCTGCGACCATCCCCAGAGCTATTTCCAGCTGAAGGCGGAGAATTATTAGAATGAAAGGCATAGTTCTCGCCGGAGGATCCGGCACCAGACTTTATCCGATAACCAAAGGAGTCAGCAAGCAGCTCCTGCCCATCTATGACAAGCCGATGGTGTATTATCCCATCAGCGTGCTAATGCTGGCAGGGATACGCGACATCCTTATCATCAGCACGCCGTATGACCTTCCTGGCTTCAAGCGCCTTTTAGGAGATGGATCCGACTATGGTGTGCACTTCGAGTATGCAGAGCAGCCGAGCCCGGATGGTCTGGCACAGGCTTTCATCATTGGAGAAAAATTCATTGGTAATGACAGCGTGTGCCTGGTGCTGGGCGACAATATATTCCACGGCAGCGGTTTCATCGGTTTGCTTAAAAAGGCCGTGAAAGATGCCGAGGAAAACCAGAAAGCCACTGTTTTCGGGTACTGGGTTTCGGACCCGCAGCGTTACGGTGTGGCCGAATTTGACAAGCAAGGCAATTGCTTGAGCATTGAGGAAAAACCAAAGGAGCCCAAGAGCAACTATGCTGTAGTCGGCCTTTATTTCTACCCCAACAAGGTGGTCGATGTGGCTAAACACATCAAGCCTTCCGCACGCGGAGAACTTGAAATAACCACCGTGAACCAGGAATTCCTCAAAGCCGGCGAACTCAAAGTGCAGGTCTTCGGCCGCGGCTTCGCCTGGCTTGACACCGGCACTCACGATTCCCTTGCCGAGGCCTCCATCTACATTGAAACCATCGAAAAACGCCAGGGTCTCAAGGTCGCCTGCCTGGAGGAAATCGCCCTTGACAACGGCTGGATAACCCCTTCCAAGGTGCGCGAACTCGCCGCCCCCATGGCCAAGAACCAGTATGGTCAGTACCTCCTGAGGCTGGTGGGGAAGTAGAAATGTAAATAATTAACTATCAATAATATGTTTTCATTGATTGACCTCCCCTATAAGTCGCTGGCACCTGTCATCAGCGACGAAACCCTTGCCTTCCACCACGGCAAGCACCTGCAGACTTACGTTGACAACCTGAACAAACTCATCGCCGGGACAGAGTTTGAAGGCAAGGCGCTGGAAGATATAATTGTTATTTCGAGCGGAGCCAAAGGCGGAGTCGAGAAATCTCCCGCCATCTTCAACAACGCTGGCCAGATTCTGAACCACGAGTTGTATTTCACGCAGTTTAAGACCCCCGATCTGGAGATGCCCGATCAGGTCGGGCATGACGGAGCGTCATTGCCGGCTCCGACCGGCAATCTCCTGAAGCAGGTTGAAAAGCAGTGGGGGAGTCTGGAGGCGTTCCAATCGGCCTTTGAGGCAAAGGGCGCCGGCCTCTTCGGCAGCGGCTGGGTGTGGCTGGCAGCTAAGGAGGACGGTGAACTGGTTATCCTGCAGTGCCAAGGTGCAGACAATCCTCTGTGTCATTTCGAGCAAAGCCCTAAGGGCGGGGTCGAGAAATCTCTCCGTCCCATCCTCACCTTCGACGTCTGGGAACACGCCTACTACCTCGATTACCAAAACCGTCGCGCCGCCCACCTCAAAGCCCTGTGGGGGATAGTAGACTGGAACGTGGTGGGGAAGAGGTACGATAAGTAACCTGTTTCACTGAACCCTACTGCTCCTGGCGTCCCTATCAGGATACTTGAGGAGATTGACAAGCATAAGGACCAATTTTCATCCGGGAGTTACAATGTAATTGTAATTCCCGTTTTTTTGTTTATATTTGTAGATAATTACAGCGCACATTATGCGGTAGTTAACGGGTTCCCAACTTTCCGTTTGGATTAACGGGAAAGGGTATGGTATGAGCAAAATATGCCGTAGAGCCTGTTCACTGCCCGGTTTTGGGTATTTAAAACCATAAAACCGGGGAGTTACAGATGTGTGCTTAGATGAACTCTCATTTTGTTGTTAAATAATTGATTAACAGTAAATTGATGATTTGGTGACGGCGAATTTATCGTTTTCACTCAATACCGATGCCCAGACTACTGCACGGGACTGAAGATACAACCCTGCCCTGGACGATGTCCAAGGCAAGGTGTACACGAGGGATATTTTTGGGGCGGGACTAGAAGTTCTGGATGTTATCGGATAGCCACTCGTCGTTTACCTGAAAGGAACCGGATGAGGCGGTGGCGCTGTAGAGGGCCCCGGAGAGGATGGTACGGCGGTTGCGCGTGAGGGGGACGTTCGTGACGGTCTTCTGGACGAGGACCTGGTCGTCGGCATCCAGGATTTCGAGGGTGACATCGGCCGTCTGCTCGTCGGAGGCGAGGAAAAGGAGGGCAGCGGAACGGGTGACGGTACCAACGGCTTCCGGCTGGGTGATGTTGGCGGTGATGCCGCTGTTCACGGTGGCGAGGCCGGTTGTGGGATTGAAACTGCGGCTGCCCGTAGTTGTGGTGATGCGAATCTTTTTGGCCTCATTGATGCGTCCGTCGGTAGAATTGACGGCAAGGAATGCGACGATGCGGTTCAGGGTGGCGTCGAGGTTGACAGCGTCCAAGCTATTGATGTTCACAGCCTGCGATGTGGCAAAGGTATCGCCGACTACGTTTTCGCCGTAGCTGGCGTGGGCAGGTCCTGTGAGCGAGGGGATGTTGCTTCCGCCGTTGGCAATCACAACCATGGTGTAGTTGCCGAGGGGAAGGGAAGTGGTGAATTCGCCAAAGGTTTCACCTTCTTCCAGGCTCTCCCTGGTTTGGGTAGACTTGTAAGCCTCGGTGCTGCCGGAGTAGAACGCAAGGGTGATGGCCTTGATGGCCGTGGCATCCTCCACACTCTGGACGGCCTTGGAGAAAGGCTCCTGGGAGACGGAAAAGCCGCCTACGCGGACGGTGACTGGGGCGATGCACTGAGTGCGGTCCTCCTTGACGGAGCAGGATGCGAGCAGCGCGATGGCTGCGAGTGAAAGTGAAATTTGTTTGAACATAATATAAAGTTTTAAAAGGGTTTGACGATAGTGCAAAAAGGGGCCCGGAGTGGTGGGCTGCCCTTGATGCCGGATGGGGGGGAAAACCGGGCGGATGCCCGGGCGAAGAACTAGCTTATCTTTCGATAGCGTGTTCTGATGGTTTCAGTCGCAACCCTCAGAACTTTTGAGATGGATCTGAGTGTTTCCCTGACCCGCTGGAATTCCAGGATGAAGCCAAAGGAAAACGTAGTTTTAAACTTTACCATAGGCAGAATGGTTTGCTGAATGATTATTAGAAAAAGCCATTGGATTAGAACGAGGACCATTACCTCTGGGAGTACGCATCCGGATAAAAAAGTAGAGCATCTCCCGATTAAAGGAAATGCTCTATGTTAATTGCCCTTTCTCAAGGGGCTGCAAACTATTCTGCAGTGCAAATATAGAGCATTTATTTGGAATTACAAACATTTGTTGTCAAAGAACTCTCAGGTTTTTCACCGGCTTTATGCCGATAGAATTGGCCCGCAAGATAGGGTGAAAAAAGTTTCTTGCCAAGGAATAAACGTTTAAGTGATAAAACGTTGAGGGATAGATAGTTATGGCAAGAAAATGTTGCAAAATTGCGTGCAAGTCCCAAGGAAATCACGTTGACTGACAATACGTTAAGTGCCAAAATGCAGTTAAACGTTTAATCTTTGGAGTTGTCGATTGTTTTTCGTATGGCAGCAGTTGATTGCACAAGGATTTGTCTACGGCACTTCAACAGTGATTTTTTATGGTCTTGAATACAGATAATGTAAATAAGCACTTGTTGGCACTACTGAAGGTGGTGTCTGGTGGAGAATCTACAGTGGGTGAGGAGTCACCGCTGGTAGTCATTGCCGGTGCTGTGCTGAAAGGGCGTGCCGAGGTTGCGTCCGGAGAGATGTCGCTCTCTGCATTCAATGTGCTGCTTTCGGGAGGTCATGGGTCGGACAAGATCCCCGTCGTCTCCTTCCCCGCCTCTGGCGAGCGGACGGATGTCCGGAATGCCATTACCTCTGCCCTCGAGGACTTTGTGATTGGGGAGACGGGACTTGAGCGAAACATTGCCGCAGCATTCAAGTATGTGAGCGATGAAATCATCGATAACATCACCGAGCATGCCGATACCCCGCTGGGGTATCTCACAGCCGCGTGGAACGGAGAGGCCGTGACGGTATGCATTGCCGATGGCGGCAAGACCATCTTTGGCAGTTATCTGGACCGTCAGTTCGAAGGTATCGTCAGCGATCAGGCCGCTTTGCATGCCGCAGTGTCGGGTGTCTCCACCAAGAACCGTCCAGGTGCCGAGAATCGCGGATTTGGCATTTCTACCTCTGCCGACATGGTTATCCGCGGACTGGACTCCGCGATGGTCATCCTGTCCGGCCGTGGCCTGCTAATACGGAATAAAGAGAGAAACGATTTTACGGAGCTGCCGGAACCCGTCTATATGCCGGGAACGCTGGTATGCTTTACGATGCCCGTCCGTAGAGACGGATTCACAATATACGATTACATAGGAGGATAGCGTATGAAGACGATTGATATAACAACTATTCTGGGCAGCGAACTCAAGTCCAGGACCTCTGCCCGGGACTTTGCGAAGTACCTGCAGAATATGCAGATTCGTGAGGCGCAGGTGGATTTCGCGCATGTGAAGTCCGTGACCCGCAGTTTCATGGACGAGTTCTACTACCTCATGGTGAAAGAGGGCAATGCCCTGGGCGTGCAGCTGGAGCTGGTGCACATGGGCGAGCAGGCGCAGGAGTTTCTGAAGGCCGTGAAGCAGACTGCCGATGCGCCTCGAAAGACCGTGGCACCCGACGATGCCCGCTTCCTCAATCCCGCCACCGTCCAGCAACTCAGCGAGTACTTGGCTACGCTGTAGCCGCTCCCGGCGGCAGCCAGGAAGGTGCGAGGGCGGTAGGCCGAGGGAAAGACCCCGAACCAAAGGTCATGAGCACCGCTGGATATAGATTAACGATAGCGAATAAGGGGTCAGATAACATAGCGTAGGGTCTTGGCCCTATGATGGGCGATTTAACAAATTAACAAATTAACGTTAACAGGTAACGTGTGGACGATATGAAGAAAGAAGAGATACAGGCACTGTTCCAGAGCTTCGAAGAAGCGATGTGCATGATTGACGATACTGAGTGCT
>JAFTFV010000033.1 GCA_017458265.1 Bacteroidales bacterium | reverse complement strand
TCTCAGTTCCAATGTGGGGGACCTTCCTCTCAGAACCCCTAACCATCGTCGCCTTGGTGGGCCGTTACCTCACCAACTAGCTAATGGTACGCGAGCCAATCCGTAGGCAATGAATCTATTAAACAAAAACCATGCGGTCTCTGTTGTTACGGAGTATTACACGACGTTTCCATCGACTATCCTCCACCTACGGGCATGTTGCTCACGCGTTACTCACCCTTTCGCCGGTCGCCGTCAGAGTATTGCTACTCCACGCTGCCCCTCGACTTGCATGTGTTAAGCCTGCCGCTAGCGTTCATCCTGAGCCAGGATCAAACTCTTCATTGTATATTTTTTATAATGCTTAGCTTGCCCCTTGACTTGTTTCTCTTAAGAAACTGACGCTCGTTTAAAGTTGATTGTATGTTACAATCTCGGTACTTGCTTGTACTTTTAGTCTTTCAGTATTGTCAAAAAACTCGTTAAAAAATCCCGTTCGTTCAAACGGGACTGCAAAGGTAGAAAAGTTTTTTGAACTGGCAAAACTTTTTTCAAGAAATTTGCAAAACTTTTTCAAAAACCGTCCTTGGCTCAATATTTGGAAAATAATTAGTAGATTTGTGAACCCATAAAAGGAATTCGAACATGAAAAGAATTGTATTGACAATAGCGCTGGCTGTAATGACTTTCTGCGCATTTGCACAGTCCGGCTCCAAGCGCAGTATTGCGACGCTGCAGGCTTCCGACGACAGCTATTATCAGATTTTCTCCTATGACGACGCAGAAGGCACCAGGGGTTACTATCTGGGCCTTGGTGAGGCTGAAGGCTCATCCAAGGAGACCTTCGTCCTTCTTGGAAGCAATGTCAATGATGCGGCAGCAAGTCTTAAGGCAATTCAGGCACTGTTTGACGCCCCGGTCGGCGACACCCGTGAATACAAGGCAAAGACAGGCGGCAAACTTCCGGAGGGCAGCCTTCTGAACTGTAAGGTAAAGGTCGAAAGTAAAAAGCAACTCTGCTTTACGGCAGGGTCGCTTAATACAAGGATCCAGAAGTCTTCCGTCAAGACTCTCCTCAAGTTCCTGAGCAGTTATCAGAAACGCCATCCGGACAAATAGTCCGCTATATCTCGCTTGAGAATTCTTCCTATTTGAAAAGTCTCGGCGCAAAAAGAAGCAGGTACTGGCGCCAGTTGCACCAGAGATGCCCGCGGGAAGACTCATGGTACTCATAAGGTACGCCAAGTTCGTCCAGCTTCACGCGGAACTCCTGGTTTATGTCATAGAGGAAATCTTCATTGCCGATGGCAATCCAGAAGAGTTTCACGTTCATTGCCTTAAGTTTCCCGTCGATGTCGCTGTATACGGGGATGTCCGGGTTGGAATTTTTCATGAGTCCGGCAGAGAACAGGCCCACGTAGTTGAAGCTGGCCGGGTGGTTGAGTGCAATGAAGAGGCTGTGGAATCCGCCCATCGAAAGGCCGGCCACTGCGCGGTTTTTCTTGCCCTTTGCAGCTGCGAAGTTCTTTTCCGTGAAGGAAATTATTTCCTGGAATGAGGCTTCGTATGTGCCGTTTTTGTAGTTGGACGGGATCAGGTTGGACATCACCGGACGGAAGGCGAGGTTGTCGGCAGTCTCGCCAGGTGCCGCAGTTACGCCGATATTGCCGTTGGGCATTACAACTATCATCGGCACGGCTTCGCCTTTTGCTATGAGGTTGTCCATTATGCGGGGAACGTTGCCAAGTTCAATCCAGGCGGTCTCGTCTCCGCCGCTGCCGTGCAGGAGGTACAGCACGGGGAACTTCTTCTTTCCGTCATAGGACGGTGGAAGATAGACGGACAGCCTCCTGTCTGCACCTGTGGCGTCAGAATGGTACCAAGTCTGGGTGACCGTGCCGTGGGGAACGTTGTGGACCTGGTAATAATCGGCATAGCCTCCGTTTACATAGAAGTAGCTGAAGGTAGTGCCAACGTCCCTCTTCGTGAATGGATTTGCAGGGTCAAGGCCGATTATTCCGTCGATGTTTACCCTGTATGTATATAGTTCGGAGGGGAGTACGGCCGTGGTGCCGGACCATATGCCGCCTTCTCCTTCCTTGAGAGGGAGGATCCCGTTAACCCAGTCTCCAAGAACCACAACCTTGTGAGCCTTGGGGGCGTGTACGTTAAACGTGACGGTGTTGTCTGCATTGACAACGGGAGAAACAACGTTTCCTGCGCGGAAACCAACATTCTGCTGCGCGTGTAATCCTGCAGCGGCCATGATTCCTGCCATGGCAAGTGCAATTCGTTTCATATTACTTGGATCTTAGTGTCAGGCCGAAGCCGCCGCTGCGGGCCATCCGGACTTTCATGGTGTCGGCAGAGGTGACTTCTGAGCGGGTGATGATGTAGGCCTGGGGATTGGTTTCGAAGTCGGCGTCGGGGGCATCGGCATAGAGGGTGGCCTCATAGACCTTGCCAGGCTCAAGGAAATCCAGCGCAAAACTCACTTCGCGGGCGTTTTCATCCGTGATGCCGCCGACGTACCAGACGTCGCGGGGGTTCTTCAGGTCTTTTGCAGTTGCATTTTCCGGCAGTGCATATACGAAGCGGGCGGCATTGGTGACGATGCCTTTCTTTGCATCGGCAAGTTTGGATGTGCTTTCAGCTGCCGCATTCAGGGTTGCAAGCTTGGGATGACGTGCCGTGACGATGTATGCGCCGGGCTCAGCGTCAAGATAGATGCTTCTGTCCCAGTCTACGGCAACGTCTTTGATAAACTGGAAGGCGTCCATGAAACGGGCGTAGTTCTCGGGCAGGTCTGCGGCCATCTGCAGGGGGCTGTAGAAGGTTACGTACAGGCCAAGATGGTTGCCGATGGTGTGGCGCATCTTTCCGCTCTGGCCCGGTGCCGTGACGGACATATCCTGCTCGAAGATGCCGGGGGTATAGTCCATCGGCCCGCCTTGCAGACGGGTGAATGGAAGGATTGTGGTGTGTCCCGGTTCAATGTTGCTGCGGTATTCGCCGCCCATGGCGCTCTCATTTCCTATCATGTTGGGCCAGGTGCGGCAGAGGCCTGTAGGACGCACCGCCTCATGTGCATTTACCATGATATGATGCTTTGCAGCCTCGACTATGGCATAGTGGTAGTGGTTGATGAGGGCCTGGCTGTAGTGGTGTTCACCGTATGGGATGATATCGCCTACGTATCCGCTCTTGACGGCGTTGTAGCCGTATTTGTTCATGAGATTGTAGGCTTCTTCCATGTGGCGCTCATAATTCACAGTGGAGGAAGAACTCTCATGGTGCATCACAAGGCGGATTCCCTTGGAATGTGCATAGGCATTCAGTGCGGGAAGATCAAAGTCGGGATAAGGTGTCACAAAGTCAAAGACATAGTCCTTCTGGTGACCGAACCAGTCTTCCCAGCCCTCGTTCCATCCTTCGATAAGAAGTGCGTCGAAGCCGTTTTCTGCGGCAAAGTCGATATAGCGGCGTACGTTCTCGTTGTTCGCACCATGCTGGCCGTGAGGTTTGACGGTCCTGTAATCGGTTACGCCGAGCTGGACGGAAGGAACGTCCCAGGTATAGCTCCACTGGGATTTTCCGGTAATCATCTCCCACCACACACCCATGTACTTGACAGGATGAATCCATGAGACATCCTCAAGCACACAAGGCTCGTTCAGGTTTAGAATGAGACGGGAGGCAAGTACATCAGTAGCCTTTTCACAAACCTGCACTGTCCTCCACGGGCTCTTGCACGGGGCCTGAAGGCGGCCTTTGATGCCTTCTGCATCGGGAGTGAGCCAGGTTGTGAATACCATCCTTCTGTCATCCAGGTTCAGGTTGGCGGTGGGGTAGTTCAATACCTCTGCCTCATGGATGTTGATGTAGAGGCCGTCGGCAGTTTTCATCTGGAGGGCGGTCTGGACACCTGTGACGGAGAAACTCTCCTGGGACGCATTGCTAAGGCGTTTTTTCTCTGAGATGCCCCTGATTTCGCTGAGCCTGGACTCAGTGTAATTGTACTCCTGGGTGTCGTAGTCTCCGCTTATCCACCAGGCGGTATGGTCGCCGGCCATCGCGAACTCCGTGAGCTCATCGGCAACGTTGAAATACGTGAGCTTGTTCTCCATCGGGAACTCATACCGGAAGCCGAGTCCGTCGTTGTACAGGCGGAAGCGCAGATTCATAGCGGTGCCGTCTTCGCGCTTGAGGGACAGGAGCAGTTCGTTGTAATTGTTGCGAATTTCGGCCTCCTCTCCCCATACCGGTTCCCAGGTCTCGTCAAACGTGTCGTAATAGGCATCCACCCTTGAGAATCCCTTCTGGAGGTCCTTACCGTCCGTGAGCTTGTAGCCAAGCTTTGATGGAAGTACAACAGCCTTCCCGTCGCGGGAAAGGGCGTAGACGGGGATGCCGTCGGCAGTGAGTCCGGCTTCAAGGGTAAGCTTGCCGTCCGGGCTGCAAAGGGTGTCCGAAGCTTTGAAGGAAGTGGTTTTTGTGCCGCATGCGGCAAAGGCAATCATGCCGATAATAATAGCCAGTCTTTTCATAGTGTCTGTCCTCCGATGAATTCGCGAAGTATTGATGTAGGGGGTATTGCAGCTATTTCGTTGGGTTGAAGCGCAACGATGTATCCCAGGAACTTAAGCAGGCGCACTGCTTCCGGATATGCGGGAGAAGAGGGCTGTATGCGCCTGAGGAGAGGCTCTGCATAGTATCGGAGCAGGGGCAGTTCATAAAGGAGGGCGCTGTTGAACTGGGCATCGGCATTCTCCTGGAAGGGGAAAATGTACTTGCCCTCACCGCGGCGGACGGAAGGCCAGCGGAGGATAGTCTCTTCGGGGGATATGCCCCTGACGCGGTTGTCCCTGACCATGCGCCTCAGGAGGCGGTTGTCCGTTGTGGAAATGCAGCAGTTTTCATCCAGCTTAAGGGAAGTGAGGGCCGATGCATAAATCCTGAATATTCTGGACTGGTCTACAGACGGAACCATTGCGGGGTCCAGTGCGTGAATGCCCTCCATCACAAGGATGTCATTCTCTTCGAGATGCATCATGTTGCCCTCGAAGAAAGGCTTGCCCTGCTTGAAGTCATAGCGGGGAATCTCCACCTCACCGCCGTCCAGAAGGGTGTTGAGGTGCTTCCCCAGGAGCTCCAGGTCCATTGCCTCAAGGGCTTCGAAGTCGTAATTGCCGTCCTCGTCCTTTGGGGTACGTTCCCTTGAAACGAAATAATTGTCCAGTTCGATTACCTTAGGGTTCAGGCCCAGGACCTTGCACTGCTGTGCAACCCTGAGCGAAGAAGAGGTCTTTCCACTTGAAGACGGGCCCGCAAGGAAAACTATCTTGAGGCGCTCCTTCTCTGCATAAATCCTGTCTGCAAGGGCGGCGTAGCTGCGCTCCTGGCGGGCTTCGCAGAGATTGATGAGTTCCACGGCCTTGCCATTCATAAGGCACTCATTGAGCGCTCCCACACTCACTATGCCGGTAGTCTTGCACCAGTATCCGTAGTCTTTCAGGGTATTGGTAAGCTTAAGCTGCTTCTGGCGGGGAATAGTATGGCTTTCATCGCCCTCCTGAGGGTACTGGAGGCAGAATCCGTGATGGAAGGGCATCAGGTCGAACACCTTTATATAACCAGTGGAAGGCGCCAGCGGACCGTAGAAATTGTCCGTTACCCCGTCAAGTTCGTAAACGGTAGTGAAGTACTTTCCCAGGGAGTGGATAAGGCCCGCCTTGAGCTTCTGGTTCTGTGCGATGAAAAGCTTTTCAGCCTCTGTGGAGAGCATTTCCCTCCTTGTGAAAGGAAGGTCCTCCGAAACCATCTCGCGCATCCTGTCGCGGATGGCGAAAATCTGTTCATCGGTGATGCGGTCTCCCCTGAATTTGCAGTAGTAACCGCTTGGCAGGGAATGGTTTATCTTGAAAACGCGGTCCGGATACAGTTCGCGGGCCGCAGCCTGTGCCATAAAGCTCAGGGAACGGATATAGACCCTGCGCCCTTCGGTATGATTGAGGCCGATGAATTCCACCTGATGGGGATAGAACACGGTAAAGTCAAGGGAACGCAGTTCGTGGTCCACTATGGCTGCCAGGACATCGAACTCCCTGCCGGACTTTTCATCCTTCACTGTTTTTGGAGCAAACGCAGAAAGGGCCGTACCCTTTTCCACCATCAGTTTGCTGCCGTCGTTTACGATATGTATTTCTATTTGCATAGTCTTGTGGGTTTACTGTTCAGGCGTATTCCCCGGCGTGAGCGGCGGGAGGATATGGGAGGGGGATTTGATACCGTGGTTCACAGCCTTCCATGCGGCGCCTACTATGCTCTGAGGGCTGTCGTTGAGGCGGGCAGTGTTCTCCTTGAACTTCTTCACGGCAACTTCGAGCGTGTGCTCCACCTCTGCGTTCTTTTCGCAGTAGAGGGCAACACGTTCAACCATGTTCTGGGCCGCGGTGACTATCTCCGAGATGTTTTCCATCTGCTCTTTTTGCACCCAGGCGGTGCGTATGAGGCGCAGGAACGGAATAAGTGTCTCCTCCGTAGTAATGAGGACGTTCTGGTCAAAGGCCCAGGCAAAGATTTCCTTGTCTTCCTGCTTCGCCAGCTGGTAAGCCCCGTAATTGGGGATGAACATAATCACGTAGTCCAGCGTCTTGCGGCCCTGAACGTATTTCTGATACTCTTTGCTGGTGAGTTCCTTGACGTGACTGCGCACAGATTCCAGGTTGCGGCGGGAGGCATCGGCACGGGCTTCGTCATCTGTGGCGTCGAAGTAGTCTGCAAGGGCGCTCAGGGAGACTTTTGAGTCGATGAGGATGTCTGTTTCGTCGGGGAAGTGGAGGGCGAAGTCCGGACGCATGCGGCGGCCTGTTTCTTCGCTCACGATGATGTTGCCCTTCCTGTCGCGGAGCCAGAATTCGGAGTCGTAGTCGTGACCCGGGCGCAGGCCTTCTCCCTTTAGGATGTTCTCAAGGATGGTTTCGCCGAAGATTCCCTGCATCTTGTTCTTGCCCTTGAGGGCGCTGGCAAGGTTCTCCGCCTTGGTGCCGATAGATTCTGTCTGTTCGCGGAGGTGCTTGACCGTCTCGGCAAACTGGGTCTTGATGGAGGAGCTCTCCTCGGCATGGGTTTTCTTCTGGGCGTCGAAGGCTTCCTTCATGTCCCTGATATCCTTGTCAAGGCCACCGGTAATGGTTTTCATGGTTTCTGCGGCCTCTTTCTTGAGGCTCTCTTCGCGGGCCTTCAGGATCTTTTCGTTCTCCAGGGCAAGGGCGGTCTTGGCGGCCTCTATGGCCTTTTCCTGGCTTTCCTGCAGGTCTTCGAGGGCCTTTTCGTGCTGCTTTCTCTCGCTTTCCAGAAGTGCCTGTGCGGTTGCCGCCTCTGCCTCTTTGCGAACAATCTGCATGCGCAGTTTCCCGGCAGAGATTATCCAGATTACCACCAGGATTATGATTACCGCCGCTGCGGCTATCCCAACAATAAGAGCAGTATTCATATTACCAGGAGATTGCAGGTTGTCTGAGGGCTTCGTGAAGCTGCTGGTCATAGCGGAGGCGGATGCGTATTCCGGCTTCCTGGAAGTGATAACGCACCACAATGTCTTCCTCTATGAAGGGGATGATTTCGTCCTTTTTCAGGCGCAGGAAGGTGGTCTTGTCCATGTCCAGCGATTTTTCCAGCGCTTCCAGCTGAGGAGCCATCGCCTCTGCCAGGCCGTCTTCCTTCAACGTCTCCTTCATCTGGTCGAATATAGCCCTTGCCGATGAGCGGTAGTCGAATTCCTTGTCCTGTGCAAAAGCCACGAAGTCATCATAGTCCTTGAAGTGGAAGTCCTCGTCCACGCTTTTATGCTCGCGGACATACTTGAGCGCATACTGCTCGATGATGCCGCCAAGTACCAGGGAATATGTGAGGCGTGAATAGCGGTGAGGCTTGACCTCAAAGTCAGGCGTAATGCCGCCGCCGTCCCTGACGGTGCGTCCGTGGGTGGTTGTGAACGTATGGGTGAGGGAGTCCGGGATGTGCCCCACGCTGCCGTCCTCGTTGCGGTGAGAATAGTCGATGGCCTGCACGCACCTGCCGGAAGGCGTATAGTACTTTGCGGTGGTAACCTTGAGCTGTCCGTCGTAAGGAAGTGCGCGGATGCTCTGCACCAGACCCTTCCCATAAGTGCGCGTGCCGATTATCGTAGCCCTGTCATAGTCCTGCAGGGCTCCGGAGACGATTTCCGATGCCGATGCGCTGCCGGAATCCACCAGTACCACTATGGGTATATTGGTGTCCAGGGGCTCTCCTGCAGTGCGGTAAGTGGCATTGCTGCTGGGAGTCCTTCCCTTTGCCGATACCACCACGGTCCCGCGCGGGACGAAGAGCGAAACGATATTCACCGCCTCTGAAAGCAGGCCGCCGCCATTGCCGCGAAGATCCAGCACAAGGCGCTTCATGCCCTGGTTCTTGAGGTTCAGGAAAGCACTCTTGACATCTCTCCATACACCGTCCGTGAACTTTGTGAGCATTATGTATCCGTCTCCGCTGTCAAGCATGCCGGAATATTCCACTGACGGCAGCGTGATGCGTTCACGTACGACTTTTACGTCTACGATTTCTCCCGTCCTCACTTTCTTGATGCGGAAAGACACGGTGGTTCCGGGTTTTCCCCTCATCTTTTCCGAAGACTCCGTACTCGTGAGCCCGTGGGTGCTTTCCCCGTCGATGCTTTCTATTTCATCCCCGCAGCGAAGGCCAGCCTTTGCGGCAGGGGAGTTGGCGTACGGCTCGTTAATTATCACGTTCCCGTTTACGTCCGGCTTGTAAATGATTGCGCCGATGCCCCCGTATGTGCTTGTGAGCATCATCTGGAAGTCTTCCTGCTCCTCTTCCGGAACGTACACGGTATAGGGGTCCAGGCTCTCCAGCATGGCGTCAACGGCCCTTCTCTGGATGCGTCCTACTTCCAGAGAATCCACATAGGAACGGTTCAGTTCCTTGAGGATGGCGTTGTGGACCTCTATCCACTTGCCCATGTTGAAGGATTTGGACTGTGCCGATGCCCCTGCAGAAACGGTCAGTGCCAGCAGGGCTGCAAAAATATAATATGCCGATTTTCTCATTTTCATTTTGTTTTTCCGGCCGCAGTTATCCTCAAACAGCATGCCGTCTCACAAAGATAATAAATAATTAGTATCTTTGCGCCGAAAATAAACCATGACTATGAAACTTGTTTTTGCAAGCGCTAATCCCGGTAAACTCCGCGAGGCAGCCGAGATCCTGGGAGAAGGCTTTGAAATAATATCGGCCGCAGAGGCAGGAATCACCGAAGAGATTCCGGAGACCGGGAACTCCTTCAGGGCCAATTCCTTGCAGAAGGCCAACTATATCTACGAACGCACAGGTCTTGACTGTTTTGCCGACGATTCCGGCCTTGAGGTCGAGATCCTTGGAGGAGCCCCCGGCATCGAGACCGCACGCTATTCCGGAGAGGACCGCGATCCTTCCAGGAACATCGACAAACTGCTTCACGAGATGGCCGGAAGGGAGAGAGAAGCATCGGCAATGAGGGATATGGGAATCCCTACGCCGCATGCAAACAGGAAGGCGCGTTTCCGCACGTCCGTGGTCCTTATCCTTGGAGGTGAGAAGCATTTCTTTGACGGTACCATGGAGGGCACAATCGCCCGCGAAAGGCATGGCAGGGGCGGTTTCGGATATGACCCTGTCTTCTATCCGGAGGGGCTTGACAAGACATCGGCAGAGATTCCCGAAGATGAGAAAAACGCCATCTCGCATCGTGGAAAGGCCCTGAGGGCCATGGCGGAATTCCTGAATGAAACAAAGCGCTGAACTCATCGTCCTTTCAACTACCAAGGTGGGCGAGAGCCAGCTGGTGGTGCACACCCTTTCGAAGGAATTCGGAAGGAGGGGCTTCATCGTGCGGCCGGGGAAGAAGACATCGGCAGCCCTATTCATGCCCCTGAGCATACTGGAGGCCGATATTGTTGAGAATCCCAAGTCCCAGCTGTGGTCGCTGAAGGATGTGTCGGCACTGGACGCTTTGGGAGGAATCCGCGGGAACATTCACAAGAACACCATTTCGCTGTTTCTGGCAGAGGTGCTCTTCCGTACCGTGAGGGAGGGCGCATATGAAGACGGCTTGTACGAGTGGTGTGTGCGCAGTATCCTTACCCTGGATGCGCTGGAGGGTGATTTCTCCAACTTCCACGTGCTGTGGCTGCTGGACTTTGCCGCAGCGCTGGGTTTCAGGCCTACGTTTCAGGATATGCTGCCCTTTGCGGGCGATGACGCCCCGCTTTTCAAGCAGCTGCTCACCTCTGAATTCACCGAGGCGATGCTCATCCCCATGACCGGCTCCAAACGCACAGACCTCTGCGAATCCATCCTTCGCTACCTGGAATTCCACACTGACCAGCCTATCCGCGTAAAATCCCTCTCCGTACTGCGGGAATTGTATAAATAGGTGTCAAATGAGTGACACCAAGAGGAACAGATAGTGGGCGATGATGCCGGCGCAGAGTCCAGCGATGGCGTGTGCGCCGATGGCTTTGGAGATGACTTTGCGGTAGCCAAGCGAGTCGAGCATGGCGGTGTGTGTGGAGAGGAAGCCGCTCCAGCACATGCCGATGGCGGTAAACACCGCAATGGCATTCCCGTCAAGGATACCGGCTGTGTCAAATGTGGGAAGAAGTCCAAGGGACGCTCCCACGGCACCAAGGGCTGTCATGGGGAAGGCTATAAGTTCCATGTGCTCGAAGCCAAAGAGCCACTCAAACACCCAGTGAATCTTCTCTGCCAGCCATGGAAGGACCGGAACGCCCTGTGAAGAGCTGCCGTCATAGACACCGGAAGGGCCTGCGCCGAAGGTTATCATGATAACCGCCGTGGTGATGATGAGAACGCCGGGAATTATCTGAAGGCCAAGTTCAACACCGTTTTTGCCACCGTCAAGCACAGCGTTCAGAAAACGCATGAATATGCTCTTGTCACTGGTCTCCTCCTGAGCCTCTTCCACGTGCTCCGTTACGGAATCATAAACGGGAGAATCCAGCTCCGGATATGCCTTGAGGCAGTTTCTCTGCATGATTCTGGTAGAGATAATCGAACCGCAGAACGCTCCGAAAAGACCCACCAGCGCGGCCGAGACATGGCCATATCCGATCATGGTGATAATAACCACGAAGCCCATTCCGAATGCAGTTCCGAAGTTGGTCAGTGAAATGAGCTGGTACTTCTTGAAATATGACGCGAAGGTCCTGTCCTTTGACAGGGCGATGATTGCAGGGTTGTCAGAGAGGAAAGTCATGACGGCGCCAAGAGCTGCTACACCGGGAAGGTTGTAGAGCGGCTTCATGAGCGGCCTAAGGAATCTTTCCAGAAGAGTGACGACTCCAAACTCGGACATCAGTTTGGAAAGGGCACCGGTGAGAACGGTGATTCCCATCAGGTAGAATACGGTATTAAGAAGCAGGTCATGCGCCGTATTCATTATGGTTTTGAGCATGTTGCCGCCGCCCATGCGGCTGCCGAGAAGTCCGAAAACGACTATGAGTATAGTAAGAAAAACGAGTGCCTCTACGGTAGAGCGACGGATCTTTTTCATTTATCAGGTGCTTAGCGGGTACAAAGATACACTTTTTTATCGTGCATTCAAGTGCGAAATTATTGTTACCTTTGTAAAAAATAGAAAAGATGATTTCGGAAGGCAGAATTGACGAGGCCGTGAAAAGGCTTTTTTCTGGTATTGAGTTCCAGGCAGAGCCGGCAGGCCTGTACGACCCTCTTAGGTACATGATAGAAATCGGCGGAAAGAGGCTAAGACCACGCCTCTGCCTTACCACATATGGCATTTATGCCGATGAATTGACCCCCGAGGTGCTTGAACCGGCGGCGGGCCTGGAGGTGTTCCACACATTCACCCTTATCCATGACGACATCATGGACCGTTCGCCCCTGAGGCGCGGCCATGACACGGTTTGGAAAAAATGGTCGGAAGACACTGCCATCCTTAGCGGAGACGTTATGTGCATAGATGCATATAAACGCATTGCGAAGGCCCCAAAGGCCGTTCTGGGAGAGGCTCTTGACCTTTTCTCCAAGACTGCGGCAGAGGTCTGCGACGGCCAGCAGCTGGACATGGACTTCGAGAAGAGGGACGATGTCACCATGGCAGAATACATGAATATGATCGGCCTCAAGACAGGCGTGCTCCTTGCCTGCTCTGCACAGATGGGCGCCCTCATCGCCGGAGCCAATATGCCCAGCCAGGAAGCTATTTACGAATACGGCTATTACCTTGGCCTTGCCTTCCAGGTTGCCGACGACTACCTTGACGCTTACGGTGATGAGAAGGTCTTCGGAAAGCCCATCGGCGGGGATATCCTTAACTGCAAGAAGTCCTGGCTCACCGTGAAGGCGGCCGAAAAAGGAGCCGCAGGTCTCACGGAGGCCCTCAATGATACTACTCTTCCTCCTGCAGAAAAGATTGCCCGCGTTAAGGCCATATACGATTCCGTAGACATAGTCTCCGAAGCAAAGAAGGCCATAAGCGACCTCAGCACCCGTGCCGTTTTCAAGGGCACAGATGCCGCAATGGGTGCCGAAGGTCATGAGGCACTGAAACAATTCGCCCACTCCCTTGTGGGACGCACAATGTAATGGACAGGAAAGAACTTGAAATAATGGCTCCTGCGGGCAGTTTCGACTGCCTGCTTGCCGCTATAGAAGGCGGTGCCGATTCCGTCTACTTCGGCATCGGCCACCTCAATATGCGCTCCCATTCGGCGAACAACTTTGCACGGGAGGACTTGCCGGAAATCATGCGAATATGCCGCTCCTACGGAGTAAAGGCATACATGACGCTGAACATCACCCTTTACGGGGAAGACCTTCAGGCTGCGTACGACACACTGGACACCGCCAAGGCCGCAGGGGTAGACGCCATCATTGCAACGGACATGGCGGCAATCATGTACTGCCGGAAAATCGGCCTGGAAGTGCATATTTCCACCCAGCTGAGCATTTCCAACATCGAGTCCCTGAAGTTCTACTCCCAGTTTGCCGATGTGGTGGTCCTTGCCCGTGAACTTAACCTTACGCAGGTGGCGGCCATCCATCAGGCCATTATCGACGAAGACATCCGCGGTCCAAAGGGAGAGCTGGTGCGCATCGAGATGTTCGCCCACGGAGCATTCTGCATGGCCGTTTCAGGGAAGTGCTACCTGTCGCTGGCAGCTTATGGGGCATCGGCAAACAGGGGCGCGTGCCTGCAGGTGTGCCGCCGCGGCTACCTGGTTACTGACTACGAAACCGGTAACGAAATCCATATCGACAACAAGTACCTGATGTCTCCCAAGGACCTCTGTACCATCGAGTTCATGGACAAGTTCGTGGAAGCCGGAGTGAAGGTGTTCAAGATTGAGGGCCGCGCCCGCAGTGCAGAGTATGTGAAGCGCGCCGTTTCCTGCTACCGCGCCGCCGCCGATGCCGTTGCAGACGGTACCTACAACCAGGAGCAAGCAGCCGTGTGGAAGGAACAGCTTGCCGAAGTCTTCAACCGCGGCTTCTGGGACGGCTACTACCTTGGTGCCAAGATGGGCGAGTGGAGCTCCATTTACGGCTCCCAGGCCACCAGGAAGAAGATTTATCTTGGAAAGGTTACCAACTGGTTCGCCCGTCTTGGTGTAGCGGAAATCAAGGTCGAGGCCACAGACCTCCACAAGGGCGATGAAATCATCTTCATCGGCAATACCACCGGCATCCTTGAAATGAAGGTGGAAGACCTTCGCGTAGACTACAACGAGGCCGACGTAGCCCCCCAGGGCCGATACTGCTCCGTGGCCGTTCCGCTGAGCTCAATGCCCGTGGACCATGTGAACACGAATCCGGAAAAGGCGCCCGGAGAGCGCCTCCACCCCCGCCGCGGAGACAAGGTCTTTATCTGGCAGTAGAATCTGGCAGTTCAGCAGTATTATCTGAGCACTCGCAGGGCGAGCATGTGCATGCGCACTTGCAAGCCTTGCTCTCCTTGCTCCTGTTGATGTTGGCCCTTATCGCCCCGTAGCAGATAAGCAGCGCCACCAGCACCAGAAACCCAATGGCAATCTGCCTCAGAATGTCTTTAGTCGAATTGTTTTCCATACGTCTGCAAAGTTAGCAAACTTTTCGTCCTTGGGAAAGGCTTTTTTGAGTATGAAAGCGCAGTTGTTTGGAAATGACAAAAACCTTTATTAGATTTGCCGTATGCGAGAGACTACATCCATATTGGTCAATAGCATACGTAAAGTATTATCTGAAGAGCCGGTTAAGAAGGCATGGCTCTTTGGGTCGTATGCCCGGGGGCAAGAGTCTATTGACAGTGATATGGATATTCTGGTGGAAATGGCTCCCAATAATCTTACCATGCTGGGCTTCCTCAAGATCCAGACAAAACTGGAACGAGCCACTCATAAGAGTATTGATCTGATTGAAGACCGGTACCTGGCAGATTTTGCCCGGAAGACGGCAGACAGCGAAAAAGTCCTGATATATGAAGCAGTATAAAGAATACCGTGGTATTATTGAGAGAATTCTCCAAACACCCTGAGATTCCTTGGCATGAATTATATGGTTTGCGAAACCGCATCGTTCATGGTTATGATAAGGTCAACAAGGCAATCATTTGGTCAACAATAATACAGGACATTCCGGTTATCAAAGTTGAGTTATTAAAGCTTCTGTAGCTGCGGTTCATCCTTAAAATAGCCCGTTATTAGGGATGACACCCCTTGAAACAAGTATCCC
Organism: Bacteroidales bacterium; assembly: GCA_017458265.1. Classification (GTDB taxonomy): domain Bacteria; phylum Bacteroidota; class Bacteroidia; order Bacteroidales; family UBA932; genus Cryptobacteroides. The sequence goes on along the minus strand of JAFTFV010000033.1, from coordinate 49,907 downwards.
GTCCTTAAAAACAGGCGTTTTTGAGGACGGGATACAACTAGTTCCACCAATCAGGCGGGTAATGCGCGAACGAGTTTGCCCAGTCACGATACTGCCAAATATAATCTGATACATCCTCTGATGGGTAGCAGAAATCAAATGTCTTTGAGATGACTTGCTCAAGAGTTCTAGGGTACTTTGCCATAAACATAATTTCACTTATAGAGCAGCCACTTAGCCCATCCCAAATGTAATTGCTATTAGAAGAACTCTGATCATAATCGTCAACTAAGTCTACGAAAAATGGTGTATAAACTGTAGAAGTGTCACTCGCCATCCAGTTCTGTCGGGCATTGTGATTTAGAATATAAGAGGATTGTGGCTTAATCCACCCAAGACTAAGGTAATATTGCTCTCCATAATACCATCCCGTGAAGCTTGCGAAAGATTCTTTGACAACTCGTTCAACGCCGTTATATGAAGTATATGATCCTCCGCGCAAAGTATACTGCATCGCGTGGCCGAGTTCGTGAAGTGTTGCAGAGATGAACTCATTATCCGTCCCAGTTCTGGGGAAGATCATAACATATTGTACAGATGAATTATATGCGAATGAACCGTATTGGTTGTTTGTGCCTGGAAATGATTGCACCTTTATTGTGATTTCAGGATAAAGAGACAATTGAGGAGTAAAAGAAGTAGTGTATAGATAATCGGCGGCGCGGTAAACTGTTTCATACAAACCAGTGGCGGCGTAGTTAATTATTGATGTTCCATTCCATAACGTCCCAACTTTTCCCATATAGCAGACTAATGGTGCATAGGAAGTATCGTATGATACGGTCCAATCACTACCTTGCAGTATATAAGAAACGGAAGTTGAGTCATTTACGTCAGATGGTGCTAAAAAGTATCCTGAAGAATTAGTATAAACATCCTGAATCAAGCTGCCATATTGAAAACGAATCTTAACATTATTAACAGCGATATCAGTTCTTGACAGGAAGTCATCCGAGAAGGTCAGACGCCCAAGTTTATATGTGAGAGATCTTTCGCCTTTATTAATTGAAGACAGGATTTCCTCTAAGTTAACTATTTCATTCGGTACTACCGGCAACCTAACAGAATAATTAATGGCATAATCATACTCGGGATTAATGGGCTTATCAATGGGCCATATAGCATATAAGGTTGGCAGGGCGCCTATGTCTTCTGGAATAATCTCTTGACAAGAAGTCGTTGACGAGTAGTCTGATACCAGATGTTGATTATTAGTGATACTGGGCTTTTCTTGGGATGATATTGTATAACCAAAAGGGATATAACTGACGGTAATACTATTGTCGCGTTCCAAAGATCTTAGTTCGGCCAGTGTTTTAGGATGGATTGTCATGGCGTAATGAGTGGCTTTCGGCGTAGATTTCGTTGAAGTCGGATCGATACGATAAGGGTCCTCTTGAGGAATAATCCATATGCCGGTTTGTTTATCCATTATCGTGATGTCATCGTGTGTTTCCTCGCACATGTCATGTGACTCATTGATACTACATGCAGTGGTTAATAACAGTATGACATATAGCGGCCGTAATTTATTCATATCAGTTTGTGTTATAGGTTAGATGAAAACAGAAGGGAAGAGAGTTTTTGTCCCCTCTTCCCTTCGTTGATTGAATGGTTACGAGTAATTACTTAATCTTTTCATATGTGAAGGTAAAGTAGCCTTCGGCGTCCATGGAGGAAGGATCAGAATCGAACTTTTCTGCTTTGTCGTAGCACTTTGTTTCCTTTGCCACACAACCATTAGCATCAAGTTCCAGAGGATAGTATGCAAGTTTTGCTGCAAATTCATCCTTGATAACCATGTTCTCTTCATCCTTGACACCCCACCACCATGCGGTTTTGCAGACGCTCACTGAAGGACGGCCAAGAAGACCGGTCTCCCAGAACCAGCGATCCATCTGTGCATCCTCAGCCCATTCGGTGTGGATGCCACCCTTATTGGGGTTTGAATAGTATTCATGACGTTTTTCTCTCCAAAGAATAGTGCCATTCTCAAGTGTCAAGCCAACGCGATCCCAGTGCTCGACATTGCCATCAACGATGGTCTGCATGGTTTTTTCGGCGCCATCAACGGTGCATTTTGTCATGAAACCATTAGCATCATATTCATATTCATATGTCTTTGTTGCGGAACCGGAATAATCCTTGATGACAGAAGCATAGCCTTTGTCGTTAAGAGTAATCTCATAAAGAAGTTTGTTACCCTCTTCTCTGTTGATTTCAAGTGCTGTGGCGCTCTTGTAGTTGAAGATCCAGTGCTTTGAGGCTTCACCACGGGTCACATCGTTTACACGACCTTGTGCATCGTATGAGAACGTCCATGTATCTTCCCAGTTGTTGACCATGGTCTTAATGCGATACTCGGGCTTTGCAAGAGTATTCTGGTCATTACCGCCATTGTTGTCACCTTTACCATCCTTTTTGCAGGATACTGTCAAAACGGCTGCTGCAGCCATCAGAACGAAAAAGATTTTTTTCATGATGTTAAAAATTTAAGGTTAATAGTATATAAATGATTTTATGGTTTCAATGCTTTTGAGAATGTTTTGAGTTTTGTCATTACTGGAATTAATAACTCTGTATTCAAATTTGGCTTCATTCTTTTTACACGCACTATAAAGAGCATCCATATCCCAATAATAGGAGTCGGTTTCAGTCCCAGCGAAATAGATTTCCTGATCTTTTTCAATAAGTGGATTATTCCCGACTTTAGGATTGATGAAATAATATCTTTTAAACGTATCAGCTGGGGTATTAAGAATATCTTCTGCTCCTTCAGCAATACCTAAGACCAATGATTTGTCAATATTGAATTGCCCTTTCCAAAACTGCATCCACTCATTTAACGATTTGGAGGAGATATCGCACGGTAGGAGTACGTAACCTATTTTAGAGGAGGGGCGTACCAGTGCATTCATAATGGCTTTTATGATTTCATCGGGGATCTGATTGTGAACTAAGAAAAGCGCTGTGCCGATTTTGTTTTCCAGATATTGCCCAGAAACATAAGCCCCATTTTCATCGGTATCCACAGTCGCAAGTTGAGCATCAGCGTAAAATGATTCAGTCCATAATGAGCCGCCATTCATATAATAGTCAAACATTGGCAGAACCTCATCCAGAGCTGGCATCCAGACTGAAGAGGAGTGACCGCCATCAACGACACGATACTCATGTTCATAGTTGTGGTCCCTCATTATGCAATGTAACGCATCATTGGCGAACAGAAGGTTCTCTTCATTATCACCACAGATGAGATACCAATTAACAGTTGCGAGGGCTTCTTTATTGTCATCATTGAAATAGTATAGCGGACAATGCTGTTTATAATAATCTGTTATTCTTTCTTCTCCCGCACGGTTGGTCCCGCCAAATATTTTCCCCCATTGCTCATTCCATCCATTTTGAGATTCTTCAATGTATTGCCAGTCAGTCCTTACGGACATTGAGAGGGGAGCGCAGGCTATAAAAAGGTCAGGGTTCTTTTCTGCAAGAGCCATGGCTCCAAAACCGCCCATTGAATAACCAGTTATAGACCTGTGTTGTTTGTCTGGAATTGTTCTGAGTGTCTTGTCGATTAAAGGGATAAGTTCTTTGACAAACATATCCATATAGTTGAAAGAACCGTCATATCTGTTGCAGTAGTACGATGAAAAACCTTGGGGAAAAACATAAATCATTTCACCGAGTCCTTTGGCGGTCAAGGCGTCTACCTTATTATTTGCATGTAGATAATTGCCGTTCCAAGAATTGTTGTCATCACCGATTCCGTGGAGCATGTATACAACGGGGTAGCGTTTTTCCTTGTCAGACATATAGCTCTCCGGGTAGTATACAGAATACTTTACGGTTCTACCGAGAATCTTGCTATCCAGGATATTATCTTGGGAATACCGTTGAAAAGAAGCCGGATCTACAGGTGGTAACTCTCTGCCTCTCTTAGCGCAGCCACAGCCGCAGAGGGTTGTGACTAATACACAGATCAGTGCTATTTTACTATATTTCATCATAAACTACCATTTCAGATGCGTAAACTTCATAATCCGGGTGGGGATTGTTGAGGCGGAGGGTAAGTGTGTGCTCACCGCTTTCAAAGCAGTAGGCAGAGAAAACTTCGTACTTGCGCTTGATGTAATCAATGGGCATAGTAAAGTGTTCAATTTCCTTTCCGTCCAGCAGGGCAGTGATATCTGCAACGTAGCTGTCATCTGCATGACCGGTCTTGCGGACGCTGCCTTCGACAACAATGCTGTTTCCCTTGAATGTGAGTTCGACCTTGTCTGTAAAGGCCTTTTTGAGAACTCTTTTCTCTACGGGAACAATGCCTTCAAAGCTCTGCTCATAGCGGACGGGCTGTGGCTTTTCAACATTTATATAGATGCAGTTTTCGGCCGGTTCGTTGCCTCCGAACACTTCTTTTACAAGCTCGAAATTAGCCTTGCAGACATTTTCCAGGCTCAGTGAAGTGTAGGGGAAAGGAATGTCCTTGATACGTTCTGCACCCTTCTTCCAGTAATCGGGGATGGCATCGTAGCCGTACATTACGCCAAGGATGCCGGCTGCAGAGGCTGGATTGCAGTCAGAGTCGTTTCCGCAGCGGGTAGAAATGTCCATGGTCTTCATGAAGTCTCCTTCTCCATAAAGGAGGCCGATTACCACAAAAGCGGAATTGATGGTGGCATCGATGTTGAATCCGTTCCAGACTCCTTCAGGGCATCCCACGTCATTTGCATGGCGGTTGGTGACCTCGAACCAGCACTGTTTCCAGTCTTTCGGATACTTCTTCCAGTATTTGATGACATCGGAAATAGTGCTGTGGAACTTGGTGCCTTCAGGAATGGTCTTGAGCGCCTCTGTAACTATTGTGGGAATATCGTCACAAACGTATGCGAGACAGTACATTGCGCCTATGAACACGCCGCCGTACCAGCCGTCGCCGTAATTCATGATATGTCCTATCCTGTCACTCAGCTCGGAAGCCCTGTTCACGCCACCCGGGTATAGCATGCCAATGAAATCGGCCTCGATCTGGAAGTCTATGTCATCTGCGTGGGGGTTGTACTTCCAGTGACCTGATTCAGGTGCTCCGCGGCCGTTGAGGATGTTGTAACGTGCGCCCTGGTTTGCATGCCACAGCTTGTAGTCTGCATAAGCAAAAGCGTTGGCATACTCTTCCACAGGTGCATCCAGGCCGTATTTGAGCATGGTTTCCATGAAGGTGAGGTCCATGTAGACATCGTCATAAAGCCCCGGGTCTTCGATGTACGTGTCATAGATGTAGTCATCGTACCACGGAATAGGGATCTCTTCCATGATGATGCCTCCCTTGTACTTGAACTCGGTAGGGCCTCCATAGGTGCAGCCGATGGTCTGGCCGTACCATCCTCCGCGGATTTTGTCCATGAGGGTGGCGTCGTCCATCTTTACGGTTGTACCGTACTGGACTTTGGCCGTGCAGGCAGATAGGGCCAGGAGTGCTATGATCAGTATCCTTTTCATCCTAGTTGTGATAATAGGTGTCTTTGTTCTGCTTTTCGCTGTAGTATTCGATGGCGTTGATTCTAAGTAGATAAGTGTCAGGTTTTGCGTTGCGCCAGACAAGCTTTACATGATGGCGGCCTTCGTCCATGCAGTACTTCCATGCAGGTTCAAGCTTGCGCGAAGTTCCCTTCATGGGAAGGATGGAAACCTGGTCCAGAGCGCCGTCAATCCAAACTTCTATCTCTGCCACGTAAGGATCCTGTTCTTCTGCCATGGCAAATACTTCAGAGCCCACATGCTTTTTGGCAACGCGTGCGGCGTAGTCTGCAGTGATACCTCTGAGGCATACCAGGTTACCCCAGATTACGAAGCCGTTGCCGGAGAAGTCAAACTCGTATTCCTTTTCAAGCCAGGCGTCTTTCTGGTCACGCATGAGAGGATAAGTGTTCACGAAATTCTGCTCCAGAGGAAGCATCTCAGGTTTGGCTACGGGGATGGTTACATCGTTTTCCCGTACTTCTCCGCCGTTCTTTTCGATGAGCTGCAGGGCCTGGTTGAAACTGTATTCCGCGCCTTTTGCAAGGGAAACATCTGTTCCTTCGAAATCGAGGTCCCAGATTTCCATCACCGGGGTACGCCAGAACTCGGGAATATTGTCAAGGCCCAGGACTACGCCAAGAACGCCGCCGACGGTTGCAGGATTACAGTCCGAATCCTGTCCGCAGCGAGTGGCAATCTCAATGGAACGGCCAAAGTCTCCGCCTCCATAAAGCATGCCGATGGTCACATATGCGCTGTTGAGTTTCGCATCAATGTCAAAACTAAGCCCAACTCCCTTGGGGCAGCCTGTATCCGTACCCCACTTCTTGAGGAGTTCGAACCAGGTGGCTTTCCAGTCGGCCGGATACTTCTTGTGCCACATACGCACGTCGTTGATGCACTGCCAGAAGGTGCTCTCGTGGGGGATGGCCTCAAGAGCCATGTCCACTATTTTTGCCGGGTCGTTCTCTGCAAAAGCGGCGCTATACAGACCCGCTACGTATGCTCCTCCGTAGAAGCCATCGCCGCTGTTCATGATATGGCCTACGCGGTCTGCAATGTCAAGTGCCTGAGGAATCATCGCGGGGGACATGAGACCTACGAAATCCGCCTCGATCTGGAAGTCCAGATCGTCTGCGTGGGGGTTGTTCATCCAGTTGCCGGATTCCGGAGGCATGATGCCCTGGCGCACGTTGTAGCGGCCTGCCTGGTTTGCGTGTGCAAGGTGATAAGGCGCGTATGCAAAGCGCATGGCAAGCTGCTCTGATGTGGCATCCAGCCCAAGCTGTTCGAATGCCTCTGCAAAGGTGAGGTCGTTGTACACGTCGTCGAACAAGCCCGGCTTGCGCACCCACCAATGCTTGACATATCCGTCTCCCCAGCCGATAGGAATCTCTTCGGGGATAAGCGTTCCGCAGAACTTGAACTCTGTGGGTGCACCGTAGACTACACCTATGGTCTGACCTGCCCAGCCGCCCATTATCTTGTCCATAAGGGCGTCTTTGGTGAGTGTGACATCCTTGGTTGCCGGGGCCTGGGTGCAGGCCACGGCAATGAGGATAAGTGCTATGATGCTACTTCGCTTCATAAACTTCGAGTTCTGTTATGGAGATGAATGCAGATACGTCCTTGGTGTACTTGTTCCAGTGGATAAGGACTGCATCGTCACCAATTACACGTACGGCAGTTGTGGTGACCTTGGGGAAGGTGAAGATGAATTCTCCGTTGTGGGGCTGGAAGAAAACTTCGTCGCTGAAAGGCCAATCCGGAGTGACCTTTGCATCCAGGGGCTGCCAGTTGCCGTTTTCATCCAGGTATTCAGGGTGCAGGTTGCTGTACCAGCCGCCAAACTCCTCGAGCGGTCCGTAGTGGAAGGAAATCATGTCAGTGGTAATTGGCTCATCCCAGCGGTAGCCAAAGAAGTCGCGTTTGGGAGCGTTGGATTTGCTTCCAAGAGAATAGAAGGCAGCACCGGCTCCTCCGGTTACACCATCGTTGATTACATCCACGGTGTATGCGCGGTAGCTCACTGGAATGGTAAGCCAGCAGGAGTCAAGCGTAGCACGGTCTGTCTCGCGGGTAAGGGCAAGGATCTCCGCTGCATCCTTGGCAAGGTTGCGCCCGTGCTTTGCGGGAAGCGTGAATGTCGCACCGGCCTCTTTGACGGGCTTGAAACGTGCCTTGGTGTTGATGGTGTAAATCTTTTCACCGTTTTCTTCACGTACAGAGCCGCCGCGGGCAAGGATAATCTTTTCTGCCAGCACAACGGTGCGCTCGATGATGTCCTCGATGGAGGCGTCGGGCATGTCGTAACGGGTTACATTGATATACCTGTCATTGAACGGTTTGGTCCAGTGCTCGAAGGGCATGGCGCGGTCCAGCGGAACTCCGCCAAGGCCGTTGATTACACCCAGGAGGCCGCACATCGTAGCAGTCTGGTTGTCGCAGTCAAAACCGAGTGCGCAGCCAATGAGGAGAGTCTTCTCGATGTCGCCGTCTCCGTAGAGGAGTGACAGGATGCCCATGGCGCCGTTCAGGTCTGCATTCCAGATGCTCTTGGTCATGTCTTCTTCATTGACATACAGTTCATCGGCAATGACCTTTCTGGAGGCCTTCCAGTCGTCGGGATTCTTCTGCCACAGGTCAAGGCACTCGTCAATGATAGCGCGGAAGCGGTCCTTCTTGGGAAGATACTCTTTGGCGTGGCGGATCAGCGTAGGGATGTCCTTCTCGAAGAAGGCTTCCGAGTACATTGCTCCGTACACTACGGTAGGGGATACGGCCCAGTCATCGGATGTGATGCGGGCGGCCCAGTCGGATATGCCCGCTGCATATGCAGGCATGCCCGGTGCGGTATAGGCCCAGATTTCATTGATCAGCTGAGGGTCAATCTGGAACCAGTGGGGATTGTATTCCTTCTTGCCTGTATACGGAGGGGTGAATCCGTAGTGCATGAGGCCCAGGGCTGCGCGGTTTGCGAGCCAAACCCTGTCACGGATATGGTACATCCAGCCCTCCTTAACCTGCTCGTACGTAATGTCTATTCCGTACTTCTCCATCATCATCAGGTAGAGGTACTCGACGTCTGTGTCATCATCGGAGAAGGCTCCGTCCACTGCAGACATCTTGCGCATTGCCTTGTTGAAGACAAATGGACCTTCGCCGGGCTCATCCACGAACTTGTTTTCGTATTCAAGTCCGTAGATGTTGCCAACCATCTGGCCAAGCCAGGCCCCGGCAATCTTGTCCTTGAGCTGTGTACGCGTTATCTCCAGCGGCTTCTGGGCACAGGATGCCAGAAGAAGCACACAGAGGGTTATAATTGACAGTTTTTTCATAATCAATATCCGGGGTTTTGTTTCAACTTAGGGTTGGCGCCCAGCATTTCTTTTGGAATAGGAAGCAGGATATTGGTGGCTTTAGAATCTGCTGGTTTTGCCCACCATGCATCAAGATACTTTCCAAAGCGGACAAGGTCATTGTGAACCCATCCTTCCAGGGCCATCTCTTTCTGACGCTCTTCAAAGAAGGTGTCAAGGGTGAGATTCAAGGCCGTGAACGGCAGCAGGCCGGCTCGGGTGCGTATTTCCATGAATTCAGGCACTAATGATGCTTCAAGGGTTTTTCCCTGGCGGAGAAGGCATTCTACATACATCAGGACGACATCGGCATAGCGCATAAGGATAAAGTCGTTTTCCATGTCAACGGTATAACTGTTGAGAGTTCCATCTCCCTGGTATGGCCATTTGATAATTCTGGCGCCATCTAGTCTGTCAATGCCATGCTTGAATTTATCTTCATCGATATTGATGTCTTCAAGGCTGTAATCTTTCATTACTGGTTGCTTGTTTTCATCAACGCCATCCTGATACTGCCAGCGGTTTCCGTTGAGGTCATAAACTGGTCCAAATAACCATGTATCCTTCTTTCTGGTATCGTTGGAATCATATCTTGCCATAAAGTCGGGCTGTCCCATATGAGTGCCATTCCAAGTGTCGCCGATTTTCCATATTTTTTCAAGATCTGTGTTCAGTGTAAGTGCAAACATATAGAACCCTTTGCTGGTAAATGTGCTGCTATAAGGGATGGCAAGTATTGCCTCAGATGAACCTTCATTATAAATAGCGAAGTTCTCAGCATATGTTTTTGTAAGGGAAAAGTGGCCGCTTTCAATAATCTGCTTACAAATTGATGCGGCTTCTTCCCATTTGGGGGTGCCAGTATAAACCTGAGCATTCAAGTACAATTTGGCAAGAATGAATTTGGCGACATCCTGAGTCACACGTCCATACGTTGCTGCTGACGGAACGGCCTCCAGTGCGTTAAGATTATCCTTTACCTCTGTTTCAATCCAATTATACATGAATGCACGATCCTTCATCTCAGGATAGTCCTTTTCCTCTTTGCTAATGGAAAAAGGAACGTTACCCCAGAGGTCAATAGCCATAAGGTAATAATACGCCCTCAGTACTTTTACTTCAGCAATGCTTTTTTCTACAGTTGGGTTCTTTGATAATGCCTCCAACTCGGATAATGCGTCATTGCAAGCTGAGATGCCGTTGAAGCAAAACTCCCAACCTGTTCTTACAAGCTTATTGCTTTCAGGGATATCATGAGTTTGAAGCTCTCCGTAGCGAGTCTCGGCCCAGGATCCATTATAAGCTTGTGGGACTGCCATTTCGTTGCCTATTTGGAGTACAAGAGTCCAGTAACTTTGTTCGGCGCCCCAATTCTGCAACATGGTATATGGACGTGACGTATAAAGTACAAGATTATCTTGCGAAGAAAGAAAATCTTGCTTTGATATCTGGGAATACAGATGCTCGTCAAGATTGGTGCAGGCGGCAAGTAAAAATGCGGCAGATGCGATATAAACAATCTTTTTCATGACTTAGAATTTTACGTTAACACCAAGAGTGAACATGCGTGTGCGAGGATAATAACTAGTTCCTTCAATACCGGGAGCGAGGCCAGTAAGTCTAACCTCTGGGTCCACACCTGTGTATCTGGTAATGCACAAAAGGTTTTGTCCTGTTGCATATACGCGAATGCCTTTTACATAATCATTCTTATATGGTAAGTCATATGAGAAAGTAACATTATCCAGTTTAACATATGTTGCGTCTTCCAGATAGCGGTCGGAATAAACCACTTTGCCAGTGTATGAAGGATCATCCAGCCATGAAGCCAATACATTTTGGAGTCCAAGGTTGGTTATATTTTCATAGACACCACGCATTTGGTTAAATACTTTGCCGCCGAATGAGCCGCGAAGTGTTGCGCTAAGGGTGAACGGGCCATATTTGACAGAGTTGCTCCATCCTAAAGTAAAGTCAGGATATGCAGAGCCCAAGTAAATCCAATTATTCTCACTGAGCTGTTCAAGATCTTGATTGCCAGATGATTTGATGCCAAGAGAGTGAGGACCATAGAAGGCGCCGATGCTTTCTCCCTCAATTAGTCTTTGGCTATAGGCTCCAAGAGGAGTATTAAGCCATGCTGTGCGGTATTCTTCACCCTGAAATTCCTCATTAGTGAATTTGAGAAGTTTGTTGGTGTTCTTTGCAAAAGTGAGAGTTGTGTTCCATGTTAGGTTCTCTGTTTTGACAGGGGCTCCGTTGAGTGTAAGCTCGATACCGCTATTGGAAATGGAACCCACATTGGTGTAATATTCATCATAGTCATAAGGAGGAACAGGAACTTTGTATCTATAAATAAGGTCCGTGGTTTTACGGTTGTAATAATCAATTGTTCCACTCAAACGGCCTTTAAAGAGCGTAAAATCCAAACCGATATTCCACTCACTCTTTCTTTCCCAGCGGAGGTCGGGATTCGCGTTGCTTGAAGGAGCATACGCATTAGCCCATACACCGTCATAGTAGAAACGTCCAACTGGCTCTACTCTGGAAATTGAAAGGTAATTGGAGAAGTCCTGATTGCCGGTTGCGCCATAGCCTGCACGGAACTTCAGTTCGTCAATCCATGTAAGGTTCTTCATGAAGTCCTCTTGAGTGATTCTCCAGCCTAGGCTTATTGCGGGGAATAATGCCCATTTATTATTTACGCCAAAGCGTGATGACCCATCTTCCCTAAGCGAAACAGATGCGAGATATTTGTCTGCATAATTGTACATTACACGTCCGAAGAAAGCTATATACCGGCTACCGCTTCGGCTTGATGACATGTCTGCCTGTGATGCTTTAAGGGCGCTTCCTGCTCCGATATTGTTTGTTTTAAAGAAGTCAGTGTCAAAGCCATAATTGCTCATATAACTGCTCCATGAACCTATTTCTTGAAAAGTATAACCAGCAACTGCCTGGAGAGAGTGCTGCCCAAATTTATGAGAATACTGAAGAGTGCTTTCGAACTGAATGTCCTCAGATGCTGAGTTAGAAACTTCAGCTATACCTTTTTTCCCGGTTTCTCCAGGATAGAAACGCGTTCTATAATCCCTATTTTCATAGCGGTTTGAAATGTAGCTGACAAAATTATCCCATTTTAGACCAGGTATGGATAATACATTGAGCGTAACCCTGCCATTGACTCCCACATTGTCTACAGTAGACTGACTGGATCGCTCATTGAGCATAGCGACAGGATTATAATAATCCATGCTTGAAATTGTGTAGTATCCACCATTATCTTTGTCTGTCTCATCATAAACAGGCTCTGTCGGGTTATGCATGAAAGCTTGGCGGAAGATGCCAGTTCTGGCTCCTTCATATTGGCGTTTTCCGTAACGGAGATTAAAATCAAATACTACCCAACCCTTCAAGGCTTCCTGCCTTACGTTGGTTCGGAACAAATACTTATCGGCATAATTGCCGCGAAGCATGCCCTGATTTTGCTCAACGTTGAGAACCGTGCGGTGAGAGAATGACTCTGTTCCGCCTGAAATTGCAAGATTATGCTTATGGCTGAAAGGAGTGCGAGTAACTTCTTTAAACCAGTCGGTATTCTCTCCGTAAAGAGATGCGGAAGAAGTCGGTTTATAATTCTCAATAGCGTATGTGAATTCTTCTGCCGTCATCGGCACGGCCCTTGACCTTACGGTCTGGATGGATGCCTGGCCATCATATTCCACGGAGGTCTTTCCACTAGAGGCGCGTTTGGTGGTGATGATGATTACGCCGTTTGTGCCTCTGGTGCCGTAGATGGCGGCTGCTGAGCCGTCTTTAAGCACATCCATGGTTTCGACTTCCTGGAAGTTGATTGTGGAAATATCGGCCCCAACAACTCCATCGATGATAATGAGCGGACCTTGCCCGGCACTCAAAGTGTTGGTGCCACGGAGAAGGATTTCGAATCCGCCATTAGGGTCGCCACCGTTGGGATTCGTAACTGACAGACCGGCAACTTTGCCTTGAAGCATTCCGGTAGCATCAGTAAACGACCCCTTGTCAAAATCGTCGCTCTTGAGACTCACCACAGATCCGGTCACTTCCTTCTTCGTGGTGGTGCCGTAACCGATGGCTACGGATTCGTTGAGCATGGTGGCCTCGGAGGGCTGCATGGAGATATTGTACACGGAGGCTGCGCCTACGGTGAATACGTAGTCATCATAGCCCAGGTAGCTCACGGTAATTTCCTGTCCCTGACGGGCCTGGAGTGCGTATTTTCCGTCAATGTCCGTGATGGCGTAAGCCTTTGTTCCGGACACGACAACGGTTGCACCGGGAAGGGCGTCGCCTCTTTCATCGGCAACCTTTCCGGATATGTTCTTGCTCTGTGCGAAGGCCGATGCTCCGGAGAGGAGGGCTGCAAAGGCAAGGATTATATTCTTGAATGTTCTCATACCTTATTTTTATTACATTCCAGCGACAACGATACATGCAAGACCGGCGATGAACAGGGCGAACATGAGGCCCAGGAGGCCGTAGACGTTCTTTCCGGCGCCCTTGAATTCCTTCCATACGAAGACGCCCCAGATTGCGGCGATCATTGGAGCTCCCTGGCCGAGGGCGTAGGAAACTGCTGCACCGGCCTGGCCGGCAGAGATGTAGTTAAGTGCAGTACCAAGGCCCCAGATGGCGCCGCCCAGCATACCTACAAGGTGGGTGGGGAAGTTGCCTGCAAAATACTGCTTGTAAGTGACGGGCTCTCCCACAAAGGGCTTCTTCATGACGATGGTGTTCACGATGATGTTGCTCAGGAACACGCCGATGGAGAAGATAACCATTGCAGTGTAAGGTGTGACCTTGCCGGCTGCGGGAGCGGCGAAGTTGTCAAGGTCTACGCCGTTGTAGACCAGAGCAGAGAAGAAGGACATGATGAGACCTGCGCACACGGCGAGGATGATGCCCTTGCGGTTCTGCTTAGGATCCTTCTGCTCATTGGAGACCTTGCCTGATGCAACGCCGTTGCAGATGACTGCGATGACGACCAGAGCGACGCCAACCCACAGAAGGGTGGTGTTCTGTCCGGCTACGGGATGGAGGAGGAGATTGTTAAGTACGCCCATTACAAGCGCTATGCCCACACCAAGAGGGAAGGCTACCGACATTCCGGCGATCGAGGTGGAAGCAGACAGGAGGATGTTGGAGACGTTGAAGACAACGGCGCCAAGGAGCACCCAGCCGATGCTTGCCCAACTTGCCTGGCCAAGGTCCTGGAGGAAAGGACGTCCTTCAGAGCCGATGGAGCCGGCGGTGAAAGCCAGAAGGAGGGAAAACAGAACCATGCCGATGACATAGTCCCAGTAGAAGAGTTCGTACCTCCAGCTCTTTGCTGCCAGTTTCTGGGTGTTTCCCCAGGAACCCCAGCAGAGCATGGTAATAAAGCAGAATACTACTGCAAGCGAATAACTTCCGACGATAAACATAGCGTTATTTCTTTAAAGGTTAATTTCTTTTCTGAAAGGGATGGAATTCTGTGCTCCCATCTTCTGCACTGTAAGGGCCGATGCCGCCGTTGCGAACTCTGTGGCCTCCTTGAGGGTTTTCCCCTCGGAAACAGCCACGCAGAGAGCTCCGCAGAAAGTGTCTCCAGCTGCGGTGGTGTCGACAGCCTTTACCTTATGGGCAGGAACGAAAACGGATGGACCGCCTTCGCAGATTAGCGCCCCCTTGCTCCCCATTGTGACAATGAGCTTCCCTACGCCCTTTGCCTGCATTGCCGATGCTGCCTTTTCTGCCGATGCGATATCGGCCACCTGGATGCCGCTGAACGAGGAAAGCTCTGTCTCGTTGGGAATGAAGAGGTCGATGTAGCGGAAGATTTCTTCCGGGAGGGCACAGGCGGGAGCCGGATTCAGGACCACCGTTGCTCTGGCCTCGTGTGCAATCTTCGCAGCCTTGAGAACACTGCCGATGGGGCTTTCAAGCTGGAGAAGCAGGATGCTGCAGTTTTCGAGGTCTCTGCGGGATGCTTCGATATCGGCCTCAGAGAGGTCTCCGTTGGCGCCGGAGGCCACCACGATGCAGTTTTCTGCGTGCTCATCCACGGAAATGAGGGCAACTCCGGAAGGGAGTTCGGAGCGGAAGATGCCGCTTGTGTCCAGTCCTTCCTTTTCGTACTGTGCGATGGAGTTGTCTCCGAAAATGTCCTTGCCGACCTTGCAGATGAACTTCACGTCGCCTCCGAGGCGCTGTGCCGCCACTGCCTGGTTTGCGCCCTTGCCGCCGGCGCCCATGGTGAACACGCCGCCAAGGACGGTTTCTCCGGGACGGGGGAGGGCTTTGGTTTTGACTGTCATGTCAGTGTTGCTGCTGCCTATGACGAGGATACCTTTTTTACTCATATTTGGTGTTATTGATTATGCTGTTTTGCGCAATCGTTTGTGCATGGTCTTTTACAAATGTAGAAAAAATTTTTTATAATTGTACACGCTGTTAGAAAAAAAATTAACTTTGTAGCGCAAACGATTTCGCTTATGGGTAACAAAAACAATCTTGCAGCAATTTCAGAGCGCACCGGGTACTCTGTTTCCACTGTATCGCGCGTTCTTTCCGGAAAGGCCGAAAAGTACCGAATCAGCGCGGAGGCAATTGCAAAAGTGACGGAGGAAGCTCATCGCTGCAACTACAGGCCGAATCTTGTTGCGCAAAGTTTGCGCACCCGTCAGAGCCAGACCGTCGGCCTGGTTGTTCCCGGCATAGACAACCCGTTTTTCGCAACCCTTGCAAGCGTTATAAACGCCCAGTTGGTTCAGCATGGATATCACACTCTTCTTGCCGACTCCCGTGAGAATCCCGAGGAAGAGATTCAGGCCATGGAGATGTTTCAGGATCGGAACGTCGACGGTATAATTGCGGTGCCGGTGGCTCCCACTCCGGAGTATCATGAGAGGGTGAGTCAGGATATCCCGCTGGTTCTTATAGACAGGTATTTCGATAAGACAAGCCTGTCCTATGTCTGTACTGATAATTATGCAGGGGCTTATATGGCCGCAAAATACCTTGCCGACAAAGGCTATAAGCGTATACTTGCGATTCAGGGCGTTCCCGCATCAATGCCTAACAGGGAAAGAGTGCGCGGCTTCCAGGATGCCCTTCATGAGCGCGGGATTGAGAATCAGGTCAGGGGAGACGCCTTCTCCGTCGAAAACGGCCGCAGGGAGGCACTCGCCGCCTTTTCCGGTAACCCCAAGGCCTATGATGCAATATTCGCATTCAGTTCCACTATCCTTCTTGGAGCCATATCGGCCTTGAGAAGACTGGGAATAACTGAGGGGAAAGACGTTGGTGTGATTTCGTATGACAACAATGGCTTCCTGGACTTTATGAATCCGGCAGTTACAAGGGTGGAACAGCCCCTGCAGGAGGCCGGCGAGATAGCTGTGAGCACGCTATTCTCGTTCATGGAAGCGCGCCGCGCAGGCCTTCCGCATCCGGCACCTGTGCAGCAGCTTATCCGTCCGACCCTTGTCATAAGGGAAAGCTGCTGATAACAATAATGCCGGCCCATACGGACCGGCATCATTGCATTATTTACCTTGGGATCAGTTTCCGCCGGGTTTACGGGCAGAGTACATAATCTTAAGGGCGGAGCAGCGGCGCAGCTCCTGTTTTACATCGGAGACGATACCCATTCGGACATCCTGGTCTACCCTGAGGCTGACGGTCATGAGGGAGCGTTCTGCTTCGCTCATGGCATCACGCTCTGAGGCGATGAAGTCACGAATGTCGGCAATTGTCTTGAAGGAGTCATTGAGCTGAATACGTGCATCGGTACCGTAGAGTGCCTGATACTGGCGCATAGGAGTACCGATGTTGATATTGGCGCTCAGGTCCTTTCTTTCAAGCTTGGCAACTTCAGATGCTTCGGGGAGCTTTACGAGAACCTTGTTCTCTGTCTCACGCATCTGGGTGGTGACCATGAAGAAGAAAAGGAGCATGAACACGATATCGGAAAGGGAGTTGGACGATGCCTGCGGGACTTCCTTCTTATTGCTGGAACTTCCAAATTTTGACATAATCTTAATCCTCCTTTAACGTTTTTTCACTTCCTTAGGCTCTGCCTCAGAGATGTTCTGAGGAACTGCCTTCTTGACAATGTCCTGCTCTTCTTCGCTCAGGCGGGAGAACTTCTTGCCGAAGTTTGCGCGGGCGAAGTCGTCGCGGAGTTCGTTCACGGCTTTCACGAGTTCGTTCTGCACTGCGAGGTATGCCTGGTAGCTGGTACCACGGTCATTCTGCAGGGAGATAACGCCCTTGGAAACCATGTAGGTCTTGCCTTCAATCTCCTTGGGTTCCTTCTCGGGAAGGGAAGGGGAGTTTGTAGGGTTGGTGAGGAACTCTTTGATCTTGTCCTTGAGCAGGGAGATATCCATGGCATCGCTACCGGCAAACAGCTTATCGGCAGAGTTGATTCTGACGATGATGATGTTTCGGCGGTTCACCTGCTGATCCTGAGCCTGTTCTTTGTCAGGGATCGGGGGAAGACGACGCTGCAGACCGGTCTGCTCTCCCATGGTTGTGGTCATGAGGAAGTAGCAGAGCAGGAGGAATGCAATGTCCGCCGTGGAACCGATTGCTTCAAATTTTCTTCTTGCCATGGTTTATCTTACTTTTTATTGCGGATGGCCATAACAACTTCTGCTGCAACGATGGAGAGGATTGCGCATGCTCCGACGATGTAGGCGAGGTTGAGGATGGTATCAGTCATCTTAAGTTCAGAGGCGGTGGGAGGTACTGCACCGGAGTATCCGATTGCCGGGGCACCGGAGGCCAGAAGGTATGCAATGCCGAACAGCACGCAAGCTCCAACCAGAATGATGCCGATGGAGGCAAGGCTCTTGACATCTGTCTTTGCCCTGACCACGATACCTACGCAGACAACTGCTATGAGGGCGATGGCGAGAACTGCATAAGCCCAGTAGAACAGTACGTCGGTGGCGGCACCATTATTTGCCTCAAACCCGGTCAATGACCCCCAGATGAGCACAGCAACGCTGATTGCAATGAGTACCCAAAGGAGGATCTTGCAGATTTTGGCGTATTTCTGTTTTTCCATTTTATCTGGAGTTAACGGGGGTTAATTACTTCTTGTTGTTCTTTACCATGAGGTCCACGAAACGGATGGAAGAGTCTTCCATGTCGATGGAGAGGGCGTCGATCTTTGCAATGATATAGTTGTAGAAGATCTGGAGGATCATAGCAACGATAAGACCACCCACAGTGGTGATAAGGGCGACCTTCATACCACCTGCAACAACGTTCGGGGAGATATCACCGGCAGCCTGGATAGCATCGAAGGCCTGGATCATACCGATAACGGTACCAAGGAATCCCAGTGAAGGAGCGATGGAAATGAAGAGGCCGATCCAGCTGAGACCGTTCTCCATCTGGCTCATCTGAACGCCGCCATAGGAAACGATGGTCTTTTCAACGACATCGACACCCTGGTCTGCGCGGAGGAGGCCCTGATAGAAGATGCTGGCAACAGGGCCGCGGGTATTGCGGCAAACTTCCTTTGCTTTCTCAATGCCACCTTCTGCGAGAGCGGCCTCAACAGCGTCGAGGAGCTTGGTGGTGTTGGTCTTGGAAAGGGCCAGATACAGGATGCGCTCGATTGCGAGAGCCATACCGAGGATGAGGCAGATGATGATGAGGGACATGAAGCCTGCGCCACCTTCGATGAACTTGGTCTTGAGGGCCTGGTGCATAGGAACTTCCTCACCAGAGCCTGCGAAGAGGTCAACAACGGGTTCGGCTTCTTCCTCGGCTACCTGCTCAACTGCTGCAGGAGCAGCGGTCTCGTCCTGGGCGGAAGCGATGTTGGCAGAGAAGGTCATAAGACCGGCGACTGCCAAAAACATGAAAAGCTTTTTCATAATTTGTTTTTGTTGTGTTGTTAGTTATAAATTTGATTAGTTATTGTTTTTTCCAAATTTGACGTGCAATTTAGCAATAAAAAATCAAAACGCCAAAGATTATTCACTTGTTTCGCCACATATCGGATGCGCGAGGGCTGTTTTTACCCATTGGTTATTGTCGCTTCTGCCCATGAGAGCGAACAATTTTCCCAGTGCGGCTTCTGTGGTTATATCCCCTCCGGAGAGTACTCCGGCATTCTTCAGGGTGGTGCCGGTTGCATACAGATCCATGTTCACGGTGCCTGATTTGCACTGTGTTACATTAAGGAGTATCTTGCCCATGTGGTCGGCCTCGCGTATGATGTCCAGGAACCATTCACTGGAGAGGGCGTTGCCGGAGCCGTAGGTTTCGATGATGCATGCGCGGATTTCCGGCGCACACAGGAAGTGCCTTGCCACCACGGGGGTTATTCCGGGATGTATTTTCAGGATTGCCACCCTTGTGTCAAGATGCGTATAGATTCTCAGGGTGGACACCCAGGAATTCGGCTTCAGAATCACGTCAGTGTTGTACCGGATGCGGATTCCCGCCTCTGCAAGGGGAGGGCAGTTGGGGCTGGAGAAGGCGTCAAAGGCTTCTGCGCTGTATTTTGTGGATCGGTTGCCCCTGAAGAGTTTGGAATCGAAGAAAATGCATACTTCCGGCACTCTTGCGTGGCCCTTTTCGTCCTTTGCGGCCGCAATCTCCACGGAAGAGATGAGGTTTTCCTTGCCGTCAGTGCGGGGAACGCCTATCGGCAGCTGGCTTCCGGTGAAGATGATGGGTTTGGTGAGTCCTTCCAGCATGAAAGACAGGGCCGATGCGCTGTATGCCATCGTATCCGTTCCGTGGAGGATCACGAAGCCGTCATAGTCGTCGTATTTGCTCTCTATAAGCTTGGCGAGGTCTACCCAAAGGGAGGGCTGCACGTCAGACGAGTCTATCAGCGGGCTGAAGGTGTAGGAGTCTATCCTTACATCGTATTTGGATAGCTCGGGGACCTCTTCCTTGATTTGGCTGAAGTCGAAAGGCTTGAGCGTTCCGTCCACCGGGTCCTGCTTCATGCCGATGGTGCCTCCGGTGTAAATGATTAGTACCGACGATGTCATATTCCGAATAGTTTTTGTGCGTTGTCTGTGGTTGCAGCTTCGATTTCGGCCGTGGTCAGGCCCTTCGCTTCCGCCACCCTGGCTGCAATGACGGGAAGGTATGAGCTCTCGTTCCTCTTTCCGCGGTAGGGAACCGGGGCGAGGTAGGGTGCATCGGTCTCAAGAAGTATATGCCGTAGCGGAATCCTTGCAACGGTAGCCGCGAGGCCTGAATTCTTGAATGTTATCACTCCGCCGATGCCCACGCTGAAATCCCCGCTCTTCTGCGCCCTTTCATAGACCTCGAAACTTCCGCTGAAGCAGTGGAGATTCCCTCTCAGATGAAGGTGAGAGCAGTCCTCAAGGACTGCGAAAAAGTCCTCCCAGGCATCCCTGAGGTGTATATTCACCGGAAGGTCCATTGCCGATGCCATCTCGAACTGGATCCTCAGGACCTCCTTCTGTATATCGGCATATTCCTTTCCTTCATGATAGTCAAGGCCGATTTCTCCTATCGCCACGACCCCTTTGTCCTTGTATTCCTCAAGGGCGTCCAGCTCGTCTTTCCAGTTTTCCGGAGTGGCGGAGCAGGGGTAGAGACCCAGCATCTGGTACAGCACACCCTTGTGCCGGGAGCCAACCTCCCACATACGCGGACGTTCGGTGCTGTCCACGTCGGCCTGGATCATTTTTCCGACGCCTGCGTCCAAAGCACGCTGAATGGCTTCCTCCGAATCCGGATAAAGCCATTCGTCATAAAAGTGCGTATGTGTGTCGATCAACACTACAGTATGAGCAGCGCGTCACCGTAGGGGCCGAAGTTGTAACCGTTCTCGAGGGCGCTCTCGTAAGCGGCCATGACGTTCTTGTATCCGCCGAAAGCGGCTACGCTCATGAGCATCGTGCTCTGGGGAAGGTGGAAGTTGGATACGATGGCATCCGGGACGGAATACTCGTAAGGAGGGAAGATGAACTTGTTGGTCCATCCGTCGAATTCATCCACCATGTGGGTGGTGGTAACGTAGGTCTCAAGGCCCCTCATGACGGTGGCGCCGATTGCGACGACCTTTCCGCCGCCCCTCTTGGCCTTGTTGATGCGGGCTGCGGCCTCCGGGCTGATGATGAGCCTCTCAGAATCCATCCTGTGCTTGGAAAGGTCTTCCACGTCCACTGAACGGAAGTGGCCGATTCCCATGTGCACGGTGATGAAAGTCTTGTCGATATCCTTGAGTATCATGCGGTTGAAGAGCTCCCTGGAGAAATGCAGACCTGCGGCGGGGGCGCTTACGGCACCTTCGTGTGCGGCAAAGATGGTCTGATAGTTCTCCACGTCTTCAGGAGTGGTTTTCTCCTTGACCCATTCGGGGACGTAGGGCTCGCCAAGGGCGAAAAGGGCTTCCTTGAAGTCCTCGTACGGGCCGTC
The DNA here is from genome assembly GCA_017458265.1 of Bacteroidales bacterium. Taxonomy (GTDB): domain Bacteria; phylum Bacteroidota; class Bacteroidia; order Bacteroidales; family UBA932; genus Cryptobacteroides. The sequence continues at coordinate 28,542 of JAFTFV010000033.1, read as the reverse complement.
GAACAGGAAGCGGAGGGTACGTCCCCTGGAGGTGGTGTTGTCGATGACTTCGGCCACCATGGACTCATCCTCTCCGAAGTAGAGTTTGTTGCCGATACGGATTTTCCTTGCGGGATCCACGATTACGTCCCAGAGGCGCTGTTCGCGGTTCAGCTCCCTGAGGAGGAGGACCATGATGTCGGCCCCGGTCTTTTCCTTCTTGCCGTAAAGACGGGCGGGGAAGACCTTGGTGTCGTTGAGGACAAAGACGTCGCCTTTGCCGAAATAGTCGATGATGTTCTTGAACAGGCGGTGCTCTATTTCACCGGAATCCTTGTGGAGTACCATAAGGCGTGCCTCATCCCTCCACTTGGGAGGTTCCTGGGCGATGCGTTCCTTCGGGAGGTCGAAGTTGAATTGGGACAGTTTCATTTCTCTTCTTTCAGACGATACTATAATAATACGGCAGATTCCGATTAAAAGTTTCAGCCTTTTTTGCGGGGGAGGAAAATCGCGTCGACCAGAGGGTCTGTAAGTTTCATGCAGAAGCCTGTGAGTATTGCCTGGATCAGGGTTCCTTCGCGTATCACCACGGTGCTGCCGTTGCCTGTGAGAAGGCCGAAGAAAATGAGGGCGAGAACGGCCGTAATCACCACAACAAGGACGTCTGTCCCCACTTTGATGTAGCTGAAATTGGCTCCGGTGGTGCGTGTGATAAGGTTGATGGTGCTGTCTACGGACAGCATCCATCCCCTGCCGATAACCTCCAGCCTGATGCCGATTGCCGTGAGCACTACTGCGGCCAGAGACAGAAGTATCTGAACCATATAATCCGTGGCCGGAGCGTTCAGCGAGTCAAACAGCCAGATGGCTCCGTCGACGAGATATCCGAAGATGAATATGGGCAGGACTTGCACAAGAAGGTCCCATCTGGTCTTTTTCCCCAGTATGCATGCCTGTATGACGATGAATGACAGGTTGAAAAACCATGTGAATGTGCCTACGGATATGTTTGTGAACTTCAGGGACAGGACTGTGGGAATGCAGGACAGGGGGGCGATACCCAGGTTTGATTTTATGGAAACGCCGACGCCCAGGGCTACGACGATGAGGCCCAGCGTTGAGATTGCATATCTTTTGAAAAAGTCTTTTGTCATACGTCCATCTTGATTCTTTTGCCTTTTGGATAAAGGTTGTTGCACCTGGTGCCAAGGTTCTTCGCGGGCCCGAGAGAAAGCCCCTGGAATGATATGGTGACCGGCCCTCTGGGGGCGTCATCCGGGAGCTTTATGGCATCTCCGTGCAGGTACTTCAGTGCCGTTGCCCTGTCTACATTCACCATCGGTCCGTCCTCTGCCGAGTCAATCACGGCATTGACAGGGAATCTGCGAAGGACCGCTCCCTCCCCATGCTTTCTCAGCGCCGCGGCATATTGCCCTTCTCCGGGAACGAGCCCCGGGAGCATCAGGAAACCGTTTTTTGTGCGGATGGAAGGAGGAAGTTCTTCAGGGCCGATGACATCGGCACCAAGCTCCCTGGCTGTCCATTCCACGGTGTCGTCGTTTTCCAGGTGGTTGAATGTACAGGTGGAATAGATGAGGATGCCGCCTTCGCGGAGGGTGGGCCAGATATCGGCAAGGATTCTCCTTGAACGGGCGGCGCAGAAGGAGGGAAGGTCCGGTGTCCATTCCTGGAGGGCGCGCGGATCTTTTCGGAACATTCCTTCGCCGGAGCAGGGGACGTCTGTTACGATGACGTCGAACATGGGCTCGCTGCCGAAGGCCGAAGGGTCCTTTGACACGACTCCTACGCGCTTGTCTCCCCATGTTTCAACATTGCCTTTGAGGATGCTGTAACGGTTCTTTACGGGCTCGTTGGCTATGAGGGAGAAGCTGTCACCGAGGCGCTCCCTCAGCGATGCGGCGATGTCCGTGGTCTTGCCGCCAGGCGCTGCGCAGAGGTCAAGGACGTTCAGGTGGCCTTCGATATCTTTGGTAACCTGCCTGAACAGCTCTCCCACCATCATTGCGGAACTTTCCTGGACGTAATAGGCTCCGGCGTGGAAAAGCGGGTCCAGGGTGAATACGGGGCGTTCTTTGAGTATATAGCCGTAAGGACTCCAGGGGATTCTTTCGGCACCGTCGAATGGGCATTCCTTAAGCTTGGAGGGGTTGAGGCGCACGGACGTAGAGGGCTCTTTCGTGAGAGCCTCCAGCGTGATTTCCGCGTACTTTTCTCCTGCCGATTCCCTTAGGAGAGATATGAACTCGGGCTTAAACATGCGGAGTCCAGCCGCTGGCGTCGAATCCTTCGGGGAAAATGCCGTTGGATGCGTTTACAAGGCCGTCGACAATCTTGTCAAGGGCGTCCTTGATCTTGCCTCCGAGCATCATTTTCATCATGAGGTTGAGGTCGGCCTCGGCCTTGATCCAGAAATCTGTCTTGTAAGGGTCGTTCTGGGCGGGATCGAAGTGGATCTCGATATGGAAGGCGAATGGGGCGCCGTAGTCTACCAGTTCAATCAGGGAATAGGGCTGGCGGTTATGCACCTTGACGCCGATATTGAAGCCCTGCACGGTTGCGGTGAGGGTGTCGTAGTCGGCCTGGAGCATGTCCTGCTTGTCCTGGGGCAGCATCCTCTTGAAGTTGGAGAGGTCTACCATGGACATATATAATTCGTATGGCTGGCGGGAAACGGTTCCGTGTTTTGACGTAATCTCGGTCATAATTCGTATATTTGTACTCTGCAAAGATAATAAATTATGCACAAGATTTACTTCGAAAAGCGCTGTATCATCATTTGTTCCCCTTCGGACGAAGCCCTTTCAGATCCCAATTCCGTAGAGTTCCACGTGGGGGAGAGGATAGACATCGGCTCCCTGGTGCGCATGTTCGAAGTTCAGGATACGCTTTCACGTATTTATATACCGTCGCAGGATATAGAAGGGACGTACCGGCGTCTGTGTTCGGAGTTCAAGGAAGTAACCGCAGCCGGAGGACTTGTCTGTAACCGCCGCGGGGATTACCTGCTTATTTCCAGAAACGGCCTCTGGGACCTTCCTAAGGGCCATCAGGAGCCTGGAGAAGACATTGAAGTGTGTGCGATGCGCGAGGTTCAGGAGGAGACGGGAGTGGACCAGTTGGAGCTCCGGCGCCTCATCTGCATAACAGACCACGTTTATTTCCGTGAAGGGATGTGGCACCTCAAGCACACCTGGTGGTATGACATGCTCTACACAGATCCCACCAACCTTACTCCCCAGCGCGAAGAGGACATCACCAAAGCCGCCTGGGTGGCAAAGTCGTCGCTCCCTCCGTTCCTCAAGAACACCTACCCCTCCATCATCGAGGTCTTCCGTGAGGCCCGTATCTGATTTCGTTCCCCGTTTGGCGAAGGTCTGTTGCACTTTTGACGAAGGTCTGTTTTTTCGGGACACCTGCAAACTTCCGGGTATAAATATTTGTAGAAACTGAGTAACTGGGGTATCTTTGCATAGATATAACCTCTATGCATATGTCCAGCGACTTACAGTTCAAGATTTACGAAGACTTCCTTCATTACTTTCTTCCCGATGGGCTGCTTGATTACTTCGAGCCCGTGATGGCGGAGCAGAAGACACACATAAACCCTACGACCAAGGAACAAGTTCCTGCCCTTCACTTGTACTTCGATGAGAAGGACAACCGCACCGAAGACACGGCAGATTACACTCCGAAGGGCTTTACGGAGGAGACAGTCCTGAATGACTTCCCGGTCCGCAACAAGAAGTTGGTCTTGCACATCCGCCGCAGGCGCTGGCTCAAGCCTGACGGCAGCAGTTGCGTATTGGATGTATATCCTCGCTTGATTGCCAGGGGGACGCGGTTCTCGGAAGAGTTTGCCACGTTCTTGAAAAAAAAATTTGGATACGACGCCAGTAACTGCACGTTCCCTGGGTAGGACGTACTACGTTGACGGCGACAACCTTGAACGTTCATACAAGTACTATCTGAGTGACTATAGTACCTGGGCACAAAAAGGCCATGCAGAAGACTGGGTACTGGTTCCAGACAACATTGGCGAGCATCTGTGCATAGATGAGACTTCGCTCCAGGATGACTTGTTCACCATCCTGTCCAACAAGGCCGGTCACGGCCGCCAGGGCACCATCATCTCTATGGTACGCGGCACAAAGGCCACTGAGGTCCTCAAAGTCCTCTTGCAGATACCGGAGGAGGACCGGCTGAAAGTCAAGGAGGTGACGCTGGATATGTCGGAGAGCATGCGCAGCATCATTGAGCGGGCCTTTCCGAACGCCATAATCACATTGGATTGCTTTCACATCATCAAGCGTTGCCTTGAGGCAGTAGAAGAGCTAAGGCTCCGTTACAAGCGGGAAGCACAAAAGAAGATCAAGAAACTGGAACGCCAGTTCAAGGCACGTCTTAAGCGCAATGCCTACCAGCGCAAATGGCGCCGCAAGAAGCACCCAAAGAACTATCCAGGAAAGCGTCGCGGACCAAAGCCACTGCGAATGAATGCCAAGTTCTATCCTCCGGTGCTGGAAAACGGGGATACGCTTCTGGAGTTGCTTTCACGGTCAAAGTATGCACTGACTCAAACCTATGACAAGTGGTCTGCGAGGATGAAAGAGCGGATGAAGCTGCTCTTTACGAAGTATCCAAAACTCAAGGAGGCTTATGACCTGGTCCACAAACTACGTTCTATCTTCAAGAGCAAGAAACTCACAAGGGATGCGGCCAAGATAAAGCTGCATGAGTGGTATCAAGCCATTGCGGACTGCACCCTACGGGAAGTGAAATCAGCAAGAGACGCCATCAAGGACAGAGAGGAATACGTATTGAACTACTTCATCAACCACGCAACCAACGCCGCAGCGGAGTCACTCAACTCCAAGCTCAAAGGCTTCCGTGCTCAGGTAAGAGGAGTATCAGATCTACCCTTCTTCATGTATAGAGTCTGTCAAATCTTTGGGTAGTCATACCCGGAACTTTGCAAGTGAGCCGTTTTTTCCCCGCAGACCTTAGCCATGCAATCGGCCTCACAGGGGCCTCAAGGGCAATATTAATGGCGAAGGACTGTCACCTAAAAACAGACCTTCGCCAATTATCGGTCAAGCGCAGCTTTTACTTTCTCACGCTCCAGCCCAAAGACCCGGGCAAGCTGAGGGATACTTGTTTTGCGGTTTCTGAATACGAATGAGAGAAGGCGGTACTTTTTGTCCAGCGGAAGACAAGTCACTTCTTCAGAGAACCAGTGTTTTGAAGTGTCATTCACATAATTGAACAGTTCGTTGTCCGTCATCATTCTTCTGGGACCGTCAACCAATTCTTCCTTGACTGCAGCCGGATTCAGGGAACCAATGGTTTTAAGGAAGAATGCCTGATCATGATTAAAAACCTGTTCCAAGTACTCAGAGTCGCAGAAACTGCCGGGAATCAAGTCTCCGTTTCCATCAATCAGCCATGGAACATCCTTGAGCGAATCGGCAGTATGCATAATCATTTCCTTGTCCCGCCTGGTCAGATTCTTTACGGGAAAACCGCTTTCGTGGTTTTTGGAAAACATGGCCCTGAAGCCGGACCACCTGTATTCCGTCACAGAGGCACCGTTGTCATGTGCATTCCTTGGAATATAGGCAAGGGAATTCCTGAGGTGCCAATCACTTCCAATCGACAGGGCCTGGCTGTCATTTCTTCTGAGGATGGCTGCGGCACCATATTTCCGGCTATACCACTGGGAATAATTTTTCTTGATGTCTTCTGAATAGGCGTCTGCTTCTTTCTGTGTCAGTGAGAGTATTGCTACATGACAGTGATTGGATACAACGGCATATATGACCACGATGACATTCTTTCGCTTTGCGCATATCGCAATGTATTTCACCATGATGCCATAATCCTCCTCATCCTTGAACAGTACCGCCTTTTCAAGTCCTTCGATACTCACATGAAAAGGATATACGGTCCCTATACTGCCGTCCGGCAGAACTTTCCTTACCACCCTTTTCATATCACCGGTCTTTGACAGTACAGCGCTGAAGGAGGTCCGTTGTGATAAGTCCGTCGACTTCCAGAATTCCGACAGATTCCAGCACTTTGACATAGGGAACTTTTGCCGCAGCAGCAAGCTCTTCATAACCGATGCCCGGCCTGTCAAATACGGCCATGCCGACGGCAACCTGTACCGATGCCACTCCGTATTTGCGCGAAAGCCTTGTGTAGAATGCAGACCGGCGATCTTTGGAATTGGCACTTCGCGGCTTAAGCCCCAAAGCCTCAACCAGTTCCTCCGGAGATGTGACTATCTCTGCCATATGTGAACCGATGAGGGAATTGCATCCCCTGGAGCGCTCATCGTCCAGTCTTCCCGGCACGGCAAATACATCCCTGTTGTAATCCACCGCGTATTTTGCAGTCATAAGGCTTCCGCCCTTATTCTTGGACTCAATCACAACGGTCACCGATGACAGCGCGGCGATGATCCTGTTCCTCCTCACGAAATTCAGGGCCACAGGAGCAGTACCTATAGGATAATCCGTGACAAGCCCGCACCCCGGCGTCCTGACTATCTGAGATGCAAGCTCCGTGTGTTGCCACGGATATATCGTCTCTATGCCCGTTGCCATCACTCCTATTGTCGTGAGTCCTGCCTCCAAGGCCGTTCTATGGGCTATTCCGTCTGCTCCGTATGCAAGACCGCTCACAATGCAAGGCTGGACCGATGCATCGGCCAGAGCCTTCACTATCCTCTTGCACCATAATGAGCCGTAAGGGCTGATGTCCCGCGTGCCGACTATGGCGACAGCCGGCCTGAGCGAGAAGATTTCGGCAGGGGAAGTACTGCCGTTAAGGTAGATTCCGAGGGGCGGGTCGTCGATGTCGGCAAGGGCGGCCGGATAGTCATCGTCGCCATAAGGGATGAATTTGAATCCTCGTTCATGGACCCTCTCCAACTCCTTTTCCCCCCATTTGAGGGAGTCTTCATTCAGGCGTTCCGTGAGCTCCGGATGGCTGCATTCCGGCGGATTGCCGTTAAACAAAGCCTCTGCTCCTCCGGCCTCTTCCATAAGTTTGAATGCAATTGAAGGATGGTATCCGAAAATGTTGTTCAGCGCGCAAAGCGCTATACAGGTCTCTCTCTCCATGGCTTTTTTGCATGCAAAATTATCAAAAGGGAATTCCCGAGCAACAAGCTTCAGAAAAAATGTGCGGTTTCAGAATGTTTTTTGACTGTTTCTTACGATTGCCCCTATATGCGGAAAAATTTGTAACTTTGAAACCAAGCAATATCAAGGTATGAAAAGATACATAGAAGAAAACAGGGAAAGGTTTTTCGAGGAACTATACTCTCTCCTCAGGATTCCGTCAATAAGTGCAAAGCCGGAACACAGGCAGGACATGTACCGCTGCGCGCAGCGGCTCACTGAGCTCCTGAAAGAAGCCGGTGCAGACAGTGCCGATGTCTATGAGACGGCCGGTAATCCGGTAGTTTTCGGGTGCAAGGACATTGGCGCGGAAAAGACCATATTGGTTTACGGGCACTATGACGTACAACCGCCGGAACCGCTGGAAAAATGGCGCACAGACCCCTTCGAGCCCGTTTTGGCAAAGGATCCCGCAACCGGCGAAGACGCCATCTACGCCCGCGGCGCCAATGACGACAAAGGCCAGCTCTTCATGCATCTGAAAGCCTTCGAGAGGGAGGTTCGCCTGGGCCTTCTCCATCACAACGTGAAGTTCATATTCGAGGGAGAGGAAGAAATCGGCAGTCCGTCCCTTCCGGCATGGGTAGAGGCCCACAAGGACATGCTCAAGGCCGATGTGATTCTGGTCTCGGACACAACCATGATATCGGACAAAGTCCCTTCGATAAACTGCGGAATGCGCGGTCTGGCATATTTCGAGGTCAAGGTGACCGGCCCCAACAAGGACCTTCATTCCGGCCACTACGGCGGCGCCGTTGCCAACCCCATCAACGTGCTGTGCGAAATGATAGCCTCGCTGCATGATGCCCATGGCCGTGTCAACGTGCCCGGATTCTATGACAAAGTGGTGGAACTGTCGGCAGAAGACAGGGCCCTCCTTTCCAAGGCTCCTTTCGATATGAAGGAGTACAAGGAGTTCCTGGACATCGACGATGTCCGCGGAGAAGAGGGCTACACCACCATGGAGCGCACGGGAATCCGTCCCTGCCTGGATGTCTGCGGCATCTGGGGCGGCTATACCGGCACCGGCGCAAAGACAGTCCTTCCCTCCACCGCCCATGCCAAGATTTCGATGAGGCTGGTCCCCAACCAGCGCTCGGAGGAGATCTCCGTACTCTTTGCCGATTACTTCAAGTCCATGGCTCCCAAGTGCGTAAAGGTGGAAGTAACCCCCTGCGAGGGCGGCAACGGTTTCCTCATCCCTATCAGTTCACATGCCTACAAGTGCGCATCCAGGGCAATGGCGGAGGTCTACGGAATCCAGCCGGTTCCTTCCCGCGGCGGCGGTTCCATAGCCATCCTTGCCGACATGCAGACCATCCTTGGTGCCGACCCTCTCCTCATGGGATTCGGACTCGAGCGGGACACAATCCATTCTCCTAACGAGAGCTATCTCATCCGCCAGCTTTTTGCCGGCATGGAGTCCCTGTCACTGTTCTATAAATATTATTAGCATGAAAAGGTTATTTGCAATAGCGCTGCTCCTCTGTGCTAGCTTTTCTCTTGGAGCACAGAAATACAAGGCATACATTCCGGAAGAGGATCTCCCGAATGTCGTGAACTGCATTCCTGCGCCCCCTGCAGACCCCAGCTCTGAATTTGACAGGGATATTGTGCGGTATATGTGGGGAAAACAGCAGAGAAAGGACCCCGAAAGACTCAGGATGGCTGTGCGTGATGCCGTTTGGAGCATGGACACCACACTTGTAATCATGAGCGAGCCTTTCGGCCTCAATGTCTCCAAAGAGGAAACGCCCCAGATTTACGAGCTCCTCACGCGGGGTATCACTACCATAGAGGACATCCGTTTCCGCCCCAAGGCACACTACTTCAGGACAAGGCCGTTTGCCTACTTCGGCGAACCGTCAATACTCCCGGAAGATGACCAGTGGCTGGCAACCGAAGGCTCATATCCTTCCGGCCACACCATTCGTGCATGGGCCTGTGCCCTTCTCATGGCAGAAATCAATCCCGATGCCGCAGAAGCCATATTTGCAAGGGCATGGGCATACGGTGAAAGCCGCGTCATATCCGGCTGCCACTGGCAGAGCGACGTTGACGCCAGCCGCCCCGTGGCCAGCATCGGCTACGCAGCCTTGCAGACATCTGATGAGTTCCGCACCCAGATGAAAAAGGCGCAGAAGGAGTTCAGGAGGCTTCGCGGGAAATAAATATGGCGAAGGTCTGTTTTTAGGTGACAGTCCTTCGCCATTAATATTGCCCTTGAGGCACCTGTGAGGCCGATTGCATGGCTAAGGTCTGCGGCAAAATAACAGACCTTCGCCAAAAGTGCAACAGACCTTCGCCAAAGAATGAGGAAGGAGTGCCGCTAAGCGCTTTTGTGCTCCTTCTTCCAGAGTTCCCAGCTGTTGAAGATGTTCTGCCAGATGGCATAGAGGCCGCCGGCAACTGATGTGACCGGGGTAAGGTAGGAATAGCCCAGCCATATCATGAGGCCGGTGTTCTTCTGGCCAAGGGCCTGACCTGGAGTGACGGGGTCCTTCCTGTTGAGCCTTCTTCCCACGAAAAACTGCACGAAGCATGCTGCCATTGAAACAATCACTACCAGTACGATGGTAAGTGCGCTGAGTTTGCTCAGTACCAGAGCCCTGGTGGCAAGAATCATTGCCAGGGTGAGGCTCACGCCCCATACATAGAACGAATTCGGAGCCCAGCGCATTAGCGTGCGCTGGAGTTTTTTAGTGGTATAGCGGATGATCCATGCAAGCATGCAGGGGAGCAGCAGAAGAGGGAAAATCCTTGATGCAAGGTGCCATACATAGGCCCAGAATCCCATTTCTGCAGAAGGAGAAACCAGCGGAATGACAAGAGGAATAAGAAGTGTGGCGGCAATGTTGGTGATAACAAGATAAGACACGTTCTCTGCTATGCTTCCGCCAAGGCGGTCTGTGATGACGCCGGATGCCGATGCCGTTGGGCATATAAGGCATATCATGGCACATTCGAGCGGTATGCGTACTTCAGGAGTATGGGCGAGGGCTACGCCGGCGGCACACGCAGCAAAACCAAGAACCTGAAGCAGGAGGGCCCATATGTTCCATTTTACGGGTTTCAGGTCATGCGGGGAAACCTTGACGAACTGGAAAAACAGCAGAACTCCTATGAGCCATCTCTGACCGTAGGAAGCGATGTCGTGGCAGACAGGGCCTATCGGCCTCAATGCAGGCGTGAAATGATATATCAGATATGAACTGATACCCAGTACCAGTGCCCCCGGGAGCAGCCACTCCTTGATTATCTTTTTGACGTCTCGCATTTTCCGCAGGAAAAGGACTGCAAATATCCGAAGTATTGTGTAAATTTGCAAATCATATGTGAATAATGTCATTATGAAAAAAATCGCAATCACAATTATGTCCCTGCTTACTTTTGCAGCATGTGCCCCCAAGGGTGCACCAGCCCTTGACATTACGGACCTGGACACATCCGTAAGTCCCAAGGAAGATTTCTACCAATACGCAACCGGCGGATGGCAGGTAAAGAATCCCCTGCGTCCGGAATTCTCCCGTTATGGCAGTTTCGATGCCCTTCGTGAGAATGCCCAGGAGAACCTTAACTCCATGTTCGAAAGCCTCACGACCAGCAGCGCTGAAAAAGGCACCGTGGAACAGAAGATAGCAGACCTCTACAAGATGGCCCTTGATTCCACCACCCGTAATGCGCTCGGTGCAGAACCCATCAAGCCTTATATCGAAGAGATCCTTGCCGTCAAGAATCATGACCAGCTGGCAACCCTTCTTGGAAAGATGAACCTTTACGGTGAAGGCGGCTTCTTCGGCTCCGGCGTAGAGGCAGACCTCACCAACAGCGACGTCCAGGTACTTTACCTTGGCCAGGGCGGCCTCGGCATGGGAGACCGTGATTATTATCTGAAAGAGGAAAACAAGGAACTCAAGGAAGGTTATGTCAACTATCTTGTAAAAGTCCTTGAACTTGCCGGTATTGACAACGCAAAGGATATAGCAGCCATGGATATCGCGGTTGAGACTTCACTCGCCCAGGCAGCCTGGAGCCGTGAGCAGAACCGCAACATGCAGGCTATCTACAATCCCATGTCCAGCCAGGAAATCGACGCCCGCTGGCCCGGTCTCCGCTTTGGCAAAGTGTGTGCAGCCGCAGGCATTCAGCCTCAGGACAAGGTCATCGTCCAGCAGCCCTCTTACTTTGACGCACTTTCCAAGATGCTTGGAAACGAGAAACTCTTTGAATCCCACAAGGCATATCTCCTTTGCCAGTTTGTGAGCGGCCAGGCAGGAGCCCTCTCCGACGACTTCTACACTGCATCCTGGGAATTCTTCTCCCACCAGATGGCAGGCGCACAGGAACAGCAGCCCCGCTGGAAACGTGCAATGAGCGTTCCCAACGGCATCCTTGGTGAGGCGGTTGGCCAGATGTACGTCTCCCGCTACTTCCCCGAAAGCTCCAAGCAGAAGATGGTAACCCTGGTGGAAAACCTCCGTACCGCACTTGGCCAGCACATCGACGGCCTGGAGTGGATGAGCGATACCACCAAGGTCCGTGCCCACGAAAAGCTTGCCGCCTTCACCGTGAAGATCGGCTATCCCGACAAGTGGAAAGACTACAGCACCCTTGACATCAACCCGGAGAACACTTATTATGAGAATCTCCGCAATGCCAGCGCCTGGTATGTCCAGGACAATCTCCAGAAACTTGGAAAGCCCACTGACAAAACCGAATGGGGCATGACTCCCCAGACGGTAAATGCCTACTACAACCCTACCACCAACGAAATCTGCTTCCCCGCAGCCATCCTGCAGAAGCCGTTCTTCGATCCCAATGCCGATGATCCCGTGAACTACGGCGGTATCGGTGTCGTCATCGGCCATGAGATGTCCCACGGCTTTGACGACCAGGGTTCCATGTTCGACGCTGCCGGCAATATGGTGAACTGGTGGACCCCCACCGACAAGGCCAAGTTCGACGCCCTTGGAGACAAGCTCGCCGCCCAGTTCGATGCTGTCGAGGTCCTTCCCGGCGTTCATGCAAACGGCCGATACACCCTTGGTGAGAACATCGGCGACCACGGCGGACTTTCCATCGCATACACCGCAATGGAGAATGCCCTTGCAGGAAAGCCTCAGAAGAATATCGACGGGTTTACACCTGCACAGCGCTTCTATCTGTCCTACGGTGCCATCTGGGCACAGAACATCACTGATCAGGAGAAGGCCCGTCTTACCAATATGGACCCTCACTCACTTGCAGTGAACAGGGTCAATGTCTCCGTAAGGAACTTCCAGACCTTCTTCGACGCCTTCGACATCAAGGAAGGAGATGCAATGTTCCGTCCTGAAGAGGAGCGCGTCCACATTTGGTAGCGGAACGCTTCATATCAGGTAAACTGAAATTCCAGGGAAACGTGGCGGCAACGGCTGTTGCCGTCAGTTTCTTTGTAATCATTGTCGCCGTGGCCGTCTCTTCCGGTTTCCGCCATGAGGTTCGGGAAGGAGTGGCGGCCCTTTCCGGCGACATCCGCATCGTCCCTTTCACCGGTGCCGATGCAGACCCTGTCCCTATGTCGGCCAGCCTTCCTCAGATGGACGGCATCCTTGCCATTCCCGGAGTGAAGGAAGTCACTCCCTCGGTTCAGCGGCCGGGCATAGTCAAGTGCGGGGAAATTGTCCACGGGGTGGTTGTGAAGGGCATCCCGGGAGGCCCGGAAATCCAAGGTGAGAGGCCTCAGCTTGCCGTTTCCATCCCGCACCGCCTTCAGGAGATAACGGGCGTTCGGGAAGGGGAGTCCCTCACCGTCTATTTCATCGGCGAAAAAGTGCGCGTGAGGAAATTCAACGTCGCCGCCGTCCACCGGGACATAATAGAAACAGACGACAACCTTCTCGTCTATGCCGATATTGCCGACATGCAGCGCCTCTCTGGCTGGGAAGAGGATGAGGTGTCCTGCCTGAATGTCCGACTTGGAGAGAACTACCGTTCCCGGCGGATGGAGGATGAAATCGCGGGCAGGATTGGTTTCATGCTCAGGGATGAAAGCCTGTACGTGAGTTCATCGGCACGTGATTATCCGCAGATTTTTGACTGGCTGGGCCTACTTGACTTCAATGTGGCGGTCATTCTTATACTGATGACCATCGTCGCCGGTTTCAACATGATCTCCGGGCTTCTGATAATGCTGCTCAAGAATGTGTCGGCAATCGGCACGTTAAAGACCATGGGCATGAATGATGCGTCCATCGGCAAAGTGTTCGTGAGGGCCGGGGCTGTGGCCGTTCTTAAGGGGCTTCTTATCGGCAATGCGCTGGCGCTTCTTTTCTGCCTGATTCAGGGAACGACGCATCTTCTCCCGCTTGATCCGGAGAATTATTTCGTGAGTTTCGTACCCGTACATGTGAACCTGTGGGCCATCCTTGCCGCCGATGCCGTTGCCTACGCCGCCATCCTCCTCATGCTCTGGCTTCCTGCCAGGATGGTGGCCAAAATCGACCCTGCAAAGACCGTCAAGGCCGATTAGCCGGGTACAGGCGGCTGTAGTCCCTGTACGTGTCCAGAACCTTTTCCACGTAAGATACTGTGTGGTGGCCTTCCGGAAGGAGGGTGCTCACGTCGTCCCAGCGGTTGGGGTCAAGCCCGTCCTTCTTTGCCTGTTCCATCAGCCGCAGGACTTTCCCTTCTCCGATATTATACGAAGCAAGGACGAATTTGAGGCGTTCATGCTCGTCTTTGACCGTCTTGGAAAGCTGACGGTCCAGTTTCCGGAGATATCGTGTCCCGATTTCGAGATTCCTGTCCGGGTCGCTCATTTCCTCGGCCGTGTATTTTGAACTCAGAATCTGCATGAGTCCCTGTGCGCCTTTCCCAGAGTTGGCTTCGTTGTGGAAGCGGGATTCATTGTAAATGATTGCGGCGATGAGGCGCCAGTCCCAGCCTATGTCCCTTGCGTGTTTCTGGATGATGCTGTCATATCGGCTTATTGCGATTAGCCTGTCCAGTTTTCCTTTTTCCAGGTTCCTGTAGGCCCTTGTTGCCGATATTTCGCTCATCCAGTCGTTGATTTTCCTCAGGGCCTCTGTCTCCGTGTCCCTCAAGACCCACATGGTTTCCTGCAGGAATGGCCTTGAGGCTATTACGCCTTCAGGGAGGGTAACGGTGTCGCTGACTACGGCAAGGTCCAGGCTGCCGGTAAGCAGTGAGTCAAGGACGGCTTCTCCCTTTTGTGCCACAATGAAGACGCCAAGGTCTTCGGCCTCCTTGAGGACAAGGTCGATGTGGAGTTCTGACGGAGCCACGCAGTACAGAGTGTCCTGCGGGGGAAGATCCCTTTCCTGACGTTTGTCACGCACGGGTATAAGGAGCATGACTGCCGTCAGACAGGCGGCGATGATGACGGGACGGAAATTCTGCTTTCTCATGACTAGCGACCGCCAAGGGCTCCGCTAAGACCGCTTCTGAGACCGCCCATACCGCTGCCTCCTCCCATTCCGGCGCCGGCCCTTGCCGACATTGTCCTGCTTGCTCCAAGCCTTGGATAGAACGGCCAGCTGATGCCGAACTTGAGGACGGAAGAGGTCTGTATATAATGATGGGCGGTGAAATAGTCATGTTTTGTCATCGGCCAGCCGTTACCTGCGTTTTCAAACTTGATGAAGACGCAGCACTTCTTCCACTGGGCATTGACAAACACGTCAAAGACAGGGCAGTTGCCATACAGTTCACTCTTCTGGGACGTGAAGACTCCGGCAACAGGATTGTATGAAGGGGCATACCACAGCGTTGTATAGCGCGTATTCACGCCAAGCTGCAGCTGCATGGTTTTGGGGTCTACTATGTTGAACTGGGCATACCACCTCAGGTTGAGGGCCAGGAGCGGAACAGGTACCACATACTGGTCTGAGGAGTACTGCAGAAGGGCGCTGTTCTCAAGATGCACGGGGCCCAGCACGAAATCCTTTCTGAGTGCTGCCGAGATGATGCTCATAGGTGTACCATTCTGTTTTGCCACACCTGTTGAGTCATAGAAGACGTTGTTTGCGAGAAGGGCATATCCGGCTTCTGCGCTCAGCTTCCATTTGGGGATGTTGAGCCTTGCACTTATCCTTGTGTCGGAAACCTTGGAGAAACTGTTCTCCCAGATGAAGTGGTTGGTGCGGAAATGCTGCTGGTAGAAAGTGGGTTCCCTGAGAGAGGTCTCAAAGTGAGCGTCCAGCGACAGGGGACTGTTTGGCTGGCGTCTGAAAGGGAACAGGTTCAGCTTTGCATTTGCGCCGATGCTGAAATCTCCGGCTTCGTATCCGGCAAAATTCATGAGAGCTGTGGCATCCCATGTAAAATACTTGCTCAGGCTGCCTTCTGCGCCCGCATAAGCATATACGGAGTTCCAGACATTGTTGGACGGCTTCTTCAGATAGTCCTGTGTCCCAAGGAGGTAGAAGGTCTGGAGCCTGTCGCCGATACCGCCTTCCAGCTTCGAAACAATTGCATCTTCCTTCCAAGGCTGCAGGCGCACGAAAATGCGGTTGTCAAGATATCGGGTTTCCAGAGAGTCTGCGCTTTTTGAAGGATTCAGGTTGAAGACGTCCCTGTAGAAAGTTGACAGTGTTGCCGATGTCTGGTCTACGTATTTCTTGCTGTATATGCTGTACTCCGACGATGTGCCGATGAAGCCCGTGGTGGCATTCTTGTCCAGGGTGTCCGGCTTGACCCAGGAGGTGTCTTTGCGGTGGCGGAACTGCTCGATGAAATCGAAGGGGATGCGGTAGCTCTGGTCGAAGAACAGCGTCTTTTTGGTGTAACGGTTCGTTGCTGCGGCGATGTTTACTTCGATTTCCCTGACGTCCACCGTGGTATCCCTTATCCACATGTTGTCCTGGATACCGCCGTTTTCCTGGCGGGTAGACTTGTTGAATATGAAGCCGCCGTGGGCCAGGTACTTCTTCCCGGTATAGTTTCCGGCCACGAAGTAGGTACGGTTGTCGGTCTTCTCGTTCTTGAGGTTACCTGCTCCGCCGTAGCGCTTCATCTCAAGGGCTACATTGAGCTCCGGGAGGATGTTCTGGGTAGTGAATACGCGGAAGGCGTCGGAACTGAGGTCGCTGCTGTTGAAGAGGTTGCCGTAGTATTCAAGCTCCGTGTAAGGAGTCTTGGTGTTGAACATGGGGATGTCGTCGGCATTGTATGTCCAACTTTCCAGCGGGGCATAGAATTCGGGACTGCGTACCTTGTTCCTCTTGAAGAAATTCATCTGCTGGACGGCAGATCCCGGCATGCCCAGCCAAGTTGCGCCGACGTCTTCCTTGGCAAAGGGATAGTCGTAGAAATGATAGTTTGCGGTGGTGTCCCACTCAAACAGCTCAATCTTGTTGTACAGGCGGTTGTGATGCCATGCAACCAGGCGCTTGTAATAGAAGCTGTCCGGCAGGAAGGCCGTTTCAAGGATACGGGGCGTATTCTGGCGTATGCTGTCCTTGATGCGTTTGAGGCTGTCCTGTGCCTTGAATGTGGAATCCTGCCTGCGGCGGATTACGGGAAGCTTATAGTGTTCGTAGTCGTAGCGTTTCCTTTCGGCCTTTGAGAGACCGGCATACCATGTGTTGAACTTGGCAACTGCGGCAGCGGTTGAGTCGGAAAGGTAGAGAGAGTCTATCCTGGGCCAGATGACGGAATCTCCGTCGGCCTTGAGGGAATCCACCACTATCCTGTGGGTGAGGGAATCGGCAATGGCTACAAACCATCTGTAGCGGAAGGTGTCCGTGAGGCGGAGGCTGTCCGGGACCTTCATGGTGTCGCGGGCGGTGATTTTGGGGAGGGTGTCGGCTTCAACTTCGGCCATGTCAAAGGACATGGTGTCTTCAACCTCCGAGGTGTCCCTTGCGGCGATGATTGATTCGTAGATAACAGGTCTGAGGCCGTTGGGGAGCCTCGTCACAGTATCCTGCTTCGCTTCCGGAAACCACATGCTGGCCTTTGACGCGCGGGAAACGTCTACCCCAAGCGTCTGCGCAGCGACAGCTCCTGCTATCACTGCCGGCACCAGTATGTCAGCCCATATCTTTGCCATAGACTGCAAAGATACGAATAATTTTAGAAAGCTTTTATGCGGTAGATGAATCCCAGTTCCACGGATTTCTGAATCCAAGGCTCAGGGCCGTTCTGCCCCTGCCAGCGGCAGCCGTCAAGATACCCTGTAAGGAACATGCGGAAGTCCTGGGAAGGATCCGGGAAGAATTCGATGGCGGCAAGGGTTCCCCATCTTTTTCTGATATCGGGAGCGGTGCGGGAATCCATCCATTCCAGACTTGCCTGAAGGCCTAGGTTCCACTTGGGAGCAAAACGCCAGTCGGCCTTGGTGACGCCTGTGAAATACCTTACGTTTTTCTCAAGGGTTCCGAGTTCCCTCAGGCCAAAACCGGTATAGTCGATGGTCTCCCATGAGCCTATGAGGTCTGTGTACCACGTGAGCTTGGGAAGGTTCAGGCGGGTGCCAAGGGTAATCCTGTCGGCCCTTTCTCCCTGGGCGAAGACCATGGTACCGGCGGCCCAGCGGGTGCTCACGAGGCCGCCAAACAGTGTGCCGTTCCAGTTGAGGACATAGGTGAGTGGCAACTTTGCGGCTTCCACGCCAAGGGCGGCAGGATAGCGCATGTCTACGGGTACGGTATGGGTGTCGGTTACGCTGAACTGGATTTCATGGTTCTGATTTGGAAACCATGAAAGAGCGACGCCTGCGGTGAACGGGTCTGTAGAGCCGGTGAAGTCTGTGAACTTGTATATGAAGATAGGGTTGGCGTCATATTCGAATCCGCCCCAGGCCTGGAAAATCTTGCCGGCCTGTGCTGTAAAGTGCTCGTTGAATTTCCAGCTTACTATGAAAATGTCAAGTGCCGGCGGATAGTTGTCCAGCGGAAGCGGAGCGAAGGACTTGTTAAGCTGATAGCGCAGGCGGTATCCAAGGTGATCTCCCAGATTTCCCTTGATTTCAAGGCGGAGGTCACGTCCGGCAAATGCGCCGCCGTTTTCATCTGCATGGAAACTGCCGCCGGTATTCAGGAAGACATTGAAGGAATCGCACTTTTTCTCATGACCGGCGACAAGTTCATAGAGGGATGTATAATCTCCGTCGGGGCCGCCCATTCCGGCGTTTGCTCCGTTCTGTGCAGAGGCAGATGCGGCGAAAAGCAGAGTTGCCGCTATGGCTATATAGTACTTTTGTGACATCAAAAATGAGGTTTTAGCTTACAAAAATACAAATTAATAGCGATAATACTACACTTTTGTTAGAGAACTTGATTATTTCCAAAACAGTTTCTATGTTTGTAAAAAAAAGAACAGATGAAACGACTTATCACCATACTGTACATGCTGCTGTCCGGCATGCTCCTGAATGCCCGGGAAGTATCACCCGAGCGCCCGTCCATCCCCGACTACTCCGTATCCGTACTGGATTTCGGCGCTGTTCCAGACGGCATTACGCTCAATACCGATGCCTTCTCCAAGGCGGTAGCAGCTGTCGGCAAGAAGGGTGGCGGACATATTGTGGTTCCGGCGGGCATTTATCTTTCCGGATCCATCGTGCTCAAGGACTGCATGGACCTTCACCTTGAGGAAGGCGCTGTCCTGCTGCTGTCTCCGGACAAGAAAGACTCCTGGGACGGAAAGGGTGTAAAACCTTTCATAACGGCCTCCAAGAGGCATGACGTGAGCATTTCCGGAAGCGGGATCATAGACGGGAACGGGCAGTGGTGGAGACCGGTCAAGCGCAGCAAGGTGAGTGACGTGGAATGGAAGGCCTTCCTGGCAAAAGGCGGCACAGTTACCGAGGACGGCTCCCTCTGGTATCCGTTCAATCTTAAGAATTACGGGAACATCGCTGCCGATTACAAGGCCCAGGAGCGCTTAAGGACACACCTTGTGCGGTTTACGGACTGCTCAAAGGTGGCAGTTACAGGAGTTACGCTTCAGAACTCGCCCAAGTTCCACCTGGTTCCCCAGCGGTGCAAGGATGTGACCATAGAAGGCGTCTCCGTCCGCTGCCCCTGGAATGCGCAGAATGGTGACGGCATCGACATCATGCAGTGCCAGAATGTCCTGATAGCCGGCTGCACCGTTGACGTAGGTGACGACGGAATCTGCCTCAAGGGCGGCGCCGGAGCCAAGGCGCTAAAGGATGGTCCTTGCAAGAATATATTGATAGAAAACAATACCGTGTTCCACGCCCACGGCGGCTTTGTTATCGGCTCCGAGTTTTCCGGCGGCATGGAAGACATAACAGTAAGGAACTGCGTTTTCTCCGGCACGGACACCGGCCTCCGTTTCAAGAGCGCTCCGGAAAGAGGCGGCAAATGCTCCAATATCCGAATCAGCAACATAGTCATGACAGACATCACGGACGAAGCGATAGTCTTCCAGACCGACTATGCCGACCGCCCCGCCGGCCATGACGGCAATCAGGCTGCAGATACCCAGAACTTCCTGCCGGATTTTACGGATATCATAATAGAGAACGTTACCTGCCGCGGCTGCACCACTGCCATCAAGGCCAAAGGCCCCTTATCCCAGATTCACGGGATAACCGTCAGGAATTCTACCATCTTCTATAATGACAAGGGTATTGATATGTCTCATCCGGAAGCGATAACTCTGGATAATGTCAAGCTTATGACTTATTAATTGATAAAGGTTGGCCTTGTAAAAGCCAACCTTTATCAATAATATGAGGTTCTGTCCTAGAAGACCCACTTGGTGCCAAGGCAGGGACGAACCTTGAATCCGTCATAGCCGGCGAAGTTCCAGGAAAGTTCGATTTCAGAACCGATGTGAAGGTTGTCGCAGCCGAAGAGCTTTCCTACGTTGTACCAGATCTGAGGCTCGGAGATGAAGACGAACTTGCGGTCTGCACGCTCCTTGTAACCTGCGTCGTTGGGAAGGAGGGTGCACTCGTTGAAGTTGAAGACATCCTCTCCCCAGATATCGGCAAAGCCGCTGAAACGGAGGCCGTCAACGCCGAAGATGTTCTGCATTCCCCATACGAAAGTGAACTGGAGAGGAAGGCTGCTTGTGACACCTTTGCTGAAGGTCTTGTACAGGAGCTTGAAGTTGAAGGTGTTGGCGAAATCATCGCTGTGCAGGAAGTAATCGACACCGAAGAGGAAGTTCTGGTTTACTCCCACAAGACCGTTGTACTCTACCTGAAGGCTCAGGGGAGCAAGAGCGGTGTCGCCCCAGAAATTGAGGCAGCGGGCAATCTCCATGTAGCTGCCGCTGGGAGCCTGGTTTACACCGTCACTGTCTTTCTGATTGTAATCGTAATCGATGAAGAAGAAGGTATTGCCCCAATTGTCGCCATAGAATCCTTCCAGAGTTGTGGTGAAATGGTTTCTTCCCAAATCGTAGAAGGTCTGAAGGTTGGTCTGTGCACCGGCTACCTGGGCCAGGGCGAGTGCTGCTGCAGCAGCTGCGATGATTTTTTTCATAAAGCGTAGTTTATGGGTTAAATATTATAGGAAGTTATTTTCTCAAGGAGGGATTGATTTCGAAGTTGACGGCCTTGTCGCCTTCGGGGTTGGCGCCGAATTCGTAATCCTTGCCGGGCAGTATTGCGTTGAGGACGACACCTACGATGGCGGCTACGGCAAGTCCGCTGAGGGAGGTGAAGCCAAGGGAGATGGCATCGCCTGCACCGTACTTGATGCCAATTGCAAGCACAAGGATAAGTGCCATCACGATGACGTTGCGGCTCTTGGTGAAATCAACGCGGTTCTCGACGACATTTCTCACACCAACTGCCGATATCATACCGTAAAGCACTAGGGAAACACCGCCGATGGTGGCTGCGGGCATGCAGCTGATAAGGGCCGAGAACTTGGGGCAGAAACTCAGGACTATCGCGAAGCAGGCGGCGATTCGGATAACCCTGGGGTCAAAGACCTTCGTGATGTTGAGGACGCCGGTGTTTTCGCCGTAAGTGGTGTTGGCAGGTGCACCGAAGAGGGAAGCCAGCATTGTTGCGAGGCCGTCACCCATGAGTGTGCGGTGCAGGCCGGGGTCTTCAAGGTAGTTGATTCCGGTGGTTGAGGAGATTGCGCACATGTCGCCGATATGCTCCATCATGGTGGCTATAGAGATTGGAACTATTGCAATGATTGCCGAAAGGACAAGTCCCCAGTTAGGGTTGCTGAACACGTGGAAAGCGGTGTTTTCCCATTTGAATGGCACTCCTATCCATGCCGCATCCTTGACGGGAGTGAAGTCACAAAGTCCGAAGCAGGCAGCTACGATGTAAGAGCCAAGTACACCCAGCAGGATGGGGATGATCTTTATCATCTTCTTGCCCCAGATGTTGCAGACGATGATGATTGCAATTGCAAGAAGGGCTATCCACCAATTCTGGTTGCAGTTCTGGATAGCGCTGCCGCTAAGGGTGAGGCCGATGGCGATGATGATCGGTCCCGTTACGATGGGAGGGAAGAAGCGCATCACCTTCTTTGCGCCGAATGCTGCGAAGAGCCCCGCCAGGATGAAATAAATAATGCCTGCCGAGAAAACTCCGATGCAGGCATATGGAAGAGATTCCGAAGCAGAAAGACCTTGAGCTGCTCCCATTGACACTACAGCTGCGTAGCCGCCAAGGAAAGCGAAGGACGAGCCCAGGAATGCAGGTACCCGCATTTTGGTGAGAAGGTGGAAAACCAGGGTTCCGATACCTGCGAAAAGCAGGGTTGCCGACATGGAGAGACCGGTGATGACCGGAACCAGAACTGTGGCTCCGAACATGGCGAACATGTGCTGGAGGCCGAGGGTGAGCATCTTTCCGGTACCTAAAGTACGGGCATCGTAGATTGCTTCAGATTGTTTTGTCATATTATATAAGGTTTGAGAGTTTGTCTGTCCCTTCAGTCCTTAATGACTGGACAAAGTTAATTAAAAATATTTAAATACAAGAAAAAAACTGCCCCGTCAGGAGCAGTTTTTTTAACAATTACAGGCCGATAGATTTGAAGAAATCGTTGCCCTTGTCATCTACCAGGATGAACGCAGGGAAGTCTTCGACCGTTATCTTCCAGATGGCTTCCATGCCAAGTTCCGGATACTCAACGCATTCAATGCTGCGGATGCTGCTCTGGGACAGAACGGCAGCCACGCCGCCGATGGTTCCAAGATAGAAGCCGCCGTGTTTCTGGCATGCATCTGTGACCACCTTGGAGCGGTTGCCTTTGGCAATCATGACAAGTGATGCGCCGTGGTCCTGGAATTCGTCAACATACGGGTCCATGCGGTTGGCAGTGGTGGGGCCCATGGAACCGCAGGGATATCCCTTGGGCGTTTTTGCCGGACCGGCATACAGGATGGGATGGTCCTTGAAGTAGGCGGGCATTTCCTCGCCGGCATCAAGGCGTGCTTTGAGCTTTGCATGCGCAATGTCCCTGGCTACGATGATGGTTCCCTTGAGGTTCACGCGTGTACCTACCGTATATTTGGTGAGTTCTGCACGGACGGCGTCAATGCCCTTGTCAAGGTCTATCTCGATGCCCTTGGGGCCTTCGCCGGGACGGCGGTACTCTTCTGGGATGAGTTCGGAAGGATTGCTGTCCATCTTCTCGATCCAGACGCCGTCGGCATTGATCTTCGATTTTATGTTGCGGTCTGCGCTGCAGCTTACTCCCATGCCGATGGGGCAGCTTGCTCCGTGGCGGGGAAGGCGGATGACGCGGATGTCATGTGCCAGATATTTGCCGCCGAACTGGGCTCCGAGGCCGATCTTCTGCGCTTCCTTGAGGAGTTTTTCCTCCAGGTCGATATCCCTGAATGCACGGCCGGTCTCGTCTCCGGTGGTGGGCAGGCTGTCGTAGAACTTTATGCTTGCAAGCTTTACGGTAAGGAGGTTATTTTCTGCCGATGTGCCGCCGATCACGAATGCAATGTGATAGGGCGGGCAGGCTGCGGTGC
Source organism: Bacteroidales bacterium (assembly GCA_017458265.1). Taxonomy (GTDB): domain Bacteria; phylum Bacteroidota; class Bacteroidia; order Bacteroidales; family UBA932; genus Cryptobacteroides. The sequence goes on along the minus strand of JAFTFV010000033.1, from coordinate 5,416 downwards.
CAAGGGAGCGCATCTTCTCTACCAGGAACGGAATGAGGGTGCCTTCGTTCTGGATGGTAGCCTTGGTCATGGGGTAGAAGTAGGTCTTGTTTGCGCTGCCGCCGCCTTTTGCCACCATTATGAAGCGATACTCGCTTCCCTGCGTGGCCTCGAGGTCAATCTGGGCAGGAAGATTGCACTTGGTGTTGACCTCATTGTACATGTCCAGCGGAGCGTTCTGGCTGTAGCGGAGATTCTCCTGGGTATAGCAGTTGAACACACCGCGGCTCAAGGCCTCTTCGTCCTCGAAATCGGTCCATACGTGCTGGCCCTTCTCGCCGTGAATGATGGCGGTACCGGTGTCCTGGCAGAATGGGAGAACACCCTTGACGGAAGTCTCGGCGTTGCGGAGGAACTGGAGGGCTACATACTTGTCATTGTCGGATGCCTCCGGATCACTCAGGATCTTTGCCACCTGCTCGTTGTGGGCGCGGCGCAGCATGAACTGGCAGTCATGGAAAGACTGCTGCGCCACCAGGGTGAGCGCTTCCGGAGAAACCTCAAGCAGCGTTTTGTCACCAGCCTTTATCGTTTTTACAAGCTTTTCTGATTCCGGAATCTTGTAATACTCTGTTGTGTCAGGGCCCAACTGAAACATGGGCGCGTATTTGAATTCTTGTGCCATTATTTGAAGCTTTGTATTCCAATCCTACAAAGTTAATCAATCCCTCCGACCTCTGCAAGTCTAACGTGGGGCTATTTCACGAGGGAACCATTGAAGCGGGTAGGGTAGGTGCCGTATTTGAGGCTGAATGAGAGTTTGTCTTCGCTGAGCGTTCCAGTCATGCCGTATATGGTGTACTTGGTCTGGTTTTCACCGTAGCGGCTTATCGGGTAAAGATTGTCGGCCTCAAGGAGAAGGGAATCTCCGTCTTCGCCGACGACGGTGGCAGGGATGATCGTATCTACCCTTACCGGCATCAGCGGCACGAACTTGATCCTGTTCAGAAGGAGATAGGCCATGGAACCGTCTTCGGACAGCTTCACGGTGACGGTGATGTCCTTATTGTCGTAAGTAATTCCCAGGTAATCTACGGAAACAGTGCCGATGAAGTCTTTGTCCACGCCCTTTACCGGGATGTAGGAGGGAATGTCTTCCGGGGCTATGTCCTCCGTTTTCTGGCAGGCTGCGAATGCTAAAGCCGCCAGGACTGCAATCATGAGTCTTTTCATATCATTCGTATTTGTATACCAAGTATAAGGGTCCGGGGCTTTCCTGCCTGGAAGAACTCGTTGCCCATGGATTTGAAATAGAAGGCCCTGTAGCGGGTTCCCGTGAGGTTCTCGCCGCGCAGGTACAGGGTTGTCCGGGTTCCCATATTGAAGGCCGCTCTGGCTCCGAGAGTAAAGTAGAAAGGCTCGCTCAGGGTGTTAGCCTCGTTCCACGCGATAGGGCCGGTGCCTCTTAAGTGTAGCCCGAGGCTGGCTTTACTGAACTTGTAACCGGCAGCGGCAAACAGGGTGTGGGCCGGACTGTAGGGGATTCTGTTCCCGGAGTAATCGGCATTACCGTCGCTGTAGCTCATGAAGCGGGCGTCGTTCCAGCTCCAGGACGCCTGAAGGTCAATGTCGCCGCTATGGTATCCCGCCTCTGTCTCAATGCCGATGCTCCGGCTCCTTCCGGCATTTGTCATCATGCGCCCGGTGGATTTTCCGGGAGGGAAAACAGTGAGCTGCTGGTTTATCGCCTCTATCCGGAAAACGCTGGCAGAGGCCCTGAAACCGCCGCTTCGGTAGCTCCCGCCTATCTCGAAATTCCAAGCCTCTTCCGGCTGGTACTCCGTATTGCCGGCTCCGGATTCCTGTGGCATGTCGTCCATGTAGACGCCCATGTCGGCCATCATTCCGCCCATTATCCGGCTTTGAAGGATGTCGGAGAATATCTGGGTGTTGAACCCGCCTGCGCGGTAGCCCTTTGATATTGTGCCGAAGATACTGGCGCCGTCTATCCCTCTGTATTCCGCCGAAATCTTGGGCAGGATTATCGGACTGCCGTGTGAAAGGCTGCCGGTATAATGGTCGGAATAAAGCCTTGGTGTCGACATCATCCCGACGAGCTGATAATTCATCTTGGCCGTGCAGTCATAGGCCATCCAGGCTCCTTCATAGTCCAGTCGCACTCCGACGGTAAACTGCCAGTTCCCGAATACAAAGGCCGATTCGTGGAAAACGGCCGCGTTCCAGCTGAGTATATTGAAAAGGCTGTTTACGGGGAAAGACTCGTCCGGTATCTCCAGAAAGCCGATATCGTCCGGAATCCCGGCATTTGCATTGTCCAGTATCAACTGCCGGATACCGTCGCGCTTGAAGGTCACAGGCGCAAACATGCCGTTTGCCTTGAAAAAACCGAAAAAGCCCGTCATCGGCCTCCAGTGCTTGAAAGTCCTTGCAGGGCGAAGGATGGCCTCCATGGTGAGGGCTGCACTTTTTTGCTGCTGTTCCAGGGTAAAAATGGAAAGGGGCATATAGTCCTGGTCCATATGCATGTCATCCATCAGAACCTGCAGGGAACTGATGCAGTCCAGACTGAAGTCTCTCTTTATTATGCGGGCCTTGAAGCCTTCCAGCAGCGTGAATCGGCGGTATGAGCCCTCGTCATTGTAATTCACCGGATGGAGTGTGTCCCCGTCCCATGAGCCGTAGGCGAAGCCGCCTTCGGAAGACAGGCCGATGTGGAGGGTGTTGTTCAGCTGCACGCTGTCTCGCTGGCTCTTGTCCCAGCGGAGTCTCAACTGCAGGCCGTCGTAAGGATCGCAGAGTTCGCCCTTGTACTCGTTGGGAAAGAAACCTGCCGAATGCCGGTAACCCGCCGTGGCAGCCCAGTTCCCGCTCCTGTATGAAAGCTGTACTCCCGCATGCCGGGCCGATCCTCCTTCCAGCCTGAGCCCCATGCCCTTTTCTCCGTCTGGCGCCATGGTTCTCAGCGACAGCACTCCGGCCATGGTGTTCCTGCCGTAGGACGTTCCCTGGGGGCCGTGCAGGAAGGTGACCGAGGCAAGGTCCAGATAATCCAGGTCATAGCTGTTCTTGTCAAGGACGGGGAAATCATCTATGTAAAGGCCGATCACCGGGTTCTCCATCCTGGAGCCCAATCCGCGGACGTATATGCTTGAAGTGAGAGATGCTCCATAGTCCGGAAGATGTATCCCCGGAATAAGGGAAGAGAGGGATTTAGGATTATCAATGCCTAGCTGTTCCAATTGCTCTGAAGCTATCGCCGATATGCTTGTCCCCTGTACCGGTTTAACCGCTACAGATACCGCTGGTTTCAGTGCCAGTGTGTCTAGAAGGCATGATATGAATAGAATAACAAGGCGCATCAGCGTGCAAAGATACAACTGAATGCCTTATTATATCAGTAGAATAAACCTGTCTTTTAGGACAATTAGTGCATTTGCTGATGATGAAGATAAAAAACTAAAAAAAGCGCTAACTTTGTACTCTACGGCAGAAAAGGAATACATTCAGGTAAGAGGAGCCAGGGCGAACAACCTCAAAAACATCGATGTGGATATCCCCAGAGGGGAATTTGTGGTCGTTACCGGACTCGCCATAGAGCAGAAGACCACAGGCAACAATACCTATTCTATTTTCTTGTCCCGCATTTTTGGGTAGATATCGACAGAGAGGCCCATGTGGAAGTCGTCGTCGCCGCAGTCAAAGAACCTAGCTACGGTGCAGAGCTTTGCGGTGGTGGCTTCATCGGCGTTGTTTACGAATGCGATTGCGGAGTGGTCGTGGACAGATTTGCTCACAACGTCCTTTTATCTTCCTGGTCCTTTTAAATAAATGTCAGAAGATGTAATTATAAAGAGTGAAACTTCCGTCTCCGTATGTTGATTCTTTTATGACATCGTCACATATTGAGATAACTTCATTATATTGGGGCGAACCTACTTTCAGTTTTGCGTCAGAATACTGTTTCCATAGAGAATCATCTATACGTTGGAAACAGAGAATTGGATCATAAGAGTAGCGAAAATCACTCTTTATGCGGAGAAGCACAGAGTCCTTTGTGTATTTGTATATAGAGATAATCTGCTCCTTACCCTCATAAAGATTTGTACGTACGGTCATATCCTCTTTATCCCAATAGAATGTCAGAGAAGCACCTTCTAAAATGGGATCAGATTCAAATGGCCCTGAATCGGCAGACAAAACGTTAATCCTGATGATATGGGTGGTTATACAACTATTGGAAATATCACAATAGTGGGACTGTGATACAGGTCCCGATGCGCTAGGTGGCCGGACACTTACCGTTTCCTGTCCATCAATAATGTAAAGCCCCATAAGTCCAACCTCCCAATGACCTTCGAATGATAACGGCGTTGTATCGTCTTTATTGGTTTCATTGGGTGCAATCTTAATCTCATTCTCATTCCGTTGCTTAACAGAACTAGAACACGAATTGGATAAGGTGGCTATAGTTAAAATTAAAGAAATAATCGCGATCCTTGTCATGGCTAATTTGGCTTAATGTGTGTAACAATTCTATTTATTGTATTATAATAAGTATCAAAAAGACTTATTGGAACAGAATAACTACCCTCTTCTTCTCCTGGGAACTGTTTAGTCCTCTCCCGTCTTGATAAGAAATAACCATTTGCAGCCCCGCCCCATCCATAATTGAAGTGAAGATACCAGTCCTTTATATTCTCAATCCAATTACTCTCTATTACTTCATTACCCCGGATTGTGACGACATCATATGTTGACTCTTGGATATAGTATCCGTCAATATTCCAGCTATGTCCAATTGTTTGTGATGAATTAAAACCGCAAATGATGGTTGGATAACCGGCATCTAATGAAGACAATAATCTATTCAAATTATAACCCATTAGTGTAATGGAAGAAAAACCAAAACTTCCTATGCACTCGGGAGTTGGCCATGCTCCCGTCACTCCTTGATCGTAACTAGCCTGACACCTGTTGCCGATTTCTCTTAGTAAATATCCATTTTGAATACAGTAATCGCAAGCGGAATTGTTATGATAAGAAAGATGTTGTTTCATATCATTCCAAGAAAGATAAAGATTACTAATGGCGCTTTCGCTAAATGTTACATCTATGGAGTCGGGATAATCATAAACGGAAAAAGCTTGAGCGATGGCAATAGGAGTACATCCTGCTAATCCATTTGGGGTAAACATATTGAATGGATAGCCTTGGTGCATGTTAACTTCAATCAAAGGAGAGACACTTGCGCTAATAAATTGATTAATCAGTAAAGGCAATAGTACGTTAATTTTATAAAAGTTCAAGCGGCGTCACGGACGCCCAGGAATAATAGTTCTTTGAAATCAGTGTCATTTTTTCGCAGTTTCGGGGATTTCCCGGAAATGGAAATAAATCGGTCAAGCATGTAAGCATT
>JAFTFV010000032.1 GCA_017458265.1 Bacteroidales bacterium | reverse complement strand
TCTCCGCCTACGCCTCCTTCACCGACGCCCCCGAAATCATCGACAATCTCTTTGCCGATGGCATTGCCCGCGCAGTCAAGGACTATGCTTCCGGCAGCGGATTCGTGCCGGGGTTCGCATCGGCAGACCTCTCCGGAGACCTTCCCGCCCTCAGGATCACCCTTGACAGGCGCGCCCTCAGGGGCACCAAGGTGCAGGTGATGGAGAGAGATACCACGGTGGAAGTGCCCACAGGCCTCTTCCCGGTGAAGAATTTCCAGAGCGGAAAGACCAACTATCTCTATCAGAATTCCCACGGTTCCATCTGCCTCAATGACGAAAACGGAAAAGGCGTCTGGGGCGCTCCCTTCAAGGAAAAACTCTGCGGAAGGGTGCAGAACATCGACTATTTCAACAACGGGAAGATCCAGTTCCTCTTCGCCGCCGGTACCAAGCTCTACTGCATAGACCGCCTTGGCCACTGGGTGAACGGCTTCCCCGTAGACCTTAAGAAAGACATCCTCCTGGGCCCCGACATCTACGATTTCACGGGCGCAGGCGGCTATACCGTAATGGTACTTCACAAGGACAATACTCTCGAGAGGTACAACCTTCACGGCGCAAAGCCTGACGGCTGGCAGGGCATAAAAGGCCCGGAGACCATAAAGAACCTCCCCGAACTACTTGAACTCCAGGACAGGAAGTACTGGATTGTACGCACTTCCGTCCAGACTCTCATCTATCCTTTCACCGGCGGGGAACCCGTCGTGAAGGGAGAAGGTACTAAAATGATTAAACCCGACTCCGCCATGACACCTTCCGGAAAAACAGTGAAGGCAGAGTGCTATGACGGCAAAACACGCGATTTTAAACTGAATTGACATGGAATTCAAATCCGTCAACAAGATTCTCCAGGAAAGCTTCGTAAGGAACTGGGACAGACCCGCCCTTACGAACTACCAGGGCATGACCCTGGCATACAGGGACGTTGCAACCAGGATTGCAAAGCTGCACATCGCCTTCGAGCAGTGCGGCCTTGAGAAAGGCGACAAGGTTGCCATCTGCTCCCGCAACCAGGCAAACTGGGGCGTATGCTTCCTGGCAGCAATCACATACGGCGCTGTAGCAGTGCCCATTCTCCACGAATTCAAACCCGGCAACATACATTATCTGGTGAACCACTCCGAGGCAAAGGTCCTCTTTGTGGACGACGTTATCTGGGAGGGCATCATCCCCGAGGAAATGCCAGACCTCCAGGTAATCGTCCAGATAAACACCTTCAAATTCTACTATGCCGCATCGGAGGAGCTTTACTCCATCCGCGAGCACCTGAACGAAGAGTTCGGCAAGCGTTATCCCAACAACTTCGACCCCGAACACCTCAATTACTATGAAGACAAGGCCGAAGAGCTTGCCATCATCAACTACACCTCCGGAACATCCGGCTTCTCCAAGGGCGTAATGCTGCCCTACAGGGCCCTGTACTCCAATATCGAGTTCGCCGCAAAGGATGCATGCCCCATGCTCAAGGCGGGCATGAACGTGGTTTCCATGCTGCCCACCGCGCACATGTACGGCATGATGTTCGAGTTCCTCTTCGAGATGACCATCGGCATGCATGTCCATTTCCTTTCACGCGTTCCCAGTCCCAAGATTATCATGAAGGCCTTCGGCGAGATCCATCCGGACATCATCATCGCCGTGCCGCTGGTCATTGAGAAAGTCTACAAGACAAAGCTCAAACCGCTAATCCACAAGACTCGCTTCTACCGTCGTATCCCCGTCCTGGGCCCTTCCATCGAGAAGAAGTTCTGCACGGAGCTCACCAACTCCTTCGGAGGTCAGTTTGAGGAGGTCATCCTTGGCGGAGCCGCCTTCAACCCTGAGGTTGAGAAGTTCCTGCACAAGATCGGCTTCCACTATACTGTGGGATATGGCATGACAGAGTGCGCACCTATCATCGGCTATGCACACTGGGACAAGGTGAAGGTTGGTTCTGCCGGCCGCGCTGCCATGAACATGGAAATCCGCATAGATTCGTCAGACCCCGTGCATGTTCCCGGCGAGGTCCAGGTAAAGGGACCCAACGTATGCCTTGGCTATTACAAGAATCCGGAAGCCACCCGCGATGCATTCACCGATGACGGCTGGTTCAGAACCGGCGACATGGGTGTCATTGACAAGGATGGATACCTCTTCCTCCGCGGCCGTTCCAAGTGCATGGTACTGGGCCCTTCCGGCCAGAATATCTATCCTGAGGAGCTGGAAGCCGTAATCAACACTTTCAGCTATGTGGTGGATTCCCTTGTAATTGAGGACGAAGGCGCACTCACGGCACTTGTCTATCCGGACTATCATCAGGGAGAGCTTGACGGAATGTCCCTGGAGGAGTTCAAGAAGCATGTCATGGGCTTCCTTTCCGCCATAAACCAGGAACTCCCTGGATATGCCCAGATCAAGAAGATAGAGCTCATGTCGGAGGACTTCGAACGCACCCCCAAGAAGAGTATCAAACGCTATTTGTATCAGAGAGGATGAAATTTGACGGCAGCTATCTGAGGATGGCAGAAATATGGGCCCAGAACTCCTATTGCAAGAGGAGGAAGGTGGGCGCCCTCCTTGTCAAGGACAAGATGATCATTTCCGACGGTTACAACGGTACTCCGTCAGGCTTCGAGAACGTCTGCGAGGACGAAAACGGCGTCACGAAGCCATACGTCCTCCATGCCGAGGCCAACGCCATCACCAAGGTCGCAAAATCCGGCAACAGCAGCGCCGGAGCCACGCTTTACGTGACGGCGTCCCCGTGCGTGGAGTGCTCCAAACTCATCATCCAGTCCGGCATTACACGCGTGGTTTACAGGGATGAATACCGCCTTACCGACGGTGTAGACCTCCTTCGCCGTGCCGGCATAGAAGTGGAGCAGCTGTCGGAATGAAAAGGAGCCTGATTCAGATACTGCAGGTAGTGCTGGGCATCCTCATCGGTGCCCTCATAACCCTGTCCGTGGTAAAGTACAGGGATGCAAAGCACCTTGTGAATACACGGTACGGCGGCTCATGGGCAAAGCTCAATCTTGTCCTGGACCTCCTGGAAAAGAACTATGTAGACACCCTTGACAGGACAAAACTGTCTGAGAGCACCATAAGCGCTGCCCTGGCGTCTCTGGACCCGCATTCCGTCTATCTGCCGCCTGTGGAACTGTCCGAATCGGAGGAAGACCTCGCGGGCAATTTCGACGGTATCGGCATACAGTTCAACGTGCCCCAGGATACGGCAATCGTGCTGGAGGTGATTCCCGGCGGCCCTTCTGAGAAGGTGGGCCTCAGGGCAGGGGACCGTCTCCTCAAGGTGGACGAGCGCACAATCGCGGGCGTCAAGTTCCCGCAGGACAGCATGGTGCGCCTCATCAAGGGCCCTTCCGGCAGCAAGGTCACCATCACCGTCAAGCGCTCTTCTGAGATAATCCCCTTCGAAATCACCCGCGGAAAGATTCCCGTACACAGTGTCGATGCGGCCTTCATGCTGTCCGACACCGTCGCCTACCTCCGCCTCTCCAAGTTCTCCAGAACCACCTTCAAAGAGTGTCACGAGGCCGCCCTCAGGCTGCAGGAAGAGGGGATGAAGCACCTTCTGTTCGACGTCCGTGCCAACACCGGCGGCTATATGGACCAGGCGCTCCTCCTGTCCAACGACTTCCTCTCCAAAGGCGACACCATCGTCTACATCGAAGGCCTCCACCGCCCTCGCGAAGTCTTCCGTGCCGATGGCCGCGGCTCCTTCCCGGACCTTGACCTCACCGTTCTCATCGGCGAGAATTCGGCATCGGCAAGCGAGATTTTCGCCGGCGCAATTCAGGACAATGACCGCGGAACCATCGTGGGCAGGCGTTCGTTCGGCAAAGGCCTGGTGCAGGAACCCTTCTTCTTCTCCGACAATTCCGGCGTCCGCCTCACCGTCGCGCGCTATTACACCCCCAGCGGCCGATGCATCCAGAAGCCCTACAACGCCGGCGAGGACTACAGCTACGACATCTACCGCCGCTACGCCGGTGGCGAAATCTTCTCTGCCGACAGCGTCAAGCTTGACAAGTCCGACGTGCACCACACCCGCAGCGGCCGCACGGTATACGGCGGAGGCGGCATCATGCCTGACGTATTCGTGCCGATGGACACCACCCGCACCACCGCCTTCTACCAGCAGTGCACCCGCAAGGCAACGTCCATGCGTTTCGCATCGGCAATGTTTGACCGCTATGCATCACGCCTCTCGGACATCTCCACCTTCGACGCCATGGACTCCTTCCTCCGAAGCGAAAACATCGCCGGGAAGTTCCTCCGCTACGCTGCCGATGTGGACAATATCCGCTGCACCGATGCAGAATGGACCCAGTCCAAGTCCTACATGCTCCCCGAAGTCTACGCTCTCGTCTCCCGCTATTCCCGCCTGGGCGAAAACGCCTTCTACAAGTACTGGCTGCCGATAGATAACACCGTTGAAGCTGCGCTTCGACAGTAATACAGGGGGCTCGCGGCCACGTTTTGCGGCGTTTTTGTTACCTTGAACGTCGGAGATAAAAAAACGGCAGCCTCTGCAGGAGCTGCCGTTTTGAAAAGTATAAAACTAACCAACTAAAACTAACCGTAGCTGGTTAATGCAAGACGTGTGCCAAAACTACTTATTGAGCGCGGCCATTTCTGCGCGGGCACGTTCCACCGACTTGGATTTCTTGAGGACGAAACCGGAACCGAGGTACTTGGTGCGGACGTCTTCGTCGGATGCAAGCTGTTCCGGAGTGCCTTCCTGGAGGATGACGCCTTCGTAAAGAAGGTATGCTCGGTCTGTGATTGCGAGGGTTTCGCCTACGTTATGGTCCGTGATGATGACGCCAATGTTGCGGTACTTCAGCTTTGCGATAATGTACTGAATATCCTCAACGGCGATGGGGTCGACTCCGGCGAAGGGTTCGTCAAGAAGGATGAATTTGGGGTCTACGGCAAGTGCACGGGCGATTTCACAGCGGCGGCGCTCACCTCCGGAGAGCTGGATGCCCAGGGATTTCCGCACCTTGGAGAGGTTGAACTCGTCGATGAGCTGTTCCATACGGGCTATCCTCTGCTCCTTTGTCATGTCCTTCGTAGAGGAAGACAGTTCCATGACCGACATGATATTGTCTTCAACGGACATCTTGCGGAACACCGACGCTTCCTGAGGGAGGTAGCCGATGCCGTGCTGCGCCCTTTTATACATAGGAAGGGTGGTGATCTCCGTGGCGTTTCCTTCATCGTCGTCAATGAATATGCGGCCGCCGTTAGGCTTGATCTGACCGGTTATCATGTAGAAACTTGTGGTCTTGCCGGCACCGTTGGGGCCAAGGAATCCCACAATCTCTCCCTGCTCCACTTCCATGGAAACACCTTTTACAACGGTACGTACGCCGTATTTTTTGACAAGTTGTTCTGCTCTTAACTTCATATTGTATGAGATTTCTCGACTTCGCTCGAAATGACAGGTAGGTTGCTCGAAATGACAGGTTATTTGGTATCTAATCCAAGGTCGGCGACGAAGGCGCGGACGTCGGGGTTTTTGTCCATGAGGTCTTTGGCTTTCTCTTCAGGCATGTAGGGAACCTTTTCGACTTCTTCTTCGGGGACTACGGAGACTACGATGTTCACCTTGTTGCAGGCAAGGAGACCGCGGAGCCGGCCTTCAAGGTCACGGAGAAGTTTTTCCTCAATCCACAGCTTCTGGGCTTCGTTCTTGACCACGAAGTCCACAATCTTTGTGGCGTTTTCCTCACGCACGTTGACGGTACCGTTGGCGATGGTGCTGGCAAGGCGGGGCTTGTCGGCATACTGGCCGGCCATTTCTTTCCATTTCTCCACCACCAGAGCGTCTTCCGGAAGCTTTCCGGCTTCTTCCACGGCCTTTTCTTCCGCCTTCTCCTCTTCCTTCTTCTCCTCCATTATTGAGTTCAGAGAAAGTGCCGAACCGGTCTTTGTAGCACGGCGGCGTGGGGCTGGGGCTTGAGATTTCTCGACTCCGCCTTCGGCTCCGCTCGAAATGACAGAAACAGGTGCTCCGCTCGAAACAGCAGCAGGTGCAGTGCTCGAAATAGCAGGAGCAGCAGGTGCCGATGCGGGTGCAGTGGCGGGGGCTTTGTCATTTCGACCGAGCGTAGCGAGTGGAGAAATCTCCTGCTGAACCTTCACAAGGTGCGAAAGCCGCATGAGGGCGTACTCGATGTGGAGGCGGGGGTTGACCGCACTCTTGTATGTGCTTTCGCAGGCGGTGGTGATGCCAAGGGCGTCAAAGAGGAACTGCACGGAGCACTTGGAAGCCTGCTGGGCATAGCGCTGTTTCATGGAATCGGGCATGTCCAGGAGGGATTCGAGGCCGCCGGTCTTGGCAACCACAAGGTCTCTCAGGTGGGAGGACAGGGACGCCACGAAATGCAGTGCATTGAAGCCCTTGGTGAGGATTTCGTCAAAGGCGAGGAAGGCATCGGCATAATTCCCTGCGAGGAAATCGTCCACCATCTTGAAGCTGTATTCGTAGTCCAGGACGCCCAGGTTGCGGATTACGTCGTCCTTGCGGAGGACATTGCCGCAGAAAGCGACACTCTGGTCGAAGATGGTGAGAGCGTCACGCATGGCGCCGTCGGCCTTGGTGGCTATTACGTGGAGGGATTCGTCATCGGCATCTACGCCTTCCTTGGCGGCAATTTCCTTGAGGTAGCGCACAGTGTCATGGACGCTGATACGGTTGAAGTCGTAGGTCTGGCAGCGGCTGAGGATGGTGGGAAGAATCTTGTGCTTCTCTGTGGTGGCAAGGATGAAGATGGCGTGTGCCGGCGGCTCTTCCAGCGTCTTGAGGAAGGCGTTGAAAGCGGCTGCAGACAGCATGTGAACCTCATCTATGATGTACACGCTGTACTTTCCAACCTGCGGCGGAACCTGCACCTGGTCCATCAGGGCCTTGATGTCCTCTACGGAATTGTTTGAGGCGGCGTCCAGCTCATGAATGCAGTAAGACCGGCCTTCCTTGAAAGAAACGCAGGATTCGCATTCGCCGCAGGGCTCCATGTCCGGCCCCGGATTGGAGCAGTTTATCATCTTGGCAAAGATGCGGGCGGTAGTGGTCTTGCCCACTCCGCGAGGCCCGCAGAACAGGTATGCATGTGCCAGCTGCCCCCTCTTTATGGAATTGGACAGCGTCTTCGCAATTGTATCCTGGCCGATAAGCGTTTCAAAGGAGTCCGGCCTGTACTTCCTTGCCGATACGATATACTGACTCATAGACTACAAAGATAATAAAAATATCTTTGCATTACACTCCCAACCTTCAAGGTGACAAAAATGCCCCAAAACGTGACCGCCGCCGTCGCCAACGACGTCCAAGGTGACAAAAATGCCCCAAAATGTGTCCCCCGCCGTCGCCAATGACGTCCACATCGACAAAAACGGCCCAAAATGTCAACGCAGACGTCGGATAGATGCGGGAAAATGAGTATCTTCGCGGAAAAAATACGCGATATGTTGATGATCATACTTTCTGCAGTGCTGCCGGCGCTGGCGATGCTGTATTTCATTTATACCAAGGACATGTACCAGAGGGAACCGGGGAGGATGATATGGAAGGGATTCCTGTACGGAGTGGGGTCGGCGCTGCTGTCCATGCTCATAACATTCCCGTATCACAACCTGCTGCCAAGCGCAGCGGGAGTGCTATCGTTCAAGGAGAGCCTGCAGCTGGCAACCCTTGGCGCAGGAGCGCCGGAGGAGGCAGCAAAGCTCATCCTTCTGATGCTGTTTCTCAGAAAGAATCCGTATTTCAACGAGTGGATGGACGGAATTGTGTATGCCGTGTGCATCGGCATGGGGTTCGCGGCGTTTGAAAATATATCATACGTGTTCGGAAACATTGAATCATGGCTCTCCGTGAGCGTTTTGAGGGGTCTCGTGTCCATCCCCGGCCATTTCTTCTTTGCCGTCACAATGGGATACTTCTTCTCAAGGGCATGCTTTGGAAACCAGGAAAAGCGGACGCTCAATTTCATCCTTGCATGGCTGGTGCCGATGCTCCTTCATTCGGCATTCGACACGCTTCTCATGGCTTCGAGCCAGGGAGGAATCATAGCAACCGGCTGCGGCGCCCTTTTCATCGGCCTTTTCCTCTATATGTATATAGTGAGCAAAAAGCGTATCGCGGCGCATCTGAAAGAAGACGAGGCCACAATGACCTGGACCATGGGAGACCAGCTTCCTCCGGATCAGCAGTAAAAATATTCCAAGCCCTTCTTGCAGATTCACAATTTTTTACTATCTTTGCAGTCCAAATTTTGAGATGGCCACTGAGCCCTGTAAGAGTTACCGGAGGGTAACCGCTTATGGCCGAAACTTTTAAACAAGTTTTATTACAATGTACGCAATCGTTGACATTGCAAGCCAGCAGTTCAAAGTAGAAGCTGGACAGGACATCTTCGTAAACCGCCTCAAGGCAAAGAACGGAGAAGCAGTAGAGTTCAACAAGGTGCTCCTTCTCGCAGCAGAGGATGCAGTCAAGGTTGGAACTCCCTATGTAGAGGGAGCAGTTGTCAAGGCCACCGTCCTGGACGATGACGCCAAGGCAAAGAAAGTTCTCGTATTCAAGAAAATCCGTCGCAAAGGATTCCAGACTCTGAACGGTCACCGTCAGAAGCTCACCAAGATCCACATCGACGCTATCGCTTAACTTTTAAAAGGAGAAACAGATTATGGCACACAAGAAAGGTCAATCCAGTTCAAAGAACGGCCGTGAGTCACATTCCAAGCGCCTTGGTATCAAGAAGTTTGGCGAAGAGGTCGTAAAAGCCGGTAACATCATCGTACGCCAGAGGGGTACCGTTCACAACCCGGGCCTCAACGTGGGCATGGGCAAAGACCACACTCTCTACGCTCTCGTAGACGGTACAGTCAAGTTCACCCGCAAGCGTGAAGACAAGTCCTTCGTTTCCGTAGTTCCTTTCGAGAACTAGTCTCAGAAGGCAGTAAAATCAAGGAGGACAAGTACCCGGAAAGGGGACTGTCCTCTTTTTCAATTACAGACTATGCTTACACTCAAAACCCTCAGGGAGAACCCTGAACTTGTAATCAAGAAACTCGCAAAGAAGCATTTCGATGCAAGTGAAATCGTAAAGGAAGTCATTGCACTCGATGACCGCCGCAAGGCCATCCAACAGGAATCCGACGCCCTCCTTGGCCAGCAGAAGAAGGCCGCTGCCGAAATCGGCGCCCTCATGAAAGCCGGCAAAAAGGAAGAGGCCGAAGCCGCAAAGGCCAAAGTCGCAGAGATCAAGGCCCGCAGCACAGACCTCCTCAAGGAGGCCGATGACACCGCTGCAGCCCTCCAGGACAAGCTCGTCCTCCTTCCCAACCTCCCCTGCGACCTCGTCCCCGAAGGAAAAGGCGCAGAGGACAACCTAGTTGTTAAGATGGGCGGCTCAGATCCCGTCCTTCCCGAAGGCGCACTCCCTCACTGGGAGCTCGCAAAGAAGTACGACATCATCGACTTCGACCTTGGCGTGAAGATTACCGGTGCAGGTTTTCCCGTATACAAGGGCAAGGGTGCAAAGCTCCAGAGGGCTCTCATAAACTACTTCCTGGACCGCAACACCGCCGCCGGCTACAAGGAAGTTGAACCTCCCGTGATGGTCAACGCCGCTTCCGGATTCGGCACAGGCCAGCTTCCCGACAAGGAAGGCCAGATGTACCACGCCACCGTGGACAACTTCTACATGGTCCCCACCGCCGAGGTCCCCGTCACCAACATCTTCCGTGACGTCATCCTCGGTGCCGATGAGTTTCCCCAGAAGCTCACCGCCTACACTCCCTGCTTCCGCCGTGAAGCCGGCTCCTACGGCAAGGATGTCCGCGGCCTGAACCGCCTCCACCAGTTCGACAAGGTGGAAATAGTGCGTGTCGAAAAGCCCGAAAACAGCTACGCCGCCCTCGATGAGATGATAGCACACGTAGAGAGCCTCGTGAACGAGCTTGGCCTCCGCTACCGTATCCTTCGCCTCTGCGGCGGTGACATGAGCTTCACCAGCGCCATCACCTATGACTTCGAGCTTTGGAGCGCAGCCCAGGGCCGCTGGCTCGAGATTTCATCCGTCTCCAACTTCGAGAGCTATCAGGCCAACCGCCTCCACCTCCGTTACAAGGACGAGAACGGCAAGATGCAGCTCGCACACACCCTCAACGGCAGCTCCCTCGCACTTCCGCGTGTAGTCGCCGCCCTTCTCGAGGACAACCAGAAAGACGGCTACATCGAAATCCCCGCCTGCCTGCGTCCCTACACCGGTTTTGACCGTATAGACTAAACACTCAGGTTGAAACAAAAAATCCGGCGCCCGAAAGGGTGCCGGATTTTTTTATCATTAAGGTGTCAAAAACTTACTGCTCTTCCTGGAGACGCAGTTTCTGAACGTAGATGGCCTTCTGGAGAGCCATACGCTTGATCACGGAAGGCTTCTCAAAGTTCTTGCGGGCGCGCATTTCGCGTACGGCGCCGGTCTTTTCGAACTTGCGCTTGAATTTCTTAAGGGCTCTTTCGATGTTTTCGCCTTCTTTGACTGGAACGATGATCATGCTTTTTACACCTCCTTTTTCTAAAATTGGGCTGCAAAGTTAAAAAACTTTTGCGAGCGTGCAAAATTTTTTATTAAATTTGTGGGTAACAAGAATGTTAATACTTTAAATATATGAAAAACAAAGCCTCCGAAACCTATCCTTGGAAGTTCGCCTCAGTTGGCGGAACCGTACGTGTAAACATCCAGAGCGGGCAGGACATCGCCCATCTGGGAGAGCTTGACAGAAAGCTGTGGACCGTCCTCAGCTGCCCTACCACAAACCTCGAGTTTGACGAAAAGACCCTGAAACTCATCGACACTGACGGCGACGGCAAGATCCGCGTTGACGAGGTTATCAAGACCGCAGAGTGGCTCACCCGCATCCTCAAGGATCCGGACATTCTCCTGGGCGAACCTTCAGAACTCAAGTTCGAAGACTTCAACGAGGCGGATCCCGACGGCGCAAGGCTTCTCTCGTCGGCAAAGCAGATTCTTCAGAACCTCAAGCTTGACAAGCAGTCAATCGCCCTTGAGGACACCGCAGACAACGTGAAGATTTTTGCCGACACCAAGTTCAACGGCGACGGCATCATCACCCCTGCCAGCGCAGATGACGAGGCAACTGCAAAACTCATCGAGACCATCGCAGGCGTAGCATCGGCAACAGACCGCAGCGGCGCCGCCGGCATCACCGCAGACCACATCGAAGCCTTCTACGCAGCCTGTGCCGACTTCTCCGCCTGGAAAGCCGCCGGAACCAAGGACGTATTCCCCTTCGCGGACAAGACTGCCGATGCCCTCGCAGCCGTAGAGGCCGTCAAGGCCAAGGTTGCCGACTATTTCATGCGCTGCCACCTCGTAGGCTTCGACGCTGCCATTTCCGGCGCAGTCGACGTCTCCGTAGACAAGATCGCAGCCATCGAAGGCAACCTTGCCGACGCCGCCGGCAAAATCGCCGAGGAACCCCTTGCAAAGCCCACTGCCGACGCCGTCCTCCCTCTGAAGGAAGGCCTGAACCCCGCCTGGAAGGGTGCCATTGAAGCTATGGCAGCCCTCGTCGCTCCGGGAAAGGCAACCCTCACAGAGGCCGACTGGAACGAAATCCTCGGAAAGTTCGCCCCGTACACCGCATGGTTGGGCGCAAAGAAGGGTGCCGAGGTTGAACCCCTTGGCCTCGAAGCCGTAGACGCCATCCTCAAGGAAGACAGGAAGGCCGCCCTCCTCGAACTCGTTGAAAAGGACAAGGCCGAAGAGGCCAACGCTCTCTCCATCGAAGAGGTTGACAAGCTCCTCCGCATCTCCCGTGGCTTCTACCGCTTCCTCAACAACTACGTAGTCCTTGCCGATTTCTACGCCCCCGACAGGAAGGCCATCTTCCAGGCCGGCCGCCTCTACATCGACCAGAGGAGCACAGACCTCTGTATAAAGGTAGCAGGCCCCGCAGCTGAAATCGCCTCGCTTTCAGGCATGTACATCCTCTACTGCGCCTGCAAGAGCGACAAGCTGGGCAAGAGCTTCAACATTGCAGCCGTCCTCACCGACGGTGACGTCGACGGTCTCCGCGTGGGCAAGAACGCCGTGTTCTATGACAGGGAAGGCAACGACTACACCGCCCAGGTCACCGCAATCGTGGAGAACCCTATTTCCGTGCGCCAGGCTTTCTGGAGCCCTTACAAGAAGGTTGCCCGCATGATAAGCGACCGCATCGACAAGAAGGCTGCCGAAAAGAACGAAAAGTCCATGGCCGGCCTCACCTCAGCAACCAACACGGCTGCCGACGGCAAGGCCCCTGCCGTTCCTTTCGACATCGCCAAGTTCGCCGGCATCTTCGCCGCAGTGGGCATGGCACTGGGCCTCATCGGCGCAGCACTTGCCGGTGTAATTGCCGCCCTGAAGGGCATTACCTGGTGGCAGGTTCTCATCATCATCGCAGTTGTGATGCTCCTCATCTCCGGCCCTTCAATGTTCATCGCCTGGAGGAAACTCAAGAAGCGTGACCTCGGTCCGGTCCTTAACACCAACGGCTGGGCAATCAACGCCAAGAGCCTCGTGAACGTGAAGTTCGGCAAGACCCTCACATCCCTTGCCAAGTTCCCCAAGCTTACCGCTGTAGACCCCGAAGCCCGCAAGAAAGCCGCCAGAAGGGCATTCTGGTGCTGGTTCTGCGGCATCGTCATCGCCGCTGTCGTCGCCCTCTGGCTCTTCAACATCCTTGCCCCCATCGGCATCAAGAGCCCCCTCAAATGCTACAACCCTGATCCTGTAGAAGAGTGCTGCGAGGCCCCGGCAGAAGCGGCCGAAGAAGCTCCTGCTGCTGCGGAACTCCCCGCAGAAGCTGAATAATGGACACGCTGTTTCCATATTCCCAGTATGTGACCGGCAAGAACTTTGTCGGCAGAAAGACCGATGCCACTCTCCTTGGGAACTTGCTTTTCCAGGGAGAGAACATCGTCATCTACGAGCCTCCCAAGACCGGAAAGACCTCCCTGGTGCAGCAGACGCTGCTTAACATGAAGATGATGGGGAAGGCCTTCTCGGTGGGGCAGATGTCGGCCCTGAACATAAGGACGGCAGGGGAGTTCCTCCTCAGGCTCGGCTCCACCGTGGTGAAGATGGCCGGAACAACCCCGCAGGAGTATGCGGCCATCGTGGAGAAATACCTTGCCGGGACGCATTTTGTCTTTGACAGTGCCGCCTATGCCGAAAGGGGAGAACTCCTCTCCCTGAACTGGACTCCGGACCGCGACGACGCATCGGCCCTGCTCAGATTCCCGTTCCGCCTTGCAGAGGATCGTGGCATTCAGATGTTTCTCATCGTGGACGATTTCCACTGCCTCCTGCACCTCGATAACCCGGACGGCATCTTCGTCCCGCTGAATGCGGCCATGAAGGAAGCCCGCGAAAACGGCCTCAGGAAGTTCTCCTTCATCATCCTTGGCTCCGGAGTGAATGCCATGCACGACATCTTCCGCTCCAGCCTCCTTTTCCACCGTCAGGTAGAGAGGGTGAAGCTTTCTCCCATCGACCAGCGTGAAATGGCCGACCACGTCATGAAAGGCTTCCTCTCCGGCGGCAAGGTCATCTCCGGGGAACTTATGATGGGCGCCTGCAGCCTGTTCCAGGGCCATCCATGGTACATCAACCAGCTGGCCTCCATCTGCGATTCCATGACCCGCGGCTACATCATGGAGCCGGTGCTGGTAGATGCGCTTGGCTGTCTCATCGCCATCCACGAACCCCGTTTCCAGGCCATCGTGAACGACCTCACCACCCATCAGGTGAGCCTTCTGCGCGCCACCGTGGACGGCGTTACAAAGCTCTCCAGTGCCGATGTCATCCGCCGCTACGGCCTCAATTCATCGGCAAACGTGAAGAGGGTGAAGGATGCTCTCATGAAAAAGGAGGTCCTGGTGTTTGACGAGAACGACGTCCCGTCCATCATCGACCCGCTGTTTGAATACTGGGTAAAGAAATATTTCTTTGAGATAGAAGTATGAAAAGACTTGTAGTCCTTACCGGGGCGGGCGTGAGTGCAGAGAGCGGTTTCGCCACCTTCCGCGACGCCGGCGGCCTCTGGGAACAGTACGACGTGAATGACGTTGCTTCCATCGAAGGATGGTACCGCAACAGGCAGCTGGTGCTGCAGTTCTACAACGAAAGGCGCGCCCAGCTCAAGGATGCAAAGCCGAATGCGGCACATCTGGCAATTGCAGGGCTGGAAAAGTCATATCATGTCGACGTGATCACCCAGAATGTTGACAACCTCCACGAAAGGGCCGGCTCCACGCATATCGTCCACCTTCACGGCGAACTCACCAAGGTGCGCCCGGAAAACGGCGTGTATGACAGCACCGGTTCTGAGAAAGAGGTAATCGACGTTGGCTATTCGCCCGTAATCCTCGGCGACAAGGCCCCTAACGGCAGCCAGCTGAGGCCGCATATCGTCTTTTTCGGCGAGGCCGTCCCCAAGATCGAAACCGCTATCGACCTCGTTTCCAAGGCCGATATTCTCCTCATCGTGGGCTCCTCCCTCCAGGTCTATCCCGCCGCCGGCCTCTACCGCTATGCCCCTCACGGCTGTCCTATCTACGTGATTGATCCCAAGCCCGTTCCCATCTCCGACCCCCGCGTCACCTTCATCCAGGACGTCGCCACCAAGGGAATGGAGCAGTTCGTGAAGATGCTCTGATGGCGGTGGAGCGCATAATACTTGGAATAGACCCTGGAACCCAGCTGCTGGGCTTCGGGGTTATAAGAGTGCTTGGCAAGAAGGCCGAGTACGTGGACATGGGGGTGCTTGACCTTCGCAAGGACCCGGACGCCTATACCAAGCTGCAGTCCATATACGATTGCATATCGGAGGTGTGCAAGAGCTATCGGCCTTCAGAGCTTGCCATCGAAAGCCCGTTCTACGGGAAGAACGCGCAGGTGGTCCTCAAGCTTGGACGCGCGCAGGGGGCCGCAATCCTTGCCGCAAAGGAGTACGGGGTTGCATCCGTTACGGAATATGCCCCCCGAAAGGCCAAGGAGGCCATTGTGGGCAACGGCGCCGCATCCAAGGAGCAGGTTCAGCTCATGCTGGAAAAGACCCTGGGCGTGAAGCTGGAGAGCCGCCATCTGGACGCCACCGACGCCCTTGCAATAGCCCTCTGCCACCACTACGAAACATCCTCCCCGCTGGCCTCCGTCAAGGGCAAGGGCGGCTGGGAGCAGTTCATAAAAGACAACCCCGACCGCGTAAAATGATGAAACACCTATCCCTCGTCATGGCTTTTTCACTTATCGGCCTTTTTTCCTGCAAGGGCTACAAGGACCTTTCCGCAGACGCTTTTGAAAAGATGCTTCAGGAGGACGGCGCAGCGCAGCTGGTAGACGTCCGAACCCCGGAAGAATATGCCGCCGGCCACATTCCCGGGGCAATCAACATAGACTGGTTTGCCGATGATTTCATCGACAAGGCCAAAGCCTCCCTCACCACGGACCGCCCCGTGATGGTGTACTGCCGCAGCGGAAAGCGAAGCGCCAAGGCCGCATGGAAACTGGACGGAAACGAATTCCGCACCTACAATCTCCTTGGCGGCTACCTGGGCTGGACTGAAGCCGGAAAAAGGACCACCACCTATGAGGCAGAGCGCTTCTGCACGCCTTCGGGCAAGGCCGTTACCATAACGCTCGTAAAGCATGCCAGCCTTGAAATCTCCTTCTGCGGGAAGTCCGTTCAGGTAGACCCCGTCTCCGGTCTCGGAAAACCCACGGACTACTCTGCAGAGTTCCCCAAGGCCGATTTCATCCTCGTCACCCACGAACATCACGACCACTTTGACCCGGAGGCGATATCGGCCCTCACCGATGAGAAAACAGTTCTTGTGACCAATGCACGCTGCGCCGGAATGCTCGGCCGGGGAACTGCCCTTGCAAACGGCGAGAGCTATTCAGACGGTATCCTCAGTGTCGATGCCGTTCCTGCATACAACACAACCGAAGACCATCTCCAGTTCCATCCCAAGGGCCGCGACAACGGCTATGTCCTGACGCTGGACGGCCTCCGTATCTACATTGCCGGAGACACGGAAGACATTCCCGAAATGTCTGATCTGAAGGATATCGACATAGCTTTCCTGCCCTGCAACCAGCCCTACACCATGACGGTTGACCAGCTGGTAAATGCAGCAAAGGTTATTCAGCCCAAAGTCCTCATCCCATACCACTACAGCCAGACGGACATCAGCTCCGTTCCTTCCCTTCTTTCCGGCATTGACGTCCGGATCCGCCAGATGCAGTGATCCGGTCACGAAAAGCCATGTTTTCGTGACCGCGCAAGGTTTTTTCCTCCGTCCGGGCACGGAATACCTTGTTTTCGTGTCCGAAGGGCATTGATAACTTGTACTAAATCACTATCTTTGCACGTTTTTTTTGTAGAACGTGTTAAACCTTGGCGCGCGCAAGGTGTCTAAGGTTCGTTACAAGTGTATTTATGGTTAGAAGAATTGTGACTGCAACATTTGCAGTGCTCCTCGCGCTGAACATGAGCGCCCAGAACTACAAGGTGAGCGTGAAACTCCAGGACGCCTCGAACGGCGCTCCCATCGAGTTCGCCACCATTTCCGTTACATCAGACAAGGGCGGCACCCCCAAGTACTCCCTCACAGACACTGAGGGCGCCGGCACCATAGACAAGGTGAAGAAGGGATCGTACACCTTCAAGGCCGAGATTATGGGCTACATCACCGCCGAAAAGAAGGTCACCGTAGAGAAGGACCTGGACCTTGGCACCTTGAAACTGGAACTCGACACCAAAGTGCTCGATGCGGCATCCGTATCGGCAGTGGGCAATCCCATCATCATAAAGAAGGACACGGTGGAATACAATGCATCGTCCTTCAAGATAAGTGATGACAACATGCTGGTGGACCTTCTGAAGAAGCTCCCCGGCATCGAGGTTTCCGAGGACGGCACCATCACCTCCAACGGCGAGACGGTCTCCAAGATAACCATCGCCGGCAAGACCTTCTTCCTGGACGACCCTCAGCTCGCATCCCAGAACATCCCTGCAAAGCTTGTAGAGAAGGTGAAAGTGGTGAAGAAGAAGAGCGAACAGGCCGAATTCACCGGGATCGACGACGGTGAAGAAGAGACCGTCATCGACCTTTCCGTGCGTCCCGGCATGATGAACGGCGTCTTTGGAAACGCCATGGCCGGCGGCGGACACGACCTCCCCTCCAAGGAAGGCGCCGTGAACGACTGGCGCTGGCAGGGCGCCCTCATGGCCGGTAAATTCACTGACAAGAGCCAGCTCAGCGTCATTGCCAATGCCAACAATACCAACAACCGCGGTTTCAACGACCTCGCCGGCTCCATGATGAATTCCATGATGGGAGGCGGCGGCGGAATGGGACGTGGCGGTGGCGGCTGGGGCAATTCCAACGGCATCACCACCTCCTGGATGGGCGGCGTGAACGGCAACTGGGACCTCCTTGGCGACAAGATGGACCTCGGCGGAAACTACCTCTACAACGGCAGCATCACCGACGTCGAAGAATCCACCTACAAGGAAACATACCTTGCCGATGGCTCCACCCTCATCTCCAATACCGACGGCAGCAGCCACCGCTTCACCGACGGCCACCGCTTCGGAATGCGCCTGGAGCACAAGTTCTCCGAGAACACCTCCATCCTGTTCCAGCCCCAGTTCAACTTCGGCCGGGGAAACTACATGCAGCAGAGCATCTTCGACACCGAGAAGGAACTTGCCGACGGCACCCGCAGCAAGACCAACGACGGTTTCACCCTGAATACCGGCAACAACAACAGCATGCAGACGAGGGGCTTCTTCCTCTTCCGCCAGAGGCTGGGCATGCCGGGAAGGACCATATCGGCAAACATTGACTGGAACGTGTCCAAGAACAATTTGGACGGCAACAACCGTTCTCTCACGAACAACGCATACGATGCCTCCGGTAACGCTACCGACTACGAAGCCGTGAACCAGCGCATCCAGCAGACATCCAATTCTGAGGCTGTGGGAAGCCGCATCGTCTACACCGAACCCCTTGGCGGCAACTTCTACTTCGAGGGCAGCTACAACGCCCGCTACAGCAAGTCCACCACCCTCAAGGACGTGTATGACAGTGACGCCGGTTACCTCCTCACCATCGACGGCATGGAGTACATTCCCGCCAATCCTGAACTCTTCAACGACACCTACTCCAACAGCATCCTGAACCGTTCCATCGTGCAGAACGGCGGCGCCGCCTTCATGTACCAGAAAGACAAGGCAAGGGCACAGCTGGGACTCTCCGTCATCCATACGAATACCCATAATGAGACAAAGGGCTATGACCCTTATGACGACAAGCGTCTGAACTGGGCTCCCCGCGCGATGCTCTTCTACGATTTCAACGACAACGCGAACATCCGCCTGTTCTACTTCGGACGCAGCGCACAGCCTTCCACCACCCAGCTGCTCCCTGTAATGGACAATTCCAACCCTCTGGCAATGAGCCTCGGTAACCCCAACCTGGCGCCTTACTTCAACCACGGAATGCGTTCAGACCTGGAGT
>JAFTFV010000031.1 GCA_017458265.1 Bacteroidales bacterium | reverse complement strand
TAAGCCTGCCGCTAGCGTTCATCCTGAGCCAGGATCAAACTCTTCATTGTATATTTAAATATAAATCTAGCTTGCCCCTTGACTTGTTTCTCTAAAGAAACTGACGCTCGTTTAAAGTTGATTGTATGTTACAATCTCGGTACTTGCTTGTACTTTCCTTTCAGTCTTTTCAAAGATCTTGTCTTATCGCCCGGCGTTTCCGTCTAGGGCGTAAAAAAGCCCGTTCGTTCAAACGGGACTGCAAAGGTAGTAACTTTTTTTGAACCTCCAAAACTTTCTTGCAGTTTTTTTGAAAATATTTTTTCGTCCAAACGCAACATGCTGCTAATGAGAGAGAAAAAATTATACAATTATTTTACCTTTGATTTAATATGGTTTTTTCTTAAATTTGTAGGATTAATAACACGTGTTAAATGAAGCCAAACGAGTTTGACGTAATCATCATCGGCGGTGGAATTACCGGTGCCGGAACGCAGAGGGACTGCGCCATGAGGGGGCTCAGAACCCTTCTCATCGAAAAGAGCGACATCTCCACCGGCGCAACCGGAAGAAACCACGGCCTGCTGCATTCCGGCGCCCGCTATGCTGTAAACGACGCAGAAAGCGCAGAAGAATGCATCCGCGAAAACATGATACTGAGGCGTATAGCCGCCCACTGCGTAGATGAGACCGACGGTCTTTTCATAACCCTCCCTGAAGACGACCTCGCCTACCAGGCAACCTTCGTGGAGTCCTGCCGCAAAGCCGGAATTAGGGCCGACATCATCGACCCCGAAGAAGCCAAGCGCCTTGAACCCTCCGTAAATCCCAGCCTGATTGGTGCCGTAAGGGTGCCTGACGGCAGCGTAGACCCCTTCCGCCTCTGTGCAGCAAACATGCTCGATGCCAAGATCCACGGCGGACAGGTGCGCCTCTACACGGAAGTCACCGGTTTCATCCGCGAAGGCGACACCATCAAAGGCGTACACACCAGAAACGTCCAGACCAGTGAGGAGCAGGACTTCTATGCTCCCGTCACAGTGAACGCCGCCGGCATCTGGGGCCACAAGATAGCCGAAATGGCCGGAGTGAACCTGGGCATGTTCCCTGCAAAAGGCGCCCTCCTCATCTTCGCCCACCGTATCAACAATATGGTGATAAACCGCTGCCGCAAGCCCTCCAATGCCGATATCCTCGTCCCCGGAGACACCGTCTGCATCATCGGCACCACATCTACCCGCATTCCTTTCGAGGAGTGCGACGACGTGGCCGTAACCCCGGACGAAGTGAACCTTCTCATCTCCGAAGGCGCCAAGCTCTCCCCCGCCCTCATGAGCACCCGAATCCTCCGTGCCTATGCCGGCGTACGCCCCCTCGTCAGTGCCGACAATGACCCCTCGGGCCGAAACATCTCCCGCGGAATCGTCTGCCTAGACCACGAAGAGAGGGACGGCCTCAAGGGCTTCATCACCATCACCGGCGGCAAGCTCATGACCTACCGCCTCATGGCCGAAATGGCCACCGACACCGTCTGCCGCAAGCTGGGAGTGGACAAGAAGTGCGAAACTGCCGACACTCCCCTTCCCGGTTCGGAAGAGAAATCCTACAAGGAAGTGGCCCAGACCATCTGGGAGAGTCCTTCCCTGGCCCAGAAATCGGCAGCGTCAAGACTTGGAACGCGCGCATCACGCCTCCATGTGAACGACAAATACGAGGACTCCCTCATCTGCGAATGCGAAGAGGTGTCAGTAGGTGAAATCAACGCTGCCATCGAAAGGATGGACGTAACCAACCTCACGGACCTCCGCCGCCGCACCAGAATCGGCATGGGAACCTGCCAGGGCGAATTCTGCGCCTGCCGCGCTGCCGGCCTCCTTGCAAAGGCCCACGGCTGCATCGACAGGGAACGGGCCGACCTTAACAACTTCCTTACAGAGCGCTGGAAGGGCAATTTCCCCATCGGCTGGGGAGACACCCTCCGCGAAGCGGAATACACTCAGTGGGTCTATAAACACGTGCTTGGAATATGAAATTCGATACAGTAATAACCGGCGGCGGCCTTGCCGGGCTCATCGCCGGAATAAGCCTTCAGAAAGAGGGCCGGTCCACTGCCATCGTCAGTTCCGGCCAGAACGCCCTCCATTTCTTCTCAGGCACCTTCGAATCCATGAAAGAAGCCCCCGCCCGCCTTCAGGAAATCTTCTCCGAGGCCGGCATCAGGGCAAACTATGCCGATGGCTTCCGCCTCATGCCCATGGGCACGTTCCGGGAATCGGCACTTTCCCTGGAGGACATCTCCCTCTTCGAAAAGCCCGCCTTCGTAAGGAAAGCCCTCATCGTCAATTTCATGGGCTACCACGATTTCTTCTCCTCCTTCATTGCCGACGGCCTCCAGAAAGAAGGCATCGAGGCCCGAGTACGCTTCCTGCGCCTTCCGGAGATGGAGCACCTGAGACAGAGTCCCAGTGAAATGCGCTCCGTCCAGATAGCAAGGATCATGGACCGCATCTGGGAGAAGGTGGTACAGGAAATCCGCCTCCTCCTCAAGGACGACGACGCCGTGATCCTGCCGCAGGTGTTCGGCCTGCAGGACATCTCCGTTCCGGGACGCATCCGCGAGGCTCTTCCGGCAAAGGTGGTATTCGTGGGAACCCTGCCGCCTTCAGTTCCCGGACTTCGCACTCAGATGCAGCTCAGACGCCGCTACGAAACCCTCGGCGGCACATTCCTCATGGGAGACGAGGTCAAATCGGCCCACATCCATGAAGGAGTGGTGCACAGCGTCGTCACGCAGAACCTCGGAAACCACTATCTCGAGGCCGACAGTTTCATCCTGGCAACGGGAAGTTTCTTCTCAAAGGGCCTCATATCAACGCCGGAGAGCGTTTATGAGCCTGTCATCGGCCTGGATGTGAAGGCCTCGGAAGACCGCAACACATGGTACAACCCGGACTTTGCCGGGAATCAGCCCTATATGGACTTCGGCCTGGTCACGGACGAAGACCTCCATCCCCTCAAGGACGGAGAACCCGTCAGGAACATGTATGCAATAGGCTCGGTGCTGGGAAATACCCGTCCCGAACTTGGCACAGGCGCAGGCGCCGCCATCCGCAGCGCATTCAAAGCAGTTGATTCTATACTCTCAAAGGCATGAAGATACAAGAGAAAACAGTGAGTCCTCACAATTTCGAGGAATGCATGAAGTGTACGGTATGTACGGCATACTGCCCGGTTCTTCAGGCCAATCCGCTCTATCCCGGCCCCAAGCAGGCAGGCCCGGACGGCGAACGGCTCCGCCTCAAGGACCCGTATTTCTTCACGAATACCCTCAAGTACTGCATGAACTGCAAGCGCTGCGAGGTTTCCTGCCCTTCAGGCGTCCACGTTGCAGACCTCATCCAGGCCGCAAGGATAAAGTATGACAAGTCGGCCCCGAAACTCAGGGACCGCATCCTTGCATCCACTGATTTCATGGGAACGCTGGCAAGGCCGCTGGCACCCATCGTGAACGGAGTCACCTCCCTCGGCATCACAAAGACCGTCCTGGACGCAACTCTCAAGATAGACCATAACAGGACCTTCCCCAAATACAGCGCACACGGCTTCGAGGGCTGGCTCAAGCGCCATTCCAAGGAGCAGGCCGCATTCCCCGAACAGGTTGCCTACTACCACGGCTGCTACGTGAACTACAACTTCCCGCAGCTGGGCAAGGACCTTGTCAAGGTTCTCAACGCACTGGGAGTGGGTGTACAGCTTCTTGACGGAGAGAAATGCTGCGGCATTGCAATGATAACTAACGGCATGTCAGAGGGTGCCCGCAAGAACGCGAACCACAACATAGCCGTGCTGGAAAAGGCCGTGGAAAGCGGCCTTGGCGTCATTGCCACTTCTTCCACATGTACTCTCACCATCAGGGAAGAGTATCCCGAACTCCTTGGCGTAGACAACTCAAAGGTGAAGGACAGCCTCCTTCTTGCAACCCGCTACATCTTTGAGAAGATAGAGAAGGGCGCTCAGCTCAAGTTCCGTCCGGATTTCCACATGAAGGTTGCATACCATACCCCCTGCCACATGGAAAAACTGGGCTGGGGCGTATTCAGCGAAAAGCTGCTCCGCATGATTCCGGGTGTAGAATTCACGCTTCTGGATTCAAACTGCTGCGGAATAGCCGGCACCTACGGATTCAAGAAGGAGAACTATCTGGTGTCCCAGGCCATCGGCGCTCCGCTTTTCGAACAGATCAAAACCGTCAACCCCGACGTCGTTGCATGCGACTGCGAAACCTGCAAATGGCAGATCGAGATGTCGGCAGGATATAAGGTCATGCATCCCGTTTCAATCTTAGCACAAGCATTGGATATATGATAAAGTTACTTCAGCAGCCGGCATACAAACCGGCACAGACCGGCCCCGAGGCCGATGCAAAATACAAGAGACTGCGTCTCCAGGTATTTATCGGGGCATTCATAGGATATGCCGGATTCTACCTGGTGAGAAAGAACCTGTCGATGGCAATACCGTCCATGGCAGCGCTGGGATTCGAAAAGACAGAACTTGGCTTCGTCCTTGGTCTCAATGCCGCGGCATACGCCCTGTCAAAGTTCCTGATGGGCAGCGTTTCCGACCGTTCCAACGCACGTGCATTCCTCCCGCTGGGACTTATTCTGAGCGCAATTTCCATGTGCTTCATGATAGTTCCCATCCAGTATATCGGCGCAGAGCACAAGGGACTCGCAATCCTTGTAATGGGTATACTGAACTTCCTGGTGGGATGGTTCAACGGCATGGGGTGGCCTCCCTGCGGCCGTGTCATGACGCACTGGTTCTCCGTGAGCGAACGCGGAACCATGATGAGCATCTGGAACTGCGCCCATAACGTCGGCGGCGGTCTCGTAGGCCCCATGGCAACCTACGGTGCAATCTGGTTCGGAAGCTGGTTCTTCGGACAGAATTCAGACCTGTATTTCCTCATCGGCACATTTGCCTTCCCCGCTGCAGTAGCGCTTCTGATTGCCCTGCTGGCATTCATCCTTCTCAGGGATACGCCGCAGTCCTGCGGTCTCCAGTCCATCGAAGCCTGGAAGAACGACTATCCCAAGAACTACTCCGAAAAGAACGAAGAGACCCTTTCCACAAAGGAAATCTTCTTCAAATACGTACTCAACAACAAGTTCCTGTGGTATATCGCCCTTGCCAATGCCTTCGTATACATGGTACGCTACGGCTGCCTTGACTGGGCTCCTTCACTCCTCACAGAAAAGGGCATCGACCTCAAGAGCGCAGGCTGGGTCTACTTCGCATACGAATACGCCGCCATCCCCGGAACCATCATCTGCGGCTGGCTTTCAGACAAGGTGTTCAAGGGCATGAGGGCACTTCCAACCATGATTTTCATGGGCCTGGTGATGGTGTTCATCGCCCTGTACTGGGCTTTCAGCAGCAATGTGACAGTGGCCCTCATCGCACTTATCGGCATCGGGTTCTTCATCTACGGTCCTGTCATGCTCATCGGAGTACAGGCTCTTGACCTTGCACCCAAGAACGCTGCAGGCACCGCCGCAGGACTCACCGGCTTCTTCGGCTATTTCTTCGGAACCTTCCTCCTGGCAAACACCCTGTTCGGCTGGGTTTCCCAGCATTTCGGATGGAACGTAATCTTCATGCTCCTCATCGCGGCATGCGTTTTGTCCATACTGTTCATGGGTCTTACATATAAAGAAGAACGATATCTCGTAAAGAAAAAATGAACTTAGTCATCATCCCCACCTACAACGAAAAGGAAAACGTTTCCGACATCATCGCTGCCGTCATGGGCCTGGAAGGAAACTTCCACGTCCTCATCATTGACGACGCCTCCCCAGACGGCACTGCCGACATTGTGAAAGGTCTCACGGGCACCTATCCCGACAGGCTCCACCTCCTTGAGCGTTCCGGAAAACTCGGCCTTGGAACGGCATACCTCACGGGCTTCAAATGGGCCCTTGAGCGCGGCTACGACTACATTTTTGAGATGGATGCCGACTTTTCCCACAACCCTTGCGACCTCATCCGCCTCTGGAAAGCCTGCTCAGAAGAAGGTGCAGACCTTGCCGTAGGCTCCCGCTACTGCAGCGGCGTCAGCGTGGTGGACTGGCCTTTCTCCAGGATTGTCATGTCCTACGGTGCATCCATGTATGTGAGGACAATACTGGGGATGAAGGTGTTCGACACCACCGCCGGCTTTGTCTGCTACAGCCGCAAGGTCCTGGAAGGTATAGACCTTGACGACGTACGCATGAAAGGCTACGGTTTCCAGATAGAGATGAAGTATACCGCCTGGAAACTGGGCTACACCGTAAAGGAAGTGCCCATCGTTTTCGTAAACAGGCAGAAGGGCACCTCAAAGATGAGCGGCGGCATCTTCGGCGAGGCTTTCTGGGGGGTCATCGGCCTCCGCTTCCGAAAGTTCAGGAAAGCAGTTTAAGCCCGATACGGTTACGGTCCAGGTCTACTGAAACGACCTGGACTTTTATTTTCTGGTGAAGTTTCAGGACCTTCGAAGGGACTGCCATGCCGCGCACACCCATGTTGGAGGCGTGGATGAGGCCGTTTTCATGTATGCCGATGTCAACGAACGCACCGAAGGCGGTAAGGTTGGTCACGATGCCGGGAAGCTCCATTCCGGCCTTGAGGTCGTCGATGGTGCGGATGTCGTCGGCAAAGGAGAATTCCTGGGCCTGTTCGCGCGGGTCACGTCCGGGCTTCTTGAGTTCTGCGATGATGTCATTGACCGTAGGAAGGCCAAAATCGCCCTCCACGTACTTCTGGGGCTGGATTTTGGAGCAGAGTTCAGCGTTGCCTACAAGCTCTTTGACCGGGACGTGAAGGTCTGCAGCCATCTTTTCCACTATGTGATACGATTCAGGATGCACGGCAGAATTGTCCAGGGGGTTGGCTGCCCCGTGGATGCGTAGGAAGCCTGCGCACTGCTGGAAAGCCTTGGCGCCAAGACGCGGGACCTTCATGAGTTCCTCCCTGCGCCTGAAAGCGCCGTTCTCCCTGCGGTAATCAGTTATCGCCCGCGCCAGAGCCGGGCCGATACCGCTTACGTACTGCAGAAGGTAAGGACTTGCCGTATTGAGGTTTACGCCAACGCTGTTCACGCAGCTTTCCACCACGGAGTCCAGCTTCTCCTTCAGAAGCTTCTGGTCTACGTCGTGCTGGTACTGCCCCACTCCAAGCGATTTGGGGTCAATCTTCACAAGTTCTGACAGGGGATCCATGAGACGCCTGCCGATTGACACCGCGCCGCGGACGGTCACGTCCTCCCGCGGGAACTCTTCCCGGCCTACTTCCGATGCGGAATAAACCGATGCGCCGTCCTCGCTCACGGAGAATATCTTCACATCCTCCGGCAGGCCTACCTTCCTGAGGAAATCCTCGGTATCCCTGCCTGCAGTGCCGTTTCCGACTGCTATAACCTCAATTTTGTACTTGTCCTGGAGAGTGAGCACCTTTTCGATTGCATCTATCTTCTTTGCCACCGGAGGGTGCGGGAAGATGACGTCATGCTCGAGGAGGTTTCCCTGCGCATCAAGGCACACCACCTTGCAGCCTGTCCTGAAGCCGGGGTCGATAGCCATGACCCTCTTCTGCCCCACGGGAGCAGCCAGAAGGAGCTGGCGGAGATTTTCGCCGAATACGCCTATGGATTCTATATCGGCCTTTTCCTTGGCTTCCTTGATGACTTCTCCGCTGATGGAGGGTTCCAGCAGGCGCTTGAAGCCGTCGTCCATGGCGTCGCGGATTTCCAGGCCGGCCTCGCGGGAGGGGTAGCCGTGCGCCTGGCACCAGTCGTAGTAGAGCTTGTTACCGCACTTTTCGGCATCGGCATCGATGCTCACGTTAAGGGCGCCCTCCCCCTCTGCGCGAAGAATGGCAAGAAGGGTATGGGACGGTATTTTGCCGATGGGCTGCGAGAAGGAAAAATAGCTGCGGTACTTTGATGCATCGGGGTTTTTCTCACCTTCCTTAGTTACTTTGGACACGATGCGTCGGGTGCGGAAGATCTGGCGGAGGGTTTCCCTTACGGAGGCGGTTTCGCTCACCTTTTCGGCAATGATGTCACGCGCTCCCTGAAGCGCCTCTTCCTCGTCAGCCACCTCTCCCTTAACATACTTGCGCACCTCTACGGAGGGGTTTTTGCCGCTGAGGATATACTCTGCAAGCGGCTCCAGGCCCTTTGCCTTAGCCACTGTCGCACGGGTCTTCCTCTTGGGCCGGTACGGGAGATACAGGTCCTCGAGTTCTGCACTTACAAGGCAGTCCTCGATCTGCTTTCTGAGCTCCTTGGTGAGTTTTCCGGCCTCCTCGATGGTGCCAAGAATGGTGGCCTTGCGCTTTTCCATTTCATCGTAGACCTCGGTCAGATGCTTGATTTCCTGGACGTCAACGTCGTCAAGACCGCCTGTGCGCTCTTTACGATAACGGCTTATGAACGGCACAGTGCAGCCGTCCCTGAGAAGTTCCTCGCAGTTTTCTACCTGCCATGCCTGAACATGCAGCTGCGCGGCTATATGCTTTATATAGATTTCTTTCATGATGCTCAAAGATACGGATTTTTTGCCTGATTACCACCACTCAGGACGGGAGTAGTCAAAGGCGGCGCGCTCGAGGGCCCAGTCTTCCGAGACCCAGACAGAGTCGGCCCTGTCTATGTACAGGGTGGCGTCAAGATGGTCGGTTTCGTGCTGGAAAATGCGTGCGGTGTAGCCTGTGATGGTTTCCGTGACGCGTTCACCTGTGAGCCAGTCTGTATATGAGACGGTCACTTCTGACCAGCGGCGCACCGTTCCGCGCATGGGCGGCACTGAGAGGCAGCCTTCCTGGCCGTCCACAAGTTCACCGCCATAGCTCTCTATGCGAAGATTCAGATAACAAGCCCAGGGCTCCCCTTCCATGTCAAGGCGCTGCACCCAAGCGATGCGGCGGTTGATGCCAACCTGCGGCGCGGCAATGCCCACGCCGTCCTGGGAAGGATGTGTAACCGTAAAGAGCATTTTCGAAGCCAGCGACTTGAGTTCATCGGACTGCAATTCACGCGGGCCCAGCTCGCTGCTCACAGTACGCAGGACTGCACTGTCCAGCGGCAGTACCGTCACGTACATGAGAGAGTCCTGGGAATTGAGGACTTCCCTCTCACGAGCCGTGAACGTCTTGCATGAGCGTGAAATACAAAGGCCTGACACACAGGCGATTATCAAAAAGGCTTTCCGGTAAAATGATGCAAGCATTTTAAACAAATCGTTAGTAATCAAATAGTTACATTTCACGAGACACGGGACACGTGGCAGGCGGCGCACAGGCAAGAGCACACCGGCATCAGTCGGCAGAGAATTCCTTGAGGGAATCCCTGTACGCACTGAAAATCTTGGACTTTGACAGGTAACCAAGATAGAGACGGCCATCCTTTTCCACTACGGGAAGGTTCCAGGCGCCGGTTTTCTCGAACTTCCGCATTACGGAGTCCATGGGTTCGTTTTCATATATGTAATCCTGTGCAGAGCGCATGTAGTTATATACATGGCGGGAGTCGTACAGGTCCGTCTTGAACATGTCTGAGCGGATATCGGCAAGGGAGACCTGGCCCTGGAAACGGTGGTGGGCATCAACCACGGGGAAAATGGTGCGCTCAGAACGGGAAACCACAGAGACAAGTTCGCCAAGGGTGTCGTCTATATGCACCGGCACGAAGTCTTTCTCCAGAAGGGAATCGGTACGGAGAAGCGTAAGCACCGCCTGGTCTGAATCATGCGTAAGGAGTTCACCCGATGCGGCAATGCGCTTGGTATAGATGGAATACTTCTCAAATATGCGGGTAATACCGTAAGCCACTGCCGATGTGATGATAAGCGGCACCAGAAGCTCGTAGCCGCCGGAAATCTCGGCGATGAGGAAGATTGCTGTGAGCGGCGCCTGCATGACTCCGGCCATTAGACCGGCCATGCCCACAAGGACGAAGTTCTGGACGGGGACATCGGCCTTGAGGAGATTCAGGACCGAGGCTACCACCAGACCGGCCATTGCGCCAACGAACAGCGTAGGGCCGAAGGTTCCGCCCACTCCCCCGCCTGCATTGGTAAAGGTCATTGAAAAGACTTTTAGGAGCAGCACTGCCAGAAAAAACACCGGTACAGCCCACTCCAGGCCGTCCATGAAGGAAAACGGCGTATTCTCTATGGAGGCCGACACGCCCCTCAGAAGCGGCGAAATGAAATCATAGCCTTCCCCGTACAGCGGCGGGAAGAAGAATATCAGAAGTCCCAGCATCACTGCCGACACCACCCACCTCAGGTATGGGCTCTTCACCTTTGAAAGCCTGTCTTCCATGGAGAGCGTAGTACGTATGAAATACACCGCCGCAACGCCGCAAAACAGCCCCAGAATGAGGTAGAACGGCACATTCCCCATTGAGAAAGGAAGCACCTCAGTCGAGAAAGGCGTTGTCTGTCCAAGCAGAAGATAACTCACGAGAGTTGCCGATATGCTGCTCAGCAGAAGCGGCAGTATCCCGCTCATCGACAGGTTGAAAAGCAGGATCTCCAGCGTGAACAGCACCCCGGCCAGCGGAGCGTTGAAAATACCTGCGACAGCACCTGCAGCGCCGCATCCGAGAAGCAGCGTCATGCCCCTGTATGACATTCCGCAATACCTTCCCAGATTTGAGCCGATAGCCGCGCCCGTATAGACGATAGGCGCCTCTGCACCCACAGAACCGCCGAAGCCGATAGTGAGCGCGCTGGTGACCATGGAACTCCACACATTGTGGCGCTTGATCTTTGATTCGCTCATGGACACGGCCTGAAGCACCTTCGTAACTCCATGGCCGATGTTGTCCCTTACGATATACTTCACCACCAGAAGGCTCAGGAGCATACCGACGCCAGGAAGTACCAGATATACCCAGCGGGCATCATTGAAACCGGATGCTATCAAGCCCTGGATGGAATGGATTGCAAATTTGAGAGTGACGGCAGCAAGGCCGGAAAGAAGACCGGTAACCACAGACAGCAGAAGCAGCGCAGTGGTTTCCGGAATTCTACGCAAAAGGCCCCTGACGGGGCCCCAAAGATGCTTTATGCTGCCACGCGATGCCATTATTCGTCGTCGGCACCGGTGGAGTACTGGGCGATGTTGTCGTCCGGGAGGGTTTCGCCGGAAGCGTCGGAAGCGTCTGCGCTGCCTCCTGCCACGGCTTCGTTTTCGGCGTCTTCTTCTCCCTCAAGCCAGCGGGCGACGTCTTCGAGGTCGTCTGTCTTGACGTTGATCTTCACAAGATATATGGCATCAGGTACCTCTACCGTAACGGCATAGAAAGTTGTGCCGTCGGGCTTGGGGTATTTGACAAGGTCATTGAGATAATCGTTGAAGCCTCTGGGGTACTTCTCCTGGAAAGCTGCCGCAAGGTCCGGATGAGCGGACATTTTCTCATAACTCACCACGTGTCTTTTCTTGATGTCTGCCATAATCTACTTCTTGTGTTTAGGTTTTCGCGTTGCAATAATACGGCTTTGTTTTGAACTCTGCAAGCGGTTTTCGCTTTTTTTCGAAGAATTTTTGAAGAAAAACGATTTTTGTCGCATTTTCTTCTCCATGTCATGCTCGGAAAACACCTCTGTCATGTCTCTGGGGTCAATTCCGGAGTAGAACATGACTGACGAAGTAGTCATGGGTGTGGGGGTGAAATCCTGCACCTGATCCATCCAGATTCCCTTGAGGGCGGGGTTAGACGCAAGGGCTTCCATGTCCTTCTGGGTGCAGCCGGGGTGCGATGATATGAAATAAGGTACCAGACCCACGTGGGTGCCGGCCTCGCGGTTGATTTTGTCGAACTCCGTGCGCAGGCGGCAGAAGAGGCGGAAACTGGGCTTCGCCATTTTCTGGAGGACATGGTCTTCGGTATGCTCGGGGGCAACCTTCAATCGGCCCGAAGTGTGGTCCAGGACAAGTGTCCTGAGGTAAGGCTTGGAGCTCTCGTCCACGAAGCCGTCCTCCGTGAGGAAGAGGTCATAACGGATTCCGCTGCCGATATAGCTGTGCCGGATGCCCTTTGTGGAGTCTATCTTCCGGTAGAGTTCCATGAGGCGGGTGTGGTCGCAGTCAAGGTTGGGGCAGCGCTTGGGGAACAGGCAGCTGCGGCGCTTGCACTTGTCGCAAAGGTCCGTATTCTTCCCGTGCATGCCGTACATGTTTGCCGTAGGAGCGCCCACGTCGGAAATGTTTCCTGCAAAATCAGGAAGATTGTTCAGTTCCCTTACCTCCTTGAGTATGGATTTTTCGCTCCTGGACGATATGAACTTTCCCTGATGCGCCGCTATGGTGCAGAAATTACATCCACCGAAACAGCCCCTGTGCGTGTTCACGCTGAACTTTATCATATCGTAGGCAGGAATCCTCTTCCCCTTGTAACGGGGATGCGGCAGCTTTGTGAACGGCAGGTCCCAGAAGGAGTCCATCTCCTCCGTGGTAGCCGTGGGAAAAGGCGGATTGATCTGGACGTAACCATCTCCCACAGGCTCAATTATCGTATCCGGATGAGCCATGTTCGCATGCGTCTCAATCCAGTGGAAATTCTCTGCAAATGCCCGCTTGGACTTCTGGCACTCTTCGAATGAATGAAGCTGTAACACGCCCTCTGACGTTTCAGGAGCCTTCCCTTTCACAAAGAAGGCAATCTGGGGAATCTGGCGCATGCGGTGCATGTTCCAGCCCTTTTCGATGCCGCGGGTCAGTTCCAGCATGGGGCGTTCGCCCATGCCGTAGCAGAGATAATCGGCCCCGGAGGTCACGAGGACAGAGGGCATGAGGCAGTCTTTCCAGTAGTCGTAATGCGTGAGGCGGCGAAGGGAGGCTTCGATTCCGCCGATAATCACCGGGACATCCGGGAAGAGTTCCTTCAGTATTTTGGTATAGACGGTGACGGCATAGTCCGGTCTTGCACCGGCCTTTCCTTCCGGGGTGTAGGCATCGTCATGGCGCAGGCGCTTTGAGGCTGTATAGTGGTTCACCATGGAGTCCATGGCGCCCGCATTCAGGCCAAAATACAGCCTGGGGCGGCCCAGCTTGCGGAAATCACGGAGATCGTCCCGCCAGTTGGGCTGCGGCACCACCGCCACCCTGTAACCATATTTCTGGAGCCATCTTGCAATGACCGCCGTCCCGAACGACGGATGGTCAATGAACGCATCCCCGCTGAACAGGATTATGTCGATATAATCCCACCCCAGCGCCTCAACTTCCTTCACGGAAGTCGGAAACATATATGCCTCGTTATTCGACATAGAGGAGGAGTCCCTTGAGGTATTCGCCTTCGGGATGGTAGATGTTTACGGGGTGGTCGGGGCCCTGGTTCAGGCGGTCCAGAATACGGACGCTGCGGCCGGATTCGGCGGCGGCGGAGAAAACAGCCAGCGCAAACGCTTCCTTGTCAACCACCTGCGAACAGCTGAAGCAGAACACGAAACCGCCCGGGGCGACGCGTGCAATAGCGGCTGCATTGAGGCGCTGGTATGCCCTGAGGGCATTGGACAATGCTCCGCGGTGCTTTGCAAATGCAGGCGGGTCTACGATGATAAGGTCATACTCCCCTTCCGGTACGCTTTTCAGGTAGTCGATGGCATCTCCGCACACGGAAGTGTGAAGCGAAGGTTCAAAGCCGCCGAGTGCCACATTACGTTCTACCATATCCATTGCGCGGCGGGAACTGTCCACTGAAGTGACCGAGGCGGCGCCGCCTGCAAGTGCGTAGATGGAGAAGCCGCCGGTATAGCAGAAAAGGTTCAATACCTTGCGGCCATTGGCAAGAGCGCCCACGCGGGCCCTGTTCTCCCTCTGGTCAAGGAAGAAGCCCGTTTTCTGGCCTTCAGTCCAGTTGACGATGAATTTGTTGCCGTTTTCGAGGACGGTGATTTCGTCCGAGTCGTAGCCTGGAGCCTTGTACAGATAGCCGTCCACAAGTTCGAGGCCGGCCTTGAAGGGAGCCGTACCGGAACTCTTGTCGTAAACGGCCTTGAGGCGCTCTCCGTACACCTGCTGAAGTGCCTCGCAGATTGCACCCTTGGCCCTGAACATGCCCACGGAATGCGCCTGAAGGACGCAGACGCCGTCATACCAGTCGATGATGAGACCGGGAAGGCCGTCACCCTCTCCGTGCACCAGGCGGTAGCATGTGGTTGCCGATGAGCCGTCAAGGCCGAACGCCACACGCGCCTGCAGGGCCCTGGAGAGCATGACCTTCCAGAAATCGGGCTGCATTGGGTCGTAATCGAAGCTCAGGATGCGAACTGCTATCGAGCCCTTCTGGTAATGGCCGCAGGCAAGATAGTCTCCTGCCGATGAATACACGTTCACGAGGTCGCCCTCGGCAGGGCTGCCGACTATCTGTGCTATCGCCCCTGAAAACACCCAGGGATGATAGCGGAGGACTGATTCTTCACGTTTTGGACGGAGGTATATTTTATCCATTTATTTCGGGATGTAGTTGTTCAGGAGTGAGGGGGTTCTTGGGACTGCCTGAGAGTTTGCGGTACATTTCGCGGCAGACCCAGGCGTCGGTGGCGGCATAGCGCTGCTGGGATTCGGAGAGCTTTTCGGCCTCCCAGTTGGAAAGCTGCTGGGCCTTGGATATCTTTACGCCAAGTATGATGGCGGCCATTTTCTTGACGCTCTTGTCACGGATGCCGTACTCCCATACCTTGGACTGAAGGTCAAGGAAGCCGCGGGCCTGGAAATCGGAGATTTTCTGGAGGCCGCGGATGTCATCGGCAGTGGCGGCGCCCACCTTGAGGATGGAAGGATTGGCAAGGATTGCGCACAGGGACTTGGGCATGCCGATTTTCTGAAGCCTGAAGAGGAAGGCCCTTTCGGCCCCGGAGAGCTGCAGGAGGGCGGTTCCGTTGGAGTGCTGGTCCGGAGAGAAGGTGGGACGGGTTTCGGTGTCGAAACCTATCACCTTCTGACGGCGGAGGTAGCGGATTGCATCGGCAAAAACTTCGCCGGGCGCATCCACAACCACGATTTCCCCGCCAAACGCGGCAAGGGGAAGCGCTCCAATCTCCTCGGGACTAATTGAAATCCTGTACATATGCCTGCTGCACGTAATATGCTCCTGCTTCAACTATAACCTGTTCGCCGCCTGACGATTCTGCCGTCTCGTAATAACGGACAGCGGGACGGGCGATATTGTGAGTGAAAAGATTCTCCTTTCTCATGTATGAAAAGACCGCATCGGCAAGGACAGGACCGGGCTCGATGATGGTGAATCCGTCCGAAAGCATCCTGCTGAAGGCGAGATCCTCCTCCGTTCCCTCACCCCGGATCAGGGCGATTTCGGAAAGGAGGGGTTTCGTGTCGATGGAGTAGTCTGTGAGGATGAGTGCATCCATCGGTCTGCCTGATGCCAGATACTGGCGGAAAAGGCTCCGGAGCGATGTCCTTATGTCCAGGGCCGATTCCGGAGTGACGGTGATGACGTTTCCTGAGGCGCCCATCGCTTCGAAAGCGGCTTCGTATGCGCCGGATTCGCGTACATCCCGGGTGGCCCATACGGCGATGTTCCCCGCACCCATGCCAACGGCCGCCTCAAGCGTGCTTGTGACAGGGCTGAAAACCTTGCATCGGCCCCCGCAGAGCTGCTGGAGCGTATCCACGTCGAAAAGGCCGTAGCGGGAACTGAGCGGAGATGAGAAAACTATAATCTTGGCGCGCGGCTTCAGAAGCTTGACGCCCGGGTCCGACGTATTCCTGAGGCAGGTGCTGTCCCAGGCGGCAAGTGCGCCCAGAACCGCTGCCTCCCTGAGGCTGTCCGTGTCCTGGAAATGCCTGTAAGGGGAATTCCAGGCGTCAAGGATGATGTCCAGGCGCTCTCCGGCAAAGTCCGGAAGGGAGTCCCTGACGCTGCGTCCGTCGATGTTGTCCTTGACGTCCGTGTACTGGAAAAGGCGGGCAAGGGCGATGCCTTCACGCGGTTCGCCGACTATGGCCACAGAACCTTCAGCCCCGCTGTTTCCTGCCATTGCAACCAGTGCCGAAAGGCCTGTTGTGTCAGACACGACGGCCTCTACGAGAGGGATTGTCGGACGCGGCTGGAACGTCTTTGGCTTGCACGCAGTGAAGATGGCTGCCGAAGCCATAAGTATTAGGAAGAGTTTTCTCATATCGCCTTCGAAAGTACAAAAATAAGGAATTTCCCTTATGTTGCAAAATTTAGATATTCTCATTACATTTGTAGACATAACCAAACCTAATAGAAATGAAGAGTTTCAAGAGTATCTGCATTTTTGCCGCATTGCTGGTTTCCGGCGCAGTAGCGGCACAGTCCAGACCCGCAGCCGTGAGCACCAAGGACTATGAGTTCACCACGGTAAAGGAAAACCCCATTACCCCCGTGAAGAATCAGTATCGCAGCGGCACCTGCTGGTGCTTCTCTGCGCTGTCCTTCCTGGAGTCAGAAGCAATAAAGAACAAGAACATCAAGGACACCACCCTGTTCCCTGATTTCTCTGAAATGTACGTGGTAAGGAAGGCCTATCACGACCGCGCCATCAAATATGTCCGCCTCAACGGCAAGATGAACTTCGCCGCCGGCAGCGACTTCGGCGACGTCCTCGAAGTTGCACGCGACTACGGCCTGGTAGACCAGAAGGCATATTCAGGTCTCCAGTATGGCTACGACCTTCCCGTCCAGGGAGAACTCGACGCTGTCCTCAAGGGCTATGTTGACGCAGTGGTCAAGAACCCCAACCGCAAGCTCACCTCCGTCTGGCCCAAGGGCCTTGACGGCATCCTGGACGCCTACATGGGCGAAATTCCCGAAAGGTTCACCGTGAACGGTATCTCCTACACCCCGGAAAGCTACGTCAACTCCTTCAAACTCAATACAGATGACTATGTTGGCCTCACTTCCTACACTCATCATCCCTTCTACACCGCTTTCGCGATGGAGGTGGAAGACAACTGGCGCTGCACCCCTTCATGGAACGTTCCCCTCGACGAATTCATGGCCATCATCGACTATGCAGTGAACAACGGATATACCGTAGCGTGGGGCGGCGACGTCTCCGAACCCGGCTTCACCCGTGACGGTCTTGCAATCCTCATCGACACTGAAGCCAAGGCGACTTCCGGTTCTGACCAGGAGCGCTGGGTTGGCAAGGCAGAGGAAAAGCCCCAGGAGAAGACAACCGTGAAAGAGCTCGATGTCACCCAGGAAATCCGTCAGCAGATGTTTGACGAAAAGACCTCCACCGACGACCACGGCATGCACCTCTACGGCATTGCAAAGGACCAGAACGGCACCAAGTACTACCTCATCAAGAACTCATGGGGAGAGACCGGCGCATACAAGGGCATCTGGTACATGAGCGAGAATTTCGTCAAGGGAAAGACCCTCAACATTGTTGTGAACAAGAAGGCCATCCCCGCTAACATCAAGAAGAAACTGGGCCTGTAATGGGTATCAGGAAACACATCCCCAACACAATAACTTCCATGAATCTCCTTGCGGGATGCATGGGAGTTATTTTCACGCTTGAGGGCCGTCCGGACACGGCCTTCATCATGATGCTGGCCGCTGCCGTCGCAGACTTCTGTGACGGTCTTGCAGCAAGGCTGCTCCACGCATACTCGCCCATGGGCAAGGAGCTTGACTCCCTCGCCGATGTTGTGAGTTTCGGCGTACTTCCCTCCCTGATGCTTTCCCAGTGCATGGGAACTACGGCAGCCTGGAGGTATC
Organism: Bacteroidales bacterium; assembly: GCA_017458265.1. Lineage (GTDB taxonomy): Bacteria > Bacteroidota > Bacteroidia > Bacteroidales > UBA932 > Cryptobacteroides. The sequence continues at coordinate 6,749 of JAFTFV010000031.1, read as the reverse complement.
TGCCACTGTTCCTGGCGGTAATGTCGGCCCTCAGGCTTGCTAAATTCAACATCGACCCGGACCAGAGCGAGAATTTCAAGGGAATGCCCACTCCGGCATCGGCAATGATTGCAGGGTCGCTGGCATACCTTGTGACGGTGACTCCTGGAAGCTGGCTGGACGGGCTTGCCCATACAGTCTGGTTCATGCCCCTTGTGGCTGTATGCCTAGGCCTTATGACCGTGAGCAGGGTGCCAATGTTCGGGATGAAGATTGCAAAGGGGAAGAAGCTCCTGGACGGGAAGCGCACAGTCTTCCTTTGCATCGCCGTCCTCATAGTTGCCGCAGTTATAGTGCTGGGCCTCAACTGGAGCGCAGCCGTCCTTCTGGTATTCCTTACCTATCTCATTGAAAATCTAATACTTTCCATACTTTGAAACGAGCTTTTCTCTTTGGCCTTCTGGCAGCGGTGTCTGCCATATCGGCATCTGCACAGAAAAAGCCCCTGGACCACAGCGTATATGACAGCTGGGAGAGCGTGGGGCAGACTTTGATTTCACCTTCGGGCAATGTTGTGGCCTTCGTGGTCCAGAAACAGGAAGGCGACGGATATCTCACCGTTCGGACCATGGGCAAAAAGGGCCGCGAAATCACCATCCCGCGCGGCTACAGGCCCGTTGTCCTGGACGATGACTCCCGCCTTGTATGCCTGGTGAAACCCGAATTCCAGAAGACCAGAAAAGCCAAAATCGCAGGGAAGAAAGGAAACGACCTCCCCAAGGATTCGCTCTTTGTGGTGAACCTCAAGGACGGGACGATGCTCAAATTCTCGTCGGTGAAATCCTTCAAGACGGGCCGGCACGCCCTTGACGCCGTCGCCTTCGAGACCACCGACACCACCTTCGTCCTCAAGGCCGACAGGAAGAAAAAGGACATGGGCTCCACCCTGGCCGTCCTCCATTTTGCCGACGGCTCCCTGGATACCCTCAGGAACATCGACTCATATAACGTCACCAAGGACGGAAAGTGGCTGTCAGCAGTGCGCAAAACGGCCGCAAAGAAGTCTGTGGCGGGGTTTTTCGACATCGACAGGAGAGAGGAGCACTTCTTTACCGACACCACTGCCTGGCACGGGACTCCCGTCTTTGACGAGGCCGGAACCAAGGCCCTTTACCTGGAAGCTGCCGATACGCTGAGCACCGGCAGCAAGCACCCGGCCCTGAAGCTGGTCACGCTTGACGGCATGAAGCCCACCACCCTTGTGGAGTCCGGCACCGGCGAATGGGGCATCACCGAGAAGTGCTCCGTTCACTTCAGCCATGACGGAGAGCGCATCTACACCCAGGTGAACGAATTCGTTCCTCCCAAGGACACTACGCTGGTTCCTTTCGAGACTCCGGGGCTGGATATATGGAACTGGGACGCACCTTTCACTCCGCCAACGCAGAAGATTTCCGGAGACAGGATTTTTTCGCCCGTAAAGGCCATGGTTTCTCTCGGGAAGCTGATTCCGGCGGCGAAGGACCATATCGGCAGGGTTTATTCCACCAGGTGGGAAGATACCGACATCGTCCTTCGCATGACTCCGGTAGACGTGATAGCCACCCAGTGGGACAGCCAGGGAGCCGCAAAAGTTGAGGCCGTGAGCCTTTCAACCGGCGCCGCCACACCCATTGTGACCGGAAAGATTGAGGGCATAAGGCTCTCTCCGGACGGTACCAAAGCAATCTGGTGGGATCTTGACCGCCGCGAATGGTTCTGCGTGGGTACGGCAGGCGGGGATGCGGTATCCCTCACATCGGGCATCGACACCGTTTTCTGGGACGAGGACGACGACCATCCCGCACTCCCGGGAAGCTACGGCAGTGCCGAATGGACCGCCGACGGCTGCATCCTCATCTATGACAAATACGATATATGGAAGGTTTCCCTGGACGGGACAAAGGCGCAGCGCCTCACTTCCGGCAGGGAAAAAGGCATTACCTACAGATACATACGCACCCGCAGCGACGAGCTGGATCCCTTCCTTCCTGCCGATGAAACCATATGGCTCAGCGTCTTCGACCATGAAAGCAAGGAAAACGGACTGGCAACGCTGAACCTTGCAAAGCCTGCCAAATCCTTCAAGACCATAGCCTTCGGAGGATATACATGGAGTGGCCTCCGCGTTTCAGAGAATGGCAAGGCCCTCATTTGGAACAAGGGCAATTTCCGCGATCCCATGGACCTCTACTACGTTTCCGCTCCCGGAAAGAAGGAAGAGAAACTGAGTGCAATAAATCCCCAGATAGCAGACTACAACTGGGGTACAGTGGAGCTCTACAAATGGAATGCTTTTGACGGGAAAAAGCTTGAAGGCCTGCTTTACAAGCCTGAGAACCTGGACCCTGCAAAGAAGTATCCCGTAATAGTTTACTTCTATGAGAAGGACTCTGAGAACCTGTACTCCCACTACCAGGTTCAGCCCATGTGGTCTATCATCAACATACCGTTCTTCGTTTCAAGAGGTTACGTGGTGTTTGTACCGGACATAGTCTACACTCCCGGACTTCCCGGTGAAAGCGCCTACAACTGCATCGTGAGCGGTGCCCAGTCCCTGAAGCAGTTCCCGTGGATCGACGCAGACAACATGGCCATCCAGGGCCAGAGCTGGGGCGGATATCAGGTAGCATACCTCATCACCCGCACCGGCATGTTCAAGGCGGCCGGCGCCGGTGCACCGGTATCCAACATGACATCGGCATACGGCGGAATACGCTGGGAGTCCGGAAGCAGCCGTGAAGGGCAGTACGAGATGGGTCAGAGCCGTATCGGCAGGAGCCTTTGGGACGGCATCGAGCTGTACATGGAGAACTCTCCCCTTTTCAAGCTCCCGAATGTAACCACACCGGTTCTCATCATGCACAACGATGCCGACGGCGCCGTTCCGTGGTACCAGGGCATTGAAATGTTCATGGGACTCCGAAGACTCGGAAAGCCCGCGTGGCTTCTGGAATACAACGACGAAGCGCATAACCTGCGTGAACGCCGCAACCGCAAGGACCTTTCCATCCGCCTGCAGCAGTTCTTCGACTACTACCTCAAAGGCGAACCGGAACCCGCCTGGATGAAGTATGGCGTTCCTTCCGCCAAGAAGGGCTACTATTTCGGTTACGAAGCCGCAGAATAACAAAACACCCACCGTTATGAATATCCTGGAAGAAGCCCATCGCTGCCTGCTCTGCGCCGATGCCCCCTGTACCAAAGCCTGTAAGAAAGGAGACCCGGCAAGGGCCATACGGGCAATCCGTTTTGACAACAGGGCCAATGCCCGTCAATGGGTGAAAGACTGCACTGACGAGGATCTGGCCTCGGCAGAGAAGGCCTGCATCCATTATGACCACCCTATCCGGATCCGGGAAATGCTTAAAGAGCTTCCCGAAGTTTCGCCGCGGCCGCTGCCAAGCCTTGCGATTGACTTCTGCGGCATCCGGTGCGAGAATCCCTTCTTCCTGGCATCATCGGCCGTATGCACCAACTATGAGATGGTGGCAAGGGCCTTCGACGCCGGTTGGGCCGGAGTATTCTACAAGACCATCTGCCTGCAGGACATAAGGGAGGTGTCTCCCCGTTTCGACGCCGTCTATGCCGATGGCAAAAAGGGCGACTTCTACGGTTTCCGAAACATGGAACAGCTGAGCGAGAACCCGGTAGACGTGGATTTCGACATCCTGAGGCGCCTGAAGCAGAACTACCCTTCCAAGATAGTCATAGCCTCCATAATGGGAGAAAAGGAAGACGACTGGACGCTGCTCGCCAAAATGGCCGAGGCGGCCGGCTGCGACGCCGTCGAACTTAATTTTTCCTGCCCGCAGATGCGCCAGGCCGGCATGGGCAGTGACGTAGGCCAGGATCCCGAACTGGTTACCTTCTTCACGGCATACGTCAAACGCAGCGTGAGCATACCCGTCATCCCCAAGATGACGCCCAATATCGCCCATATCTCGCAACCCGCCATGGGCGCATACTTCGCCGGGGCCGATGCCATATCGGCCATCAATACCATCAAGAGCGTCACGATGGGAGAAGGATCGGCCGTGGGCGGCTGCCAGACTGGATCCGGCTATTCCGGAAGGGCGGTAAAGCCCATCGCCCTGCGCCATATCCTGGCCATGGTGATGAACCCCATGATGAAAAATATCCAGTACAGCGGCGTGGGCGGTATAGAGACTTGGCGCGACGCCCTGGAATTCATTCAGCTGGGTTGCCGGAACGTTCAGGTATGCACCGCCGTAATGCAATACGGCTACAGGATAGTGGAAGACATGATTTCCGGACTTCAGACCTACATGGCAGACAGGGGCATAGACAAGGTTTCGGACCTTGTGGGGGAACTCCTGCCCTTGTTCCGCCTTCCGTCCGACCTGGACCGCGACACCATCGTCTATCCAAAGTTCGACTCCACCCGCTGCATAGGCTGCGGCCGATGCACCATCTCCTGTGCCGACGGCGGCCACCAGGCACTTGTCTTCAACGAAGAGACGCGCAGGCCTCAGCTTATCGGCCCCAAGTGCGTGGGCTGCCACCTTTGCCGCCTCGTCTGCCCTGTCGGGGCGATATCATCTTCGAGGCGAATCATGAAAAAATAGCATGGACTCTATAGTTCACACCATCAACGACATAGTCTGAAATCCGGGGCTGGTTGTGCTCCTGATTGCGGCCGAGCTGTACTTTTCCGTGCACAGAGTGTCATATGAATAACCGAGCCCTATACCTTTTGCTGGCGGCTGTCATTGCAGCTTCCTGCAGTCAGTCTCCCCTGCCCTACGGCCCCGTACCCACAAAGTCCCAGTTGGAGTGGCAGAAGATGGAAATGAATCTTTTCGTCCATTTCGGCCCAAACACTTTCAGCGGTCTGGAATGGGGACTCGGAAGTGAGCCTGAAAGCCTTTTCAATCCCAGCGCCCTTGACTGCCGGCAGTGGGCCGCCATCGCCAGGGCTGCGGGTTTCAAAGGCATCATCCTGACTGCAAAGCACCATGACGGGTTCTGCCTGTGGCCTAATCCGGAGAGCGAGCACACCGTAAGGGAAAGCGCCTGGCGCGGCGGGCAGGGAGATGTCATCCGGGAGCTCTCTGAGGCCTGCCGCGAGTACGGCCTCAAGATGGGAGTTTACATTTCCCCCTGGGACAGGAACGACCCGTCATATGGTACACCCTGCTATAACGAGAAGTATGCCAAGACCCTCAGAAGCGTCCATGACGGTCGATATGGGGAGATTTTCGAGCAGTGGTTCGACGGCGCATGCGGCGAAGGCCCGAATGGGAAAAGGCAGGAGTACGACTGGCCGCTTTTCCACCGGAGCATCCTCGAGTTAAATCCAGGGGCTGTCCTTTTCAGTGACACGGGCCCCGGCTGCCGATGGGTTGGGAACGAAAACGGCATGGCCGGCGAGACATCCTGGAGTACACTTGATGCCGATGGCTTCTCGCCGGGAGCCGGTGCTCCGCCCACCGAGAGTCTCATGCAAGGAAATGAGGACGGAAGGTACTGGATTCCTGCCGAAGCCGACGTCTCCATCCGTCCGGGCTGGTTCTGGAGGGAAAGCGAGAACGAGCGCGTAAAGAGCGTGGACGAACTCATGGATATATACCTCAATAGCGCAGGACGCAATGCTCTTCTGCTTCTGAACGTTCCTCCGGACACCTCCGGAAGGATTCATCCCGTGGATTCACTTAGGCTAATGGAGTTCAGGGAGCGACTTGACGGGGTGTTCGGAAACAATCTTGCCGAAGGCGCAAGGGTCAGGACATCTTCGTCATTCGGCATCCGCCACCGTGGCAGGAACCTCCTTGAAAAGCGCTATGAACGCTACTGGGCTGCCGCCCGGAAGGACACCTGCGCGTCCTTTGTGCTCGAGCTCCCGCAGCAGCGCCGATTCAATCTCATCCAGCTTCAGGAATACATTCCCCTTGGCCAGCGGGTCCGCTCTTTCGTGGTGGAGATACCGGATGATGAGGGTGGTTGGCAGTCCATAGCAAAAGGCACCACCATAGGGTACAAAAGGATACTACGCATCCCGGAGATTTCAGCAGACCGCATTCGCGTACGGATAACATCCTCAAAAGCTGCTCCCGTCCTGGAAAGTGCCGGCCTTTACCTATATTTCACCCACTAAATGCCTTCCAGCCCTCGAGATGAACCCCAAGAAGACCTACCTCACCGACAGCGGATACGAGGAAACCATCGCCGCAATCATCGCAGGACTCACACAATAGGCCAACAAATAATCATGAGCCTTGGCATCTCGCTCAAGTTCATTCCCGGCGTCCCCAACGAGTTCTTCGCATCGTTCTATCCGGGGCTCGGAACCGCCCTCATCGTTGCCGGAGCAACGTTCCTTGCCAATTGGACCAACGCCTCTGAAGCACAGTAAACAGTTTCAGGACAGGACAGTGAGCGTGAAATGCAAGTGACTAAATATCAGCCGATAAGCCAAAAGGCTTTCCCCGTTTTGGAGGAAAGCCTTTTACATAATTCACTGTCTAACAAATTGTTACATTTCACGCAGCGTTCCCCGTTTACGCCGATTCGGATATCGACACCGGCCCTGACCGGCAATAAATGGAGTATCAGATTCGCCGGGTTCGGGGGCGGGGTAAAAGGGCGTTGGGGGTGCATGAATCAAATAAAATGATTAAATTTGTGTTTGCCTTGCGATAAGAGGCAAGGGACTATGACGAATGAAACTACAAACAGAGATATCATGACACTCGAATTACAGATTCAGG
>JAFTFV010000003.1 GCA_017458265.1 Bacteroidales bacterium | reverse complement strand
CTACACGGTAGTAGTGAAGAATCTGTTGTTTAAGGTCCATAGAAATCATTGTTTAGAGATTTACTTACGCAAATCTACAATGCTTTCCAGTGGTCCCTTTTTCAAATAGAATCGTGGGGGAATTTTACTTTACTATTTACAATTACTTCAACCGGGAAGTCCTGCATCACCAGCTCGGCAATCTTTGCTTCCACGTCGCTGGCCAGCTTCGCAAGTTCAGGATCTGCTCCATACGGATGCACCTCTGCCGCCGAATCGTGCAGCATGTCCAGATGAATGTCATCACGATTAACCTTGGAGAAACGGAGGCCGGTAGTCTCTACATTCTCCGGAATCTGACGGAGGTATTTGCTCGCCGCAAACAGGAACTTCTGATGCGTCGATTCCTGAATTGCCATCACCAGAAATCCTTCCTCTGCCGGATGCTTCCTGATGAAATACCCGGCCGCAGGATTCATCTCCAGTCCCAGGGCATTAGTCAAGGCTTTCCGGAACTCAATCTCGTTAAGGTCGCCGATGCCCAACTTCTGGCCAGGGAAGTTATACTTGAGTTCCTTTGCGGTCAGCTGGCCCAGCAGGAGCGGGAAACTCCGCAGCTGGTATCCCTTCATCGCAAACGACGGAATCAGGTCGTTCGTCAGTTCCAGGCAGTCCTTCACCATAACGCTCGCAACCAGCCACACGTCATTGTTACACACCGGCCACGGCATCACGCTCACCGGCACATAATGGACCTCATCAGGAGCCATATAAGGAGAGTATTGAGTCATAAAATGCTTGCTGCAGTACAAAGATACGCTTTTTTCGCCAAACCGCCCCATACAAGCCTTGCACGGATTTGATTCTCACGGAAAAAGGGGCCATATTCGCGCTCGCCGGACCGGGCTCAAGTGTCCGCTGCTCGAAAGACCATCGGAGGAGTCGTCCGGCAACAATTCGGCATGTGCACTTCCCGTTGCAGGGACACTTTAATGCCGAATCGCCGGGTTTGCGGGGAGCCGTACCCGTCTCTGATCTATCGAGCCGCCTTGCGCCAAAGGGGAAGAATCGCTTTCGAAACGATTCCAGAGAACGCCGATGACTCCGTACGACCACCCGACACAAGCTGGGCAAGCGGTGGGATTCGGCTATTATCGGTCCCAGTATGACCACCCAGCACGGAAGAGTTGCGCCGACACGTATAACAGGCAGGTCTCCTTGCAGTAGGATGCCGGTCCTGCGTGGCAAGGTTACCACTTTAATGAAGGTCTGCCTGCTCTCTTCCTTTTTTTGTAACTTTGTAAACCACAATACAATGGAAAAAGACACCAACAACATCTACCTGGTTGACCGTAAGCCCCGCAAGTGCCCCTGCTGCGGCGGCAAAGTCGTTCCCATCCTCTACGGAGAGCCCAGCAGCGAAGCCTTCGAGAAGGCCGAACGTGGAGAAATCATTCTCGGCGGCTGCATCATCTTTGCCGATATGCCCGAATACCAATGCACCGGCTGCGGCGCCCAGTTCCGCAAACCGATTATCTACCGCAACCCGGAAGATGTCCTTAAACCCAAACGCTGATGGAAGAATTCATAGCACAAGTCTTCGACGCCTATTGCCAGGCCTACGATAAAGCCCTCAACGCCCAAGGATTCCAGCCCTGGACGGCCGACCGCAAAACCATCCACGAGACAAACCAGGTGCGCACTTTTATGGAAGCATACAAAGCCACCGGCAAGAACATCATAACATGGATGGAACTCCCGGTCCCGTTCTTGGGCGGCCACCTCAAGCCGCAGCTGGCTCATATCGACGGCTTCATTATCGATTACGACCGCAAACGCATCATCTTCATCGAAGCCAAGCGCTTCTCCCGGCCCACTCAGTTCAAGAGCCTTGATGACGATATATGGCGCCTGTACACAATCCGGAAGGAAATCTACGTGGGCGACGGTCAGTTCAAAGGCATAAACCTTTTCGACTTTGACGCATACATCCTCCTGCTGGCCGACATATGGGAAGACCGCAGCGCCTGGACCAAAGATCTGGCCGTGAACTGGAGCAAGCGATCCAATGACCTCAACTGCGACCCCGGATACGTCCTCAAAAAGGATATCAAGGAGGTTATCCCCGGCTACCATCTCACATACACCTTGGCTCCTTACTTCAACGCCGAACGCTACCGTAAAGAGTTGGATGAAACTCCCAAAGAGAAAAAAGTCCCTGACCCCAGTATACTGGAATACGCCGACGAGATCTACTTTGAATCCCTCCTGGCCGAAGTCAACCAGTCCGGTAAAAAGTAGCCGACACCACATAGCTTTGCGGACTAGCAGTGTCACTCCGCATTCCTGAGAAGGCCCCGTCAGTGTCCGTAGTAGTGACGGGGGCTATTTTTTTCGTATCTTTGTAGAACCCTATCACAAAGCCATATCATGCAGCAGAACGTCTATACCGAAGAAGAACTTCACTGGTGCCGTGGAGGCAATACCGGTATGCTACCCACAAACGTAACTCCGTCGCAGGTCAATGTCCTGGCCGATAGGGAAATCTTCGTCTTTGGCAGCAATTTCCAGGGCGCCCACATGGGTGGCGCTGCCAGAGTGGCCAAGGAGAAGTATGGAGCCGTCTGGGGCATCGGTGAAGGCCTACAGGGAAAGTCCTACGCCATACCGACTATGGAAGGCCTGGAGAATCTTGCTCCGGCCGTCCAGCGCTTCACCTCCTTTGCCAAGCAGCATAAGGAACTGAAATTCTTCGTCACTGCCATCGGCTGCGGCATTGCCGGCTATCAGCCCGAAGAGATTGCGCCGATGTTCCTGAATGCGGCCTATCTGCCGAATGTCTTCCTGCCGCTGTCCTTCTGGAAGATCATCATGCATATCCCCGGCACAGAGGAAAGTGTCCGGTCCTTCGCCCAGTCCGTCCTGGATGTCTGCCGATACGCCCACCGCAACAATCCGCCCACCTGGACCACCGCCACCGACGAAGCCCTCTTTGGCGGCCTTGAGCGAAACCAGCAATGGCAGCTCGGCATCCTCCTGGGTGTCATTTCTCCGGCCGATGAAGAGCCGCAAACAAAGGGCCTGCCGGATGAGCTGGAGAGGAAGATTCTTGATGCACTTAAAAGAGCGTAAATTGAAATGAATCTCAACGACTTCATAGAATTCAATCCTGCTACTGGTACCAAAGAGGAAATCCCCAAGGCGCCGGGCAATTACCTTGTGACCATCAGGGACATCAAAGCATTGCCGACGCTGGGCTTTGAACTCGTTACCCAGCAATACAAAGGGCTGGAGCTCATATATACTGGAATCTCTAAAACAGACCTGTACAAGCGAATTTGGAAGAGCCACATATATGGTACGGCAGGCCGGTCCACGCTGCGCCGAACCCTCGGAAGCCTATTTGGCTACACACCCATTCCCCGGGACAAAAACAACCCCGTGAACAGGAAGATTCGATTCAACGATGCAGACGAAGAGGCGCTTACTGCCTGGATACGAGAGAACCTAGTCTTTCATATCCTGCGTAATGTTGCACCAGTCGAAATGGAAAAGGAGCTGATTCGTAGCCTGAATCCACCACTGAATCTTGACGAGAACGACAATCCGGTGAATCAAGAATTTCGGTCTACATTGTCGAAGTGCCGAAGCCGGAAACCCAGTTCAAAATAAAGCGGAGCCTCATCTGAGACTCCGTTTCCTATTAGAACCCTTCCGGACCGCCGTTCTGGTCCAAGAGGTCATGGTAGTCACCATCTTGAATGGCATCACCGGCGGGATCTGCATTGCCGCCCTTCTCGATGAATTCACGTACATTCTTGGCGGCATTCGGGTCAGGTTTCCAGTCTCCGGGGCCATCGATGCGCCCACCGATACCCATCCTTTTTGCCTCCTCCGGGGTGAATACCTCTTCGTAGGAGCGAGGTTTGGGCCGATTGGCCTTGGCTTTCTTCTCTGCTGCACTGTCCATGGCCATGATGATAATGAAGGCCAGGACGCAGGCACCCGTGACAATCCACGCCCAGCTGTTAGAGCGTTTGTACCACGGTTTCTCCTGATATGTGTCTTTCGCTTGCGGCATCGCAGATGATTGAACTATTGTGAATAAAAAGATTCAGGCAAATATCAGAACACGTTATCCCACGTGGTTTTGCCGTAAATGGTAACGCCAATTAGACAGTCATCAATGAAATACAGGATGGTTTGGCGCTCAAGGAAATGGATCTGCTTGGCGTCCCCGAGCGGCGTGCTCACGTGCTCCTTAATCCGGTACATGCCGGAGTTGCGGTAGGCGTTCTTACACATATCTTCTGTGAATCCGAACTTGATACGGCCCCACCAGATGTCCAGGCCTGTCTCTTCGCCATAGACCTTGGTATAGATTTCCAGGAACTGCATCTCGCGCTCATTCAGGGCGCGCTGCTGCTCCAGCCATTCCTGCTCCGATAGGGCGATGTATTCCAACCTCTTCTGCTCCAGACGGCGCTGCTCCTCCAGATATGCGGCGTATTCTTCGTCGGTGAGGAAGAGGTGAGGGTAAGTGATGTCGTCGATATGGATAGTGACGGCATCAGAGAAATACTTGCCTACGGGCCTGATAATCATACGGTATTCCATCTGGACGTAATTAGCCCACATTGCCGGAAGGATGTTGACATAGATGCTATCGGCAATGACCTTGGAATACTTCGGATACTTCTCGAGGCGACTGGTGTTGTAGTATCTCAGGCCGGGAGTCACAACGTCTATGGAATCCCTGATGTCATTCAAGTTTACGCCTAAGACGAGGGTGTCACCGACAAACCGGTTGCGCAGGGAATCTACATAGCGGGTGGGCCAGCGTTTGTCGCGCTCAGCAACAACCTCCGCCACACTCCGGACTTGATTCCTGTCATCTATTACGTGCGAATAATTCACATACTCGCCGGTACCGGATAGCGAGCCTGGTTTATAATGGGCCGCGTATGGCGTGATTTCATTACTCCATTTTGCCCGCCACTCCAGCTGCTGGATTGTCAGGTAGTCATCACGCACTGTCCTGAAAAACGTGGTCTTTTTGCCGTTATAGTCGTAGAACTCCTGGTCAAAATAGTGATGACGGAGCGAATCCACGAAGGACTGATGGAAGAAGTATAGAACCGAGTAGCGGGGCGTAGATGATTTGTCCTGGGGATTGCCGATGGAGAGAAGGTATTGCTGGCCCTTGTATCCGATACGGAACTGTGTGGCGTTGTACTTGTCGAGAATGCTGATGCTTTCTCCTTCAAGAGGAAGGTCGACAAGCTGCCGCTTGAAGTTCTTGGCCGGGCCTTTTCTGCCGATGGCTTTGGCTGTGGCCACAGACACTTCCTTCATCTTAAAGACATAGATGGAATCGCCAACATTGATCTCCTGTGCAAAAGTGGGTGTGCACAGGGCAAATAAAGCCAAGAAAAAGACCAATATTTCAAACCATACGCGATTCATCGCCATATTCTTCTATAGAAATACATACAAATGTATGAAAAAATACGCTAATAAAGGTTTTTCGAGTCGAATTCTCAAACATGTCGCTCTATGTCGCTCTATGTCGCTCTATTACGCCATAGGAAATCATTATATTTTGGCAAATAATACGTATATTTGCATGTAGGACGTATTTGGACATGATATCAGAAGCCAATTGGTTTCATGTTCCAAATCCCGACTTAGAAAGACACTAACTGACAGAAATGTTTCAGGATAGTTTCAGGAATAATAAATTACCAACGCGGAACGCTCTAATTATCAAGCGTTTATGATATTAAGTTAGTGTTCCCGCCCGGGGCACGAAGAGGCTGTATTCCTTGGAAAAGTCTTAGAATACAGCCCCTTTTTTTACCTGAAAAGAAGCGGAACGAACTCCGTGAGGTAGATACGCCAGTTTTTCCAAATGTGGCCGCCTTCGGTTTCCATGAAGGTAAACTTGTAGCCATTGTCTTCAAGTTTTTTCTTGAAGTCCAGGTTGGCCTGCCACAGGAAGTCGGTGTTGCCGCAGCCTATCCAAAGGAGGGACGGCTTGGCTGCGTAGTATTTTGCCAGCTTAGCGTCAAAGTCCTGGTAGATGGGGCTCACGGAAGTGTCATTCACGCCGATTGCAGCACTGAACATGCCGCTCCAACCGAAGAGTTCAGGATAGTTCAGACTCAGGTACAGCGTGTGGAATCCTCCCATTGAAAGTCCGCAGACGGCGCGCGAGGCCTTTCTGGCCACCGTACGGTAACGGCTGTCGATGAACTTCACAATCTCCGGGAAAGCGGTCTCGAAGGTGCCTTCCATGGTCTGGGGCAGTTGCATGGTGGGATTCACATAGCCGGTGGAATTCTCTCCCGGAGCGGCCTCCTGGGAGATGTTACCGTTTGTGAACACCACAATCATGGGCTTTGCCTCTCCGCGGGCAATGAGGTTGTCCAGAATCTGCGTGGCGCGGCCCTGGGTTACCCAGGCGTCTTCGTCACCGCCGATTCCGTGAAGGACATACAGCACGGGATACTTGGCCTTGGAAGTCTCATAACCTGCAGGGGTGTACACCGTAAGACGGCGGTCGAAACCCGCGGTGGGGCTGCTATACCACACTTTTGACACCGTGCCGTGCGGAACCCTGTGGATGGCGAAGAGGTCGCTGCGCTCGCCGGGAGCCGGGACCAGAAGCACGCTGGTAAGGGAAGCGACATCGCGGTTCACCCACATGTTGTGCGGGTCAATCTGCGAAACCCCGTCTACACGGAAAGTGTAGTTGTACATGTCCGGGGCCACGGGAAAGTCCGTGGTGTATTCCCACACGCCGCCCTGGCCTTCCTTGAGCTCACGGACACCGGGAGCGTCGAAGGTCATCTTGTTGCCGCCGAATTCCACCTCCACCTTCTGGGTGGGAAGGAAATCACCGGTAACCTCCACCTTCACGGCCTTGGGGGCCTGGAAACGGAAAGTGACGGTACCGTCGGCATTGATTACGGGAGAATCCACGGAGGGACCGCCCCAAAGGGCCTGCTGTGCACTGGCGCTTAAACCAATGCACAGGGCAGAAATTGCGATAATGAGTTTTTTCATTCTACTTGAATAATTTCTGTGCAAAAGTATTCAGATACAGGCGCCAGTTGGCCCAGACGTGACCGCCTTCAGAGACAAAGTACTCATGCTCCAGGCCCTGCTCGTTAAGCTTTGCGTGCATTTCTTCGGCACCCTGGAAAAGGAAGTCTGTGTTGCCGCAAGCCAGGAAGTAAAGCTTTACGCCTGCCTTCTTGAGGGCTGCAATCTGCTCCGGAGTGGCGCTGCCGGCAGCGGAAAGCGGGCAAATGTAGTCGAACATCTCGGGGTACAGGTTGCTGGCCGAAATGGTATGGCCGCCGCCCATTGAAAGGCCTGCGATGGCGCGGGAAGCGGGTTTTGCGATGGCGCGGAAATTCTTCTCTATGAAGGGTACGATCTCCGTGCAAAGGCTCCTGACATAGCCGTTCATTAGAAGGTCACGCTCTGCATCGCTGAGCTTTGCAAAAGCATCGCGGTCCCAGCGGTTGGGCATGGGTTTTTCCGGGATGCCCAGCGTACGGGCTGCTGCCTGGTTGGCGTTGCCGTTTGGCATCACCACAATCATGGGTTCGGCCAGTCCCTTCTCAATGAGGTTGTCAAGGATCTGGGCGGCGCGGCCCATGGAGATCCAGGCTTCCTCGTCTCCGCCTGCTCCGTGAAGGAGGTAAAGGACGGGATACTTCTTCTTGGGGTTGGACTCGTAGCCGTACGGAGTATACACCGTAAGGCGGCGGTCCATGCCAAGGATGTCGCTGTGATACCAGGGATGGCTCACGGTGCCGTGTTTTGTGGCTTCACCGTAGTTTTCCGTACGCTTGCCGGGAACGGTGAGCATGGGCAGGTAACGGGTGCCGTCACGCTGCACAAGCACGTTCTGGGGGTCGTTTACGGCTACGCCGTCCACCACAAAATTGTAGGTGTAGATTTCCGGGGAAGGAAGAGGAATCTTTACCTCCCACACGCAGTTTTCACCGCGCTTCATATCAATGGTGCCAGTCCAGGGATTCTCCATCCAGGAGCCGCTGAGCTTGACCACGGTGGCGTAGTCGGCCTTGAGGCGGAAGGTCACGGAGTCGTTCTGGATTTCGGGGGAAATGACGGGCTTCTGCCCCCAGAAGGCAAAGTTTGTGAGTTCCTGGGCGCCGGCGCATACAGCCACGGCCACAGTGAGCGAAATTATTGATATAAGTCTTTTCATACTACTAATATACAGCTATTTAAAAGATTCTCCAACTTTTTGCAGAGCCTTGGGGAGACACTGCTGCCAGAAGTCCCAGTAATGGATGCCGTCACGGGCGATGTATTCGCAGCTGAGGCCTTTCTCCTTCATGTATTCGGCCAGCTCCCTTGCCACGTTGTTGTCTACGGTAGTGTCCTGGTTCCCCACTTCTATGGTGAAGGCGGGAAAGACGGACTTGTCGGCCTCAGAATCAATCATTGATTTCATAGTAGCGTTAGCAGCCGGGGACATTGCGTAGGCGTAAGTAAAGCTTGAAGGGTACTTGAGGGCATTGTACAGCGTGCCGTAGCCGCCCATTGAAAGGCCTGCGATGGCCCTTTTGCCATTGCCGCCGAAAGATTCCTCCACGTACGGGATAAGTTCCTCGTGAAGGTAGGTCTCGTAGGCCCCCTGGTAGAAGGATGAGAGGCCGTTTGGCATGACGATAATCATGGGCATACCGCCACCGCGGACGTATTCCTGCGCAATCTGGCGGGCATTGCCCTTCTCCACCCAGCAGCGGTCAAGATGGGCCTGGTCGCCGCTCTCATACCCGTGAAGAAGGTAAAGGACGGGATACTTGGTGCCTGTATCATAACCATTTGGCAGCCACACGGAATAGGTCATCTTCCGGCTCATAGCCTTGCTGGTAATGGTAAGGTCCTGGTACAGCTTGTCTTCCTTGGAAAGAAGGTCAAGAACATCCACCGTCCCGGAATTGCCATTTCCGCCGCTGTCCTTGCTGCAGGCACTGAGGACAGCGGCCCCCAGTGCCAGCGCAAAGATATAAAAGAGCTTTTTCATTACTTGGAAAGCTTGCCGGTGTACTTGGCCTTTACAGCCGTAGTATTGATGTCAATTGTGTAGACATCGCCCTCCTGAGAGATTGTCACGGTGCCGTCTGTAACGGCAACGCCCGTGGCAACACCGGAGGCAACCGTAAACCAGGAAGTTCCGTTGAAGCCACCGAAACCGTTGTCTGCTCCAAGGTTGAACTCACCGGCTGCCACGGTGCCGTTGGCCGCACTGGGAACATAGGTACCAGGGGCAACCACGCCGCCTTCGGCATAGAGCTCAAGCTTGATGAACTGGCCGTCTACGTTATAGGTGGGAGTCCAGGTGGTCACCCAGTCGGCGGGCTGATATGAGAATCCGGCTGTACCAAGCTCGATGCCCACCATGTTCATGCTGTACACGGCGTAATCCGTAAGGCTGAGGAATTCGGCAAGAGTCACTTCGCCGTCGCCGGGCTGGGGGTCGTCGCCGGGGCCGGGACCGGGATCATCACCGGGCTCGGAAGCCTTGAGCTTACCAGTAAAGGCAAAGTCTTCACCTTCAAACTTATAGGTGTCTTCGGCAAGCTTAGTGACAGTGACGGTTGCACCGGGCTCCACTATCACAATGCCACCATCCTCACCAACATAGTAGGTGCCGATGACATAGGAACCGGGCTCCATGCCGAAGAATACGCCAAGGTCGAAGCCGTTACCGGCCGTGAAGTCCTCGTGGGCATACTCCTTCACGGTGTATTCGCCGGAGAGGTCCGTGGCGCCAAGGCTGCGGATAAGCTTTATCTGGGCAACAGTGGCCTCACCGTCCTTCAGGACAAGGGTATGTGACTCAACATCTGTGACAGGGGTGCTGCCGTCTTCCAGGGTGCAGTCCTGTGCCACGGTGTCTTCCATGTCATAGACTTTTCCGCCTCCGGGGACATAGCCCTCGGGGGCTGCAAGGAAGCTGAAGCCGTCGCCGTCGAAGGAATACACGCCGTCGCCCATATCCGTTACGTTGATGGTTGCACCGGGCTCTATGATGACCACGGCACCGTCGGAAAGATAATAGGAACCTATGACCAAAGAACCGGGAGCCATGCCGAATAAGGCGCCAAGGTCGAAGCCGTTACCGGCGGTAAGATCCTCATGGGCATACTCCTTGACGGTGTATGTTCCGGCAAGGTCCTTGGTCCCAACCGTGCGGATGAGCTTGATCTGGGCGGCGAATTCACCGCTGAGATTATTGAGGACCAGGGTGTGGGATTCCACATCCGTTACAGGGGTGCTGCCGTCCTCCAGGGTGCAGTCCTGAGCCACGGTGTCTGAATAGAAGAACTCGGGAGCCAGGACGGCGTCTTTCTCAAAGGAGAGGTTTCCGGTCCAGGAAAGTTTGTATGCCGAACCGTCTTCCAGGAACAGGACCGTGGAAATGGTGTAGGCATTGTCGCAACCGGAGTCGGTTTCGGTCTGGGAAAGCAGTTCCACGGTGATGGTACCCTGCTTCACCGGACTTCCGTTCACAAGGGTTTTGCCAAGGATGAAGTTTCCCTTCTTTGCAACCGCATCAAGGGATTCGGTGTACTGGTTGGCGGTAAGGAAGTACTTGTCACCCACCAGAACGGCCTTGAGGCTGGAGCCGGAGCCACTGAGTTCAAGCTCGAAAATACGGCGGTCGTTGTCGTCCTTGTATGCATTGAGCTGAACACTTGAATCCTGGCTCAGCGCGGTTTCTGTGGGCGCAGGGAACACCCCGGTGAGGGGGTCCAGCTCAGTGTTGGTGCAACCGGCCAGTCCCAGGGCCAGCACTAATGCCGACATGAAATATATCTTTTTCATAAGCTATCAATAACCAGGGTTTTGTTTGACATTCTTGTTAAGGGTGGTCTCCGTGTAAGGATACGGCAGGTGTTCATGCTTCCCCTGCTTGAAGCCGGCATTGGCCGCACTCTTTCCGGTAGGATTCATGGTCACGGTGCCGTTGGGAGCGCAGAGCGGATACTCAAGGCCGTTGTTCTTGAGCTGCTCATAGGCGTCACCCCAGCGGAGAAGGTCCTGGAAACGGAGGCTTTCGCCTACAAACTCAAGGCGCTTTTCGCGCTTGATGTCCTCAAGCTTTACGCTTCCAAGGGCGGAAAGCTTGGCGCGGGAACGCACACGGTTGACGTACGTAACAGCCTTTTCGGCCTGGTAATTTCCGCGGAGGTGAGCCTCGGCGCCGCAAAGCAGGACTTCGGCAAAACGCATCCAGCGTACGTCACGGAAGGTTGCCCAGCCGCTGTACACGGCTTCGTCGGTGAGAATGCGGTTTTTCCACATCCAGTAGCCGGCGTTGATGACGTTTGTGTTCACGGTAACGCCCATGGCCTTGATCTCGTCATAAGTCTTCATGGTTTCGGAGCGGCGGTAGGTGTCGCCTGCGGCGGCAAACTCGTCATAAAGGTCCTTGGTGGGATTCACAAAGCCCCAGCCTGCGTTGAAGCATACCTCTGCGGGGATGGTCATCTCTCCGCCGGAAGCACGCCATGAAGTCATGAGGTAGAAAAGCTGGACGTTTGCACCCATATTGTCGTTGTCGTTCACGCGCACGCTCTCGAACATTGACTCGCAGTTCATGTCGTTGGCCGAAAGGAACATGTTGCCAAAGGCATCGGCATCAAAGAGGTCGTAGAGGCCGCTGTCCACAATTTCATCAAACACCTTGGCGGCATCCTCGAACTTTTCCTGCCAGAGGTAGGCCTTGCCAAGGATGGCCTGGGCAAACTGCTTGGTCACGCGCCACGTGCTCTTGTCGTTGAGACCGGACTTCTGGGGAAGCGCTCCGGAGTCAATAGCGGCCGTAAGGTCGTCCTCAACCATCTTCCACAGTTCCTCGGTGCTGCCGTTGGGGACGGAATACTCCGAAGGAGAGAGCTGATGGTCAACCACGGGCGGGTTGCCCCACATGGAAATGAGGTCGAAGTAGGCCCAGGCGCGGAGCGTGTGGGCTTCGGCCACAACCATGGCGGCGGTGGCGCTGGTAGAAGGATCCACGTTGTCAAGGATGACGTTGGCCTTGTAAACAAGGGTATAATAAGTGGTGAACATGGACTCTATGTAGCTCTCTTCCGAAGTGAAGGAGAACTCGTTGAGGGCTTCCAGGTCTACGTTGTCGCCACGGGCGGCGCCGCCGGCATAGAAGTCGTCGGTGAGCATGTTCTTGCAAAGCTGGACATTGTACTCCCAGCCGCGGACCTCCAGGTACATGGCGGCCGAAGAAGACAGGAGGTTCTCCTCCTTGGAATAATACACATCCTTGTCAAGCACGCCCTTGCGGGGAATGTCCAGGAGGTCGTTGCAGGAAGAAAGGGTAATGACAGCGGCTGCTGCAATAAGTATGTTTTTCAGTTTCATAGCACTTCAATCTTAGAATGTGACATTTACGCCGAACACAACTTTCCTGGAGGTGGGATAGTTACCCTTGTCCACGCCAAGGGAGCTTCCCACGCCGATAACCTCGGGGTCGAAGCCGGGATACTTGGTGAAGGTGAAGAAGTCGTCCAGGGAAACATAGAGGCGAAGAGCGTCCACAAAAATCTTGCGGGTGAACTTCTGAGGGAGAGTATAGCCAAGCTGAATCTGCTTGATCTTCATGTATGAACCGTCAAAGACAGCCCCGCTGGACACCAGGAATCCGGTCCAGTTTGTGGCGTTTGCGGCCGGCATTGTGCCCGCAGTATTTGACGGAGTCCAGCGGTCTTCAGTAAAGTAAGTGAGACGGTTGGAGGAGTAGTCGATGTTGCTGAGGGCGTTGAAAATCTTGTTTCCGCCGGCACCTGTGAGGAACACCACGGCATCGATTCCCTTCCAGCCTGCGGTAAGGGTAAGACCGTAGTTGTAAGTGGGGATACCGGAACCAAGGTCCCGCTTGTCCACTTCCGTGGGAGCGTTGGTTGTACCAACCAGGTTCTGGCCCACAACTTTTCCGTTTTCGTCCAGCACATCCTCATAGTGGTTGAAAAGGGCATCGCCGTTGGAAGGGTCTATGCCTGCGAACTCATATCCCTCGAAGTGCCATGCAGGATAGCCTATCTCGAAACGTGTGACAGTGCCGTAGTTACGGATGCCGACACCTGTAAGGCCGTCCCTCAGGGTGGGATGCAGGTAGGTTACGCGGTTTTTCAGGGTAGAGAAGTTTCCGCTCACGGAATAGAAGAAATCTCCCATGTGATCCTGCCACTTGATTTCCAGTTCCACACCCGTGTTGCTTACATTGCCCGCATTCACGGGAGATGCAGCCACGCCGACAACCGTGGAGGGTGTGATGCCGCTTACCAGGAGGTCCTTTGTGGTCTTGTTGAACCAGTCGAAGCTCAGGGAAAGACGGTCACGGAGGAAACGCATATCCAAGCCCACGTTTACCTGCTCGGAGGTTTCCCATTTGAGCTCGTCGTTTCCGGTGGAACTGGGGGCATAAGCGGTAATGTATTCAAACGCGCCGCTGGGAAGGACGGCCCCGGTAGGATAGGTGCCGGTAGAGGTGATGTCATTGGCATAGGCATATCCGCCGAGGGAAGCCAGGGAACCGTTCTGTCCCCAGCTTGCACGGATTTTTGCAAAATGCATCACGTCCTTCAGAGGCTGGAAGAAGGGTTCCTCGGAAATTGTCCAGCCGGCCGAAACTGAAGGGAAGTACCCCCAGCGCATGGGTTTCGGGAGAATCGAAAGGTCTGCGGCATCGGCGCGGAACGAGGCCTGAAGGTGATATTTGTTTGCGTAGTTCCAGCCTGCACGGGCAAAGTAGGAGAGCTTGCGGGAATAGCTTTCCATGCCGCCGCCCACACTTTTCACTGCGGTAGGCGTAGCATAGGCGATGTAGTAGAACAGAGGGTCGTTCTGGGTGAGGCCGAAGTCAATCTCGTCGCCGTTTTCACTTCCGGAAATGCCCGAACTGGCACTGTAGGAACGGTTCTGGCTGTAAGACATACCCGCCATTGCCGTAACCATGTGTTTCCCGAACATCTGCATGTAGTTGGCAAAGTTTTCCCACTGGTAATACATGCTGTTGGAAGCCGAAGCATTCACGCTCATGTAGTTTGAGTGCGAGAAACTGGAGAGGTAGTACTCATTGTTGTAACCGTAGGAGTCTCCGGCCGAAAGGCGGTATCCCAAACGGGAAGTGATGGTGAGGGGCTTCCAGGGCTTGAAATTCAGGGCGGTGGAGCCGTTGATGTTGAAACCCTTCATGATGGAGTAACCGCTGTCGCGCATGACCATGGGGTTCACATTCTCGGAAAGGTTGAACTGGGAGGCGGCGTAATAATTGCCGTTTTCGTCAGTAAGAAGGGTATGGCCTGCAGTCTGGTATGCGCGCATGAATGCGGGCAGGTTTTCCTCTGTATAAGTAGGAGGAGTCAGAGGATCCAGCTGCAGTGCGGCGGCGATGGCGCTGCCGTAGTCGGAGCCTTCGGAAACGGTGCGGGCCTTATAGTATTCCACCTGGTTGTTGGTCTGGACTTCCAGCCAGGGCTTGAACTTCCAGTTGCCGTTTACCATGAAAGTAAGGCGGTCATAGACGTCGGCGTCACCCTTGAACATACCGTTGTTGGAGAGGTATGATCCGGACACATAGAGGCCTCCGCGGTCGTTGCCGGCCTGGAAGGTGAGGTTGTGGTGGTGCATCAGGGAGTTCTCATAGGAGTATCCCAGCCAGTCTGTGTTGGTCTTGAAATCCCACCTGTTGTAAAGGTCTGTAATGGTGATACGCTCCCTTTCAATGTAGTACTGGGCATACTGTTCGGCATTCATCACCTTGGGCATCTTTCCTAGGCTCTGGGAAGAGAGCTGGTAGCTGTAGGTAATCTTGCCGTCGCCACGGCCGCGGCGGGTGGTGATGAGAATGACGCCGTTACCTGCCTGGGCGCCGTAGATGGCGGCCGAAGCTGCATCCTTGAGAACCTCCATGGATTCGATGTCGTTGGGGTCGATGCCGGAAATGCTGCTTGTGATTCGGCCGTCCACGACGTACAGTGGATCGGAGCTTCCGTTGGAGGAAATACCGCGCACGCGGATGGTGGGGCTTGCGCCCGGGCGTGCCGACGAAGAGTACATCTGGACACCGGCCGTCTTACCGCCAAGAGCCTGCTCAGGGCTGGTGATGGTACGGTTCTGGATGTCTTCGGACTTCACCTGGGAGATGGCGCCGGTGATGTCGGATTTGCGCTGCACACCGTAACCCACCACAACTGTTTCCTCAATCATCTGGGTGTCGGGGACAAGCTTCACTTCAAGAGTGACATCCTGGCTTACCACCCTTTCCTGAGGGAGATAGCCCAGGTTAATGAAAACCACCGTGGAGCCCTTGGGGACAACCAGGCGGAACTGGCCGTCAATGTCCGTGGTGGTACCGTTGGTGGTGCCTTTCTGCACCACGCCGGCTGCAATTGCCGGGTCTCCGTTCTCGTCCACCACCCGTCCGGTTACGACGGCTGTGTTCTGTGCGAATGCACTACAGAAGGCAGCGAGAGACAGAGCCAGGATTGCCAGAGACTTCATTGCTGAATTTCTCATACTGGTAAATGGTTAATAGTTAGTTGATAGTTGATTCTATATTGAATGTCATGTTTGCGGGATAAGGCGCCCAATGCGGAAGCCCTTCGGCCGAAGGGACTCCGGTTTTGGCGAAATTGCTCCAGGCGCGGCTTACGCGATGCCCGAGCTCTACGGCATCCTCACCGCCCCCGGTGAATGTGCGGTGCAGGAGAACGTTGTCAAACACAAATGGAATCTCAATGCAGTGGGTGCTGCCAAGGACTCCGTCAAGCACTGGCGTAGCCCAGTCAAAACGGTACAGGTACACCGGAGCGCAGCCTGCCGCCTGACGTTCTGCGGCCTGCCGTAGGGCCAGGGGACGGAAAATGGGGTCTTCCTGCCCGGGGGTGAACTCATTGTACACCGTACCTATAATAACAGGGATATCCTTGGACAGTGCAAGGGCCTCGGCCGTGGAAGGCTGGGCAGGAATAACGTCTCCGTCCACCACGGGCACCTGGGCAAAGAGGATGCGGCTTAAAATGTTTTCCGGCATGGTGCCGTCTTCGGCGGCCTCTTTACGGACAGTATCCAAAGCCTTGTTGTAGGCGGCAAGGAGCTCCGGATAAGGGACCTCCTTGAGCTGTTCAATCCGGGAAGGCCTGAGTCCAAGGTTTTCAACCGTATAAGCCCCCACCCTGCGGGAGTATTTGGGAGTCATCAGGCCTGTGATTGAGCCGCTTTGGACAATTGCCTTGTGGAAAAGGCCTTTGGCCGAAGGCATGGCCATAAGGGTGCTCACTTTGCCACCGCCGCCGCTTTGGCCGAAAATGGTGACATTGGAAGGGTCTCCGCCAAAAGCAGAGATATTGGCTTTGACCCATTCCAATGCCTTTACTATATCCAGCATGCCCACATTGCCGCTATGGGCGTATTCGGCACCGTATGCGCTGAGGTCCAGGAAACCAAGGACATTGAGCCTGTGATTGAGCGAAACCACCACCACTCCGTGGTCACGGGCGAGGTTGGTACCGTCGTAGCCAATCTGTTCCTGGCCGCTTCCGGCGCGGAATCCGCCGCCGTGGAGCCAGACCATCACCGGCATCTTCGCGTCCGGTTTTATGGCCGAAGTCCAGACGTTCACCCTGAGGCAGTCTTCGTCGGGGAATCCGTCGTCCCAATGCATGGCGAACGCCTGCTCGTCGGAGTACCAGCCCATACGCTTGTCCTGGGGGCAGGTGGGGCCGTAGGCACGACTTGAACGGACTTCCTTCCAGGGATCCGGGTCAACGGCCGGCATGAAGCGTTCGGCCTTGCCGTAAGGGATGCCCTTGTAGATGAAAACGCCGTCGTCGATGTATCCGGCAACGGGGCCGCTCACCGTCTGGACGGTGGTGGCTTTGGCCGATGTCTCCAGCTCTCCGGGGCAGGCCGCCGCACGCCTTGAAGCCGTACCGCCGCAGCAGGAAGCCGCCAAAAGGGCGGTAAGGAAAAGGATTGAGGGTTTCAGTGTCATTTTTCATGTTTTTACGGATGCAAAATTGCAAAGAATCCCCCACACGCCTTTTCCATTACATGCAATTGTTTTCGGCCCATATTTTATAAAAAAATTTATTTGTTCAAAAACATTTCTGTATGTTCAAAAACGTTTCAAATGGCCTCGAAAACAATTATATTTGCGTACATGAGAATAAAACTGACAACCATCTTTGCGGCGCTTTTCCTTCTTTCCTGCAGCCGCCAGACAGATAACACTGCCCTTCCATTTCCGGAGGGCTCCATAACCGTTGGTGACCGCATATCCAACCAGCGGGTAAACGCCTTCACCCAGGACGCCGACGGCCATATCTGGATGGCAACAGGACGCGGCCTTGACAAATACACCGGCAGCGAGTTCTACCAGTACTTCTCCACCTCCGACACCCTTGGACTCCCGGACAACCAGGTTATGGCCGTGCACGCCGCCCAGAACGGGGACCTCTGGGCCGGCACCGTGAACGGCCTTGCCCGGCGCTCCCCGGACGGCGAATTCCACCGCGTTGTCATTCCCGGCAAATTCGTGAACATCGCCCAGATACTGGAAACTCCCGGCGGAAGAGTTCTTGCCTCTACCGGCAACGCCCTCTATGCAAGCGGGGACGCCACGGATGAGATGAAAACCGTTATAAGGGACTTTGACAGCTTCACGGCATCGGCCCTTGTCCAAGGAGAACGGCTGTGGGTTATTTCCGGCGGCGGATTTACGCTAAACGTCTACTCCACAAAGGATTTCTCCCTTCTTGAAAGCATACCTCTCCCCTTCCAGGCATACCACATGTGTGCCTTCGGGGCCGAAGAACTGTGGCTTTCCGGAATGGGGCAGCTCCGGATCCTTGATACCAGGAACATGGCGTGGAAAGAACTCCCAACCGCCATCCGGAAAGAGTCCCACCTCATGAACGGCGACACAGACATCCTCTTTGCCCTTGACGGGCAGTCTCTCCTTCTCAATGTAATCGGGGAAGGCTTCTTCCTCTATTCCCGCAGCCGGGAAGCACTCTCCCGGGAGGGTGACGCCGGCTTCCCCTTCGACGTACCGTCAAGCGAAGTCCGCACCATCTTCCGTGACCGAAGCGGCAACCTCTGGTTCGGCACAACAGACAAAGGATACCACGTTTCATACAATGAAAGAGGGCTTTTCGGCGGCAACAAAGCCCTTACAAGCGCTTTCAAAGGGAAAAACGTCACTGCGCTATGCCCGGACCGTGACGGCGGCCTGTGGATTTGTACGCTGAGGGACGGCCTTTTCCGCTACGACATTGCGGGAAAAACCGTGCAGGCGGTTCCCATCGGCCACCTGATTCCGGATTCCGGCGTAGGATACATCCGCACTTCCGGAGTGTACTCCGACTCCGACGGAGACCTGTGGCTGCTGTTCCAGGGCAAGGTGCGCGTAATACGCTGCCGATGGGACGGCAGGCGCCTTGTCCCTAAGGACGTGGTGTATGCCGCATACCCCCTGTGCGTGCAGGAAGACGACCGCGGCGCATTCTGGATTGGCGGTTTCTCCCCTACCCTTGTGCGCTTTGACAAGCACGACGGCTCCCGGCAGGACATCCCCGTTTCCCTGGACTGGACCTTTGTCACGGACCTTGTCCAGAAAGAGCCCGGAAAGATGATTGCAGCCTGCTTCGGCATGCCTCCACGCACTGTAAACACTTATTCGCTGGAAGTGGCGCCGGAGGATATTTCGGCCCTGGAAGAAGCCTCCTGCGTGAGCCGGTCTGTGATAATCCCAAATGTCCTGATGAAAGACAACGCCGGCAATATCTGGCTTGGGACCTACGCCAACGGGCTCATTACGCGCCGCGACGGAAAATTGCAGCCGGTCCCCGGCACCCCTTGCCAGGACATTGCATCCATAGAGGAAGACCGCCAGGGGAATATCTGGGTATCAACCCTCAACGGCCTTGGAAAACTGGATGTCTCCACAAACGGATTCGTGCATTTCTTTGAGGCCGACGGCATAGGCGGAGACCAGTTCAATGACCGCGCCTCATGCATCCTTCCGGACGGAACGCTGGTGTTCGGCGGCACGCACGGGCTCACCGCCTTCAATCCCCTGGACGCTCCGGCACGGCGCACCGTTCCACTGGTGTTCGAAAGCCTCTCCGTCCATAACCGCATGGTGAGGGCGTTGCCCGGGAATTCCCCTGTGGTAATCCGGCATTCGGAAAACGCCTTCGGCATATCCTTCGCAGCCCTGGATTACAGCCCGTTTGAGCAAATCCGCTACGCCTACAAGCTGGAAGGCTTTGACAAGGACTGGGTGAAGATTGGCACCCGCCACGACGCCTATTTTGCAAACCTGCCTGCGGGAGACTATACCCTCAGGGTAAGGATTACAAACGGCAGCCGCAGCATCACCGAAAGCGAAGCCTCCATTCCCGTAAAGGTGCTGCCGCCATGGTATGCTTCGTGGTGGGGAATATGCCTGTGGGCGCTTTTGGGAGTATTTTTCATAGGTATCGTATACACATTCTACCGTCATGTAAGGCGCGTTCGCAAGGAAGCCGCCCGCCGTATAAGGGAGGTTCGCCGGGAACGTGAAAGGGCCGAAGAAGCCGAAAAAGCCGAGAAAGCCCTGAACAAGATCCAGATGAACTACTTTGCCAACGTGGCCCATGAATTCCGCACCCCGCTCACCATGATTGCAGGGCCGGCCCAACAGCTTTCGTCGTCCGGGAGCATCAGCGGGGAAAACCGTCAGCTTGTTGACATCATACGCCGTAACGCAACCTGGATGCTCTCCCTGGTGAACCAGCTTCTGGACTTCAACCGCATAGGCAACAGCAAACTCCAGATGAAGGTGGCAAAGATTGACATCATGCCCCATTTGCGGGACATCGTGAGCCTTTTCCGCTACAACGCAGACTCAAAGGGAATAGAACTCTCTTCCTACGGGCTGGAAGCCTCCTTCACCATGTGGGCCGACGTTGACAAGGTGCAGAAGATGGTGATGAACCTCCTTTCCAACGCCCTCAAGTACACGCCTTCCGGCGGCAAGGTGTCGCTTAGTTTTGACGTTGTGCCAAGAGGAGACGCCGCTGCGCTGTTCCCCCTCACGGATGCCGACACCGACGGCCAGTGGGCGCTTCTGAGCGTCACGGACTCCGGGCCGGGCATTGCCCCGGACCAGCTTGAGAAGATTTTCGAGCGGTTTTACCAGACCCCTCAGGGGAAGACTGCTGGGGGCTCCGGAATCGGCCTTTTCTATGCAAGGGCGCTATGCGGGCTGCATCACGGATACATAAAAGCATGGAACAGAGATGAAGGCGGGGCGGTTTTCCGCATCCTGCTTCCAGTAAGCGCGGCATCCTATTCAGAGGAAGAGCGCACCGCCGCAGTTCCGGTTATGCCGCTCCACGCCATTGCAGA
The DNA here is from genome assembly GCA_017458265.1 of Bacteroidales bacterium. Lineage (GTDB taxonomy): Bacteria > Bacteroidota > Bacteroidia > Bacteroidales > UBA932 > Cryptobacteroides. Next base: position 3,430 of record JAFTFV010000003.1, on the reverse strand, counting down.
GAGTGCCCCGGCAGCCGAATCGGCCCGGGAGGAAGGCAAACGCCACGTGGTTGTGGTGGACGACGACATTGACATCGCAAACTACCTGAAAGTCCTGCTGAGACCTTACTACAGGGTAACCGTGTACTTCGACGCTGCCAGCGCCCTCAAGGGCATGGAGGAAGAGGCCACGGACCTTGTAATCTCAGACGTTGTGATGCCCGGAATGGACGGCTACGAGCTTTGCAGGAACATCAAGGAAAACCTGCAGCTGAGCCATATCCCGGTGGTGCTGGTCACCGCAAAGGTGGCCGTGGAAAGCCAGGTGGAAGGCCTTCACAAGGGCGCCGACGCCTATGTTACCAAGCCTTTCCAGCCGGCTTACCTTCTGGCGCTGGTGAAATCCCTTCTTGAGAACCGGGAGAAGTTGCACAGGCAGCTGGGTTCCGTAACTACAACGGAAGACATTGCCCCCGAGGCACTTTCGCCACGCGACGCCGCTTTCATGAAAGAGCTCTATGAACTTATGGAAAAGGAACTTTCCAACGCCGACCTTGACATTGTGCGCATTACGGAAATGATGAAGATTTCCAGGACTAAATTCTATTATAAGGTAAAGGGGCTTACCGGAGAAAATCCGTCGGTGTTCTTCAAGCGCTACAAACTGAACAGGGCCGCGGACCTCCTGAGGGAAGGGAAGCACAACATGAGCGAGATTGCCTGGATGACCGGGTTCAACACTCTGTCCCATTTCTCCACTTCATTCAAGAAGCAGTTCGGCGTGCCGCCGTCGGAGTACGCGGGATAATTGTTTTTACCGGTGTTCAAAAGTTTTACTATTTGGCCTTTGCGCTTGCACGCGTGAAGGCTTTTTGGTAAGTTTGTGTCGTAAGACAATAACCAATCAAGATACTCGTATGAAGAAATTTTTCCTTTTTTTCATTGCCTCGGCCTGCACGGTTTCGGCCCTTGCGCAGCCGCAGCTTCGGAAAGACAACATTGAAGCCGTACTTTCGGCCATGACCCTGGAGGAAAAGGCCACGCTGGTGGTTGGCGGCGGCTGGGGTTCCATGACCGCCGGTTCCCTCACGGCTTCCAATGAAACCCTTGTTTCCGGCGCGGCCGGTACCACCCGCGCAATTCCGCGCCTGGGCATTCCCACCACGGTGCTTGCCGACGGCCCTGCCGGCCTCAGGATTAATCCCACACGTCCAGGAACGTCACAGACATTCTACTGCACGGGGTTCCCGGTGGGGACGGTGCTGGCATCCACTTTTAATACGGAACTTGTGGAGAAACTTACTTCGGCCATGGGAGAGGAAGTGAAGGAATACGGAGTTGACGTCCTTCTGGCCCCCGGACAAAACCTGCACCGCAACCCCCTCTGCGGCCGAAACTTTGAGTATTTCTCAGAGGATCCCCTGCTTGCAGGAAAAATGAGCGCAGCATATGTGAAGGGCATCCAAAGCAACGGCGTTGGCGTTTCTATCAAGCACTTCGCGGCCAACGACCAGGAAGTGAACCGCATGAAAAATGACAGCCGCGTCAATGTGCGCGCCCTCCGGGAGATGTACCTCAAGAGCTTTGAGATTGCCGTGAAGGAGGCCGATCCCTGGACCGTGATGAGTTCCTACAACCTGATCAACGGCACTCCCGCCCAGCAGAGCCGCGGCCTTCTCACCACCATCCTCCGCGACGAGTGGGGCTTCGGCGGAATTGTAATGACAGACTGGGGCAACAAGGAAGGTACCGTCAATGCGGTAATAGCCGGCAACGACCTCATGGAACCCGGCATGCAGAACGAGATAGACCGCATTGTGGCGGCGGTCAAGGACGGAAGTCTTCCCATTGAAGACCTTGACCGCAATGTGCGTCACATGCTGGAGTACATTGTGCGCACTCCGCGCTTTGCCGGATACAAGTACTCCGACAAGCCGGATCTTTCGGCCCATGCGGCACTTGTGCGCAAGGCTACCCCTGAAGGCCTTGTACTGCTTGAAAATAACGGCGTGCTACCTCTCAAGGGAGTGAAGAATGTAGCCCTTTACGGCACAGGTTCATACGATTTCATTGCCGGCGGCACGGGATCCGGCAACGTGAACAAGGCTTATGTACGAAACATCGCCGAAGGCCTGCGCGTAAACGGCCTGGAGGTGGATGCGGACATTGAGGACTGGTACCTCCAGTATATTAATTTCACCAAGACGTCTCTGAGGAACAGTTCTTCCGGAGGCTCGGGTATCCTTCTTGGAGACCCTGTGGTTCCGGAAATGGAGGTCGGCCGCAGCTTCATGGAGAAAAAGCTTGAAGCCTCTGACATTGCCGTCTTTACCATTTCCCGCAATGCCGGCGAGGGCGACGACCGCAAGAACGAGGCCGGGGACTGGACTCTAACAGGGCTTGAGAGAGAGATGCTCCAAAACCTTGCCGACGTTTATCATGCTGCAGGAAAGAAACTGGTTGTGATTCTTAACATTGGCGGAGTGATTGAGACCGCATCCTGGAAGAATATCCCGGATGCCATCCTTCTGGCCTGGACTCCCGGCCAGGAAGGCGGTTATGCCATTGCCGACGTCCTCACCGGCAAGGCCAACCCTTCCGGAAAACTCCCCATGACCTTCCCCGTGGCATACTACGACATTCCATCTTCCTTCAACTTTCCGGCCAATTATCACGGAGCCAACTCCTTCATTGACTTTTCTGCCTTTTTCGGCGGAGCTAAAAAACTTGTCAAGGACGTAGACTACACTGAGTATGCCGAAGGAATCTGGGTAGGATACCGCTATTTCACCACTGTCGGCAAGGGCGTTTCATATCCTTTCGGATACGGTCTCAGCTATACTGAGTTTGCGTATTCCAAGCCTATGGTGAAAGTAGCCAAGGACGGTACCGTGAGCGCTTCCGTTACCGTTACCAATACAGGTGCCGTTGCAGGCAAGGAAGCCGTGCAGCTCTATGTTAGCGCACCGGATGGCGGCCTTGTAAAGCCGGCCTGCGAGCTTAAGGCTTTTGCCAAGACAAAAGAGCTGGCACCCGGAGAAAGCCAGGTGCTCACCATGACCATAGAGCCCTATACCCTGGCATCTTTCAACGAATCTTCCAGTGCATGGGAGATGGCCGGCGGAAAGTATACGGCTTCCTTCGGAGCATCCGTTGCCGACATCCGCGCCACAGCCTCCTTCAAGCAGCCGAAGGCCCAAAGCTGGAGCGTAAATCCCGTTTGCCTGCCCGGTGAGTCGGTTGCAGAAATTTCCGCAAAATAGAACAAGCTGATAATCAATACATTATGGAAAACCTCCGGTTGTTTTTGGAAGCCACTGAAAAACCCCTCTGAATAACCCCATGGGCCTGTAAAAAAGATGGCGGAATGCTAAGTTTTATTTGGTATTCTGCCATCTTTTTTGTAACTTTAACCAACTGAATGATAGTTGGTTATGCTTAACTCGCAAGG
>JAFTFV010000030.1 GCA_017458265.1 Bacteroidales bacterium | reverse complement strand
CCACCGAACCCTGAGGGAGCGGATTTACAGTCCGCCGCAATTGCCACTATGCGATCCTCCCAAGTGTTATTTCAAAGTCCTTTGAGCCGATAGAGGGATTCGAACCCACGACCCCGAGATTACAAATCACGTGCTCTGGCCAACTGAGCTATATCGGCAGCTCAATCCTTCATCTGCTGAAAGGACTGCAAAGGTATTAACTTTTTTTCAATCCTCCAAAACTTTTTAAATATTTTTCATCGCGCTGATGAAAAGGTCGAAGAGACTTTCGGCATCCAGGCCGCAATCCTCAAGCTGCTCGCTCCTCGACGCCTGCTTTATAAACCTGTCAGGAACGCCTACTCCCTTGATGGCGGGAGCGTCAGGGCGGGCTGCGAAGTACTCGGAAACGGCGCCGAAGAGTCCCCCGGCCATGCTGCCGTCCTCCACGGTGATTATCACTTTATATTTCGCGGCCTCTTCCAGGATATCCTTGTCCAGGGGCTTGATGTAGCGCATGTCCCAGACGGCGGGGCCTGTCCAATAATCGGTCTTGTGCCTCTTCGCAGCCTCAACCGCACGGTTCACCACAGGGCCGATGCCAAGCACCGCCACGGTCTTTCCGTCCAGAAGCTTTTCGCCCTTCCCCTCCGGGAGGGTATCGGCAGGGACATCCTTCCACTGTACGCCTTCCCCGTACCCGCGCGGGTACCTTATAAAGAAAGGTCCGCTCTTGTGGCCGAGGGCCGTATGCATAAGGCGCCTGAGCTCCAGTTCATTCCTTGGGGCCGATATCGTCACGCCCGGGACAGCCCTGTATGCCTGCATGTCGAAGGTTCCGGCATGGGTGGCGCCGTCCTCCCCTACCAAACCGCCGCGGTCCAGGCAGAACACTACCGGGAGCTCCTGCAAGGCGGCATCGTGGATGATATTGTCGTATGCGCGCTGTGAGAATGACGAATATATATTGCAGAACGGCCTCATGCCCGCAGCAGCAAGGCCTGCAGAGAATGTTGCGGCATGTCCTTCCTCGATTCCCACGTCGAAGAACCTTTCGGGGAAAGCGTTCTGGAAGCCGGTCATTCCGCAGCCGGACGCCATGGCGGGGGTAATGCCCACCACCCTGTTGTCCTTTCCCGCCAGTTCCACCAGGGTGTCTCCAAACACGTCCTGGTACTTGCTCACTGCCGATACGGTCTTGATGCGTTCGCCCGTGACGGGGTTGAAGCGGCCCGGGGCATGCCAGGTGACTGGATCGGCCTCGGCGGGGGCGTAGCCCTTACCCTTCTTGGTGATTATATGGAGGATGCGGGGGCCCTTGATGCCCTTGAGGCGCTTCAGGACGGCAGTGAGAAGGTCTATGTCGTTGCCGTCGATGGGGCCGAAGTAGCGGAAGCCCATGGATTCGAAGAGGGCGCCGCCGCTGCCGCGCACCAGACTGGACTTGGAGTTGATCACGAACCGCTGCAGCCAGTTGCGGAATTTTCCTTCGCCAAGGCTGTGCCAAATCTTGCCCTTGAGGCGGTTGTAGAAGGAAGACGTTGTAACCTTCAGGAGATAGTTGTGAAGACCTCCGCGGGCCTCGTCTATGGAGATGTTGTTGTCGTTCAGGATTACGAGGACATCGGCCTTGGAATTGCCCGCGTTGTTGAGGCCTTCCCAGGCCAGGCCGCCGGTGAGGGCTCCGTCGCCGATTACCGCCACCACCCTTTCGCCGGTGCTCATGATCCTGGCGGCCTCGGCAAAACCCAGCGCCGCGCTGATGGAAGTGGAGGAATGTCCGGCCCCGAAGGCATCATAAGGGCTTTCAGACATCTTGGGGAAGCCGCTTATGCCGTCACGCTTGCGGTTCTGTTTGAAGGCTTCGCGCCTTCCGGTCAGAATCTTGTGGGCATAGGCCTGATGCCCCACGTCGAATATAAGTTTATCCTTCGGAGTATTGTATACATAATGAAGGGCCGTGATCAGTTCTACCGCACCGAGGCTTGAACCAAGGTGGCCGGGGTTTTCCGCACAGCACTGAACCATGTATTCCCTGACCTCTGCACACAACTGGGGCAGCTTCTTTTTTGGAAGTTTCCTAAGATCCTCGGGAGAATCGATTGATTCGAGTAGTTTTAGCATATTGTGCAAATATACGAATATTTTCCCAAACTCTCCCATCTTCTCCCCGCCGCCGGTTTTCCCTGGCCATTTTCCGTCCGTAGCTTGTGCGCAGTTAACAAATTGCGCACTTCTCCGTCATTATTATGGCGGCGGGCAAAGAAATTGCATAAATATTTTGCATTTCAAATAAACCGTTATATCTTTGCAGTGTAATAGGTCACTAATACAGTAGAAGTGATATGGCATTGATCGAGCTTAAAGACATCAACAAGACTTACCAGGGGGCGCAGCCTCTCCATGTGCTCAAAGGAATAAACCTTGAGATAGGGCGCGGGGAGTTCGTGTCCATCATGGGCGCATCCGGCTCGGGGAAGTCCACCCTTCTGAATATTCTCGGTATCCTTGACAACTACGACACCGGGGAATACATCCTGGACGGAAAGCTCATCAAGGATCTTTCCGAAAAACAGGCCGCCGACTACCGCAACCGCATGATAGGCTTCATTTTCCAGAGTTTCAACCTCATTGGCTTCAAAACGGCCGTGGAGAACGTCGAACTGCCGCTTTACTACCAGGGCGTGAACCGCAGGAAGCGCCACGCCATGGCAATGGAGTACCTGGACAGGCTTGGCCTTGCGCAGTGGGCGTCGCATTATCCCAATGAGATGTCCGGCGGCCAGAAGCAGCGCGTCGCCATAGCCCGTGCCCTCATAACCAGCCCACGCATCATCCTTGCCGATGAGCCCACCGGCGCCCTTGACTCCAAAACCAGCGTGGAAGTGATGAACCTCCTCACCAAGCTGAACAGGGAAGACGGGATGACAATAATCGTAGTCACCCACGAAAGCGGCGTCGCCAACGAAGCCGACAAGATAATCCACATCAGCGACGGCATAATAGGGAAGGTGGAGGAGAATGTAAAGCATGACAACTGGAATTCGGCACTTATCAAGTAGTTATGAGAGACCTTTTCGGAGAGATATATAATTCCATCCGCAACAACAAGCTGCGGACTGCGCTCACCGGCTTTGCGGTGAGCTGGGGGATATTTCTCCTTATATGCCTGCTGGGAACCGGAAACGGAATCACCAATTCCCTGCTGTCCAACAGCGGTCAGTTCGTGCAGAACTCCATCCAGGTCTATGGCGGCCGCACCTCCATGCCTGCAAACGGATACAGGGAGGGCCGGTGGATTCAGCTTGATAACGGGGACGTACGGCTCACAAAAGACTATTCCGACAAGGTGGAGAAGGTTGCCACCGTCACAAACGGGACGATGGGCACCATAGTCATGGGAGACAAGACGGTGTCGGCCTACATGATGGGCGTGACGGCGGAATACTCTGAAATACAGAAAGTGTCCCTGAAAGAAGGCCGTTTCATCAATCCGCTGGACGAGAAGGATGCCGCCAAGGTTGCAGTCCTGAGCACCACCCACCTCAAGGACCTTGGGGACGATGTCATCGGCAGATGGATAACCATCGCAGGCGTTGTCTTCAGGGTTGTCGGTGTGTACCACGGTGACGAGAACGACTTCCAGTCCAACCTCTACATCCCCTACAGTACCTACAAGGGCATTTTTGACCCCTCAGACAAGATCAGCAGCATCATCATGACATTCCGGGGCGTAAACAACATCGAGGAAAGCGACGAGTTTGAGGGCGGATACTCAAGGAGCCTCAAAACCCGCCACCAGGCCGACCCCGACGACCCTTCCGCCATCTGGATATGGAACCGTTTCAGCCAGAACGTGCAGATGACGCAGGCGCAGAACATCCTCAGGATTGCCCTCTGGATAATAGGCATCCTCACCCTCATAAGCGGCATCGTGGGCGTGTCCAACATTATGCTCATCACCGTGAAGGAGCGAACCCATGAGTTCGGAATCCGCAAGGCCATCGGAGCCTGCCCCGGCAGCATCCTCTCGCTCATAATAGCAGAGAGCGTAACCATTACGGCGCTGTTCGGATATATAGGAATGTTCCTTGGAATGATTGCATGCGGGGTGCTGGACAAAACGGCAGGGGCCAATGCCGTGGATATCGGCTTCACCCAGATAAGGATGCTGGAGAACCCCACGGTTGGGCTGGACACGGCCCTTGCGGCCACTCTCCTTCTGGTGGTGGCAGGAACCATCGCCGGGCTGGCACCGGCGCGAAAGGCGGCGAAAGTTAAACCCATAGAAGCACTCAGGGCGGAATGAGACTGGACCGTGACACATTCAGGGAAATCCTTGACAGCCTGCTGCGAAACCGCAGCCGGAGCCTTCTCACCGGCTTCGGAGTCTTCTGGGGTGTATTCATGCTCATGCTGCTGGTTGGCGGCGGTCAGGGCCTGAAACAGCTTCTGGAGAAGAACTTCGACGGCTTTGCCCAGAATACCTGCATAGTATATCCCGAGCAGACCTCCAAAGCCTACAAAGGCTACCGGAAGGGACGCTGGTGGGGCATGACCGAGACCGACGTTGACAGGGTAAGGGCGATGGTCCCGGAACTGGAGATCGTAACGCCGATCATTTCACGCTGGGGGCAGACCGCCGTAAAGGGGGAGAACACGGCCTCAGGCAGCATGAAAGGCGTCAAACCGGAATACGTGGGCGTAGAAACCCCCAAGATCCGTTATGGCCGATACATAAACCAGATGGACCTTGCCGATGAGAAAAAGGTCTGCGTGATAGGCAAGCGCATCTACGAGCAACTTTTCCCCGAAGGCGGAGACCCCACAGGGCAGAGAATAGCCATTTCCGGGATATATTATACGGTAGTGGGCGTGGATTACAACGAGGGCAACATGAGCGTCAACGGCCGCGCCACCGAGACCATTTCCGTACCGTACACAACCATGCGGAAGGCATATAATTTCGGAAAGAGGATAGGCCTTCTGTGCGTCACGGCAAAGCCGGGAGTGGAAATGTCATCCATTATCCCAAGGATAAGGAGCATCATCCAGAGGGCCCACAGCATATCTCCGGATGACAACCAGGCCGTGCAGCTCATAAACACGCAGCTCATTTTCGGGATAGTGGACAATCTGTTCAAGGGGATCAATTTCCTTATCTGGCTCATCGGCCTTGGAACTCTTCTTGCCGGAGCGATAGGAGTGTCGAACATAATGATGGTGTCGGTGCGGGAGAGAACCGTGGAGATTGGCATCCGCCGCGCCATAGGAGCAACGCCCAGGCAGATCCTGGGACAGATAATGAGCGAGAGCGTGATCCTTACTGTGGTGGCCGGGATGATGGGTATAGTGGTGAGCGTGGGAATCCTTGCCGTGGTGGAGCTTGCGATGACTCAGGACGGGGTGCTCAAGGCAGCTTTTCAGGTGCCGTTCGGCACTGCCGTGACGGCTGCACTGCTTCTTACCGTGCTTGGCGTCCTTGCCGGACTCATGCCGGCCGTACGCGCCATGGGAATAAAACCCGTAGACGCCATGAGAGACGAATAATAAAACAAAACAGATATGAAAAAACTTGGTAAAATCCTTCTCGCAGTGCTGATTGTGGCAGTTTTTGCCGGCACTTTCATGTATCTTTTCCGCCGTTCCAAGCCGGCGGAAGTGCAGTATGAGACGCTGGAGGCCGGGATCGGCACCATTGTCAGAAGCACCATAGTCACGGGGAAAATCCAGCCGCGTGACGAGGTTAACATAAAGCCGCAGATAAGCGGTATCATATCCGAGCTGTACAAGGAAGCCGGCCAGAAGGTCAAGCAGGGGGAAATCATCGCCAAGGTAAAGGTGATTCCCGACATGAACCAGCTTTCATCGGCACAGAGCCGCGTCCGCCTGGCAGAGGTCAACGCCAAGCAGGCCAAGACGGACTATGAGAGGGAGAAGCAGCTCTATGACAAGAACCTGGTGAGTGCCGACGAATATGAGAAGTCCTACCAGCAGCTGCAGCAGGCAAACGAGGAATATGCATCGGCAAAAGAGGCCCTGGAGATTATCAGGGACGGCGTTTCGTCCTCCAATGCGTCGGGAAGCTCCACCCTTATCCGTTCCACGATTTCCGGACTCATACTGGATGTCCCGGTCAAGGTGGGCAATTCCGTGACCATGTCAAACACCTTCAACGACGGCACCACCATTGCGACTGTGGCCGATATGGACGACCTGATTTTTGACGGCAACATCGACGAGACGGAGGTGGGAAAGCTGCGCGGCGGGATGCCGGTCCGTATCACCATCGGCGCAATACAGGACTTCAGCTTTGACGCTTCCCTGGAGTACATCTCCCCGAAGGCCACTGAGAACAATGGCGCCAACCAGTTCGAGATCAAGGCCTCCGTCAAGGTCCCTGCCGATGTGACCGTGCGCTCAGGATACAGCGCCAACGCGGAAATAGTACTGGAAGAAGCCCGCGACGTGGTGGTGCTGCAGGAGTCGGCAATCCAGTTCGACGGCGAGGATACTTATGTCTATCTGCGTACGGACCTCGGTGACGAGAGGCGCTACGTGAAGACCGGCATCTCTGACGGAATCAACATCGAGATAAAGAGCGGCCTTGCCGAAGGGGACAAGGTGCGCGGCGCCCAGATTGCGGACATCAAAAAGAAGTAGGCCATGACAGCACTTTTGACAATGATACTGGCAGTCGCGGTGGATACCGCGGCCACCCCGGACCTGTCCCATCCCTGGGGTCTGGAAGAATGCATCTCATGGGCTCTGGAGCATAATCTGAACGTGGTTCAGCAGGAGATGAGCCGTCAGAATTCGGAGATAGAGCTGAATACGGCGCAGTGGTCGCTGGCGCCGTCGGTACAGGCATCGGCCTCTGAGAACTGGAACTTTGGAAGGGGACTCGGCGGGGACAACACCTATGCATCCGGGAACTCTTCCACCACCGGCTTCTCCATAGGCGGCGGGATGAACCTTTTCGACGGGCTGGCAACGCCTAACCGCATTTCGCTGGCCAGGCTGAACCTTGACGCCGCTACGCAGGACCTGGAGAAGGCACGTGACGATATCCGTGTATCCGTAGCCCGTGCATACGTGCAGATACTGTATAATTACGAGATACTGGACGTCGCAAGGCAGCAGATAGCCATCGACTCCATGCAGGTGGCCCGCCTGGAGGGCATGATGGCTTCCGGGAAGGCTTCATCGGCTCAGGTATCGCAGCAGAAGGCGTCCCTGGCACAGAGTCAGGTGACGCTGGTGCAGGCAGAGAACAATCTCCGCGTTGCCATTCTGGACCTTGCCCAGCTCTTGGAGTTTCCTTCCTGGGAGGAGTTCTCGGTTGTGAGGCCAAAGGTTGAGGTGGAGGATTTCTACCTTGGCACTCCGGACGATATCTATGACGAGGCCTGCGGGCTGAGGCCGGCAATCCGTGCAGAGCAGCTGCGGCTGGATGCATCGGAAAAGACCATTGCCATAGCCCAGGCGGCATACATGCCGTCCCTGTCCCTCAGCGCCGGCCTCGGAACCAATTACTATTCCAATTACGGCGGCAAGGGCTTCTGGGAGCAGATGAACGACAACTTCAGCCAGTACATCGGGCTGTCGCTGAGCATACCCATATTCAACAGGTTCTCTACCCGCAACCAGGTGCGCAGCGCGCAGCTTAACAGGATGTCGCAGCAGGTGCGTCTGCGCCAGGTGCAGCAGCAGCTTTACAAGGAAATACAGCAGGCCTGGAACGGAGCCGTGGCAGCCCGCGCCAAATATGACGCCTCCCTTCTTGCCGCCGATGCCGCCGCCGACGCTTTTGAACTGGTCCTTGCAAAGTATGAGAACGGCAAGACTGCCATCACTGAATTCAATGAGTCCCGCGCCCAGATGCTAAAGACGCGTTCTGACTGCGTCCAGGCCACCTACGAGTACCTTTTCCAGACCCGTCTCGTGAACTTCTACCGCGGCGGTACGCTGGCGCTATAGGATTTCCCCCACTACAGAGTTGTACGCTGATAGGCAAGGCGCTCGTCGCCGGATTCCAAATAGATGATGCCGCAGTAGGAGAAACCGTGCTTCTGCAGGTTGTGCTGCATGATGTGGTTGTCCCTGTGGGTGTCGATGCGGATGCTCCTGTCCTCCGAAAAGGCGAAGTCCATGATTGCGGCAAAGACGCCGTGCACCTGAGGGAGGCTGCCGATGCGGTGAATGACGTGATACGGGCCGTCGTCCAGCCATCGGCCGCCGTAAATCTTCGCATAGGTGGGTTCCGGGGACGGGATGAAGGCGAAATACCCCACCACCTTGCCGGATTCCTCCAGCACATATCCCACTTGTGCCGATATGTCACCCACGACTACTTCCTCGGAAGGATAGCCGTTCACCCACTGCCCGTGATTGCCGGAAGCGCGCATGATACCCTTGGCCGCCTCAAGGACGGTCATGATTGCGGGGATATCGGCAGGTATGGCTGATCTTACGTTCAACCGGCTTACTTCTTCTTCATTACGAAGAAGTCCATGTTGGTATACTTGACTTCCACGTACATGTCACTTGCCACTTTGGTGAGCCCCCAGGTGGACTCCCAGAGGTCCCCGCCGGTAATTTCCCACCATGTTTCGGCCTCGAGCGTGGTCTCGTTTATCGGGGAGCACTCGTAGTATAAAGGCGTACCGTACTGGTTTGCGTGGATGATATAGGAATTCCATCTGTGATCCGGAGTGAGCTGGAGCTCTCCCTTTGCATATTTCCACGTTCCGGATTCCTTGATGCAGGCCTTGAATGTGACATAATCGCCGCCTTCCGCCAGTTTGCCGTACTGCGAATATACTTCCCAGCGGGTGAAGTTCTTCCCTTCAAAGCTTATGCGGTACTGCTTTCCGCTGTCACTGGTGCCTTCCCAAGTGCCCTTGAGCTCACTTTCGGCGGGGAAGGACTCTCCGCGAGTCATGACAAGAGTGATGCCTTTGGAGATGACATCATCTTCCAGCTGCTCAACGGTAAGGACATCGGCCTCGAAGGAAAGCACTTTATACTTGTGGCTGGGGAATGTGAGTTCCGCTTTCACCCATGCCCCGGATTCAACGGGAGCGCCGCCCTGCTGCTGGGACTGCGACCAATCTACTTCGCAGGTCCAGAAAGCAGTGCCCGTAAGGGTGATTATATCGTTTTCATACGTAAAGGTGCCTTCTTCCTTCATCGGAGAATAACCTCCCACATGCCAGATATAAGTGTTTCCGCTGAAGGTTATGTCAATCGGATGGTGGCTGTCCATCGGTGTTCCAGTATGGGCAATCCACTTGCCATCCAGTGCGGTGCCTTCTGTATTGTCTTTTCCGCAAGCGGCAATAAGGGCTATTGCGGCAAAAAGAAGCAGTGCTTTGTTTTTCATGGTCATCATATGATTGGTTTACTCAAAGGTAAGGATTGGAAACCTTTGACTGACTGACGGAACGTAAAAAGTTTCTTTCAAATTGTACAAATCAGCCTTTAAAGGGGCTCGGCAAGGCCTTGATGGCATCAACTGTTGGGGGTGTCAAGGCGGAGTTCCGGATGACGTCTTGAGGTTGCCGCAAAGACAAGCGCGGTCACAAGGGCAAGGACGCAGAGGCCCACAAACATCAGTTCCACGGAGACAGGGCCGTCTGCGCTACCGCCAAGGATGACGCCGGCTATCCATTTGAAACTCATGAGGCCAAGGTTCTGCACCCAGTAAATGAGCGCGAACGTGGTGCCGAGCACCTTGTCCGGGACAATCTTGGGGACCGACGGCCACAGCGCCGCGGGAACCAGCGAGTAGCCGAATCCCAGAAACACCATTGCGAGATAGCCCCAGAACGGGACGCCCTGCGGAGCGAATGCCAGAAGGAGGTGCGCAACAAGTGCCAGAACAGCACCCAGCACCATCCAGCGCGTGCCCTTGCCGGCCTTGTCCACAAGCATGCCGAACAGCGGCGCGAATATCACGGTAGAGAAGGGCAGCATGGATACCATCCAGCCTGCAGCCTGCGCCGGAATGTCAAAGCGGGGTATCAGTATAGCGCCCGCAAACTTCTTGAACGCTATTATACTGCTGTAGAAAAGCACGCAGAGAAGGCCCAGGATCCAGAAATTCCGGTTTCCCAGCACGCCCAGGACATCCTTGAAACGGAATTCGTCTTCATTGGATTTCTCGACTTCGCTCGAAATGACAGAAGGGGTTGTCGGTTGGGCGGAGGCTTTGGCGTCAAGCGCCACGAATATGGCCCAGAGGATGAGGCCGGCGGCCATGAGCCCCATGCCCACAATGGCGGGGCGGGCAGTCTCGGACAGGGTGTAGACGTGATCCGGTATTTGCTGTACCAGGCGCGGGCTCAGAACCAGCGCGAAGGCGGTGCCAAGACGTGCGATGGCAAGCTGGAGGCCCATGGCGAGAGCCATCGGCCCGCCGCGGAACCACTTGGCGATTGAGCGCGTGACGGCCGTTCCGGCAATTTCGCTGCCAAGGCCGAAGAGCATCACGCCAGCATAAGCGAGCCTGAGGGCGCCCGAGCCGCCATGCAGCAGCGCAAAGGTCACCAGCCCTGCACCCAGCACCATCATGCCCACAAAGAGCGAGCCGCTCACACGCACGCCCCACTTGTCAAGGAGGATTCCGCCTATTACAAGCCCGCCGAACACGCAAAGCACGCTGTATCCGCTGGCATAGAGGCCGTATCCTGCAGAATCCCATCCGAGCGCCGTGAGAGAAGGATTTTCGAAGAGGTACGATATGCTGGAGAACATATCGTCAAAGTAGTACGATGCGAACATCGGCACTACCAAACAAGCAAGCGCGGCCCACGGGAGCCACGCATGCCTTTTAGTCTGAACGGCCGCCATCAGTCTTCCTTGATATTGGGAAGTTCAAGGCCGTAGCCCTTCTTCCTGTCTTCGATTTTGAGGAGAATGGCGAAGATGAATGCAATCACGCCAAAGCTGGCGAAGACAATCATCGGCACGGTGTAGCCGCCCGTTGCCTTTTCAAGGTTGCCAATCAGCAGCGGAACGCCCCAGAGGCCGATATTCTGCACCCAGAAGATGAGGCAGTATGCGCTGCCAAGGATCTTCTCGTCGATGATCTTGGGAACGCTGGGCCAGAGGGCTGCGGGAACCAGCGAGAAGCTTACGCCAAGTACCAGGATGAGGACCACGGCGAGCCATGAGGCCTTGTACAGGGGAAGTACGAAGGCGAAGCTCAGGTGGCACACAACCATGATGATTGCACCAATGAGCAGCATGGAAGCGCCCTTGCCCTTCTTGTCCAGGAACAGTCCCAGGAAAGGAGTGAGCACCATGGCAAGGATGGGGAACACGCTGAAGAGCTTTGCCGCGAAGTCCGGCTCTACGCCAAGGGTGACCTCAAGGTAGTTGGGGGCGAACTTCTGGAAGGGGAAAATGCCGCTGTAGTAAAGCACGCACAGGATTGCCACTATCCAGAACATCTTGGAGGAGAATATCTTTCCAAGGTCCTTGATTTCGAATTCGTCGGCCTTGGAGGTGTCTGCCTCGCCGATGGCGTCCAGCTGGGCGTCGAACTTCCTGTCCATCACGGTGAACACGGTGAAGCTGATGAGGCCGATGCACAGAAGCAGCGCGCCGAACAGCACCGGAGAGCCGACGGCATCCGGAAATGCCTTGGAAATGGCGGGAGACAGCCACATGGCGGCAAAGACGCCAAGCCTGCCGATAGACATCTCAACGCCCATGGCCATAGCCATCTCCTTGCCCTTGAACCACTTTGCGATGGCCTTGGAAACGGTTGTGCCGGCCATTTCGCAGCCGCAGCCGAATATCATAAAGCCCAGGGTTGCGAGCTTTGCGCTTCCGGGGAAGGAAGTCCACCAGCTGTTGAGCCAGTCGCACATTGCAGTTGCCTGGAACCATTCACTTACGCCGATGTATTTGATTACGGCACCTATAACCATGAGTGAAGCGGAAAGGATTCCGGTAAACCTCACGCCCATCTTGTCAAGGATGATACCGGCAAAGATGAGGAAGAAGCAGAACACGTTCAGGAAATACTCACCGCCGGCATATGTGCCGAAGATTGCGCTGTCCCAGCCTCTGGTTGCCTCCAGGGTGGATTTCAGCGGTGACAGGATATCTGCGAAGAGATATGCGAAGAACATCATCAGTGCAATGAGCACAAGTGCCGTCCATCTTAACGCAGCACTGTCATTCATCAATTTGTTTACTTTCTCTGACATTGTATCAATCTTTAATCGACCTCAAAGATAATAATTTTTCGTTTCACTTCTGCCATCCGGCGCCGGCATTGACAAAAACGGCCCCAAGTGTCAACTCCGGCGGGAAAGCCCCGCCTCGTAGCGGTCAAGGGCATCGGCCATGAGGGTGCGGCCTATCGTGGAGATTTCTTCGGCATGGGAGTAACCGTAAACGCCGTGGTAGGAATCAAAGGGAAGGTTCACGAGAATATCCGGATGGTAGAATTCTGCAGCCATGCGTGAAATGGTGTGGTTCATGATTCCGAAGCTGCGCTGGAGGATGGTGGCGTAATTGTCGTCGGCCCCGGTGGGAAGATGGTTTTCGCGTCCTTCAGACTCCAGGTGGCGTGCCTGGATGGTTGTCTCGAGGCCTTCCTTGATGGCAAGCCCGGCCGCTTTCAGATTATCACGTACCTTGCCTTTTTCTTGTTTGAAAGCATTCAGAAGAAGTGCCTTGGCCTTGTCTCGGAGCATGTCCCCGCTTTCTTCAAGGGCGTTCCGGTTTTCCAGGAACTCTCCGATTTCCTCTGCATCTATCCTGTTCACGTTGAAGCCTACCAGAATATCCCCGGGAGTGCGCTTTACACGGTTCAGGGGGAAGGTATTAGCCATGCCGCCGTCTACGAGCACACGCCCGTTCCAATTGACCGGCCTGAACATGGAAGGGATTGAAATGGAGGCACGTATGGCATCGAAAAGAGGACCCTTTTCAAACAGCACCTCCTCGCCTGTATAAAGGTCTGTAGCCACGGCAGTGAAAGGTATGGGAAGGTCTTCGATATTCTTCTCCGGAACCAGTTCCTTTATGGCCTCGATGACCTTGTCTCCCTTCACCAGATAATTCTTGCTAACGGAAAAGTCCATCAGGGACACCACCTTCAGGGGATCCAGGCCGAACAGCCACTCCTTGAACGCCTGCAGCCCTCCAGCCGCATAAATACCGCCCACCAGCGAGCCTGCCGATGCCCCCGCCACTGCCGATATCTCATACCCCCTCTCCAGGAGTTCCTCTATTGCGCCGATGTATGCGAACCCGCGCGGTCCGCCGCTTGCCAGTGCAAGCGCCACTTTCTTCTTTTCCATATATTGCATTTTAAACTCACGGTAACACTTTTGCCCATTTTTGTGTCCGCAGACGTCATCTCCTACGTGGGCGGCAACAAAAACCCCGGTTTTTGTGCCCGCTGGTGTCGTTTAGTCGAAGATGGAGAGCACCTGGAGGCACATGCGGGTGTTGTGGTAAGGGCATTTCCAGAAACCGGCACGCGGCTGGGACATGTCGGGAGAACCGTCCGGAAGGATGGCCCAGTGCCATTCGCCGTCTGGCCGCACAAGATGTCCCTGGATGTATTTCCATGCCGATACCGCCCTCCCAGCGCCATCGGCATCTCCGTGATATTTCCACAGCCACAGGTTGCCGACGACGGCTTCTGCCTGAACCCACCACTGGCGGGAGGCGTCGACGGTACCGTCCGTCAGTTTCTCGTAAAGCATGGAGCCATCCGGAAGAAGGCCTTCGTTGCCGGCGCGGCCCATGGCAAGAGCCCAGGGACGGACGCGGGTAACGATGTCGATGTCCTTGACGGCCATTGCGCACTCGAGGGCAAGCCATGAGGTTTCGATGTCATGGCCGTAGGATACTGCGCCGGGGATGACTGTCCAGTCGTCGTGGAAGTAGAGCTGGAGATGACCGTCGGCCCCCATGACCTTGGTGCCGACGATGTCCAGAAGCGCCTCAACGGCATCCTTCAGGGATTCATCGGGCCATACCTTGTACAGGTTGGCATAGGCCTCGAGGATGTGAAGGTGGGAGTTCATGGTCTTGTCGGCATTGATGTCGTGGGCGCTCAGGGACATGTCCTCGAGAGGGGAGAAATCGCGGGCGAGGGCCTCTTTGTAGCCGCCGTTTCCGGTATCCTTGAACTTGGTCTCCACCACATGGAAAAGGTTTACCGCAGCCTTGAGGGCCTCGTCGTCCTTGGTTACTTTGTATAATTCCGAAAGGCCGTAAATGGCAAATCCCTGTGCGTAGAGCTGCTTTTTAGTGTCCAGCCTTTCGCCCTTTGAGCTCACGCTCCAATACACTCCGCCGTATTTATGGTCGCAGAACTTGTCAAGGAAATAGTCCCTTGCGTGTACGGCGGCCACAAGATATTCAGTCTTGTGAAGGGCGGCGTATGCCGCGGCAAAAGACCAGATAATCCTGGCGTTCAGGATTACGCCCCTGGGGGCATCATACAGGATAGTACCGTCAGAGAGGACTTCCCCGTAAAAACCGCCGCGGGGATCCTTGAGTGTGAGCCAATATGACAGAATGTTATTCTCGAGTACGGACTGTACGTCCTCTAAAAGCTGTTTTGTATCCATAGGTATAGCCGTTTGCGTTTACAAATATAAGTTTTGTCAACGGATTTAACGCAAAACCGTTGACAATAATTTTCAAAAAACCGCATTTCAATGCTGTCCGGAGCCCTTTCCATACCTTTATCCGTTTCACCTTTGCGTACACGGATAACTCTTGCGTCCTTTGCAAAAAAGGATTGTTATGACAAGGACACAAAGAGAAAAGGTAAAGGGTAAGCCGCTTGGATACTTCCACCTGTGTACAGATGGCCTGAAAGACAGGAAGCTGTTCAATAGCATCATTGAATATGCATATGGAATGACTGTGCTAGGCCTCATCGTGCTCAAATTCGACATAACCATCTATGCCTTTTCCCTTATGCCAAACCATATACACATTATTATGAAAGGGACGGGGGCGAATGCACTCAAGTCCTTCGACTACATGTGCAAGATGATTTCTGCCAATTTGGTGAAAAACGGTTTTCCGCCACTTGAGGATTATGGTTTCAAACTGGTGGAAATAAAGGACAAGGAACAGATGAGAAAAGAAATAATCTATGTCCTCAGGAATGGCTTCGAGAAAAACTTTGCAACACCGGGCGGCTACATGTGGAGTTCCGGATGGCTATATTACTCAGATATGCCGCGGCTCATAACCGGCGAGAAAGCGGCTGAAATGTCACAAAGGGAAATAAGGAGAAGAACCGGGACTAAGGATTCTGTCCCGGCAGAATGGATTTTCCATCCGGTCCTCGGACTCAGTCCATCTTCATTCGTAGACACCGGTATGGTATACAAACTCTTTGATGGTGTCAAAGACTTTGAAAGTGCACTCGTAAAAGACTACGAGGCATATGTCAAAACCGCTCGTGAACTTGACGAGTCAGTGGAGTTCTCTTCTTTGGAAATACATGACATCGTAGGACAGGTTCTTCAGAAGCACTACGGCGGAAGAAGTCTCAAGTCATTAAGCCAGGATGAAAAATGCAAACTTGCAGTCATCCTTTCAAGGACATACACGCTTAACTCCTATCAGATTTCTACATCAATCTTCCTCAAGGAAGTCATCGTGAAGCAGGTTATCAACGCCAAGGACTACCGGCACCTAACCATCTGACCTCCAGGGGAACAAAAACGGCCAAAAGTGTTACCACCCACGTCATGGGTGACTTCCAGGGAAACAATAATAGCCAAAAACGTTACCGCAGACGTCGAGAAGGCGGCAGGGGACGAAAAAGGCACCCGGTGAAGGGTGCCTTAATGTGCATCAGATGTTGGGGGTATCCCAGACCTTGGTGGCGGAGCAGCGGGTCATGGCGCCAAGGCCGCCGCAGGAGATGCGGAAGTCGCCCTCTTCGAGGCGCCAGCGGCCGTCGGCACCCACGAAGGCGAAGACAGATGCGGGGATCTCGAATTCCACCTCCTTGGTCTCACCGGGTTCGAGGTCGATTTTTTCGAATGCACGCAGCCTCTTCACGTCAGGGATGAGGGACGCCACGATGTCCGAGCTGTAAACCATGACAGTCTCCTTGCCGGCACGGGAACCGGTATTGGTAACCTTCACGGAAACCTTCAACACATCATCGGCATCGAATTCAGATTTCTCGACTCCGCTCGAAATGACAGAAGAGCCGCTCGAAACGACACACAGGTCTGAATATTCGAAGGTGGTGTAGCTGAGGCCGTGGCCGAAGGGCCACTGGACGTCCATGACGGCGTCGTAGTTGTAGGAGCCGGCCATGGTCTCGCGGTGCTCGCTCACCTTATAGTCATAGGTATGCAGTGCATTGATATGCTTCGAGTAGGTGAACGGAAGCCTGCCGGAGAAGTTCTCGTCTCCTGCAAGAAGCGCGGCAAGGGCATCTCCGCCGTAGTTGGAAGGAAGAAGCACGTCAACCACCGCTGCGGCAAGCGGCTCGATGTCGCCGATGAGACGGGGACGGCCTTCATTCAGCACCAGCACAACGGGCTTTCCGGCAGCTGCTACGGCCTTCACAAGGTTCTTCTGGTTGGCAGAGAGGTTCAGGTCATCCATGTTTCCGGGAGTCTCGCAGTAGGAGTTCTCGCCCACGCAGACAACAACTACGTCGGCTCTCCTGGCTGCAGCTGCAGCCTTGGAAATGCCGGCATCCACGTCACTCTGCCAGTTATATCCCTCATACTTCACACCAGGCTCATACACAACGCTCGCAAACCTGTTCTGCAGAGCCTCCAGAATGGTATTGTACTGGGGAACAAAAAGATCGGCAGCGCCCTGCCAGGTGTAGCTCCAGCCGCCGTTGAGAGTCCTCAAAGAATTGGCATTGGGGCCGCACACGAGGATGCGGGACTTCTCATTAAGGGGAAGGATGCCGTTGTTCTTCAGAAGCACCTCGGACTCTACTGCCGCCTGATATGACTCGGCGGCAAAGCGCTCGGAAGCGAAATCGGAATATACCTTTGAAGGAACTGGCTCGTCAAAGAGGCCGAGACGCACTTTCAGGCGCAGCACGCGGCGCACGGCGTCGTCGATGCGTGACATGGGAATAAGGCCCTCCTTCACGCACTCGAGAAGCACCGTGCAGCATTCCACGGAATAGGGATCCATGATCATGTCAATGCCGGCATTGATGCCAAGGGCCACGGCCTCCTTCTTGTTTGCAGCAACGTGGTCACGATTGAAGAGATTGTCGATATCGGCCCAGTCCGTCACGAACATGCCGTCCCAGCCAAGCTCCTCCTTCACCCACTGAGTCAGCAGCCTGTGATTGGCGTGGGTGGGGATGCCGTTGATGGATGCAGAGTTCACCATTGCGGTGAGCGCACCGGCACGGAAACACTCCAGGAAAGGAGCGAAGAATTTCTCGCGGAGGTCATTGTCGGCAATATATGCGGGTGTACGGTCCTTTCCGGTATGAGGCACGCCATAGCCCATGAAGTGCTTTATGGAGACGGCGCAGTGCTCATCGTCAATCTCGTTGGGATTGGGGCCCTGGATGGCAAGGGTCTCCTCGCGGGCCATTTCGGCCTGGAGGTAGGGATCTTCGCCGAAGCTTTCCCACAGACGCGGCCAGCGGGGGTCGCGTCCAAGGTCCATGACCGGAGAGAACACCCACGGCACACCTGCAGCGCGGGTTTCATAGGCCATCGCCTCACCCATCATGCGCGCATACTTCCTGTTGAATGTAGCTGCGATATTCACCTCCTGCGGATAGAAGGAACCGTCCGTCAGGTAAGTGGCGCCGTGAATCATGTCAAGGCCGTAGATGCACGGAATGCCGATTTCGGCCATTGACTTCTCCTGAATCTGCTTCACCATGTCATAGGTAAAATCGCGGGAGTGCGCCCTGTCGTGCATGCAGTTCAGGATGGAGCCCACCTTATATTTGCCGATAATCTCGTCCAGCTTTGCCGGGTCGATAGCCTCACGCGAAGCATCCTCCAACGTGGAAATGTTCAGCTGGACCATCTGTCCAACCTTCTCCTCCAGGGTCATTCCCCGCAGAACCTTCTCTACCTTGGCCTCAACGGCCTTGTCTGAAGGAATCACAGGCTTCACGCCGTTATTGCCGCAAGCTGCGATCACCAGAGCCGCAGCAGAAAACGCTAAAATCTTTTTCATATGGTTAAAGTACAAGTTTTTCCGTTATAATCCACGGCGACTCCTGCCGCAGAAGGGTCATAGGCAAAGGGATGTTCGCGGTCTGCAACCACCACCCTGAAACGGCGGCTTTCGAGCATTCCGGGGAAGGAGCCCTTCCTCTCCCCTATCGTAAGCGTGCGTGAAGCATCGTCCCACTCAAGGCCGATGGTCGAATAAGCCCCCTTCTCATACCCGTAGGTAAGGCCGTCGTCTTCGTAAAGGGTGAAGGACGCATCGGCCCCGGCGTAAACCACAAGGAGGATATCATCGGCAGGCTTTTCAGAAGACCATTCCATTTCCGGGCCGATGGGCAGAATCGACCCTGCACGAACGTACAGAGGCATTCTTCCGTAGGGAGCCTCCATCGTGAAGCGCTTGCCGCCCACCATGGGCTTTCCGGTGTAGAAGTCGTACCATAGGCCCATCGGGAAGTAGACGCTGCGGCTCCGGGCCTTGTATTCATACACCGGGCACGGCATCAGCGCGGGGCCCAGCATCCACTGGTCCGAAAGGTCCCGGACCTCCGGGTCTGAAGGATAGTCCATCGGCAGGCCGCGCATGATTGTTGCGTCCTCGAAGTGCACTGCACCGGCAAGTGAATAGAGATAAGGCATGAGCCTGTAGCGCAGCCTCATGTACCAGAGGATGCTCTCATAGGCCTCAGAGCCCTCCGGAGCGATGTTCCAGAGCTCGCGGCGGGGCCACTGCCCATGCGCACGGAACAGCGGAACAAAAGTGCCGAACTGATGCCAGCGCGTCTGCAGTTCCTGCCACTCATCGGCATTTGCAGCATCGTAGAACTTGCTCATCACGGAGAATCCGCCGATATCCATTCCCCAGAACGGCACGCCGCTCATGCTGTACCCGAGGCCGGCCGCCATCTGAACTCGCATATCCGTCCAGCTTGTGCCGATATCCCCACTCCACGAAGCCGTGGAATACCTCTGCAGTCCGGCAAAACCGTTGCGGGTGAGGAGGAACACGCGCTGGTCCGGATTGACGGAGCGCTGGCCGTTATATATGGCCATTGCATTGACCAGTGAATATGCATTGAGATACTCGGTGGAAGGCCCCAGCGCAGTGGGGCTAACGAGCCACTTGAAGTAGTCCATGGGAAGGCAGTCTCGGAGGTTCGGTTCGGACGCATCCATCCACCAGGCATCGATTTTCTTCCCGTACCGGGAATAAAGCGTCTCGTCCATCTGCCTCCAGAACATCTTGCGGCCGCCTTCTGCATAGGCGTCATAGAATGACTGCTTATTTCCAAGCCAGTCCGTAAGGCCGTCTTCCTCTGCATGTGTATATGCATATCCCGCAGCCTTGAGTTCCTTGTAATGATCTGTATTTGTATAGAACTTGGGCCAAACGGAAATCATGAAACGGGCGTTCATGGCGTGGACGTCGTCCAGCATCTTTTCGGGGTCGGGATAGCGGGTCTCATCAAACTCGTGGCTTCCCCACTGGTCGTCCTTCCAGTACTGCCAGTCCTGGACTATGTTGTCTACCGGAATATGCCTTCTGCGCATTTCCGCAAGCGTTTCCACCAGGTCTTCCTGGGTGGCGTAGCGCTCCCGGCTCTGCCAGAATCCAAGGACCCACTTGGGCATCACCTGCGCCTTGCCGGTGAGCTGCCTGTATCCCTTTATCACATTGTCATAGTTCTCCCCTTCGATGAAGTAATAGTCCAGCGAAGGCTCGAATTCAGAGGAGAAAGTGAGCCGTTTCTGCTCTTCTTCCGGGCGGAGCGGCGCCACCCTGAGGCCGATGTATGACACATCGCCGTCCGGCTCCCAGACTATCTTCACGGGCGTTTTCACGCCTTTCTCAAGATCTACCGTATACTTGTAACTGTTGGGGTTCCATGCCGGCCTCCAGCGGCGGGACATAACCTCACGGCCGCCTATCTCCGTAGTCTGGAAACCCGCATAGTACTGCGTGAAATAGTATTTTCCGCTCTCCTTAGCCGTTATGGTTCCCTCATATACAACTTTGCTGAAAGGCCCCTTTGGAAGGTTCCTTATTGCAAACTCGTTCTCATAGTAGAGCGAATCCTCCTTCTGCGTGAAAGGCTTCCCATCCTTGGGAGTATAGGTCCCCTCAAGCTCAAGGTCAAAGACCTCTCCAAGCTGCCTGTACGGCTCCGGATTGCCCCAGCGGCTGTAGGAATAGGCATCGAAAAGGATACCGTATCCCTTGTTGGAAACAACCATGGGGATACTTATCTTGGTGTTGTACTGATAGAGTTCCTCATTGAGACCTTTGTGGTTAAGCTCGCCGGCCTGGTGCTGTCCAAGGCCATAGAAGGCTTCGTACTCCTCAGAGGCAAAACTCACTGAAGTGCTCCAAGCTTTCTTGCCCTCGACCTCCGTGGGAGTGAAGGAAGAATGGCCCTCAAGGGCGAGAGGGGTACCGTCGGCACGGAAGAAGTTCACCTCTCCACTGGCCTTGTACACGTCTACGGCCAGCTTGGAAGTGGTAAGGTGCACCTTGCCCATGGCGTCGGACACTTCGTAGTCCGTGCAGCCCTTCTGCGGCAGAACCGCGAGGCTTTTCCTGTCGTTGAACTTCCCGTCGGGACTCACGGTAACGCGCACTATCTCCGGCGAAACCACCTTGAGACGCACGGCGCTGCCGTCACTGCACTTTACCGTAACTGTATTTTTGCTGCATGAGAGCAGCGCGAGGCTTGCAAGCAGCCAGACTATTGATTTACGCATATTCTAGTATTCCCAGTCATCTGAGCGGAAAGGAGGCACAGGAATGCCGTTGGATTTCCGGAGGTTTGCACCCATCCAGTTGCGGAAGCCGTAGCGGACAGCCACCGGTTTGGGGACATCGGCACAGCGGACGATGATGGTCTGGCCGTCCCAGTCGATTTCGGCATCGGCAAGGTGGAAATTGCGGTCCTCGCCGGCAAGTTCGAAGCCCACTACCTCGCGGGAGGAAATTGAGCCGAGGTTGCTCCAGACCTGCGTGAGGCGCACCTTTACGGAGCCGTCAGCCTCCACGGTCCAGGTGTCAAGCCTCGGGAGTTCGATGGAGACGCCGGGGTTGATGCCGTAGACGTTCTGAAGGGCGCGCTGGACCATCATGTCGGCAACTTCCCTCTTCTTGGAGGGATGCACGGTGACCTTGTTTCCCAGGGTCTCGGTGCACACCGCCCAGGAATTGCTGAGGATCTTCTCCGTGTGGAGCTGGTTCTCAACGAAGTGGCTGCGCCAGCGGCCGTCGGCATCGCCATGCTCATAGGGAGCGAGCAGGGTGAAGATGAAGGGAAGGTCCTGTCCCCAGGCCTCTCTCCACATTTCCACCATGGCTTTCTGGAGCTTGTCATAGCATTTCTGGCCGATATTGGAGCACCCCTGATACCAGATGATGCCCTTTGCTGCATAACCGGCGATGGGAGCCACGCGCCCGTTCCAGATGAGTTCCGGAGTCTCGGGCCAGCGGTCCGGCTGTTCCTGGATTGCATAGATTGCATCCAGTTCCTCCTTGGTAAGACCTGCATTGTTTATTACTTCCTTCGTCATCCAGGGTTCTATCCTGCTTCCGCCCCAGGCATTTACGATAATGCCCACAGGCACGCCCAGGCTCTTCGTGAGCCTCTTCGCAAAGAAGTATCCCACTGCCGATGTCCACGCCACCACATCCGGCGTAGAGAGCGCCCAAGTGGCATCGACATCCTTGACAGGCTCTGTTTTCTTGGGAGTCTTTATGTTGAAAACACGCACGTCCTTAGCCGTTTCCATCGCATCCATGATGGCATCCGTGGCGCCTTCCACTTCCTGGAAGCCGAAACCGCTTACGGGCATTTCCATATTGGACTGCCCGCTGCAGAGCCATACTTCGCCCAGCATTACATCGGCTATCTGGAGCCTTTCATTGCCGGAAGTGATACTTATCACATAAGGGCCTCCGGCAGCTCCGGTGGGCACTGTTACACGCCAAGTGCTGTCCTCCTGAACAGTTGCCTTATATGACATCCTGTCCCATGATGTACTAACCCGAAGGTTTTTCCCGGGTTCTCCCCAGCCCCAAATATTGACACTGGTCTCCCTCTGAAGCACCATGTGATCCGAGAAAATATGAGCTACTTTGAGTGTCTCTGCACTGAGAAGTGCAGAGACTGACAAAGCAGAGAAAAATAAGAATAATTTCTTCATGATGAATTATTTATTCTTATCAATAAGTTTGTTTATCGTTTCAACGGAAAGACCGGTCCTGTAGCCGTCTGCCGGAGTATTGAAGCAGTAGTCTACAAGGCGGTCTATAGAAGAGGTGGCAACGTGGAGACGGGTGTCTGACGAAGCGTAGTAGATGAAGACCTTGCCGTCAGGGTCGGCAATCCAGCCGTTGGAGAAGGTGACGTTCATCACGTCGCCGATATACTCCTCTCCCTGGGGGGCGATGAAGTAACCGCCTGGCTGAGCGATGACCTTTGTAGGATCATCGAGGGCGGTCATGTACATGTAGAGAACATAGCGGAGACCGCTTGCGCAGCCGCGTACGCCATGCGCAAGATGCAGCCAGCCCCTGGAAGTCTTGATGGGGTGAGGGCCCTCTCCGTTCTTGGACTCCTTGATGGTATGGTAGAACCTGCGGTTGATGATTTTCTCCTCGGTCACCACCGCGTTTTCGATATCATCGACAAGGGCCCAGCCGATGCCGCCGCCGCTTCCGGCGTCGATAAAGCCGTCCTGCGGGCGGGTATAGAATGCATACTTGCCGTCCACGAACTCCGGATGCAGCACCACATTGCGCTGCTGGCTTGCAGACCTGAGGTCCGGAAGCCTTTCCCAGTTCACCAGGTCCTTGGTGCGGGCGATGCCGGCTGCCGCGGTTGCCGCAGAAAGGTCCCCTTCTGCAGAGTGATCCTTCCTCTCAACGCAGAACACGCCGTAAATCCAGCCGTCCTCATGTGCGGTGAGGCGCATGTCGTAGATATTGGTTGCCGGCTCTCCCCATTCGGGCATGGTCACGGGCCTGTCCCAGAACTTGAAATTGTCCACGCCATTAGGGCTTTCGGCCACAGCGAAAAAGGACTTGCGGTCATTTCCCTCCACACGGGCAACCACAACATACTTTCCATTCCATTTGATTGCTCCGGCATTAAGGACTGCATTCACGCCGATTCTCTCCATCAGGAAAGGATTGGTGGAGGGGTTCAGGTCGTACCTCCACTCCAGCGGAGCGTGGGCTGCAGTAAGGACGGGATTCTCCCATCTCTCAAAAATACCGTTGCCCTCGACGGGGGCATTCTTCTTCTCAATGAGCTTCCTGTGGTTTTCCTTCAGGAAGGCAAGTCTTTCTTCAAAATTCATATCTCTTAGTCTAAGAATACTATATTGTCAAGTTTACTGAACTCAATGAAATCCTCTGTGTTCTCAAAGCCTTCCCACGGAGCATAGAAATGCGTGGGAATGTCACAGGCATTCCTCCAGGTGAGAAGGTAGCTCACAGGGAAGCCCTTGACTGAAGGGACCAGGGTCTCTGTCCACCAATTCGGCTCCACAAGGCCCTCCAGGCCCGTTTCTGCAAAGCAAAGGAGCTTTTCATGCTCATAGGCGATGGCGGTAAGGAACGTAAGGTTGCGCTTGACGTTCTCCATGAAGCGCACTCTTGCTTCCTCCCCCGGATGGCCATAGGTATCGAAGCCGACCATGTCGACGTATTCGTCTCCGGGATAGCGGCTCATGTACTCTTCAGGAGTAGTGTCCCCGTTGGGAGAGTAGCACCAGATGATATTGGTGAGTCCGCGCTCCTTGGTGAAATACACCCAGGTGAGCCTGTAAAGGTCGATATACTCCTGCGCAGTGCAGAGCTTCTTGCCCCACCAGAACCAACTTCCAAGATTCTCATGCCAGGGGCGGAAGATCACGGCTACGTCGCCAAGGCTTTCGACAAAATCGGCCGCACGTTCAAGCCAGCTGCGGAAAAGGCGCTCGTTTTCCCCTCCGGGCAGGACGGATTTCACCACCTGGTCCGATGAGATATCCCATGCATCACCACCGGTAAGAGGATTGTCCGGATGCCAGGAGAAAGTTACGATGCCTCCCCTTTCAATGTGCTTCGCTACAGCTTTCCTCATAAGGCCGAAGGGCACCCTGTCAAGGTTCTTTTCTGAGCCGTGCTCGATGTCTCCAAGGTCGAAGCCAACCACCATGGGATACTTCCCTGTGACAGCTTTCACGTCTGAACGCTCCAGGTTGTCATTCTCCCAGTCCTCTACCTTCCATGCATGGCCGTAGGAGAGATCGTCCTGATGCCCGTAGGCAATCTTGCCCTCCTGGGCATAGGTGAAAAGTTGATGCACAAGCTTGTCCTTGGGCGTTTCCATGGGCTTTTTGTTTCCACCGCCGCAGGCAGTAAGGGCGCAGAGCGCAATGATTATCGGCAAGGCGTTTTTCATAAGTATTTGTTTTTAATAATTTACTAAAAACGGGGCGCCGAATCATACACAGACTGCAAGGTGTATGCTGCGTCTTCAGTGTAACGGGCGCGGTTCATGGCCTGGAGAGCGCCCGCCGCATTGGGGCCGATTTCTCCGGTTTCATGGTTTATGTAGCCATGCTTTTCCTGGCCTACATCGGTTGACTTGATGGCGCCGTTGTCCCAGAGGAAACAAGGCATGCCATACTCCTTGGCGGCCTTGACGATATACTCAAGGTAGTAGCTGAAGAATGCATAGGCAACGGCGTCGTTCTTGTCTCTCATGGAGCATCCGAACTCCCCGATGTACACGGGAATATCCTTGGCGACATACTTGTCGTGAAGGTTGCCAAAGACGCTCTGTACGCGTTCCTCGCCGTCTGAAGGCTTCTTTCCGGCAGCGGCCGTATGGCCCCACTGAGGATACTGCTTGTCGCCGATGGTATAATCATAAGGATCATAGTAGTGGACTGCAAGCATGACCTTTCCGGCGGGGTCGGAAGGGATGGTTGCATACTTTTCAAATTCCGGACTTGCGGCATAGGTGGGGATTCCAAGCCAGCGCACGGCGTTGATGCCGCCGGTTGCGCGGACGGCATCAACGAACACCTGGTTCCATTCGTTCAGAATATTGCACTGCGCCTTGGGGTTCTTCTTGAATTCGTCGCTCCAGCCCCAGCCGCCGTCATTGAGTTCGTTGAAGCTCTCGAAGATGAGCCAGTCGCCGCAGGAGGCGAACTTTTCTGCAATCTGAGCCCATACAGCCTTGATTTTGGCCTTGATGGTCTCGTTGAGGGCAGGGTCGGCAGCGGCGTTCTTGATATCCAGCCACTGATAGGTGTTGTCCACGCCGTGGTTCTCATCATGATGGGTGTTGATGATAACGTACAGGCCTGCGGTATGTGCATACTGGACAACCTCATAGATGCGGTTCATCCACACCTCGTTTATCTTGTAGTCCGGAGCGTCCCCAATCATCTTGAGCCAGGAAATGGGGATGCGGGTGCTGGTAAAGCCGGCGGCCTTGACGCCGTCGAACGTTGCCTGAGTTGCCTTGACGCCGTCCCAGGCATCCTCTGCGGGGTAGCCTTCGTTCGCACCGGCCCAGGAGCCGCTGTAGTATGCATCAAAGTGATTTCCCATGTTCCAGCCAAGCGCAAGGGCATCGGACATGGCAAGTGCGCCGGTCTCCGGCAGCGAGAGCTCACCCACGTCCACGCGTGCGGCCTGTGCCACCGGAATCTTCACGCTTGAAGCGCCGCGGCTGGTAAGCGTAATCTCTGCCGACCTGTTGACGCTGGAGGGATTGGGATCCACCGTCACCGTAAGTGTGGTCTGATAGTTCCTGAAGGCCGATGAACTGATACTCACCCAGCTCTCCGATGCCAGTGCCGTTGGCTGCGCCGGAGCCTTCACCGTTATGGTGTAAGTCCCGCCGCTCATCGAGGCGTCTATAGAAGAGGGACTTGCCGATATGGCCGTAGGCGCGTTTGTGCCGTTGTTTTTCCATGAATCTTCAGGTTTCTTGCAGGATGCGATGGCAAGTGCCATCATAAGTACGCAGACAAGCTTTTTCATAGCTGTTCTATAAATTCAGAGATAACATCAACCGTGGTGTCCGTAACATAGACACCATTGAGGCCCTGGGCCTCCTGGGCAGGGTCTCCGGTGTATGGGTCTCCGCTCTCCCACTGCTCGTGAAGGGGCACTGCAAAACCGCTCCAGCCCCAGAAATTGGCACCGTCGAGGAGGGTGCCCACCTGGGAGAAGACGTAGGTGTAATAGACGTCGCGTGCGCGTGTGGTGGCCGACATATCGGCCTTGAAACCGTCGCGGGGAAAACCGAACTCCTCTGCCACCACCGGGATGCCAAGTTCATCGGCAAGGGTGCGGTGAAGGTCAAGGTATTCCTTGGTCTTGCCGATAGCCCCTTCCATGTCTTCCAGAAGGCTTTCAGGATTCACCCATTTCCAGTTATAGGGCCAGATGTGGATGGTCATGTAGTCGATTCCGGGGATGGAATTCACCTGACGCAGAAGCTCCGGATCCTGTTCGCAGCCCATGAGGCCCTCGTTACCTGTGGAGACCATGTGATTGGGGTCGATTTCCTTGACGATGCGGGCGGCCTCAGTCATCCAGCCGATGAATCCGGCGCGGATTTCAGGGTCGTCCGAGAAGCAGCGGGGCTCGTTTCCGAGCTGCCAGGAGAAGATGGCCTTGTCTTCCTTGTAGGGCTTTCCGGTGATGGAATTAGTGCGCCCGACAATGTTTCTGAGATGGTTGAAATACAGCTCCTGGGACTCCTTGGAGGTCTGGAACTTACGCATCTGCTGCATGAAGGGCCAGTAGCCGTCCACAAGCGGGATAAGGGCTTTTTCTCCGGTTGCCCACTCCATGTACTGGCCGTAGCCGCCGCTCCATTCCCATGAGTTGTTCACATAGAGAACGGCCTGCATGTCACGCTTACCAAGTTCCACGAGGAAACGGTCGAGGCCCACCAGAAGGGTGTCGTTATACACGCCGGGAGCGGTCTGCAGGGTGGGTTCTACTCGGGAGAAGACGCCATCCTGACCGTCTGCGCCCACAAGGACGCGGAGATTCTCTATGCCCAGTTCCTTCAGGGCATCCAGCTCCATTTCCAGACGGGCGATATCCCCTCCGCGGCCTTCGGATGCCAGGATTGGGCCGTACCAGAAGTTTGTGCCGATATAGGTGTAGGGTTTTCCGTCACGCACGAAGCGACCGTTTTTGACTGTCACGAAGCCTTTTCCGGAGCATGCCGCAAGGGCCAGGACCGACAGTGCAAGAACAAGAGTTTTGAGTGTTCGTTTCATTATGCTGTGTTACACTTTATTAGTTTACAAATTTATGAATTTATATGTGCGCGCGCAAACATTAATGTGTCAAAAGATGATACTTTTTAGAGTAATTTTGTACCATTTTTGTATTTATTGCTAACTTTATGGCGACTAATCGCAATTTATGAAACACACCGTCATCCTCCTTGCCGCCCTCCTTGCGGCGGCCGTTCCTTCAGAAGCACGCAAGGCAAAGAAGTTCGTTCACGAGACAGTAGAGATACCTTCCGTAGAGCCGCAGGTCATTGCGGTGGAAACGGAGAACACACAGCTTCTCCTGGGAGTCCTCGGAAACCGCCAGGTGGTAATCCGCCACTACGGGGAGCCCGTCAGCAATCCCGCCCAGTTCCTGGATTTCCAGGGCGTCGCGGCTGAGGCATATCCCGCGGCCGGCGGCACTTTCCTGGGCGAACCCGCCCTCCACGTGAAATATGCCGACGGAAACCACAACACGGAGCTCCGCTACACCGGCCACAATGTGGAATCGGCCTCCGGTGTGGTAAAGACCACAGTCAAGATGAAGGACTACGTCACCGGCCTTCAGGTGAATCTCATCTACGAGGCTTACCGGAAGGAGGATGTGATATCGGCCCATACTGAGATACTGAATCCCGGGAAGAAGGCCGTTCAGCTGGAGAATTACGCATCGGCACTGATGAGGCTGGAGGGGGACGATTTCCTCCTGACGCACTTCCACGGGGGCTGGGCTTACGAGATGCAGACCTCCCGGGAGATGCTGGACTTTGGCACCAAGGTGATTGAAAGCCGCCGCGGAACCCAGGCCACCCAGACCGAGAATCCTTCATTCATCGTGTCCCTGGGCAAGGAGTTTTCCGAAACTTCCGGTGCCGCCGTTGCAGGTGCTCTCGCCTGGAGCGGCAATTTCCGCATCGCCTTCGAAAGGGACGAAACGGGAAGGCTCAACATCCTGTCGGGCATTTCGCCCTTTGCGTCAGCATATCCCCTTGCGGGCGGCGCAAGCTTCGAAACCCCGTCCATGCTCTGGACATATTCTGCCGACGGTGCCGGCGGCGCTTCCCGGAACCTTCACCGCTGGGCCCGCCATTACGGCATCTACGGCGGCGGAGCAGTGAATCCCACGCTTCTGAACAGCTGGGAAGGAGCCTATTTCACCTTCAACACCTCAACCCTCACCGGCATGATTGACGATGCCGCCGCAATGGGCCTGGAGATGTTCGTGCTGGACGACGGCTGGTTCGGGGAGAAGTATCCGCGCGATTCGGACCGCACCTCCCTCGGAGACTGGGAACCCAACACTGCAAAGATTCCGGAGGGTATAGACTATCTGGCTTCCTACGCACATGAGCGCGGGCTCAAATTCGGCATCTGGATAGAGCCTGAGATGGTTTCCGGCGTGTCCGTCCTTGCCGAGACACATCCCGAATGGGTGGTCCAGAGCCCCGGCCGCCAGCTCTACGAGGCCCGCTGGCAGTGGGTGCTTGACCTTTCCAACCCCGAGGTGCAGGACTTCGTCTTCGGCATCTTCGACCGCACCATGCAGCTCGCTCCCGGAATCGACTACATCAAGTGGGACTGCAACAGGCCGATATACTCCTTCGGCAGCACATATCTTGGCGCAGAGCAGGACAGATTCTACGTAGAATACGTCCAGGGCCTGTATTCAGTGATGAGGAGGATACGCGAAAAGTATCCCAAGGTGCTTGTCCAGTGCTGCTCCTCGGGCGGTTCACGCGTGGATTACGGCGCAATGAAGTACTGCAACGAGTTCTGGACATCCGACAACACGGACGCCATCTCCCGCGTACGCATCCAGTATGCCACTTCGATGATATATCCCGCATGCGCGATGGCATCGCACGTGTCTGCGGTGCCCAATCACCAGAGCGGCAACATCACTCCCCTCAAGATGCGCTTTGACATGGCCGCGGCCGGCCGCCTTGGCATGGAGCTCCAGCCCAAGAACCTCACGGCCTCCGAGCGCGCCCTTGCCGACCGCTGCATCAAATCCTACAAGGGATTCCGCGACGTGGTCTTCGGCGGAGACCTCTACAGGCTCTCAGACCCTTACAGCTCCGACTACTATGCATTCATGTATGTATCCGAAGACAAGTCCAAGGCAGTAGTCTTCGCCTTCTGCCTCCGCTATCAGAACCGCGCCACCGGCGGGCATCCCTTCGCCCTCCGGGGCCTTGACCCGGCACGCAAGTATCTGGTCACCGAGCAGAACGTCGACTCCTCCTGCTGGTGGGGTAACGGGAAATCCTTCTCAGGCGACTTCCTCATGAGCGGCAGCGCCTTCAACCCCGTCCTCCACCAGACCAACTCTTCTGCCATCTTCCTTCTGGAAGCCAGGTAACCCTGGACTTTGATACATTCAAACCGGGAGAAGCCGGCTAGTTTTTAGGAAACTTGACCGTGAAGCAGGCGCCGCCCAGAGTGAAGGAGCGGGAGTAGGAGATGGAGCCTCCGCAGTGGTCCACTATGCGGCGGCAGATGGCAAGGCCAAGGCCGGAGCCGCTGGTCTTCGTGGTGAAATCGGGAGAGAATATCTTCTCTGTCATGTCTTCGGGGACGCCTGGGCCGTTGTCCTCCACTACGATATCGTAGAATCCGTCCTCTGAGGAGTTGCGGAGCGCCACCTGGATGCGTCCGGCGCCGTCCAGCGCCTGGAAGGCGTTGGTAAGAAGGTTCACGATTACCCGCGTCAGCTGCGGACGGGGGGCAAGCACGTAGGCATCGGCAAGGCCGAAATAATCCAGCTGAACGTCGTCACGGGAGTCGAAGAGGTCTACCTCCTGGCGGATGAGCGCATCAAGGTCAAAGCGTTCAGGAGCCTGGTCGTACATCTTGGCGAAGGTGGAGAACTGGTCGGCAGAATCGGCAAGGAGGTCTACGTGGTAGAGGACGGTGCCGGCAACTTCTTCGAGTTTGTCCTGCCAGGCAGGATTTCCGGAGGCCTTCATCCTCATGAGGAGCTGGATCTGCAGCTTGATGGGGGTGAGGGGGTTCTTGAGGTCGTGGGCGACGCGGCGGGCCATGTCTGTCCAGGCCTTGTCCCTTTCGGCCTGGGCAAGGCGGCGGGAGGAGTCGCCAAGGTCCAGTACCATGCGGTTGTAGGCGTTCACAAGCGGTGTAATCTCGTCGTCACCGTCGTAGGACAGCGTTTCCAGATGGTCTACGTCCGTGACTTTCATCTTGCGGCTGAGCTCCGTGATGGGCCTGAAGAGGCGGCTCACCACCTCGAAAGTAACCACGCGGGACAGCAGCAGAAGCAGGAAGAATATGGTGATGACGGTGGCGATGTGGCTCACGGCTTCGGCCTCGAAATTCCTTGTCATGCTGGTGAAGGGAGAGGCCAGGATGGCTATCATCTGCCCGCCGGAATTGAATACGGGAGCATACATGGCGTAGAAACTCCTGCGTCCCACCTTCTCCTTCTGGATGAAGTAGCGCTTGTGGGCGTACATTATATTGTAGTACGGAGTTTCGTCAATGCGATGGCTCAGTATCATGCGGTCATATACTTCCGGCGTGGTGCTGTATGCCATGTGGCCGGAAGGGTCGAACAGCGTAATGTCAGTATGGAGGCTGTTGCCGATGCTTTCCATCTCTGCGCGGACGCCGTTCCCCTGGATGCCGTCAAGCGAGCGCAGGCGTTCCTGCATCATGCCCTGGAGCGTGTTTACGCGGGAAATCATGACGTTCTGTATGTCGGATGCGTTTCTCTTGTACACGAACCATACGCTGAAACCGGCCATCGCGATAAGCGTCAGGAACAGAGACACGTACAGAACAAGGCTTATCCTGTTCTGATAGTAGCGGGAGGTGGAGCTGCGGCCCCTGCCGGCAGCCATGGCGCTTAGGAAGAAGAACGTGAGTATGGCCAGCATGAGCCCGGCTACGCCATAGTCAAGGAAGGCCGTACGCTCACGTGAAATCACTATCACTTCCCCTTCGGAGACATTTCTCACAAAGTGGCACCAGCCTTCGAGGTTCATGTGCCCCTCGTGGAGGAACTTGCCGGAAAGCACGGTAGGATATGCATAGGCGCCGGTATACTGCACCATGTTTCCGTCTACATATTTCGCCCATGAATAGACAGAGGGCAGGCTTACACGTCCGGGGTCCGACACGCCAAGAAGGCGCAGGTAGCCCCTGTCTTCCCTGTTCCGCTTGGACTCTACCGAAATGAGCATCGAGGTGGAGCCCACTCCGGATATGTACCATGTAAACACGCCGGTATAGGCCACCCTGCCGGCGCCAAGGGGACTGTAGAAGAAGTTGGAATTGTCAGAAAGGCGCACTCCGCTGCGCACCCTTTCCTGGAACACCGGATTCGCCCCAAGGTTGCCGCCGGTCTCGAGAACCGATATGTCATAGTCCTGCGAGATACGGGCCATGTAGTTGCTCACCAGGCGGCCGCGGATAACATCGGCCCCGCCGGAAAGGGAGGCAAGGGCTCCGAACATCTGGTCATCGGCAATCTGGCCCTCGACGCTTCTGAGCTGGATTTCGAGAGCTACGTCCCTGTCCATTGCGAGGCGGTTTGCCCAGACGTCAATCCGCCGCTCTTCCTTGTGGAAGCCAAGCGGCGCGGTCATCGACACGAAGTACAGACCCAGAATTGCGGAAAAAACGGCCCTGGATGGCACGGAGAACAGGTCATACCTTAGGCCGAAGAGCGAACGCGCCAGCGGCGACAGCATCTGGAGCAGCACCACCAGGGACAGCGCCAGGGCAATGAAAACGGCATAGACAATACCCGTGTAGACCGACAGCCTTACAACTATATACAGTTCCAGGCTTATGTCGGAGTTGACGATGATGCTCTTGAAAACGAAATGGAAATACGTGCCGATGAGCACAGCCGCCGCAAGGCCTGCAACGAGAAGCGTCCACTCCAACGCCCGGCTGTCCTTTCTGCGCACCTCCCTCAACAGTGTCCTCCTGCCGATATAGAGGTCCGTTACCAGAAGGACTATGTTGAGGCTCTGCAGGATTACTGCGCCAAGGGAGTAGAGTATGGGGCCGTCGGCATAGAGGAGCGGGGAGAAAAGAGCAGAGGTCTCGCCCCTGCCGCGGAGGTATGTCCAGACCAGCAGTGCCGTCTGCAGAACCGCGACCAGGACAAGTTTTCCTGCCGATGGCCCGGCCGCCAGAAATGCCAGCGAAGCAAGTATCAGCAGTGCAATTGCGATGAGCTGCAGGTCGAAGTTATGCCCGCCGGTACTGCTTTCCATCTTTTCCGATGCAAGCTTGAAGAGCGGCTCCCCATTCACCGTCACGGGTGCGCCTACACTAGAGGAAAGCGGCTTCACGGAAAAGACTTCCGGAATCCTCAGCCTGCGGTTGCTGCCGTTCATGGAACCGGCGCGCAGTTCGTCTACGATTTCCAGGCCGGCGATGACTCCCGTCTCACCATCCGTTGCGGCCTTGGTAAGGTACCACTTTGGGCCAAGGTTGGTGAAGGACCATTCGGGGCCGACGTCCTTCAGGGGCGACACCGCATCGCTCCGGGATTCTCCCAGGCGGCGCACGATGGTGCTGGTGCGGATATCGTCACTGCGGATGGGAAAGCGGTTCGCCCAGCTTTGCAGGGTATCTTCGACATAGCGGTAAACGACCATGTCGGCAGGGAGGTTTTCCAGCTCTGTCCAGGTGGCTTCGTTGCTGGAAAGGGCCTTTTCCATGCTGCTTTCCAGAAGGGCAAGGCGGTACTCTACCCTTTTCCCGAGCGCCTTAGCAGCCGATTCAGTATTTGACGAACCGTCTGAAAGGAACGAGGCCACGGTGAACGCCACGGCTCCGGCAAGAAGCAGTGCGGCGGTCACAAGCCAGATGTTCCTCTTCCTATTCATGGTGATAAGGCTCGCCTTTGAGTATGGTGCAGGCGCGGTAGAGCTGCTCTGCAAAAATCGTTCTAACCATTTGATGGGAGAAGGTCATTTTTGATAGGGATATCTTTCCTCCGGCCCTCCCGTACACTTCCTTGGAGAATCCGTACGCCCCGCCGATGACGAAAACCAGGTTTTTCGCCCCGCCGGCCATCTGCTTTTCCAGCCAGGCGGCAAACTCAACCGAGCGGAACTCCTTCCCCTTTTCGTCCAGCAGTATCAGGGTATCCTGCGGGCCGATATTCTTCAGTATCAGCGCTCCTTCCTTCTCCTTTATCTGCTCTTCACTCAGTGCCGACACCTTCTTGAGCTCCGGAATCTCCGTCACGGAGAAAGGCACATAATGCTTAAGCCTGGAACAGTACAGTTCCAGACCTTCCTTTACCCAGGGAATCACGGTTTCCCCAACAGTGAGCAGTTTTACGTTCATCTTTGCAAATGTACAAAAATCTTTTCTCAATCACGGCTCGAAATTTGCATAAATAACCGACCGGATGAAAAAAATGAAACAGATACTATGCCTTTTGGCGATGGCGGCTGCCATCCCAGGCTTTGCCCAGGTGCATGCAACACCGGTTGCCCGCACATATACACAGTCCCCTGACGGAGACTTCGCCGTATTCAATTCAATTACCAAATACCTGATTGCAGGAGACGCCGCCTCCCTTTCCAGCTGGTTCGCAGACAATCTGGACGTCACTGTAATCTCATCCACCCGCAACTGCTCGCGCAACCAGGCCCGGCAGATACTCAGAACCTTCTTCGGAACCTATACCCCGCGTTCTTTCGAGGTTACCCACAAGGCTTCCGAATCCAACAAGAAATACATGATAGGCCTTCTCAATGCCGGCGGCGAACTCTTCGAAGTCACCATCTACGCCACCGCCTCTGCCGGCGACACCTACAAGATCCAGCAGCTCTCCATCACCCGCCAAGCCGGAGCGTATTAATAATACACTCAAACCACCGTTTTCGGCCCTGCAGCGGCGTTTTTGGTGGTTTGCCCATGTTTAAAAGACGTCAAACCACCGTTTTCGGCCCCTGGTGAGCCAAAACGGTGGTTTGAATGTATCTACAACAGTCGGTCGATATCCGCTTTTTTGAGATAGAGGGCTTTGGCGAAGTTTTCAGTACGGCTGCCGGACCCGCCACGGAGCATGCTCGCGGCAATTTCAAGCCTGGATTCAAAATCGATGCTTCTTAGCGACTTGTTGTACTTATTGTGAGCAAGCCTGTTTGCATGCTGCCTCAAGTCCTCCATGCTGCGCTGATTCATATAGTACTGGCTTAATGCCTGTTTCATCTGCAGTTCATCATCCCTTTTTACGTACAAGAATGCGAGGAACACTCTCACCGAACCGAATAGTGATTCAACAAGGTCGGCATTGATGTAGCTGGAAGGAAGAAGCATGCCGCTACCGTCTATTCTCCAGTCCTGCGGCAGTTCCTGCCAGCAAGACAGGAGTTCCCGCTGCTGTCTGGCGGTGAGATCTCGCAGCGGCGTACCCAAAGAAATCCTTGGGGCAAAATAGAGATTCCCGACACCCCATCGGTAATTCCATGGCGCTCCACAATAACAATCCAGGCTGTTCCTGTATGTGTACATTATTTTTGTAAGCAGTTCCCTTCTGCTTGTTATCTCGTTGAAGGACAGGTAAAATTCACCAGACCGGTCCGTTCCTTTCCTGTTCAGCCACGTACTGATCCTCTTTTTCATTCCTGCGCGGAATTTTTCGGGGAATCGCCCCCTCAGGATGCTGTGAAGATGGGTGTCATTCACCTCCTGGCATATCACCTCCATATCGCTCTGAAATGCGCATATTGCGATTGCGTTCATCGCAAAAACCTTATCCTTGTCGGTCGCGAAAGGAATGTCTGCACGTTTGCCGTCGGAATAGACGTGCCAATAGTCGCTGACGGGTTCGTCAAACATGGTCGAAGACGTTCATGCGGTGTTGGACTAGGCGGTAGATGACGGCGCGAAGGGAGCGGCCGAACCTTTCTGCAAGATACTCTGGCGAGGATCCGTTTTTGAACAGTTCAACAAGCATTTCATCATCCTCTTCACTCCAGCGTGCCGGTGCCGGTTTTGCGACATACAGTCCCAACGACTTCAGTTTCAGCCGTATGGAAGACGGCGTGCGCTGCAACTGGGCCGCCATGTCTTCTTCCGTGACTTTCTCTTCGGCCATAGCCTTCAATTCCTCCACTTCGCTTGGCAGCCAAGGCTCGTTGAAACGGGCATAAGCAGCCCTGATCTGATCGAATTTTTCCTGCGGAAGGAAAGCTGTACTTCTGTTTGGCATATAAATAAAATGGTTTAAGTGTTACTTCCCTTGCCCCGTGCAAGGGATTCCGCCCGCAAGGTAACAGAGCCTATCCGTTTAAAAAAATGGTAAACGGATAAAACGGATAAAAGCCATCCCATAGCGCTCCAGGGCCGATATGAAACGTTTCACAAACGTTTATTTGCAGTAAAAACCTTGACAAAGCCGCCAAAAACGTCCTCTCATCGGTTTGCATGGCCGATTATCCGTTTCACTTTTTGCACTCGGGATTCCTGCCGCGACCCTGCAGACAATCAAAAATTTGCATAAAAAACAGCAATTCGTTATTTTTGCAGTCTGTAAAGCACGACTAACACCAAATATCAAATAATTTATGGCAACAACTGCTGATTTCAAGAACGGACTCTACATTGACTTCAATGGCAAGCCCTGCGTTGTAGTTTACTTCCAGCACGTAAAGCCCGGCAAGGGCCCCGCTTTCGTAAAGACCAAGCTCCGCAACCTGGAGAACGGCCGCATCCTGGAGAACACCTTCACCGCCGGTGCAAAGATTGACACTATCACCGTAGAGCGCCGCCCCTACCAGTTCCTCTATGACGATGGCGAAGCATTCAACTTCATGCACGAGGAAACCTACGAACAGATCACCCTTCCTCATGATGTAGTCGAAAATGCAGACCTCATGAAAGAAGGCCAGCATGTGGAAATGATGTTCCTCACCGAACCCGAAGAGCGCTGCCTCACCTGCGAACTCCCTACCTATGTAACCCTCGAGGTCACCTACTCAGAGCCCGCAGTCAAAGGTAACACCGCATCCACTTCCGCACTTAAGGAAGTCACCCTGGAGACCGGCGCCAAGATCATGGTTCCCCTCTTCATCGAGACCGGTGAAATCATCACCGTCAACACCACCGACCGTTCCTACGGACAGAGGGTGAAGTAATACAGGCCGATTGCCGCCCTGGCATCATTGCCTAGATACATTCAAACCACCGTTTTGGCTCACCAGGGGCCGAAAACGGTGGTTTGACGTCTTTTAAACATGGGCAAACCACCAAAAACGCCGCTACAGGGCCGAAAACGGTGGTTTGAGTGTATCAAAAGACGAAGCAACGGGCGCTACAGCTCGCGTACGGCATTCGCGACTTGCTCCAGGAGCCACTGCGGGGTTGAGGTGGCGCCGCAGACGCCCACGGTGGAAGCGCCGGCGAACCAGGATGAATCAATCTCTGCAGGACCGCCAACGATATAGGTACGGGGATTCTCGTGGCGGCAAAGGTCGCTGAGGACCTTGCCGTTGGAAGAAGACTTGCCGGAAACGAAGATGACAACGTCATGTGCACGGGCGAAAGAGGCCAGGGAAGTGTGCCTGGACGCCACCTGGGCGCAGATGGTGTCGTGAACCACCAGTGACGGCACCACGGCGCGCAGCTGAGAACATATCTGCACATACTCGGAAGGGCTCTTGGTGGTCTGGGAGAAGATTTCGGCAGGCTGGGAGACGTCTATGAGGCCGGAAGACAGCGCCTCTGAGAGCATGGCGGCATTCTCCACCACCACGGCGTCACCGCCCACCTGGCCCAGAAGGCCGAGAACCTCTGCATGGCCCACACGTCCGAAAATCACTACGGTTCCGTGAGCCCCCGAAGAATGCAGGCGCGAATAAGCCTCGCGGATACGTCCCTGCAGCCGCAGCACCACAGGGCACGTGCAGTCGATGACCGTCAGCGACCTCTCCATTGCTGCGACATACGTGGAAGGCGGCTCCCCATGGGCGCGTATCAGCATTGAAGCGCCCACGGGCACGTCAGAAGGCGAAGAGACCGTGACCAGTCCCCTGTCTCCAAGCCGGGCAAGCTCAGCCTCGTTGTGCACGATAGCGCCCAGCGAATACAAAGTTTCACCGGAAGACAGGTACTGCTCAGCCCTGGAAATTGCCCGGATAACCCCTCCGCAGAAGCCGGAGCCCGGGTCTGTCTCTACCGTTAGCATAGGATTCCGAAACGCCCCTGGATGAGCCCCTGGATCCATACCAGCTCCTCATGGAGGGTCATCTCAGTATTGTCAAGTACAAAGGCATCCGGAGCCTGCGTGAGCGGGGAGACCTCCCTGTGGGAGTCGATGTAATCCCTCTCGCGGAGATTTGCAAGGACCTCCTCGAAGGTGGGAGTTTCGCCCTTTGCGATCATCTCGTCATAGCGCCTCTGTGCGCGCACGTTGTCCGATGCCGTCATGAATATCTTGAGTTCTGCGTTGGGGAACACGGTTGTGCCGATGTCACGGCCGTCCATGATAACCCTGCCGCCCTCTGAAAAGGCGTGCAGCTTTGAGTCCACGAACTCCCTCACAAAGCCGATGGCGCTCACCGGCGAAACGTGCGAGGACACCTCCAGGGTGCGGATTTCCTTCTCGATGCACCTCTCTCCGAGATGCAGCCCGTCTGCTGCGAAGTAAAGGTCCAGCCCGTCAATCACCGCCTTCAGGGAAGCCTCGTCAATCTTCCCGTCCGGGCCGATGATGCCACTCTCCATGGCATACAGCGTCACTCCGCGGTACATTGCACCGCTGTCAAGATACAGGAAGCCGAAGGCCCCCGCGACCATCTTTGCGAAAGTACTCTTTCCGGTGGACGAGCATCCATCCACGGCTATAATGATGTCAGGAATTTTCATAATGACACAAAAGTAAAGATTTTTTACGATATTTGCATAATTAAAGGTAACAACTCATGAAAGTTCTGGTAATCGACGACGAAAGGGCTATCCGTTATTCCCTGAAGGAAATTCTGGAGATGGAAAGCTATGAGGTTGAAACCGCCGAAAATGGCGAAGAAGGCCTTGAAAAGGCCCGCAAGGACAAATTCGACGCCATCTTCTGCGACATCAAGATGCCCGTGATGGACGGCAACGAAGTGCTCTCCAAGCTCATCGAAGAGGGCATCGAGAGCCCCGTCGTCATGATTTCCGGCCATGCCGACATCCAGACCGCCGTAGACTGCATCAAGCGCGGCGCCTTCGACTTCATCGAGAAGCCCCTGGACCTGAACCGCATCCTGATCACCCTCAAGAACGCCACCGACAAGGCCACCCTTGTCAAGGAAACAAAGATCCTGAAAAAGAAGATCTACGGCCGGGAAATGATAGGTGAATCATCCACTGTAGGCCACCTGAGGGAGATGATGGAGAAGGTCGCCCCCACCCAGGC
This sequence comes from Bacteroidales bacterium, assembly GCA_017458265.1. Lineage (GTDB taxonomy): Bacteria > Bacteroidota > Bacteroidia > Bacteroidales > UBA932 > Cryptobacteroides. The sequence goes on along the minus strand of JAFTFV010000030.1, from coordinate 13,791 downwards.
AAGCGTCCTCATCACAGGGCCCAACGGCTCCGGCAAGGAACTCGTCGCCCAGGGCATCTACCAGATGTCCCAGCGCTCCATGATGCCGTTCGTGGAAGTGAACTGCGCCGCCATCCCCTCCGAGCTCATCGACAGCGAACTCTTCGGCCACAAGAAGGGCTCGTTCACATCGGCAATAAAGGACCACAAGGGAAAGTTCGAACAGGCCGACGGCGGCACCATCTTCCTGGATGAAATCGGAGACATGTCCCTTGCAGCACAGGCAAAGGTGCTCCGCGTCCTCCAGGAGAGGAAACTTACCCCCGTAGGCGGAGACAAGGAGATCACCGTGGACGTGAGGGTTATCGCAGCAACCAACAAGAACCTGCAGGAAGAGATCGTCAAGGGCAACTTCCGCGAAGACCTCTACCACAGGCTCAGCGTCATCGTCCTCAGGGTGCCCGCCCTGGACGACAGGAAGGACGACATTCCCCTCCTGATCAATCACTTCTCGGCCATGATTTCCTCCGAAAGCGGAAAGCCCGTGCGCCCCTTCTCCGACGAAGCCATCGAACTTCTCAGGCAAAGGTCCTGGCCCGGAAACATCCGCGAACTCAGGAACGTGGTTGAACGCCTCCTCATCCTTGGAGGCAACCCCGTCAGCGCACAGGACGTCAAAGATTACGTAATATGAAAAAGCTCTGGAAGGTAGCAAGGGGCATACTCATCGGCATAGTTGTCCTCCTGGCAATTGTTCTCATCGGCCTTCAGATAGCCCTGAGGCCTTCTGTCCTCACGGGACTGGTGAACAAGTATGCTCCCCAGTTCATCGAAGGCGGGAACCTCGAGTTCTCCCGCATCAGTGCGCACGTAATCAAGAGTTTCCCCTTCGTGAGCCTTGAGGCGGAAGGCGTCGCCCTCACCTACCCCCACGAAAGATACGCCCGCTTTGACTCCCTTGCCGGAGACACTCAGCGCAGGTTCAACCTCATGAAGGCCGGAAACGCCCGCGACGGCTCCGGAATCGACACCCTCCTCTCTGCAAGAAGGCTCTACGCCAGCCTTAACTACATTTCACTTGCCGGCGGCGCCATAGACGTGCACAAGGTGGAACTGGAGAAACCCCGCTTCTTCATGCATGTCTTCGACTCCACCGCCTCCAACCTTGACATCTTCGCTTCAGGAGACAAGGAAAAGGATACCACCTCTTCCGGGATGGCGAACATAATCCTCCACAAGATTTCGCTGGATCAGAAGCCTTTCGTGGTGTACACCTCTCCCAAGGACACCACCTTCCTTGCAATAAGGGGAAAACGCCTTGCCCTTGACGGAAAACTGCGCCTGCAGGACTACGAGGACGCGAATTCCACCCTCGAAGGAGACAGCCTCTTCGTCTCCGGCCGCCTTCCTGCCGACACCCTCGCCCTTGGCCTCGAGCACCTCTTTGCCAGCGTAAAAAGACGCAACGTAATCCTTGATGCCGATGCCCGCGCCCTCCTCATGACCCGTTCCCTGGGCCGCCTGCGCCTACCCATCCACCTGGATGCCGATGCAACGGTTCCCAGGCACAAAGACGCCGAACTGGGCGTGAACATCCACTCCCTCACCGCCCGTGTTTCCTCCCTGGAACTCAAGGCGAAGGGCGACATCCTGAACCATCCCGGCGGCCTTGACCTTGACATCGACGCCGCCATCGAAGACTGCCCCATCGGAGACCTCATGAAGGAATTCCGGGACAACATAGAATTCTTCAAGAAGATAGACACCGACGCCCGCCTCTCCCTTGACGCCCACGCAGAGGGCACCATTGCCGAAGGAAAGATGCCCGCCGTGAACGCGAAACTGCTGGTCCCGCTTTCCACCGTGGATATCCAGGGCGTTGGCCGAAAGGGCCGCCTTTCCCTTGACGCAGACGTCGTTACAGACAACTTCGACGTCATCGACGCCACCGTCCACAAGCTCTATGCCGACATTGCCGGCGCCAAGCTTGACATCTCTGCCAGCGGCAGCGACGTCACCGGCGACGACCCCGACTTCACCCTTGACGGCACCTTCCGTGCCCGCCTCGACTCCCTCACCAGGGCCTTCCTGGACGGTATCGACGGCCGCGGCATCCTGAAAGGCGAGGTCCACGGAAAGGCAAAACTGTCCCAGCTCACGGACATGTCCCGCATCGCCAAGGCCAACATCCGGGCCGACATGAGCGGCACCGACCTCACCGTCGACATGCCCAAGGACTCCGTCCACGCCTTCATCCGCAACATAGCGCTCAATGCCGCCACGGCCGGCAACAGGATAGACTCCAACCTCCCCAAGGGCGCCCGCGTCCTTTCCCTCAAGGCCGACATCGACACCCTCAACGCCACATACGGCAAAAACGTATATGCCCGCGGCAGCGGCATAAAGCTCCTTGCCCAGAACTCTGCCGACATCCTCAAGGGCGGCAAGCAGCTCACCCCCCTCATGGGCCTTCTCAAGGTAGACCGCCTGAGCCTGCGGGACTATGACGGCATAGACGTGGCTCTGAGGGGCAACGTAGACCGCTTCCGCATCATCCCTGCCGAAGAAAAAGGCGGCAAGCCCCTCATGAAGATAACCACGGAGAACGACGCCATCGCCGCAGTGATGGAGGGCAACAACGTGGCAGCGAGGAACCTTACGGCAAGCGTATCGGCAAGGGAACACGCCAGGACCACCAACAGGGAAAGGCGGAACCGCATCCTGGATTCCCTCCAGAGGGTATACCCCGGCACCCCGCGCGATTCCCTCTTCCGCAAGGCCCGCATGGAAAGGATGGCCTCCCAGCTCAAGGATGAATTCGCCGGTGCCGATGTCATGCTATCCCTCTCCAAATCCTCACAGGAAATGGCCCGCAAGTGGGATTTCGACGGTTCCATCGGCCTTGAACTGGCCCGCCTGAACGTGGACGGACTGTCGCTCACGCCGGAGATCACGGACGTCGCCGGCAACTTCAACAACGACAAGGTCGCCCTTGACAACATCACCATTACGGCAGGGCAGTCGGACATATCGGCAAACGCCACGATCACCGGTATCAGGAGACTCCTCACCGGGCGCGGCAAGCCACACATCTACGCAAACGCCACGGCGACAAGCAATTACATCGACGCAAACGAGCTCATGGCGGCCCTGCGGGGGATGATGCCGGCAAAGGACACGTCCGAGGTGGAGGAAAAGGCTCCTGCGGACACGGCTTCATCGGCCCTTCTGGTGCTTCCTTCAAACCTGGACGTGAACGTGATGCTGGAAAACACCGGAATCAAGTATGACAGCCTCCTGGTGAACTGGCTCGCCGCCGATATCGTGATGAAGGAGCGCACCCTCCAGATCACCAACGGCCTTGCCGCCTCAAACATGGGAGACCTGTACGTGGAAGGCTTCTACGCCACCCGCGCAAAGGACGACATCAAGGCCGGATTCGACCTCAATATCGTGGACATATCGGCAGAGAAGGTCCTCACCATGTTCCCGGACGTAAAGAAGGAGATGCCCATCATGAACTCCTTCTCCGGAGACCTGGACATGGAGATTGCGGCAACCACTGAAATCGACACCACCATGAACGTGGTGCTGCCTTCGCTTGACGGCATCATGCGCTTCACCGGGCGTCAGCTGGCGCTCAAGGACAGCAAGGAATTCACTAAGATTGCCACCCTCCTCCTGTTCAAGGACAGGAGCAAGGTGGTCATAGACAACATGTCGGTGACCGGAATGGTGAGGAGCAACAAACTGGAAGTGTTCCCCTTCGTTCTGGACGTAGACCGCTACATGATGGCGGCAAGCGGCATCCAGAACCTGGACGAGAGCTTCAACTACCATATCTCCGTGATACGCTCCCCGCTGGTCCTGAAATTCGGCCTCAACGCATGGGGAGAGGACTTCGACCACATCAAGTACGGCCTGGGGAAGGCGCGCTACACATCTCCAAACGTACCTGTCTTCACCAAGCAGCTGGACACCGTCCAGTACAACCTTGTGGCCGCAATCCACAATGTGTTTGAACTTGGCGTAGACGGCGCCATGGCAGAAAACACCTCCCAGACCTTCCTTGAGGACCGCATCAGCCAGGTGGGATACACGGACTATGCCGACACCACCGCCATGGACGACATTATCATGGCCTCCCTGGAGCAGATGGAATCCACAACCGGGAACGTCACCGACCGCGTTGCCGCCCGCCTTGAAACCATCAAGGCAGAAGTCATCGAGCTCGAGCGCAAGGCCTCCGGCTCCTCCTCTGTCATTTCGAGCGAAGTCTCCCCTGTCATTTCGAGCGAAGCCTCCCCTGTCATTTCGAGCGAAGCCGAAGGCGTAGTCGAGAAATCTAAGAAAAAGAAGAAAAAGTGAACACTTTCGAGTACATAGAGGTTGCTATCCGCATAGAGCCGTTCTCTGAAGAGATGGCCGAAATCCTCACCGCAGAGCTCTCTGAGGAACTTCCCTATGACATGTTTGTCACGGAAGAACCCTTCCTGAAATGTTACATCGAAACGGAAAAATACAAGGTTTCGGATTTGAAAGTAGTCCTGAGCGGCTATCCTGCGGCCGTTTCCTTCGAGGCCGTACCTGTCCAGGGCAAGAACTGGAACAAGGCCTGGGAAGACAGTTTCGAGCCCATCGTGGTAGACGGAACGGTTACCGTCAAGGCAAAGTTCAATACCGATGTCCCGCGCACAAGGTACAATATCTGGATAGACCCTCAGATGGCCTTCGGCACGGGATATCACCACACTACATACATGATGATGCAGCGGCTCCTGGCACTGCCGGTGCGCGGCTCGTACGTAGTGGACATGGGCTGCGGCACGGCCATCCTTGCCATCCTTGCCGCAAAGATGGGTGCCCGCAAGGTGTTCGCCGTGGACATCGATGCAGTGGCGGCTAACTCGGCATGGGGAAACTGCCGCTGGAACAAGGTGGGAACGCGGGTGGAGACCGCCTGCGGTGACGCCTCGCTACTCCAGATGGGCACCTACGACATCCTCCTTGCCAACATCCACCGCAACATCATCCTGGAAGACCTGCCCACTTACGTGCGCTCACTTAGGCGCGGCGGCCGCCTCCTTGTGAGCGGTTTCTACGAGGCAGACTCCCCCGCCATCATCTCCGCCGCAGAGGCCCTTGGACTCAGGCTCACCGGCTCATCGGCCCGCGAGACCTGGGCCTGCCTGGAATTTGTGAAATAAGTTTTGAAGCGTAATGTTATCACTCAGGAACCTATATAAGATAGGGGCCGTCCTCTATAAACCTGTTTAGGACGTCATAGTCATAAACTTTGATACATTCAGACCACCGTTTTCGGCCTCTGACGCGCTGAAACGGTGGTCTGGCGTTGTTTAAAGTGTGTCAAACCACCAAAAACGGCGTTCCAGGGGCCAAGATGGTGGTTTGAGTGTTACAAATTATAAATCGGCAAAAGTATTTTGATTTTGCCGATTTATAATTACCTTTGCAGCAAATGAGTTGACATGAAGTACGACTACGACAAACAGAAACTCAAGGCCTTGCTCTCTGCCGATAAGGTCCTCTCTGTCAGTGATTTTTCGTCGCTGTTTTCGAATGCGCCCATAACCACTGTCTATGCAAGGATCAGGGAACTCGTAAACAATGGTGTAATTACCCCTGTTGGCAAAGGGAGGTATACCGCTATTCATAAGCCGTCCTTTATTCACGAAATCACACCGGAAATGGAAGATTTAAACTGGTTTCTCATAGACAAGTGTGAAGGTGTAGATTTCTGCCTGAAGAAGGTTGCCGGCAATATTATTCTGGCAACGCCCAAGTATGATATCAACACGGTAATGAGTGTTTTGAAAAGCGACGGAAGAAAGGTGGCGCTGAAAAAGGATGCCGATTTGTTTCCGAACGAATTGAACGGGTACATACTTCTGGAACCAATGGTTTCAGAAGCGCCATTATCTGATGTGGGAGGTGTATATGTCAGTTCGTTGGAAAAAGACATCGTAGACAGAATCTGCAACAAAAAGGAGACGCTTTCTCCCTTTGAGTTCCAGAAAATAGCCGAGGTTTATCCGCTAAATCATAACCGTTTGCTACGATATGCATCAAGGCGCGGAGTATCTGAGGAGTTGTCATCTCTTGAACAGGGCCTTAATTATGAACGGATGAAACTGTTCTCTGCCGTTCAGGGCTTTCTGCCGTCAACCAGAATAACCAGAGCATGGGTTTTTGGTTCCTTTGCCAGAGGAGAAGAAACCGCAGGCAGTGACTTGGATCTTCTGGTGGACTATGATTCCCATAGTAATCTCTCCCTTCTTACCATAGTACGATATCAACTTGACTTGGAAAAGCTCATCGGCCGAGAAGTGGATCTAATCGAAAACGGACACCTCAAGCCATTTGCTGTTCCATCAGCAGAAAAAGACAAATACCTGATATATGAGAGATAGAATAAATGACGAGGCCAGGCTCTCACTGATGCTTGAGGAAATAGGGAACATCGAATCGTTCATGAAGAACATAGGCAGTTATGACGCATTCGAATCCAACAAACTTCTTTGTCATGCTGTAATCTACAATCTTCAATGCATAGGAGAGAACGTCTATAGACTAAGTCATGAGTTCATTTCAAAACATCCCGGTGCTGACTGGGAGGCCATCGAAGGCTTGCGACATGTTCTTGTCCATGACTATTATCAGGTAAGCATGAATATGATTTGGTCAATTATTGAAAACGACATGCCGCGACTAAAAGATTATATCACTTCCATACAGATGTGATACATTCAGACCTCCGATTTGCAGATTATTCCGCCTTTTTTGTATTTTTGCAAGTATGAAACGACTCTTCCACATATTATCTGTAATTCTCATTGCGGCAAGCTGCGAGAAAATGGATCCCTTTGAAGAGACCGACAAAGGGAACAATGTGTTGGGATTCTTTCTTGATGGCGAAAAGGTGTCATACACAACAAGCGGCGGATTTCCTTCATCATACCCCTATGAGCATTGCGTATATACAAGACAAATCAATGCTGATTCACTTGAAATCTACGCACGACTTAACAGTTCCTCATTTCCAGGCATTACGATAAAGATTGCCATTGCACAGATTTCCACCGAACATGGTATTACAAATCCCAATATCGCTTTAGAGTACCTTTATAAGAAAACGCCTCTACCACCATGTTTATATTCAGAAGGGGGAACTCATTTTGAGTATTTGTATACAGAACTTGTTTGCGGTAATTTAAGTTTCAGAACGTGGAATCAGGCAGAAGGAATTCTTTCTGGCAATTTCAACTTTGACTGCGACATGTTGGAGTACAACGGCAACGTAAAACGCATTTCGGTAACCAAGGGCAATTTTGATGTTAAACTTGATTACAAAGATTATGAATAGAGTTACCCGAATTATTGTCATAGTTCTTGTATTCATTTCTTCCGGATGCTCAAAATTACTGAATTTTGGGACTGCACCTGAGAAGGAGCCGGAGATTACTCATGTGGAGATGGAATATAACGGATTATATATGGAAGAAGACAATCCGGAAAGGATTTCTTCCAAATTCATCCTGAGAAACCATTCCTTCAGTTTCTATATTAGGACAAGTTTATATCAGAGACCGATATCGTTAAAGATGTTGATTAGTTCCGGCGAAGAATTTATGGTTAATAAATGGTACAGCCTGCCATCAGAAGAAACTGATTACGTCTGGGAGTCCTTCGCCAAGCTTCAATACGACAGAGCCTTACCTCAGTACAACGATATTATTGCACTCGCTGGAAGAGTCATGTTCACGAATTTCGAACAGAAAGGTGACCTTGATTATTGGGGAGAGGGCTATTGCTCAATCGAAGGCATTTTTGAAATCACCCTCGAAAACAAGGAAGAACCGGGGAAGACCAATGAGATTAAGAATGGGAAGTTTTGCATTTCGAAATCAAGATTTTGGGACACTCGGGCACTAGAAGACTAAGCAACCTGGTACTTTGACGAAGCCCGCCTCACCTACACCTACGGCGGCACCGAGGTCCTCACGCTCGAGATAACCGTCAATTAACAGCGCACACTTGATACATTCAGACCACCGTTTCAGCGCGTCAGAGGCCGAAAACGGTGGTTTGGCGTTGTTTAAAGCGTGTCAAACCACCAAAAATGGCGTTCCAGGGCAGAAAGTGTTAGTTTGAATGTATCAAAATGGCTGCTGGGGGTTCGGACTGGGCGTGGGAGAATGGAGTGTGCGCAAATTTGGGGTATCTTTTCGCAAATTGTTCCGTAATAACGGAGAAAAATCGTTTTCTTGCAGCCATGAAATCACAGTGGCACATAATAATAACCTGCATCTTCGCACTTCTTCTCAGCTGCGAAAAACCAATTCAGGGATATACTATTCCGGATCCTAACACAAAGCCGAACACCCAGCAGAACTCCGGCCAGAACGGTGAGAACAACCAAAATGGCCAGGGCGAAAACGGTGAAAACGGCAACCAGGAGAACCAGGGTAATAACGAGAACCAGGGCGGTCAGGAAAACCCCGGCACCAGCGAAGACCCCCAGCTCCCTCCGGTGGCCGGGCCGGTCATCGTGGGCTATGCGACTTACTGGGACACAACCATCCCGGATCCCGCATATCTTACGCACATCAACTACTCCTTCGCCCATATAAAGAGTGACTTCGAGACGCTGGATATCAAGACGGAATCCCGGCTCAGGAAGATTGTCGCCCTCAAGAGCGGCAATCCATCACTTAAGGTTCTCCTTTCGGTTGGCGGCTGGGGCGCAGGCAACTTCAGCGAGATGGCCGCCGATGCCACCCACCGCAGGAACTTCTGCAACAACTGCCTTGCCGCCGTGAAGAAGTACAACCTGGACGGCATCGACCTGGACTGGGAGTACCCTACCAGCTCATCGGCAGGGATAAGCTCTTCCCCGGACGACACAAAGAACTTCACCCTTCTCCTGAAGGACCTCCGCGAGGTGCTTGGGAACGACCTTCTCATCACCATGGCTTCATCGGCAAGTGCCAAATACGTGGATTTCAAGAGCGCGATGCCGTACATGAACTTCGTCAACATCATGACGTACGACATGGGCAAGCCGCCGTATCACAATGCGGGGCTATATAAGTCATCGGCAACGAAAAGGAGCTGCGATGAATCCGTGGCCCTGCACTACAGCGCAGGCGTCCCTTACGACAGGATGGTCCTCGGAATACCGTTCTACGGGCATGGGGACGGGTCGGCATTCACCTCCGAGAGCGTAGACTTCAACGAAATCGACCCCGCCGGCTATACCGTGTGCTGGGACAGCGCCGCGCAGGTTCCCTACCTTGCCGACGCCTCCGGCAAAATGGTCCTGAGCTACGATGACGAAATCTCCGTGGGCCTCAAGGCCGCCTACGCCAAGGGAAAAGGCCTCCTGGGCGCAATGTACTGGAACATCGAGGCCGATGACAACACCTGGACCCTCTCCAAGGCCGTGGCAAGGGAACTCCTCCCCGGCTGGAACCAGGACTCTGAGGCCTTCCTGGCCACCAACCCCTACGTCCAGAAATTCATGGAGGAAGTGGAGTACACCGACACCGAATACACCACCACCCGCATCCTCGACTATCCCGGCGGCGGTCCCGGCGAGGCCGATATCCCCCCCGTGTACACCATAAGCTGGACGGCCGCTTCAGGCAGCCAGGTCCTGAAGGTCTGGGAAGGCAGCTGGAGCAGGGAGTACACGCTTTCTTCCGGCGTATCCAAACAGACAATTACCAATCTCGTCCCCGGAACCACATACCGGTATCTTGTGACATCCGGCAGCAAGGTTGTGGCAAGCGGCAGCTTCAAGACTCGCGGCAACCTCCATCAGGTCTACTTCGAGCCCAACGTCCGAAACGGCCGTGACCTTGGCGGCTACAAGGGCCTTGGCGGAAAAACCGTAGCCTACCGCAAGGTCTACCGCGGCGGCCGCATCGACGGAAAATACTGCAGCAGCACCGGCAAGAAGGAAATGCTGGCCGAGGGCATCCGCGCCGAACTGGACCTCCGCGAGGCCGAGGACGTCCCGTCAAGTTCGCCCCTTGGCAGCAGCGTGACCTTCTATGCCCCGGGCTTCGACAGCGGCTACAACACCATGGTGCGGGACAACAAGCCCAAAGTCAAGCTCTCCTTCGAATACGTCGTGAACTGCCTCAGACAGGGGAAACCGGTATATTTCCACTGCGCGGCAGGCCGTGACCGCACCGGGACGATGGCAATCCTCCTGCTCGGCGTCCTTGGAGTGAGCGAAAGCGACATGGCCAAAGACTATGAGCTCACATACTTCTCCCCTGCCGACTGGAGCATGTACCAGGGTTCCTACCAGCACACACGAAACAACTACTCGTATCCTTCTGTCCGCAAGACAATCTTCAAGGAGACGGACTCCGGCACATACCAGGAAAGGATAGAGAAGTACCTCCTCCAGATAGGAGTGTCACAGAAAGACATCGACGACTACCGCAGCATCATGCTGGATCTTTAAAACGGCTGCAGGAGTTGCGAAGGAACGGTATCAATTGCCGTAGACCAGCCAGCGGAGGGCATTGATGAAGAGGAGTTTCTCCGTGGCGTCCGTGAACTGCTCGTCTCCGTGGCCCATGTTCATATAGACCATGCGATAGTTCCGGTTGGTCCAGACTACGGGGAAATCTCCGCCGTAAACTATGTCCTTTATGCCGAAGGGATAGTTCTTCGGGGAAAGCGACAGGAGTATCTGGATATCCGGGTTGCGGCGCGGACCGGGATTCCACTGATAGAACTCGCTTGCGGGTGCCACATATGAATCCGGCATGTTCTTGGTAATGGCGTGACTGTGCGTCTCAATATCCAGAAGTGCCGGCTGCGGCGGCCAGTTGTTGCATTTGAACGTGCCGCAGCCAAGGAATTTCACGAACCACGGCCAGCCGGTGCCTGCGTCATTGTAGCCGGCGGCATGGAAGCCAAGCCAGCCTCCTCCCTGCTCCATATACTGCTCAAACAGCTTTCTGGCATCGCCTGAGGGCTGCGCGTTGAGAGCCACTATCACCGAATAATCCTTGAGCTCCTCCAGGGTGTAGTCTGCAAGATTCTGAGTGCTGTCCACTATGAATCCCTCGCCAACCGTAAGTTTGGTGAAAAACTCTATCGCCTGATGGTCGAACTGCACGTGCGCCTCCTCTGCATAGTCATCGTAATAGAGCAGCGCCTTGAAGCGCGGTGCTCCGGCATAGTCGGCCTGGCGGTAGTTTTGCCCCCTGTTTCCGCACATCGACACAACAAGGATCATCGCAAGTAAAACAAGTCTTTTCATACAGATTCACAGTTTAGCTGCCGTAAATATACTCAGAATCGCCAAATAATCAAATGTCGGAGGTGGTCCACCTTATCGGCAGACCTCCGGCATCATTCGGCCTTTTTTTGTATTTTTGCAAAGATGAAACGATACATCGCAATACTTGCCGCCATGTTGCTGCTCCTTGCGTCCTGCGGGCCGGTGAAGCGGATGGGGCACATGGCCTCTGTTGCCGATGCGGTGTGGACCTACAGCCTGGCGCATCCCGACGGGTTCACGCTGGAACTGGCCACCATGACGGAACCGGCCCGGGGGCTTTGCGTGGCATATGAAGCCACCCAAAGCAGCCACAGCCGCTCTTCGCTGGATGCGGTTGTGGCGCATGCCGCCGCACACGACGGGTTTGTAGGAGGCTGGATGGATGCCCGTGACAGCCTTTACTACTTTGACAGCGTGCGCGTATTCCCTGAAGATTCCCTCGCGGCCGCCCTCCGCTTTGGCAGAGCGCAGCACCAGAAGGCTCTCTTCCGCCTATCCACCGGCGAAGAGATAAGATATGATTAGTTCCCTTGCAGGATAGCGTCCTTGGTGCGGGGCATGGTCCAGCGGGGGACGCTTCGGTCTTCGCCGTCGGAAAGGCCCATCCACCAGAAAGTTGCAATGCCTGCCTCCCTGGCCTTGCCGGAGAAGTAGGAGGCAAAGCGTACGTTGGCGTCGCTGTCCTCGCCGGAGCCGCCTCCCCATTCGCCGATAATCGCCGGCACGCCAAGCCGTTTGACTATGCGTTCCTGAAGATTGACAAAGAGCCTGTCGATATCGGCCTTCTGCTCGTCGAACTTGTCGGCGTTCCAGTAGCTATGCACCTCTACGGCAATGTGCTCTGATATTTCAGGGCTTTGCATGTAGTCCAGGGGCTCTTTCAGGTGGGAGTTCCAGGTGCCGTCTCCGCTGCAGGCGCCGTAAGTGTTCACCACGAGGTTCCTTTCGGCATTGTTCCCGCCGGTTGCCCTAACCGTCTCTGCGAACAGGCGCGCATAACTGTTTATGCCATTGTAGGCCGATCTGGCCGCGTTCTCATCGTACCTTGCAGCATTGGCTTCACGGGAGGCGTAGCACCAGGAGTCATAAGGATCCAGCATTTCGTTATAGGATTCGAAAAGGAGTTTCTCCCCGTAATCCCGGAACTCGGCCGCAATCTGCTCCCACAGGGACTGGTAACGGTCCTTGGCGGCGGCAAAGCCTTCCTCGCTGGCCACAAGCCATGCCGTATCTGATGCGCCGGTATCATGGTGGACATTGAGTATGCAGTACAGCCCTTCGTCTATCACGTAATCCACCACTTCCTTCACCCTTGCCATCCAGGCAGGGTCAACAGCCGTACCGCTCCAGGTTGCAGGGTCCCAGTTTGCACCGTCATGAAGCGTTATGGTTCCCATGTGGGGATACCACGTAACAGGCACCCTGATGGCCCCGAAGCCCGCTTCCTTGAACATGTGGATAAGTTCCCGGGTGGCCTGCGGCTGCCCCCATGCTGTCTCGTAAGCCTTGGGACTGCGGTCAGACCATGCCTCCAGCCACATGTGCGTGAGCTCTCCGCTGTTGCTGTCCAGAGTATTGCCAAGATTCCAGCCGGCCCCCATGTTCACCACCGCACTGAAGGCCGATTCAAATCCTTCCTCCGGCGGCTCCGGCGTTACAGGGTCTGTATTGGGTTTAGCAGGCTTTTCACTGCCCCATTCCCTGGTGAGGGGATCACTCGAGCACCCCGCCGCCACGAATAGGCAAAGTGCAATTACTGCATGCAGACTGGAACGTTTCACGCCTACAAGACGGCACTCCTTAAGCAATTCAAGCGACTGAAGATCCTTCAGAAGCTGGAGTGTTGCGGGATAGATTGTCTGGTATTGTAGCATCGGAACTGTTCGATAGGGGTTCTGGAAACGGTGCTTATAAAAGAAAGAGCTTTTGCGTCGAGTGTTCTCAGTTTCTTGGCAGTATCGACGATACTATCAAGACCATAATATGCGAGCAGATGCTTCCAGTCCTCATATTGGCCGTATTCCAATACTCTTTTGACAATGTATGGTGCATTGGCAACCGGATCAATGGAAGACCGGTCCACATCCCAGAAGATGTAGTCCGAAAAGCCTTGTATGCACTCTTTCTTAGACATATCTTCGCAAATATACAAAAAAGACACAAAAAAACTCCCTCCGCCGGGAGTTTTGTGCTGGCAATGGGACAATTATCGAACCAATTTTGAGGATTTGGATGCGGTGTATCTGTTTATCAACAATACATATCTACTCTAGGGATTGTCGTTTAATGTTTTTTATTTGAGTCGTGCGGGAGCCATCCCTTGTTGCTGACGCATCAAACTCGTCGTTTTATACTGTTTGGTCGCCGAGTCGGGGCTCCATCGCCCGTATTTCGCGTTGTTTTTCCACTTTCACCCTGGAGTCCTCCTGTGAGAACTCCGTTTCGGAACCGTTTGAGAGGCTCAACTATGCGGCCTCCGCCTGTTG
>JAFTFV010000029.1 GCA_017458265.1 Bacteroidales bacterium | reverse complement strand
TTTATACCATGGCGGATTTGGATGTGGCGGAGGAAAGCCATGTTTCCTCCCTGGAGGTGGATTTCTCAACAGGGGCTCCGGTGGCCAGTTTCAGCGCTGTATGCCTGGGACACAGCAATATCGCTTCGTCTGAAGTTTATCTGTCTTCGGAGATTCCTTCGGAGTGCCTGGGCTCCGGAATGTGCCTTGGGCGTGGAATGGATGACCAGGGACATATAATCCCTCAGTCTTACCTGGTATACATGTACAACCGTGACGGGAAGGGTCAGCTCACTTTCGCCCATAGGGGTGGCAGTTATTGCAAGCCATCCGTGGTATTCGGTGCCGGCGTAATCGTTTAACCTCAATCGGATTTGGATATGTTTTACAGCACAGGAAATAACTTCGGAGCGGACAGGATCCTGTTCAAGTCCTACCAGACGGACAACTATGTCGTTTTGAACGCCAAGTTCACCATTGACCCCATGGATGTGCGTTACCGCCTGAATCAGAATCCGGAAATCTACGTTCCGGCCCTCTCGATAGACCGCAGTGCCGTGGCCGGTATCTTTTGCCGTTTTGAGGAGGTGCGCACGTTTTCCGGAAGGAATTACCGTTATGACGGTGGTACAGTCCTCAAGTCCTGGATCAAGGACCGCAATACCATCTGCATTGAGAAGGTGCCGGGATTCTATGAAAAGGGAGCGCTTACCTTCTATATACAGGCATTGTACCCGATGCTCAACCAAGGCTCCAATACCATCAAGGGTACGCGCCATCAGCTGACCATCGGGGCTCCGGACAATTTCCTGCGGCTGGGCTCCGACTCTTTCTTCGTGTCCTTTGAGCACTGGGCCTTCCTCCATATGGAATTTTACGGTTGCTCTTACGCATACAGGGACCTTCCATGGGAAGTTACGTTGGTGGACTTCCCTCAGGATATCGACGCTTTTGTACCTGTTCCCGGTGGCGGCAATCAGTTCAATCCGGAATGCGACGGTATGGGAGAGTGCCGTATCAGGGAAGGGGTCTTCACCATGGAGGAAAGGGTTATTGGATTCTGGGATACGGGGCACGACCCTTTCCTGTATGCGTTCCTGGTCCGTGGTGACAATGAAATTGACGTAAACTTCTAGCCCTATGTCAGAGAGGAAGAAAATGGAACTTACCCGCCTTCAGGGAGTCATCGCCATAGCGAGTTTCAGCTGTGGGGTGCTTATTGCCGGCGTGTGCCTTTTCTTCATCCCGCCGCTCGGGGAGATTGCCAGCTCCGCGATTTCCATCGTGAGCGAGCTGCTGGTTCTCTGCGGTGCCATCCTGGGCGTCAAGGCATCCTATGATGTCAAGTTCCGCAAGTTCGAGGCGGAACTCAAAGATGTCATCGAACATGACAAACAAACTTCATCCTAACCTTAACCTATGAAGTCCTCCACCTGCTTTCCGCTTGTTCTTGCCATTCTCACGGCCTCTTGTGGTACTGCCCGGCCCCTTCTGGAGTCGGACAGTACCCGGGTGGAGGTTAAGACAGTGGTAGAGACGGTCCACGACACTGCTTTCATAGAGCTGCCGGTGATTGTGGAGAAGGTGGCCACCCTAGATACCGCCTCCGTGCTGGAGAATAAATACGCTAAATCGACCGCTTCGGTATCCGGAGGTGTGCTGCATCATTCCTTGGAGACAAAGGCCGTAAAACAGCCCGTTCCGGTGGAAACCAAGGTGGTTTGGAGGGATTCCCTGTTGTACAGGGACCGTGTGGTTAAGGAGGATATTTATATTGAAAAACCTCTCTCCAGATGGCAGAAGCTGAAGATGACTGCCGGGGAGGTCTTTATCGCTACAAGCATAGCAGTACTGCTTTTCTTTTTATTCCATTTATTCACTAACCTTAAACTTAAAGTCTGATGAAGTACATTCCTTCCATCGCCTTCGAGGAAATGAGCGGCAGCGCTAAGGGCGTGACCGCCGCTAAGATGAAGACTCGCAAGTACATCCGCAACCGCGGATACGGCGGGTCGGTCCGCACTGCGGACCAGGCCAAGGTCAAGAGCGTCTTCAAGATGCTCACCACTATGTGGAAGAACCTGACCAACGAGCAGATCCTTGCCTGGAACAAGCTCGCCCTCTCGCAGTCCGGTAAGTCCGTGCTGGGTACCAGCGCCAAGATTTCCGGATCCAACCTTTTCACCCGGTTGAACTACTGGGTTGTCACCCTGGGCGGCCAGCCCATGGTAACTCCTCCGGAGCTGAACTCCGTCGAGGCCCCCAGCGAGGCCACCGTGGTGTGCCACGGCAACGTGTTCACCTTCCAGCTGGACCGCGCCATCGCCGACAACGGCGGTATCTTCCTGGTCATTGAGGCATCCGAAGGCCAGTCCAACGGTGTTTCCCGTGCTCATGACAAGGCCGTGACCATCAAGCTGGTCGAAGAACCCGATGCTTCTGTCATCGACCTCCGGGCCGAGTTCCTGGCCAAGCACGGCGCTTTTAGCGCAGCTGCTCCGAAGATCTTCCTCCGCTACTACTATGTAGACTCCGGTAACGGCGTGAAGTCCCAGGCCATGCTGGCAGAGTGCAAGTGGACTCCGGACGGTTCTGAATCCAACGAAGAGGGCAGAGACGACTCAGCCTCTGGCTCAGGTGGCTCCGGAAACAACAATTCCGGAGGCAGTAACTCCGGCACCGGCACCGGCAGCCAGACTGAGACCGTAGAGGCTCCCGTGATTAGTGGTGAGACCTCGTTCACGGACAGCACTGAGGTGACCATCACCGGTCCTTCGGGTGCGCAGATCCGTTACACCACTGACGGCAGTACACCTACCGCATCCAGCAACCTGTATAGCGCAGGGTTCAATCTGAGCGATTCTGCCACTGTGAAGGCCATCGCCATCAAGGACGGTGTCTCCAGCTCCGTGGCCAGCAAGGTTTTCACCAAGCAGTCCAGTGGTGGTGGACAAACTGCCGGTGGTTACGACATTGGGTAGTCATCCGACTTAGTTCAACATCCTTTCTATTACGTTATCCCCGACAGGTACAACTTCTGTCGGGGATTTCGTATATAGTGGATGAATAGAGAACGTCCCGAGGGCCATCCGCGAAATCGCAAAGTCACGCCAAAGTAATTCTTCCGCGCGACCAAAGTTGTTGTAAGCTTTGGTGATGTCAAAAACCTTTCTTATCTTTGTTCCGGGAGAAAAATAACGATAAGCTTCGGAAAATTTTTCATTTTTTTAAAAGTTTTCTTCACCCTCTTTTTTGCTTATCGAAGTTTATTTTCACCTCTCAAATTTTGGTACCGCATTTGTACCACGATTGGTCTAAATCGCTGAAAATCAAGGAATCTCATACTTGGTACCACAATGCCGGAAGGCAGATGCTCTCCCGGCATTACAAAAACAAGGTGATCAGGATACTGGACAACAACAACTTTATCCTGAGGCGCCTTCTGTCCATGGGTGTGACCAGCCTTGACGTCAATACCCTCAGGCAGATGCAGTTCAACTTCGACTTCTCAAGCTCATATCACAAAATTGGACGCCGGCAGCTTTATACCTGCTTCGACGTCCAATATGAACTGACTCCTACGCGTATAATGAACATACGCGACTTGCTGGAGCGTGATGTTTAGGCTTTTGCCTTCTTGCCCGGATCCTTGAAGAGAATCATAAACAGGATGGCAACGACAAGTGCATATCCTGCAAAGATATACCATGCATTGGGCCAGTTGGCGGGCGTGTTGAACACGTCGCATGCGTCTACGACTGCGCCGGCTGCAAGTGTGCCGATGGTGGCGCCGAAGCCGTTGGTCATCATCATGAAAAGGCCCTGGGCGCTGGAGCGGATATCTTCGGCAGCGTTCTGCTCTACATAGAGGGAACCGGAAATGTTGAAGAAATCAAATGCAAAGCCGTAAACTATGCAGCTCAGGACGAACAGAAGCACTCCCGGCATTGCAGGGTTGCCAAGGCCGAAGAGCCCGAAGCGGAATACCCATGCGAACATTGCGATGAGCATCACGTTCTTGATGCCGAACTTCTTCATGCAGAATGGAATGAGAAGGATGCAGAGGGTCTCCGAGGCCTGTGAGATGGAAATGAGGGCGTTGGAGTTCTTGACTGCGAAGGCGTCTGCATATGCGGGATTGGATGCAAATGAGCCCAGGAAGGTGTTTGCATAGCCGTTGGTAATCTGGAGGGATGCGCCAAGCAGCATGGAGAAGATGAAGAAGATTGCGAACTGGCCGTCCTTGAACAGGGAGAAGGCCTTGAGGCCGAGGGCATCGGCAAGGTTCTGCTTTTCACCGCTGGTATTGACGGGGCACCTGGGCATTGTGAGCGAGTATGCGCACATTGCTACGGAAAGGACGCCGGAGGAAATGAGCTGGACGTAGGTTTCCTGCATACGTGCACCGCCGATGGAAAGGAAGTTGGTGAGCAGCATGCTGCAGATGAAGCCGATGGTTCCGAAAACCCTGATGGGCGGGTAGTCCTTGACAGGGTCCATTCCTTCCTTGCCCAGTGCGTTATAGGCCACGGAATTGACAAGGGCGATGGTGGGCATGAAGAACGCCACGCTCAGGCTGTACAGGGTGAACAGGGGAGCGAATGCTACTGTATCGCCGGCTTTCATGCAGTAGATGCCGGCTGCGAGCATGAAAAGTCCGGCAAAGGCGTGGCACATGGCCAGAACCTTCTGCGCTTCCATTTTGCGGTCTGCAACGATACCCATGAGCGTGGGCATGAAGATTGATACGATTCCCTGCATGGCAAAGAACCATTTGATCTGCGGCCCAAGGCCGATGTTGCCGAGATAACGGCCTAAAGAGGTAAGGTAAGCGCCCCAGACAGCGAACTCGATGAAGTTCAGCACTGCGAGCTTGACCGAAATGGGCTTGATTTTGATTTGCATATTGTTTAGGTTATTGTTGTCTTGATTCACAAATGTACAAAATTTTCCTTAACTTTGCTTTCTGAAAAGGATAAATAGATGTTTAAATTTTCCCGGATAGCAAACGATCCTTCCTCGAGCGCCCGCGCAGGTGTCATCTCTACAGACCACGGAGAGATTCATACCCCCATTTTCATGCCCGTCGGCACTGTCGGGTCCGTGAAAGGCGTATATCACCGTGACCTCAAGGAAGATATCGGTGCAGAAATCATCCTGGGAAACACCTATCACCTTTATCTGCGCCCCGGTCTTGACATACTTAGAAAGGCCGGCGGCCTTCACAGGTTCGAGAACTGGGACCGTCCCATCCTTACGGACAGCGGCGGTTTTCAGGTCTTCTCCCTCGCACCCATCAGAAAACTCACGCCGGAAGGCTGCAGGTTCGCCTCCCATATAGACGGCAGCCGCCATACCTTCACTCCAGAGAACAACGTCACCACCCAGCGCATCATCGGTGCCGACATAGTCATGGCCCTTGACGAATGCTGCCCCGGAAACGCTACCGAAAAGTATGCCTACAAGTCACTGAAACTCACTCAGGGCTGGCTGGAGCGCTTCTGCGCCGCCTTTGATGCCTCAGAACCGCTCTACGGCTACTCCCAGACCATGTTCCCCATAATTCAGGGCTGCGTGTATCCGGAACTCAGAAAGATGGCGGTGGACCATGCGCTTTCGCTGGACGGCCCCAACCGCGGCGGATATGCCATCGGCGGCCTTGCAGTAGGGGAGCCTACGGAAGTGATGTACCAGATGCTGGATTACACCTGCCCTCTTCTTCCGGAAGACAAGCCCCGCTACCTGATGGGCGTGGGAACCCCGGAAAACATCCTTGAAGGCATTTCCCGCGGCGTGGACATGTTTGACTGCGTGATGCCCACCCGCAACGGCCGCAACGGAATGCTCTTCACCTGGAACGGCATCATGAACATGAGAAATGCCAAGTGGGCCGATGATTTCTCGGAGCTTGATCCCTCCGGGACATCCTTCGTAGACCATCATTATACAAAGGCATACCTCCGTCATCTGTTCGTATCGGGAGAGATGTTCGGCGCCATGATTGCCTCCGAGCACAATCTTTCTTTCTATCTGGATCTCGTGAGAACCGCCCGCGAGCATATCATCTCCGGCGATTTCGCAGCCTGGAAGAATTCAGTCATACCTAAACTCCGTGAACGCCTATGAAGCTTGGACTTGGGAAACTTGACTGGTACATTATAAAGAAGTTTCTGGTGACGTTCTTCGTCTCCATCCTTCTCCTTGCCGTCATCATCATCATCTTCGACGTGAGCGAGAAGATTGAAGATTTCGTGAGGAAGCAGGCCCCGCTCCATGAGATAGTCTTTGACTATTACATGAACTTTGTCCCGTATTTCATGAACATGTACGCGCCGATGTTTGTGTTCCTGACGGTAATCTTCTTTACATCCAAGCTCACTTCGGATTCTGAAGTCATAGCCATCCTGTCAAGCGGAATCAGCTTCCACAGGCTGGTGGTGCCATATCTCCTGTCGGCCACTTTCATTGCTGTCATGTCACTGGAACTGGGTTTGTGGGTGATTCCACATGCGAACGGCACCAGGGTGGATTTCGAACAGAAATATAACTCCTGGCGCAAGGTCAAACTTGGCCATGACATGCACTACAAGCTGGAGAATGACCGTTTTGTCTACCTGGAATCCTTCAGCGCGTATAACAATACGGCATACAATTTCACCCTCGAAGATCTCTCGGGCGGCCGGCTCCATTCGAAGATAACTGCAGAATCGGCCCAGTTCGACACCGTTACCGGAACCTGGAAACTCAGAAACTGGTTTATCCGTGAATACGGAGACGGAATGACAGACCATATCCGTTCCGGCCGCCAGCTTGATACCGTACTCAGCCTTACAAGGGACGACTTTTTCAGGAACCGCTATACCATCCAGCGCCTTAACGAGGCCGAACTGAACGACCTCATCGAAACCCAGAAATCCCGTGGTGACGCATCCGTGAAGCAGGCGCTCATCGAGAAGAACAACCGCTATTCGCTGCCTCTGTCGGCACTGATCCTCACTATTATCGGCGTATCCATCTCTACGAAGAAACGCCGCGGAGGCATGGGTTTCAACCTGGCAGCCGGCACGGCTCTGGGTTTCTCATATATCCTTTTCATGCAGTTCAGTGAGATGTTCGTGGTTACGGATACGCTGCCTGCATCCATCGCAATCTGGCTTCCAAACTATCTCTATGCCATAATTGCGCTCGTACTGTACGTCAAAGCACCCAAATAATGACAGTCAGAATCGTTAACCAGTCTCCCTATCCCACTCCCTCCTATGCAACAGAGCAGTCTGCAGGAGTGGACCTGAGGGCAAACATCACGGAAAAGACGGTCCTCCAGCCACTGCAGAGAACCCTTGTCCCCACCGGCCTCTATATTGCCCTTCCCAAGGGCTTTGAAGCCCAGGTCAGGCCCAGGAGCGGCCTTGCCATAAAGCACGGCATAACCGTCCTCAACACTCCCGGAACAATCGATGCCGATTACCGCGGAGAAATCAAGGTTATCCTTGTGAACCTCTCCGACCAGCCTTTCGAGGTGCTGCCCGGAGAGAGAATCGCACAGATGGTTATAGCCCGTCACGAAACCGTTCAGTGGGAGGAAACAGATGCCCTGGATGCCACTCAGCGCGGCGCCGGAGGTTTTGGAAGTACAGGAAAATGACAGATCTTTATTCTATTTTCAAACGCTCGGAAGGCGTTTGCACTGACACCCGCACGCTCAGGCCGGGTCAGCTTTTCTTTGCCCTTAAGGGCGAAAATTTCGACGGAAACCTCTTTGTGGACAAGGCTCTCGAAGCCGGCGCCATTGCAGCTGTAGCCAGTATCTGTTCTGACGACAGCCGGGTAATCACCGTTCCGGATACCCTGGAAGCACTCAAGGCGCTTGCTCTGGAGCACAGGCGCGCTCTTGGAATACCCGTAGTCGGCCTTACAGGCACCAATGGTAAGACCACCACGAAGGAACTCATCCGCGCGGTCCTTGCAAGCAAATTCAAGGTTGTGGCAACGGAAGGCAACCTCAACAACGAAATCGGCGTACCTCTTTCTGTCCTCAAGTTCACTGAGGAGACGGAAATCGGCATAATCGAGATGGGGGCAAGCCACCCTGACGACCTGAAGCCCCTTCTTGCCGTTGCAGAGCCCACATGCGGCCTTATCACCAACGTCGGCAAGGCGCATCTTCAGGGGTTCGGAAGTTTTGAAGGCGTCAAGAAGGCGAAAGGTCTCCTGTACGACTGGCTCAAGGCCCATGGCGGTACAGTATTCTCCAACGGGTCTGACCCCGTTCTTCAGGAGATGCTTGAGGCAAGGGGGCTGGACTCTGTGAAGTATTATCCCTCCAGGGCCGATATCCGTCCTGTGACGATGGAGCAGCCTACGCTCTCGTTCACGATAGATGGCGTTACCATCGACACTGCTCTTGCCGGGGCTTACAATGCGGCCAATGCGCTTGCTGCAATTACCGTGGGCGGTTTCTTCGGCGTTAAGAAAGAGGATGCAATCAAGGCTGTAGAGGCTTACAGGCCTTCAAACAGCCGTTCACAGATTCAGAAGACAGAGCGCAATACCCTTATCGTAGACGCCTACAACGCCAATCCTTCGTCAATGGCGTTGGCCCTTGACAACCTTGCCCTTTCGGAAGGCAAGACGGCAGCCTTGATCGGAGACATGCGTGAACTTGGAGAAGACTCCAGGGCAGAACACAGGAAGATTGCCGATACCCTTTCCCGTTTTGACTATGTGGCGCTGGTAGGGGAGGAATTCAGTGCCGTCGCACCGGAATACAGATGCTTCAGGACATCGGCAGAACTTGCAGATTATCTCAAGGAAAACCCTATTGCGGGTTACACTGTACTTGTGAAGGGCTCCAGGGGAATAAGGATGGAGAACGTCATATCCGCTTTATGACAAGGCGGGTTAGATATGCTACGGTTGCGCCCACGATGAGCCCGAAGCATACTCCCACCAGAATGTCTCCCACGTAGTGGGCGGCGAGCATCACCCTGGAAAGGCAAACGAGCACAGCCCATATCATCACTCCTGCGGTATAAGCCCTGTAGGAGTGTTTTTTGTCGTTCCTGAAGCCCATTACGGAGGCTATCGCAAAGCCGAATGTGTTGCTTGCATGGCCGGAAAAGAAGCCGAAGAAATACGTTCCGTGGCTCACCGGGCAGCGCACTCCGTTTGCGACCATCCAGGCATCGTAGGCGGGGCGGAGCCTCTCGAAACCGTCTTTGATGTATGCCGAAATCTGGTCTGTGAGAAGTACCGTGACAAACAGCGAGGCCACCACGACAAGACCCTTTTTCCATCCCAGGCGCCATATCATGATTCCCATGATGATGGCATAAGCCGGGAACCATATCCTGGCGTTGGACAGGAAGAGGGATATCGCGTCCGTGGTTGGATTCCCGAGGGTATTCAGCCAGAGGGTTACGTGCTTGTCCAGTTCTATTATACTCATTTGTTGAGGGCTTTCCAGAGCGTGTCCTTGAGGGCGGGGAGGCCGTCGCCTGAAACGGAAGAAATCAGCACCGAGGGTATGTCCTTTGGCAGTTTCTTCTGTATTTTGGCTTTCTCCTTGTCGTCGATGAGGTCTGTCTTGGTTATGGCAAGGACCCTGTCTTTGACCAGCAGTTCCGGATTGTACTGTTCCAGTTCCCTAAGAAGGATCCTGTAGCTCCCTGCAATGTCCTCCTCTTCTGCCGATACCATGAAAAGCAGCACGGAATTCCTCTCGATGTGCCTCAGGAACCTTATGCCGATGCCCTTTCCCTCATGCGCCCCCTCTATGATGCCGGGAATGTCGGCCATTACGAAGGAACGGTCGTCGTGGTAACGGACGATTCCGAGGTTGGGCTCAAGCGTAGTGAAAGCATAGCCTGCAATCTTGGGTTTTGCCGATGTGATTGCGGCCAGGAGAGTGGACTTTCCGGCGTTCGGGAAGCCTACCAGGCCGACATCGGCGAGGAGTTTCAGTTCCAGGATGAACCATCTCTCGACGCCTTCTTCTCCGGGCTGGGCATATCGGGGAGTCTGGTTTGTGGGGCTCTTGAAATTGTTGTTTCCAAGGCCGCCTTTTCCGCCGCGGCACAGGATGTACTCCTGGCCGGGTTCTACCAGTTCGGTGATTACTTCTTCAGTCTCGGCATCCTTGACTACCACGCCGCAGGGGACTTCCAGGACGATGTCGGCCCCGTTTTTGCCGCGTTTGAGCGCTTCCTGGCCGTTGCCGCCGCCTTCCGCCCTTACAACCTTGCGGTAGCGGAGGTGGATAAGCGTCCACAGCTGCGGGTTTACCCTCAGGATTATATGACCGCCGCGGCCGCCGTCTCCGCCGTCCGGGCCGCCCTTGGGGACGTACTTCGCCCTGTGAAGGTGTGCGCTGCCTGCGCCGCCGTGTCCGCTGGCACAGAATATTCTAACAAAATCGATGAAATTTGACTCCGCCATAATGTTGCAAAGGTAGAAAAAAATGAGTACATTTGGAAACTATATGAAAGTACTTGTAACAGATTTTTCCGGGGTATACCAAGAAGAGGAATTCCCCCTCTGGCTTCAGGAGAATGGCCATCAGGCTCATATCCTGTCCTTTGCGGGGCTGGAAGGCACCTCATGCTACTGTAGCTCCTCTGCCGAAAAAGCTGTTGCAGATTCACTTCCTGCCACCCTTCCGCGCGTGAGATTCATCGACAGCGGTGATTACCACTACATGACTCATATTCTTGCCGCCAGGGAAAAGGAGCCTTTCAATCTCATTCTTCTGGACAATCATACTGACGACCAGGCCCCCGAATTTGGCGGCATTCTCAGCTGCGGCGGCTGGGTCAAGACCATGAAAGATACCAATCCGATGCTCCGCAGCGTCCTTACCATCGGCCCGGAAGGCTGCCCCGCGGACATTCCTGAAGGTTGGCTTGACGAAAGGAGAGGGGAGAGGATGTACATTTCCCTTGACAAGGACATAATGTCAAGGGATTTTGCGCGCACTGCCTGGACTCAGGGCAGCCATACGCTCCCGGACGTTGCCGCCATACTCAGGAAAGTTGCTGCAGCGCCCGTGCAGATAGCTGCCGTGGACATTTGCGGCGAGCTGCAGGAAGAGAAAGGCGCACAGGCCGAAGACCTCAGAATAAACAAACTAACCAATACAGAATTACTAAAACTTATGAGTGAAATTATCGATGATCTTCAGAGGACATGCCTCTACGGAGAGCACGTTGCCCTTGGAGCCAAGATGAGTCCCTTTGCAGGATTCATGATGCCCATCCAGTATTCCTCAATCACTGAGGAGCACCTTGCCGTAAGGCAGAAAGTGGGTATGTTTGATGTGTCGCACATGGGAGAAATCTTTGTTGAAGGCCCCGGCGCAGAGGATTTCGTGAACTATATCTTCACGAATGAGATCCGTGGTTTCCAGGCCGGAAAGGTCCTTTACGGCATGATGTGCTATCCCGACGGCGGAGTGGTCGACGACCTTCTGGTCTACAGGGAATTCAAGCCGGAATCTTTCCTCCTCGTTGTCAACGCTGCGAATATCGACAAGGATTTTGCCTGGATTCAGGAGCATGCAAAGGGCTTTGACTGCAAGGTCCGCAATGAATCCACCGCATGGGGCCAGATTGCGCTCCAGGGCCCGGAAGCAGAGTCAACCCTCATCAAGGTCCTTGGCATGAAAGAAGCCGAAGGCCTCGAGTTCTATACTTTTTGCGACCTCGAATTCAAGGGCAAGCGCCTCATACTCAGCCGTACCGGATATACCGGAGAAGACGGTTTCGAGATTTATACCACTCCGGAAATCATAGTCGGACTATGGAAGACTTTCCTTGCCGCAGGCGTGGTTCCCTGCGGCCTTGGATGCCGTGACACCCTCCGCTTTGAAGCGGGACTCCCTCTTTACGGAGATGAACTCAGCCCGGAAATCAGCCCTGTCATGGCCGGCCTTGGGATGTTCTGCAAGTATGAGAAGGATTTCATCGGCAAAGAAGCGCTTCTTGCCCAGAAGGCCGGTGCCCTGGAAAAGAAACTCGTCGGCATCGAAATAGAGGACAAGGCCATTCCGCGTGCGGGTTATCCCGTGGAGACCCTGGAAGAACAGCCCGTCGGCGTCGTTACAACCGGATATCATTCCATTTCCCTTGACAAGAGCGTCTGCTTCGCACTTGTAGACAAGGCATATTCGGCACTGGATACCCCGCTGCAGATCAGAATCCGCAAGAAGACTTTCCCCGGAAAGGTTGTCAAGAAAAGATTTTATCAAACTAACTATAAAAAGTAATAAACACTATGTCTAAAATTGCTGAAGGACTCAAGTATTCCGAGTCTCACGAATGGGTAAAAGTTGAAGGAAACATTGCTGTTATCGGCGTTTCCGATTATGCACAGAAGGAAATGGGTGACATCACCTATGTCGACATGCCTGACGTTGATGACACCGTCGACGCCGGTGAAGAATTCGGCGCCCTTGAGAGCGTAAAGGCCTCTTCAGACCTTATCAGCCCCGTTTCCGGTACCGTAGTGGAGGTGAATGAAGAGCTTGAGGATGCTCCCGAAAAGGTCAACGAGGACGCATTCGGCAGCTGGATAATCAAGGTTGAAATGAGCGACGCATCAGAGCTTGACGCTCTTATGGACGCTGCTGCATACAAGGCATTTATCGGCGAATAATATGGCCCAGAATCCTTACATTCCGCATACCGATGCGGATATAAAGGCTATGTTGGACAGGATCGGCGTGAAACAGCTCGCCGATCTTTATTCCGACGTCCCTGTCTCCTGCAGGAAAAAGGGCGCCTATGCCCTTCCTGACGCCATGTCGGAGCAGGAAATCAGGGATTACTTCCAGGCCCTTGATGCGATGAACAGCCGTCTCAAGGTGTTTGTGGGGGCAGGAGCATATGACCATTTCACCCCTTCGGTGATACCTTATATCACTTCCCGCTCGGAATTCCTTACCGCATATACTCCTTACCAGTGTGAGATTTCCCAGGGAACGCTCCGATACATTTTCGAGTATCAGAGCATGATCTGCGCCCTCACCGGCATGGACGTTTCCAACGCTTCGATGTATGACGGCCCCACCGCCGCGGCAGAAGCAATGATGATGTGCCCGGCCATAGCAAGGAAAAAGACAAGGGTGCTCCTGTCCAGGACGCTTCTGCCTCATGTGCTTAAGGTCGTTGCAAACTATGCCCGCTTCCACGGAGTCGAAATCGGCTATGTAGAGCAGCAGGAAGGCGAATCCTCCCTTGAATCCCTCAAGGCGGAACTGGCCTCCGGAAACGTTGCCGGAGTCATCCTTCCTTCCATCAACCGCTACGGCATCATCGAAAACCTCGAAGGTTTTGCCGATGCAATCCATGCAGCGGGTGCCGTCTTCGTGCAGTATTGTGACCCTTCCGCCCTTGCAGTTATAAAGACTCCCGGAGAATGGGGCGCCGACATTGCCGTAGGCGACGGACAGTCCCTTGGGCTTCCTCTCAGCTATGGTGGCCCTTATGTGGGCTTCATGGCCGTTAAGAAGGAACATGTGAGAAAGATGCCCGGCCGCATCGTAGGCCAGACAGCCGACAAGGAAGGCCGCAGGGCTTTCGTTCTCACACTTCAGGCAAGGGAACAGCACATCAAGAGGGAAAAAGCAAGCTCCAATATATGCTCCAACGAGTCGCTCATGGCTCTCTGGGTTACGGTTTACCTTTCACTTATGGGCCCTCAGGGCATGAAGGAAGTGAACCGCCTGAGTTCCGACGGCGCTCACTACCTCTATGACGAACTTCTCAAGACCGGAAAGTTCGAGGAAGTCTATCCTAGCAAGCCTTTCCTCAAGGAATTTGTCCTGAAGCCGAAGGAGTTCCCGGGTTATATGCAGCAAAGGCTTGAAAAAGCCGGTTTCTTTGCCGCTCTCGACACGGAAGAAGGCTATGTCAGCTTCTGCGTCACCGAAAAGCGCAGCAAGGAAGAGATTGATCAGCTCGTTAAAGTAATCAAGGAGGGATAGCCATGAAATACTACGACAAACTCATATTCGAAGTATCCAGGGAAGGACGTACAGGTTACTCACTTCCTGAAAACCGCTATCCTGCTCATGCAGAGATTCCCGCCGCCCTCAAGAGGGGAAGTGCACTTCTTCTTCCGGAGGTGAGCGAACCGGATGTTGTCCGCCACTATACCAATCTGTCACAGATGAACTTCGGCGTGGACACAGGCTTCTATCCTCTTGGCTCATGTACCATGAAGTACAATCCCAAGATCAATGAGGAGGTTGCATCCCTTCCTGGCTTTGCCGGTCTGCATCCGCTTGTTCATGCCGGTCTTGCAAAGGGCGCACTGAAGGTATATCAGGAGATGAACAAGGCTCTTGCCGCCATCACCGGCATGCATACCTTTACCTTTGACCCCTGCGCCGGAGCACACGGAGAGCTCACCGGCCTCATGATCATGCGCCAGTACCATATGAACCGCGGAGACCTTGGCCGTACAAAGGTCATCGTCCCCGACAGCGCCCATGGCACCAATCCTGCATCGGCAGCAGTATGCGGTCTCCAGGTGGTGGAGGTGAAGTCCCTCTCCAACGGCAGGATAGACGTCGAGGCCCTGAAGGCCCTTCTGGATGACAGCATCGCAGGCATCATGATGACAAATCCCAACACGCTGGGACTTTTCGAAACGGAAATCGAGACCATCGCAAAGCTCGTTCACGAGGCAGGCGGCCTTCTCTATTACGACGGCGCCAATATGAATCCTCTGATGGGTGTTGTACGTCCCGGTGACATGGGCTTCGATATCATGCACCTGAACCTGCACAAGACCTTCTCCACCCCTCACGGCGGCGGCGGCCCCGGCAGCGGCCCTGTAGGTGTTGCAGAAAGACTCGAGGACTGCCTTCCTGACATCACTGTCTCCGGTTTCCACGGAAACTTCGGTGTCATACTCAAGGCCTATGCTTACATCCTCTCTCTCGGAAAGCAGAATCTGAGGAAAGTGGGCGAGTACTCAGTCCTTAACGCAAACTATATCAAGGAAAGCCTCAAGGATCTGTACAAGCTCCCTATCGACGGCGTCTGCAAGCATGAATTCGTGTACGACGGCCTCATCAATGACGGCGGCCACGACGATGTTCACGGCGCTACGACCCTTGATATCGCCAAGCGGCTTCTCGATTACGGCTTCCATGCCCCTACAATCTATTTCCCGCTCCTTTTCCACCAGGCCCTCATGATTGAACCTACGGAAACCGAGTCCAAGGAGACCCTTGACGCCTTCATCGAGGTGATGAGGAAGATTGCGGCAGAAGCTGCCCAGGATCCCACCATCCTGCAGGGTGCACCTCATAATGCACCTATTTCCCGCCCGGACGAGACTGCAGCGGCACGCAACCCTATTCTCAAGTATCAGGACACGCTTGAATAATGGCTCTTCGCACCATACTGGACCGGTTTGAAAAAGCCCAGCTTCAGGACATCGGAG
Source organism: Bacteroidales bacterium (assembly GCA_017458265.1). Lineage (GTDB taxonomy): Bacteria > Bacteroidota > Bacteroidia > Bacteroidales > UBA932 > Cryptobacteroides. The sequence goes on along the minus strand of JAFTFV010000029.1, from coordinate 38,437 downwards.
ATATCCTGGGGAGTGACCTTCCGTCACGCCTCAGGAAGTCCCAGATGCTCGACAAACTGTGCGGGTATATCAAAGAGGAACCCGGAAGGTGGATGTCTCATCTCATGGAAAGGGACATCCGCCTTCTGAAGGACCTTGTTCATGCCGGTCCGGAAAGGGTGCGCTACATGGATTATGCAGACTATCCCTCCATAGTGGAAGTCTCCGGAATAGTTGAATATGACGATTCGGACGAGAACTTCCACAAGGTGTGGATTAGCCGCGAAATCTATGAAATAGTGTCTCCGGAGATTGATTCCGTCTTCGGCAGGATGGAAAGAAGCGGCCAGTACGAGTTTGAAAAAATAAGTCTGGGGTACCTTAACCTTTACGGAATCCTCTCCACGGAATCTTTTCTTGACGTGGTTTTCGCCTGGTACGAAAAGCATAAGGACAAGGATTTCCGTTCACTTGAGGAAATGATAACCAGAAGCCCCCTCATCAAGCTTTGCCGATACGAAAACGAATGGGGAGACAACATGGTATCCCCGAGCATTGACGACGTCCCCCTTGTCTTTGAAATGCGTAAGGAGCACAAAGTGAAAAGGGGAGTGAAGCATTTCTCCCTTGCCGATGTCGACGAGGCCGGTGCAGGTGCACCCTATTTCATCGTCGGAATGCGCACGCCGGAGGGCATGGCCCTTGATGAGCTGTACAAACGCCTGGGATACAGCGGCTTCTCCCTTGTAAAGGCCGAACATGACACCTGGATTGAAGCCCAGTACCTTGACGCCCCCAATCCAGTCTTGTTTGACGCAATCTTTTATGCCCCTCGTGCCGGGGAGGTGCCTCAGTCGGCATGGGAAGGATATTGCAAGATAGTGTGTGACTATGCCGACAGCATCCCCAAGTGGTGTCTCCGCGGCCGCAGCGCCAATGAAACCGGGGAATGCCTGTGCGACCGTGACTCCTGGAAACTTGCGGATATCGCTCCCAAAGGACTTGAAGAAACCCCTGCAGAAGATTATCCTTCCTGGAAAATGCCGGAGCCCACTGTATCCAGCGGTTTCGGCGCCATTGATTCCGACTTCCCGATAGGTTTCTCCATCCCGCACGTAGCTGCCGATGATCCCTGTCCCTGCGGCAGCGGTCTTCGTTACTGCCGTTGTCACGGAAAATATCTCTCCTGATGGAAATCACGCCCATAGCACGTTACAGGGGCTCTTTTGGCTCAAAGTTCGGCATTCCACGCCAGAGCTCGCTGGTTGAGGAACTGGAAGGGCGTATTGTCTTCGAAGATGGATTCAGGGTCAGGGAAGCGCTGAGGGGACTTGAAGATTTCAGCCATATCTGGCTCATTTGGGGTTTCAGTGCAAACAAGCCTGCAAAAGGCAGCTGGCAGCCTACGGTGAGGCCGCCCCGTCTTGGCGGGAACACCGCCCTTGGCGTTTTTGCTACCCGTTCCCCATACCATCCCAATTCTCTGGGCCTTTCCTGTGTACGCCTTCAAAGGATAGAGGACATGGAACTTGTGGTTTCCGGCGCAGACCTTGCCGACGGCACCCCCATCTACGACATCAAACCGTATATCGCATATGCCGATTCCGTTCCCGATGCCGCATGCGGATTTGCCCGGGAGGCGCCCCGGGCTGTGCTGAATGTCATTATCCCGGATAATATCGGCCTTTCTGAGAAGCAGAAAGCGGCACTTGCAAAGGTCCTTGCCCTTGATCCCCGTCCTGCATATCAGGATGATCCTTCAAGGATTTATGCCATGGAATATGACGGAAAAGACCTTAGGTTCAAGGTCTCGGGCAATATTCTTGAGGTTGTCTCCTACGGGGACTAGAAATCCACGTTTATTCCGAAGTTTAAAGTAAAGTTCCTTCCTCTTTCTTCACTGCGGTGAGTGAGGCGCCAGAAGGCGTCTATACGCAGGAAATGGAATATGTTGGCTATGCCTACGCCGGCCTCGATGTATGGCGTTTCGAGAGTTCCTGCACTATATGGCAATACGAACGGAGCGTTTTCTTTATTTGCCTCCGAGAGCGTTCCCCAGGCCCCTCTGAAGGTGACGACCTCCCTGAGGTCAAGTTCCTTTACCAGCGGAATCTTCCCAAGGAAGAAGCTGTTGAAGTTGTGTTCATAGAAGAAATTCAGCCAGCGGTCCGAAATGAACTCGTAGTAATCCATGCAGGAGAAGGCAAGCCTGGTTCCGAAATAACTTGCATTGCCTTCGTGCAGTTTGAGTACGAGGTATGGCACACTGCCGTATATATAACCGCCGCCAAAGAGCATCTTGCCTGTTCCAAGGAGGAAGGTGGGAGTATTCCATGTTACGTTTCCGTCAAGTCTCAGGTACGGGAATGCATCCTGTTCAAAGCCCTTGAAAGCATAGCGCATGTTAAGGGAAACAATGGGATATGGCGTGTAAAGGTAAGTCTTTTTGAAATAGTTGCGTGTGGCTTTCTCATCATGGGAGAACCGCATTCCAAGGTTGATTTCGTCGCTGCCGATGCTCTCTGCCAGGGAACCGTCTTTCCGCGTCAGCTGGACGCTTTCGTTGCTCCAGATTCTCTGGTTGCTGTACTGGAGGGTTGCAGTAAAGTCCGGAGAGAACTCATGTTCGTACCTGATGCCGGCCGACCTGACCATGCTCTGCATGGAAGGACCGTTTTTGGTGAGGAATGAAGAGAAAAAATTCTGAGAATTGAAAATATCGTTTCCGCCGCTGAGCTGTTCGAAATCCCTCTTGGCCCAGATGTCGAGTTTCCTCCATGTCTGACGGCTGAGCATCCATTCAAACTGTCCGTACCATTTGAATCCGTTATCCCTTGTACCATAGGCGAGATAGCCTCCCAGCCGGAATCTTTCCGTAAGGTCATGGGTAGTGCGTCCTCCAAGCTGCAGCCTCAAGCCTTCAACGTCGTTTATGGCAATGGTATGGTCCCACATTCCGAATTCGAATTTCAGCGGCTTGATTTCGAGGTACTCTACTGCGAGCATGCGTGCAATCGCGTATGTGGCCTTGTACATGGGAGTCTCCTGAACAGTCTCTACCATTGTGTAGATGTCCTTTTCCCTCTGTGTGAGCTCGTACGGACGCATAGACTCCCACATCTCTTCGCTGCGGGCAACGTTTTTGAGCACTATGACCGGCTGTTTCTCATCCATGACAGGGGAGTCGGACACCCTTTCGAACCTTGGAGTGTCGTAGACCATATTCCTGTTCGCTACAGCAGAGATGATCCTGGATTCCTCGTTAAGAGACAGTGAGAGGTTCATGAAGAGTTCCTCTTCCTTGGGGAACCAGTGCCCGTCGGGAAGGCGGGTGTTGCGGATATCAAGATAGATGTGGCGTATCCAGTTGACGGAGGATTCGTTTGAAAGCGTGGCCTGGACGTTGCGTATGCCGAAATCCTCGGCATCGATCATCATCTGGCCGTCAAACGTAGGGGATGTGACCAGTTTCTTGGGATGGAAGCGGAGAACATATGTCTTGCGGCCTTCCACGTTGAGGCTGTCTACCAGATAGTAGTTGTACAGAATATGCGAACTTTCTGCAATGGGATTGGGAATCCTTATCTTGAAAATGTCGATTGAGGATTCATAGAAGTTGGTTTTGAGAAGGAAGGCGCCGGTAAACTGACTGATGGTGTTTTCCTCCTGGAAGCCGGAAATGCGGTTGGCTACGATCTTCTCCCTGTTGATTCCTCTTTCTTTTGAGTGGTAGAGTTCAGACCTGCTCTCTGAAATCATGAACGGGAAGGTCGCTTTGCCGGTAACTACGGAAGTATCGGCAAAATCCATGATGAACCCGAAGTGCCTGTTCAGGAAGGGAACGCTCATTATCTCGTCAAGGTTGGTGGCGTCGAGCTCTATCTTCGAATACAGGCCTGTGGTCCAGTCTTCCATCTTGTCCGGGTTATGGATGCTGCGTGCCGCGTCGATTTTCTTTAGTATGGACTTGATGTAGCGGTTGTCCGGCTTGACAAGCGCGGCATTGAGCTGGCTTACGTCCGGTTTCAGATAGAAACTGTGCTCTGAGAAGGACCCCGGGGTAACTTTATGCGATTCAGGGAAATAGCCTATGAGTGATGCCGTCAGCACCTTTGCTTCGGGAGAGCGTGTTTCCAGGCTGAAATGCCCCTCCAGGTCTGTCGAGACACCTATCGTGGTTCCGTCAAAGTAGACGCTCACAAAGGGGATGGGCTCTCCGGTTTCGGCATCGATGACCTTTCCTCTTACGCGTGTGCTCTGCGCCAGCATACTGGTACAGAGCAGAATCAGGGCCGATATGAGAGCGAACCTTTTCAATAGATGAGATTAAGAATTGCCAGAACCCATTTTGCGGGAAGGACTCTTACCAGGAAACCAACTGCCTTATAATCTATGCGTGGGATGACCCTCACAGCCATATGGCGGCGCCTGAGCTGTTTGAAAACGGCATTTGCAATTACGTCGGGAGACATGCCTCCAAGCTCGTCCTTTTCAATCTTGGCAAGGTTCTTCTCCATCCTTTCCCTGTATGGAGAATCTTCCTTCCGGGCAGCTTCAGTCTTCTTTCTTGCCGATGTGAATCCTGTTGCGACGTCTCCGGGAAGGATGCTGCAGCATTCGATTCCGGTTCCCTTGAGCTCCAGTGACAGAGACTGGGACAGGGACAGCAGTGCAGCCTTTGCGCTGGAATACAGCCCCTGGAATGGAAGCTGCAGGACTGCCATTACGGAAGTGATGGTTATGATGCGTCCGAAGTTCTGTTTCCTGAAAACCGGCAGACATGCTTCAATTGTCTTGAATGAGCCGAAATAGGTGGTTTCAAACTGTTCGCGGGCTTCTGCTTCAGTGGTTCCTTCCAGCGGGCCGTAGATGCCTGCACCTGCATTGCAGATGACAGCATCCAGGCTGCCTTCTTCCTGGACGATGCGGTCAACTACGAGCTTTGTGGTCTCTGCGTCATTGACGTCCAGTTTTACGGGAACAATGTTTGGGTGGGGGTCAGTTACGGTTCCGCGGCGTGAACCTGCATAAACCTTTATGCCGTTTTTTGCCAGCAGCAGAGCCGTTGCAGCGCCGATACCGCTGCTTCCTCCGGTGAGAAGTACAGTCTTTACTTCCATAATTCAGAACGTTTGATGAATTCTTCAGGCATGGGCATGTCATAGACGCTGCTCCTGAGAAACTGTTTGAAATCTTCCTCCGGAACGGCCTTCTGCTGTTCGACTGTTATGGTCTCACCTATACCAACGCGGGGGAATGTCCCTCTCTTGTTGGTGAGTTCGTGGAACAGCCTTATGAAACGCACGCGGTAGTCAATGAGGCCAAGGAGGTAGTAGAACCTTGAGTTGCAGTCGAAAAAGCGGACGGGCACTATCGGCACATTTGCCTTGCGGATGAGGCGTATGGCGGCATCCTGCCAGTCCCTTTCGCTGATTGTCCATCCTTCCCGGGGCTTCAGGTCTGCAACGGCACCTGAAGGGAAAATGCCCAGGGGGGCACCGCTGCGCAACTGCAGGAGGGCGTTTTTGACGCCGTTGATGCTGGTGGCTGTTGTCCCTTTTGAGGCATTGGTCGTTGGGCTGACGGATATGAAACTGGGGGCAAGGCCATGGATCCACATAAGGAACTCGTTTACCATAACCTTGGATTCCGGGCGCTTGTGGCCGAAGAGGTCTACAAGGCATATGCCGTCCAGGTGGCCGTAGATATGATTTGCGATGAATATGAATGGCCCTTCCGGAAGGTTTTCAAGGCGGTCGGCGTTCCCAATCCGGAAATCTACGCCTAGTTCGTCCAGAATGGCTTTTGCGAAATCAGGACCGGGAGGAATGCCAAGTTTCTCCACGTGTTCGTGCGTGGAGTTAACCTTGTTTATTCCTGTGAGCCAGAGCCCAAACTTGAAAAGGGCCTTTCCTCCCTTTTTGCCGAATATGGGATGAAGCTGCGGCGCCTGTTCCGGTGTAATGACCATTTCCTACTTGTTGTCTTCCGGTTTCTTGATGGGGTCTATCTTCTTGAAATATGCCGCATCCTTGAGGAAACTCACAAGATAGAATCCGAAGATGAGCAGTGCGATAGCAACTGTTATATAGTCGAAGAGACCTACGCTGAACTGGTTGTGGAAGAGGACGATGTCCTTTTTCCATTCGGTGAACCATGGAATGTACATGAAAAGGATGCACACTATGGCAACGATGATGCGGAATTCAGTGGGGCCGAGGCCGGCATAGGTGAGTTTGTGCTCGCCCTTGAGATGGCAGTTGATATAGACGTAGACGCTGAGCATGAAGTATGCTACGAGTGCCAGCATTGCGAAGGACATGTTCACGAGTGGGCTGGTACCTGCACCGACGAACATGATGGTTTCGTTGATGACGTCAACGTTGTGGTCGATGTAAAAGCCATAAGTCTTTCTCTGGGTGCCGCGTACCCTGGCAAGACTGCCGTCGAGAGAATCTCCGAACCAGTTGACAAAAAGGCCGAAGCAGGTGAGCCAGAGCCAGTTGAGATTAAGGTTGGAGAGAGCAAAACCGGCTGCAATGATAAGGGCGCCCAGAAAGCCCACGAAAGTGAGCATGTCTGAAGTTACCCAGGAGGGGAGTTTCTTCGCTATTGCGACGAGGATTTTCTTTTCAATTCCGTTGAGGATTGATGTCTGGATTCGTGTTGCCTGTTTATTTTCTTCACTCATATTATCATAATAGAACTATATATATTCTATATCTTACAAAATTAATAAAGATTTTAAGAAAAGACAATTATTTGCTATTTTTGCGATGATGAAAAAATCTGCTTATTACCGTATTTCTTTTCTTTTGGTCTTTCTGGTGCTGATTGCATGGGCTTTCATGTCTGTACGCGGGTGTGTCCAGGAGAAAAGATGGCTTGCCTTGGGCCCTATCGAGAATCATCCCAAACGGGTCTACGATGTCAAATTTGCCAGGGAGTTTGCAGATTTGAATGATGTCCAGCTCCGTATGGCACAGGCCATAGGAGTTCCGCCCGTGGCAGACCGGGATGCGGCCGAGCATGCCAAAAAGAAACTGGTCAGGCTTGAGGATACGGATTCCTATGTAATCGATTCTCTGACGCATTCCATTCCATATCTGATTCCGGGTGCCAAGGAACTTCTGGACAGGATAGGTACAAACTTCCTGGACTCGCTTGCCTCCAAGGGACTGAATCCCAATAAGCTTGTCATTACATCCGTACTTAGGACCGAAGAGGATGTGAAAAAGCTCAGAAGAGGCAATACCAATGCTTCCGAGAATTCCACTCACCGCTACGGAACCACTTTCGATATATCCTACTGGCATTATGTGAAGGTCCCCGACCTTCGCGGCCGTCCATACGAAGATGTGCCTCCTGAGTACCTTCGGGCCGTGCTTTCACAAGTCCTGAAAGACCTTCACGACCGCAAGGAGTGTTATGTGAAATATGAAAGGAAGCAGACCTGCTTCCATGTCACGGTGAGACAGTAGCCTACTTTACCTTGTGAATTTTCTGGAAATTCTTGAGGATGGCCTTTATCTTCCTCAGGCCCTGGCGTGCAAAGGACTTGGAGTGCCTGTCAATCTTTTCCGGATACAGTTCGTCGAAGGCGAGTAGTATACCCGAATCATAGATGTCTCCGAACTCGTCATTTATGCCGGTTCCGAAATATATCATGGTAGGGGAGAGGTTCATGTAGGTGTTCACCAGCGGCGGAATTGAAACGCCGTATTTCATGACTTCTGCCTTGAGAATCTTGTAGTCTTCCTTGAAATTCCCAGTCTTGAAGAGTCTTGAGTACCTCTTTGGGCTCTCTACCTTCACTTCCTTACGGATGTGGATGAGGCGGCTGCCCTTGCCGAAGTACTTCTTGAGGAATACCATGATCATCTCACGTGCTTCCTTAGGGTACTCCTTGTATATGGTCATCTTGCCGAAGAGGAACTTGATGCGGCTCTGGTACAGCACGCCCAGCGCGGCGATTCCGTCAAAGAGGTTGTCCAGCGCGTAGAGCATTTTGGAGCCGGCCTTGGAACTCTGGTAATCCAGGGAAATGAAGGAGCGGCCCAGTTCAAGCGTATATGGCAGGATATCGTTCAGGAATCTCCTGGAGAATTCGAACATGTGGGACGATGTCAGGATGGGCTGGCCTTCCCTTGTGTAAACCGCCTTGTCGCACAGGCAGAAGCGGTATCCGCCGATGATTTCTTCGGCCTCCGGGTCCCATAGAACAAGCTGCCTGTAGCCGTATGCGGGGTCTGTGTCGAACTGGTCGCTGTCCAGCTCTTCGCCGGTTCCGCCGCCGCCATCCCTGAAAGCTATTTCGCGAAGCCTGCCGATTTCCCTGATTACGTTCACGGATTCTGGGCCAACGACATACAGGTGATTCCCTGCACGGTTGGTCTCACGCAGGAATGTCTTTTCATTGAGTTCGGCCTTCAGCAGGGCCTTGTCTACAGGGGGGATGATTGTTTTCATAATTCGTACACTTTCTCCCTCACCCATTGTGCCCATTCTGCGGGGCGTCTGGAATTGTCGAAATGACTCCATGGAATAGGTTCGCCGATGACAAGCCTGTAGGTGTTCCCCTGGGCGCGGTAGAGTTCGTCTACGAGAAGGGCCATTGCAAGGGGGAACTTCTTGTTGATGCCGGTAACCTTTCCAATCCAGTCAACGAAGTAGAATCGCCATGTGTTCTTGCCGTAAAAGTGCATCGGCACAATATCCCGGTGGAATTTTACGCTCTTTGTGAGGAAGGTCTTGGTCCAGACGTCGTCCTGAATCTTTCCCTTTATCCTCCTGGAGACTTTGCCGGCAGGGAACATGAAAATCTGACTGTCTGATGAGTAGATTTCATCTGTCTCCCTGGCTAGTTCACGGGCCTGAACGTGCGATACCTTGTTTACGGCAATCATGAAGCCGTCCAGCTGGTGGAGGTTCATGAGGAAATCGTTCACCATGCACTTGATGTTGCCGTCAAAATACCGGCCGAAAACAGCTACCATCGTAATGGCGTCGATTCCGCCAAGGGCATGGTTGCCGGAGATGGTATAGATGGTACCGTCTTTCTTCAGGTTCTCGAGACCTTCGACGTTGATTGTGACATTCAGATACTTGAGCGTCTGTTCGGCAAATTCCACACCGGTATAACCCTTGCGGAAGAAGTCATTCAGCCACTCTTCGTGGAGGAGTTTGCGGCCAAGGCTTATGAGAAGCTTCGGCGTTTTGGGGCCGAACTTCGCCTTGAACATTTTCTCGACACTGATAGTATAGTCGGGCATTTCGGGTTTGGGTTTTAGTGGTGCTAATTTAGATGAAAATGCTGACATTCCCAAAAATAATTGTATCTTTGTCTTTACTATGAGCAGAAGCTTTAGGGAAATCCTCCAAAAACTTATACTGTTTTCGCTGACATCGTTGGCGGGAACCATTGTCGATCTGGGACTTCACTGGATTCTGTCTCATTATGTCTTCAGCGGGAACTACTGGGGCAGCTTCTGGATTGCTCCGGTCATTTCCTTCGAAGTTGCGGCAATGACCAATTTCGTCATCGCGTACTTCTTCGTCTGGAAGGAAAGGGTTTCCTATCGTGGCGCAAGGTCCTTCTGGCGTCATTTTGCAGGTTACAATGCCGCCGGGGTAGGGGCCTTCATCATAAAGTTCATAGTCATGCAGGGCGTCCACTTCCTGTTCGTGAGCCTGGACTGGCTGCAGGACAACTCCTTCGAGCCTGTGATCTGTAACATGATAGGTCTGTGCTTCTCCGGACTCTTCAATTTCTATATGTCGGAGTTCGTAATCTTCAACAAGAAGAAGCCGGAAAAATAATTTTGTATATTCCAAAAAAGGGTTTAACTTTGCATTCCCTTACGGTGCGATGGCCGAGTGGTCAGGCACAGGTCTGCAAAACCTGCTACAGCGGTTCGATTCCGCTTCGCACCTCATCAGGCGCCTTCGATGGCGCCTTTTTTTGTATGTCCGGATGGTCTGAGACTATATATAAAACAGAAAGCGTCGGCCTTCACAGGCGGACGCTCCTACTAACCACATAATTAATAACACTAAAACTAATAACCAATAGATTGATTCCGTGAGGAGAACCCTTACTTCCTCAATCCGGATACAAAGGTACGACAATTTCTTTGATTTGCAAATTTTTTATAAAGTTTTTTTTGAATATTTTTTAAAAAATATGCTAATCTATTGATTATCAGTTGTGAAAATTATTATAAATATTATCTCTATATAAAATACAAACGATTACAAAAGCTTTTCTCTCAGGTGAAGCAGCATATCCTGTGTCATCTGGTCAAGGGTGAATGACGGTTTCCAACCCCATTCTTCGCGGGCGCAGCTGTCGTCCATGCTGTCCGGCCATGATGTGGCGATTGCCTGGCGGACCGGATCTACCTCGTAGCGGACGCGGAGACCGGGGACATATTCGCGGATCTTTGCGAAGAGTTGTTCGGGTTCGAAACTCATGGATGCGATGTTGAAGGAATTGCGGTGCTTGAGGCGGGAAGGATCGGCCTGCATGAGGTCTACGGCGGCCTTGAGGGCGTCAGGCATGTACATCATATCCATATATGTACCGGGAGCGATGGGGCAGACGAATTCTTCTCCCTTCACTGCAGAATAGTATACCTCCACGGCGTAGTCTGTGGTGCCGCCGCCGGGAAGCGTGGTATAGGATATGAGACCCGGGAAACGGACCGAACGGGTATCCACTCCATATTTATGGAAATAATAGTCGCTCAGAAGTTCTGTGGCCACCTTTGTAACCCCATACATTGACCTGGGGCGCTGGATGGTGTCCTGGGGCGTTCCCTGATGGGGAGTCTCCGGGCCGAAGGAACCGATGGATGAAGGAGTGAAAACTGCAACGCCCTTTTCGCGGGCAACTTCAAGTATGTTCAGAAGACCGTTCATCTGGATGTCCCATGCGAGGAGGGGCTTTCGCTCTGCCACTGCGGAGAGCAGCGCCGCGAGATTGTAGATGGTGTCAATCTTGTATTTGGAGACGATGTCGGAAAGGGCTTTTGCATCTCTGACGTCGGCAATCTCTGCCGGGCCGCTTTCAAGGAGTTCGCCTTTTGGTTCTGCGCCGGGGATGTATCCGGCGACAACTGTGCTGCCGGGAATTTCCCGACGGATCTTCATAGTGAGCTCCGAGCCAATCTGTCCTGTGGACCCTATTACTAGTACGTTTGTCATTACAATGCGGTTTGTTACTTTCTATTTCGCAAATTTAACGGCTTTTTTGTATAAAATCAACATTATTTTGCTAAATTTGACGACACAAAAACTTTTGACCATGTACGGAAAATTTCAGCAGCACCTGCAGCAGGAACTTCAAAGCATTGAAAATGCAGGACTTTACAAGAAAGAACGTATCATCACATCGCCCCAGAGCGCCGAAATTACCCTTCAGGACGGCTCCAAGGCCCTTAATTTCTGTGCCAACAATTACCTTGGCCTGAGTGACAACGCAAGGCTGGCTGCCGCAGCAAAGAAAGCAATGGACGGCCGCGGATACGGAATGTCATCGGTCCGCTTCATCTGCGGTACCCAGGATCTCCATAAGGAACTTGAAGCCAGGGTTTCCAAGTTCTTCCACACGGAAGACACAATCCTCTATGCCGCCTGCTTCGATGCCAACGGCGGCGTTTTCGAACCTCTTTTCACTGCCGATGACGCCATCATTTCAGACTCCCTGAACCACGCCTCAATCATCGACGGCGTCCGTCTCTGCAAAGCACAGCGTTTCCGTTATGCCAATGCAGACATGGCAGACCTCGAAGCCAAGCTTCAGGAAGCTCAGAAGTGCCGTTATCGCATCATCGTCACCGACGGCGTCTTCTCCATGGACGGCAACGTGGCACCTATGGACAAGATCTGCGACCTTGCCGAAAAGTACGATGCCCTTGTAATGGTGGATGAGAGTCACAGCGCAGGTGTAGTTGGTGAGCACGGCCGCGGCGTTGCAGAGAAATTCAACTGCTACGGCCGCATCGACATCTTCACCGGCACCCTTGGAAAGGCCTTCGGCGGTGCCGTTGGCGGTTTCACCACCGGCCGAAAGGAGATTATCGACATGCTCCGCCAGCGTTCCCGTCCCTACCTCTTCTCCAACTCCATCCCTCCTATGATTGCAGCCGCCGGAATCGAGACCTTCAACATTCTCGAAGAATCTGACGAACTCCACACCAAACTCATGGAGAATGTGGTTTACTTCCGTGAGAAGATGATGGCCGCAGGCTTTGACATCAAGCCCACTCAGAGTGCCATCTGCGCAGTTATGCTATATGATGCTCCTCTGTCACAGAAATTCGCTGCCAGAATGGCAGAAGAAGGCATTTTCGTTACAGGATTCTACTATCCCGTGGTCCCTCAGGGACAGGCCCGCATCCGTGTGCAGCTTTCCGCCGCCCACAACAGGGCTCACCTGGACAAGGCTATCGCTGCCTTTATAAAGGTAGGCAAGGAACTGGGAGTCCTTAAATAGAATCTTCAGACAGACCGTTCAGACTGGCTTCCTGGCTCAGGGAGTCAGTCTTTTGTTTAAGCTCTTCCACCATTGATGCAAGTTCGTCAATGCGGGATTGCATCGCTTCCATCATGGCGTAGTTCTCGGAGAGTTCGGCATCTGTCTTGTCGTAGATTTCGTCTATGATGGCGTTCATCTCGTTCTGGGACATCCCGAACGAGTGCTCTGTAAGGGTGATCTGGGATTCCTTGATCCTGTATCTTGCGGCAGACTTGAAGAATTCCTGCCTGAGGCTGTCTGTCAGGCTTTCTCCTGCAATTGAAAGGTTCGCATGCCTGCCGTGTGAGCCATACTCGTAAATGTAGCTGTGCGGGCCCACAAGGCGGTTTTCTTCCACAAAACTGCGAAGGTTCCTTTCGAAATTGTTTTCCTTTATGAGGTTGATTGCCGACCAGATGCTTGGGATAAGCACTATGACCAGTACTGCCGAAATCATGTTGCGGCGTTTCTTTGCCAAATCCTCATTTATGCCCGTGACCGTCCTGAACCGGAGGTACTTGACCATGATATAGGTTGCAAGCGCTATGAATACGCTGTTGATGATGAAAAGGTACAGCGCTCCGAAGAAGAAATGGGCATTGAGATGGGCAAGGCCATATCCTGCAGTACAGAGCGGCGGCATCAGGGCTGTAGCGATTGCAACGCCGGAGAGCACCGTTCCGCGTTCCTTGCGGCTGTTTTCAAGGATTCCGGCAAGGCCGCCGAACAGGGCGATGAGTACATCATATATGGTAGGACTCGTCCTTGCCTCCAATTCCGTGGGATTCACCAGCGACAGGGGAGAGACAAGGAAGAACAGTGCCGACGCCAGCAGCGAAATAATCACCATCACCAGCAGGTTCTTGGCTGCCGATTTGAGGAGGTCGACGTCGTTAGTCCCCATTGCAAGGCCGATGCCGATGATTGGCCCCATGAGAGGGGAGACAAGCATTGCGCCGATGATTACCGCCGTGGAATTGACATTGAGTCCCACGGAAGCAAGTACGATGGCAAACGCCAGAATCCAGGCATTGGGGCCTTTGAACCAGATTCCGGATTTGATCCTTTCAGCCGCGCTGGCGGTATCTACATCGTCATAGATATAGACGTATTTCCTTGCGTGTTCGTTTATATACTCCCAGAGATTCATGCCTTGTCTTCTTCTATAGCCTTGTAGTAGCACTGGCGGCACAGAGGCTCATAGGACTCCTTTTCTCCGAGAACGACCAGTTTCTTGCTGTCCGAAAGGCGGTGTGAATGGTTTGCCAGTGAACCGCAGCGGACGCAGATTGCATGAACTTTCTGGACATCCTCAGCGATTGCCATAAGCCCCGGCATGGGACCGAAGGGCTTGCCCATGAAGTCAGTGTCAAGGCCCGCAATGATTACGCGGACGCCTCTTTTTGCCAGTTCCTGGCATACGTCTACGATGCTGTCATCGAAGAACTGAGCCTCGTCGATACCCACGACCTGGACGTCGGGCTCTATCTGGAGCATGCGGGAAGGGGACTTGATGGGTGTGCAGGAAATGCTGTGGGAATCGTGAGAGACGACATCAAGGTCTGAATACCGCTTGTCTATGGTGGGCTTGAAGGTGGCAATTTTCTGCTTTGCGAACTGCGCCCTTTTGAGCCTTCTGATGAGTTCTTCCGTCTTTCCTGAGAACATTGAGCCGCAAATTACCTCAATGCAGCCCGCTTTTTTTGCATTTTCCAAAAACATTTCCTTAATTTGTTATGTTGACTTGACAAATATAGTCATTTATGGACAAAACGCACGCAGAAAAACTGAAAGATTTCGAAAAAGAAATCTTCGGACTGAAGAAGAAAATCTATGCACTGGAAGAAAAACTCAAGCAGTATTCTGCTGAGCTTCAGGCGCAGGAAGATGAAGAAGTGGATTTCACCGGGCTGGACATCACCGCAGAACCTGCCGGTGGGGAGGACAATTTCACAGGATCCCTGTTCGATTGAGCCATGGCCGGAATCCTCTATATCGTTCCCACCCCTGTGGGAAACCTCGAGGACATGACCTTGAGGGCTATCCGTATTCTCAAGGAAGCAGACCTCATTCTTGCAGAGGATACGCGCACAAGCTCTGTCCTTCTCAAGCATTATGACATCCACGGCCGCCTCGAGAGCCATCACAAGTACAACGAGCACGAAAAGGTCACGGCCGTAAAGGAAAGGATATCGTCAGGCCTCAAGGTGGCGCTCATCTCCGATGCCGGCACCCCCGGAATCTCAGACCCCGGCTTCCTCCTTGCCCGCGCCTGCGCAGACGAAGGAATCGAAGTGCAGACCCTCCCCGGTCCAACTGCGTGCATCCCTGCGATAGTGTCGTCGGGACTCCCTTGCGACCGCTTTGTCTTTGAGGGCTTCCTCCCTCAGAAAAAGGGCCGCCAGAGCCTTCTGGAGCAGCTTTCAACTGAAACGAGGACAATGGTTTTCTACGAGTCGCCTTTTCGCCTTGTGAAAACCCTTGAGCAGATGGCCGGTTTCTTCGGCCCGTCAAGAAGGTGCTCAGTTGCCAGGGAGATATCCAAGGTACATGAAGAACACCGCCGCGGCACGCTGGAAGAGGTTGCCGCCTGGTTCACCGACCACGCCCCCAAAGGCGAAATAGTATTAGTAGTGGAAGGCGCCCAGCCTTCAAAACCCCGGAAGAAGAACAGGTATGGAGAAGGAGAGGAAGAAGGGGAAAACTCATAGCGGGCTCTCAGGCAGTTTTACGGTAGGAGCCATAGCGCTCGTTTTCCTTATCATCGGCTATCAGGTTGCCCTGTTCATTCACAGGGCCGCCTCACTGAAACTTGCGGCAGACCGGGACCGTCCCGATACGGTCTATGTGGTTGATGCCGCACTCGCAAGGCGTATCCTTGAGGAATCTGAAGCAGAGGAAGTAAAGGACGATTCCCCGGTAATTATCCGCAGGGAATCTGCAAGGGAGGCATCCGTGGCAAGTGCAAGGGACAGGATTGTCCCCCGTAAGGCGGAATCCTTCCGATTCAATCCAAACACCGTTTCAGTGACTGACCTTCAGCGCCTTGGCTTTTCTGAAAAGCAGGCGAAGGCCATCGACAATTACAGAAAAAAGGGCGGACGTTTCAGAAAACCGGAAGATTTTGCCAGGTCCTTCGTCGTTGCCGATTCAGTCTTCAGCCGCCTCGAACCGTTCATCGACATCCCAAGGACAGATATCAACAAGGCCGACAGCGCCTCCCTTGTGGAACTGCCGGGAATCGGCCCTTGGTTCGCATCCAGGATTGTCTCTTACAGGGAAGCCCTCGGAGGCTTTTCCAGGCCTGAACAGCTGATGGAGATACGGAATTTCGACAGGGAGAAGTACGACGGGCTCAAAGACCTGATAAGCTGTTCCAGGCCGGAACCTTATCCTCTGTGGTCCCTTCCGGAGGAGGAACTCTCCAAGCATCCATATATCTCAAAAAGCGAAGCTCACGGAATTGTGCTCTACAGGAAGCATCATCCGGCAGGGGAGTGTACCGTTGAAGGGCTCAGAAAAGCCGGCGTACTCTCTGAGGAACACGCCGGCAAACTGTCTGGATGCAGGATTCAGTCTTCTGTCAATTGATTGTTGATCATGCGGCTGTTAAGCTGCTGAAGGCGAGCCTTGAAACGGATTTCCATCTCTTCTGCCACTTCCGTTTCCACAGATATCAGATTCTCATTCAGAAAAGGATCAGTGGTGTAATGGTACAGGCCGCTGAAACCGGTTCCATTGAATGTCAGGAGATATCCGTTTGAGACAAACTCGTACAGCCCGTTGTAGTAGAATGCACAAGTCTCTTCATCCGGCGTTTCAAGAAGATTGACCCCCATGCTCATGAACGGCTTGTCATAACCGAGGTAGCCATATACCGTTGGCTTTATGTCCAGCTGCTGGGCGGTTCCTTCCCTCAGTCCTTTCAGGGAGCCGTCCGGAGTGTAAAAGAGAATGGGAATAAGGTAGCGTCCGTTGTCGGTCTTATATTCGTCCACGTCTGTCACTCCTGTATGGTCACCCGTGATTACAAACAGCGTGTTATTGAACCAGGGCTCTTTCCGGGCTTCCCTGAAAAACGCCCTGATGGCATCGTCGGAATACCGGATTACACGGTGCATTGGAAGAGAGCCCTCCGGGTATGATACGCCTTCCGGAAGAGCGAACGGATTGTGGGAACTGAGTGTAAAGACTGTTGCAAGGAAAGGCTCCGGGAGATTGCCGATACCTTCCCTGAAGTACTGCAGGAAAGGGGCATCCCAGATTCCCCACGTGCCGTCAAAGTCGGTCTCATCGGCATAGTCTTCCCGGGAGTATTCCCTTTGGAAACCGCAGCGGTGAGCAAAGCCTGCAAGTGCAAGTGAAGAACGGTTTGCACCGTGGTAGAATGCGCTGGAATAGCCTTCCCTGCCCAGTTCGGCCGCCATGCCGCTTATCATGTTCTGGCTGTACAGGCTCAGGAAAAACGGTTCTGTTATCGCAGGTATGCAGCACATGACCGACGGCAGGGCATCTATGCTGATGCGGCCGTTGGCGTAGGAGTGGCGGAATATGAGGGATTCCTTCATGAGTGAATCCAGAAACGGCATATAACCCGGCTGCGGATGCCCCTGCAAACCGGTGAGATATTCGCTGTAAGAGGCAGAGAAGCTCTCGAGAATGAGAATGACTACATTCTTTTTACGCATGCCTTCGGAGGCATAGTGTTTCCTTGTGGGAAATATTGCCGATGGGTCTTCAAGGAAATTGAACTCCGGATAAGGCTGTTCTCCGATTGTCCTGTACATGCAGAACGGAGTATTGAGTACTATACCGGTCTGGAGAGGTTTGTCGGTATAGAGATTGGCATCATTAGGCGCAATGGGGCGCGTCGTGATACCAAATCCGCCCCTGAGGCCTCCGACAAAGGGATAGAGAACGGCGGCGATGATGGCAAGTGAGAGAATGTAGTCGGCTGCCACCCATCTGGCTTTGTCTTTTCCGGGCTCGGCATAAAGCCATATGAGCGTGGCCAGCATGAGGAGCCCTTCGAGAAGAAGATACCAGTGGCTGATAGTTTCATTAAGGAGAATCTTGAATACCTGTCCGTCTCCCTGGAACTCCTGGAACACTCCCATAGTTGTCCTGTGACTCACATAAGGGAAATAGACGGAATCCCCGAGATTTGCAGCCATGCAGATGAAATTCGCCGCGACGAACAGTATCTTCAGGGTTTTCCTGTACCACTCCTTCTCACGGACAGGAAGCGGAAGGAGCCAGAGAAACACCAGGACGGAGTTGGTGTAGAGTATTGCCGATATATCAAACCGCAGCCCTCCGAGGCACATTCTGAGCAGCTCGGGCGCCCCCACTTCAGGATACAATCCCTTGTTCAGGGCAAAGAATGTGAGACGGCACAGGGTAAAAAGAAGCATCACCAGCAGGATGTTCCATGCGAGTGATGCAAATGTGGAAAGGTGTCTTTTCACCATCAGTCCTGGACTTTGGTCATAGCCTCGCGGATGCGGGCTTCGATCTCTTCTGCAAGTTCAGGATTGTCAATCATGAGTTTCTTTACAGCCTCACGTCCCTGGGCAAGCTTGGTGTCATTGTAGGAGAACCAGGAACCGGACTTCTTGATGATGTCGAGTTCTACTCCGAGGTCTACGATTTCTCCGCTTCTGGAGATTCCTTCGCCGAAGACAATGTCAAATTCTGCCTTCTTGAAAGGCGGGGCCATCTTGTTCTTCACCACCTTCACCTTTACGTGGTTGCCAAGGGCGTCTTCACCGTCCTTTATCTGGGTTGTGCGGCGGATGTCAAGGCGCACTGATGCGTAGAACTTGAGGGCGTTGCCGCCGGTGGTGGTTTCAGGGTTACCGAACATGATGCCGATCTTCTCCCTGAGCTGGTTGATGAAGATGCAGCAGGTGTTTGTCTTGGAGATGTTTGCGGTGAGTTTCCTCAGGGCCTGGCTCATAAGGCGGGCCTGGAGGCCTACCTTGTTGTCACCCATTTCGCCTTCAATCTCGGCCTTGGGGGTGAGGGCGGCGACGGAGTCGATGACGACGATGTCCACAGCGCCGCTGCGGATGAGGTTGTCGGCAATTTCGAGGGCCTGTTCGCCGTTGTCCGGCTGGGAAATGAGGAGGGTGTCGAGGTCTACTCCGAGGGCCTTTGCATAGCTGCGGTCAAAGGCGTGTTCTGCGTCGATGATAGCTGCGATGCCGCCCATTTTCTGGGCCTCTGCAATTGCGTGGATTGCGAGGGTGGTCTTACCGGAGGATTCCGGTCCGTAGATTTCGATGATGCGGCCTTTGGGATATCCGCCGATTCCGAGTGCGTGGTCCAGTGAAATGGAACCGCTGGGGATGACCTGTGAGGAATCCCATTCGGGCTGGTCTCCCAGCTTCATGATGGTGCCTTTGCCGTAATCTTTCTCAATCTTGTCAATGGTGGCCTGCAGAGCTTTAAGCTTGGCAGCATTGATTTCTTCTGGTGCTTTTGCCATACTGGTTCTTTTAATAGTTCTTCATTTGCGGGCATCCTGTAAAACCGCACTTACAAAGATATGAAAATCTCCCGAATTATCGTAAATTTGCAACATGAAAATTCGACTTTGCGGGAAAACTCCCGATGAACTTGTAAGTATTGCCGTATCAGAAGGTCTCCCGGCTTTTGCGGGGAGGCAGATAGGGGAGTGGATATACCATAAAAGAGTGTTTTCGCTGGATGCGATGACAAATCTTTCAAAGGCTGCAAGGGAAAGACTCTCGGAGAAATACGAGGTTGGAGTGTCCATGCCCATAGACGTCCACACATCGTCGGACGGCACCCGCAAGTACCTTTTCCCCGTAGACGGAGACAGCTCCAACGCCGTCGAGGCGGTAATGATTCCGGACGGAGACCGCAAAACCCTCTGCGTGAGTTCCCAGGCCGGGTGCAAGATGGGCTGCAAGTTCTGCATGACGGGCCGCCAGGGCTTCCACGGCAACCTTTCCATTGCCGATATCATCTCCCAGTTCCTTGCCGTAGATGAGGCCGAAGAGCTCACAGGAACGGTTTTCATGGGCATGGGAGAACCTCTTGACAACTGGGAGAACGTGAAGAAGACGCTGGAAATACTCACGGCTCCCTGGGGTTTTGCATGGAGTCCCAAACGCATTACGCTCAGCACCATCGGCGTGCTCCCACGGCTCAGGGAATTCCTGGACCAGTCAAAGTGCCATCTTGCCGTCAGCCTTCACAATCCTTATCCCGTGGAAAGGGTGGAGATGATGCCGGTTGAAAAGGCTTTTCCTACAAGGGAGATACTTGAGCTTATCCGCAAATATGATTTCACCGGCCAGCGCCGCGTGAGCTTCGAGTATACGGTTTTCAAGGGATGGAACGATTCTCCTGCCCATGCCAAGGAGCTTTCCAAGCTGCTCCGCGGCCTTGAGTGCAGGGTGAACCTGATCCGTTTCCACAAGATTCCCGACTTCCCCTATTCCCCGGCTTCAGAAGCAGAAATGACCGCCTTCCGTGACCGCCTCAACGCCCTTGGCGTGATGGCAACCATCAGGGCATCCAGAGGCGAGGACATCTTTGCCGCCTGCGGCCTTCTTGCAGGAAAACATAAAACGAAATGAAAAAGATACTGCTTCTCATATCCCTTGCGTTCGCTGCGGCATCCGTGTCGGCACAGGAACTGTCATCGGCAGGATTCGGCCTTGACCCGTCGGACGATGCTGCCGTCGCATACATGAGGGCGCGCTCGGACAGCATCCGCCGGCACCGTCCCGTCGTTGCCCTGGTCCTATCCGGAGGCGGCGCCAAGGGAGCGGCAACCGTGGGCGCACTGAAGTATATGGAGCAGTACAATTTCCCTATAGATATGGTCCTTGGAACCAGCGTTGGAGGCCTTCTGGGCGGCTTTTACGCGCTTGGCTACACCCCGGGGGAACTGGAAGAACTGATACGTGAGATAGACTGGTCCATGGCCCTTTCGGACAAGGTAGAACCGCAGTTCGTTCCATATCACCGCAAGGCATACAAGGAAAAGTACGCCCTGTCTTTCCCATTCTATTACCGTCACGAGGACCTTTCACAGAGTATTTCAGATATTACGGACGGCATGTTCACAAGTGCAACTGCAATTGAAGATGCCACCAGCATGGTCCTGGACAACCTTATCTCCAGTCTCCCTACCGGAGTCGCTTATGGAGAGAATGTCAATCATATCATTTCCTCGAGGACAGTGGGCTATTCCGACTCGACGGATTTCTTCAAGTTCCCCATTCCGTTTGCATGTGTCTCCACAGACCTTATCTCCGGAAAGGCCAAGGTCTGGCACAGCGGAGACATCAACATGGCCCTGAGGGCGACGATGTCCATCCCTGGCCTCTTCGCTCCGGTTCAGACCGGCGGCATGGCTCTGGTTGACGGCGGCATGAGGAACAATTTTCCCGCCGACATTGCAAAGGACCTTGGGGCCGATATCGTTATCGGCATCGAGCTCCGGGATGCACCTGCAGCCAGCCGTGGCAATGCAAAAAGCATAATGAGCATCGTCCAGGGTGCCATAAGGATGTACTCTGTGGATTCCTTCGAAAGGAGCATGGCATCGGTGGACCTGACGATAAAGCCGGATTTGAAGGAGTTCAACATGATGAGCTTCGACGATACGGCCGTGGAGTTCATGCTCCTGAGGGGCTACAATGCCGCGGAAGCCTGCGCTCCGCAGCTGGATTCGCTCAGGCGCATTATCGGCAATGAGGGCTTCAGGCTGCAGGGAAAACCGGCAAGGGACATCTCCCAGAAGCCGGTTCTCATCGACAAGGTTGAGATAACGGGACTCAGGGAGAAGGACGCAAACTATATCCGGAGGCAGCTTTATATCAGGGACAGCTCGCTGGTGAATACCAGGATTCTGGACGATGACGTGGCGGCTGTTTTCGGCAGCGGCGTATTTGATTTTATCAATTACGAACTCCTTGGCACGGAGGAACCTTATCGGCTTAGAATTCACTGCCAGAAGGGCCCTGTGCACCGTTTCGGAATCGGCATGAGGATAGATTCGGAGGAGATAGTGTCGGCCTTGTTGAACTTCGGCCTGAATACGAATGCGCTGGGCGGCCCTTCATTGGACATCACTGCAAAAATCGGCACCAATCCTTATCTGGATGTGCATGCAGCCTATGTGACGCCCAATTTCCCATCAGTGCATCTGAGGGGAAAGTTGCGCTGGACGGACAGGACATCGGTCATACTCGGTACCAATTATTTCAACACTACGTTCCTGAACACGTTCCAGGAACTGTATATCTCCAACAAGTTTGAGGGACGCAACGAATGCAGCCTGGGTATCAGGAATTCCTACCATAATACTACAAAGCTGGTGGCGGACACCGTAGTCGGACAATATGACGCCGCCGCGATGGAAGGGGACTGGCAGAGCCTCTTCGCATCGGTAAGGAAAGAAAGTCTGGACAACGGGTATTTCCCTGAGAGGGGAATGTCGGCAGGAATAGGTGCGGAGGCCCTTACGGATCTTTTCTCCTCGGAGAAGAACTATTTCGGCGTCGTGTCCTTTGATGCCAAGCTGCCCCTAACCTTTGGCAGGCTGGCTTTCATACCTCAGGTATATGGCAGATCCATTATCGGAGAAAACATACCCCTACCGTACGCAAATGTCATAGGAGGCGAGTTCCGCGGCAGGTATATAGACCAGCAGGTTCCGTTCATCGGCATCAACAACGCCGCTTTCAGAAGAAACAATATGGCTGTTGGCAGGATGGACACAAGGTTCAGGCTTGGCAGTAATCATTATCTGACTGCGACAGGCAACGTATGCTATGATTTCGATGCATTCAAGTACTTTTCGGACGGTGAACTTCTCTGGGGCGCCGGCATCTCGTATGCATACAATACCATAATCGGCCCTGTCAGGCTCACTCTCCACTACAATTCGCTTTCTGAAAAGATAGGTGCGTACTTCGCCCTTGGATTCAATTTCTGATGACTATGGATTACGACAAGTGCCTTTCCCGTTTGCAGAGGCTCTGCTCCAAGGCAGAGTATTGCCGGAGCCAGATGTATACCAAGGCTCTGCGGGATCTCGAAGGGGATGCCGATGCTGCAAAGCGCGTTGTTGACTCCCTTGTTGCCGACAGGTATGTAGACGATGCGCGCTACGCATCTGCCTTCGCCCGTGAAAAGGCGTCAATCCAGGGCTGGGGCCCCGTCAAAATCCGCTTCCAGCTGCGTTCAAAGGGCATCTCCGATGCCGACATCGCTTCCGGAATGTCCGAAATTGAGGAACCAAAAGCGGCGAGAAAGCTGGAGAGCGTCCTCGCCGCAAAGTACCGTACCCTTCAGGGAGACCCCCAGTGCAAGCTCAAGCTCCTGAAGTTTGCACTCTCGAGGGGATACGAATATCAAGAAGTTTCAAGTATTCTTGACCTTATTATTAAAAATAATCATTAACTTTGAAATTCAATCAAACAAGTAATCAATATGGTAAAAATTGACGTAACAGGTTGTGGCTCTTTCATTGAGACCGGCAAATATGATTTATATGCAGAGAAGGCCCTCGAGGCTTTTGACGTACTCGAATCCGAAAAAGGCGCAGGTAATGACTTCCTTGGCTGGAAGCACCTCCCCTCTGAAATCCCTGCTGAGATGCTCAGCGACATTGACACAATCTGCAAAGACTGGAAAGCGAAAGGCGTAGACCTCGTGATTGCCATCGGCATCGGAGGAAGCTACCTTGGCGCAAAGTGCGTCATCGAGGCTCTCAGCCACAACTTCGCAAAGCAGCTCAGGAAAAAAGACGCCCCCGAGGTTGTCTTCGCCGGCAATAACCTCTCCGAGGAATACCTTGCAGAACTCATGGACCTTGCCGCTGAACGCAACGTTGCAACCATCGTGATCTCCAAGAGCGGTACCACCACAGAACCCGCAGTCGCATTCCGTATCGTCAAGCAGTATATTGAGGAGCGCTACGGCAAGGCCGAGGCCGCAACCCGTATCGTAGCCATCACTGATGCAAAGAAGGGAGCCCTCAAGACACTTTCCACTCAGGAAGGATATAAGACATTCGTTGTTCCGGACAATGTAGGCGGCCGTTTTTCAGTCCTCACTCCCGTTGGACTCCTCCCTATCGCAGCTGCAGGTCTTGACGTGAAGGGCCTCATCGCAGGTGCCCTGGAAGCCGAAAAGGCCCTCTCCGTGAAATCAGCAGAAAACCCCGCAGTTGTCTATGCCGCCGTCCGCAATCTCCTTCACACTCAGTGCGGCAAATCCATCGAAATCCTCGTAAACTACAACCCCAAGCTCACTTATGTGGCAGAATGGTGGAAGCAGCTCTACGGTGAATCGGAAGGCAAGGATGGCAAGGGTATCTTCCCCGCCAGCGTCAACAACACAGCAGACCTCCACTCTATGGGACAGTTCATCCAGGAAGGCTCACGCGTGATGTTCGAAACCGTACTGCATGTAGAGAAGGCACAAAGAAGCGTGGTCATCGGCTCAGACCCGCAGAATCTGGACCAGCTCAATTTCCTTGCCGGAAAGCATGTCGAACACTGCAACCACATGGCCGAACTGGGAACCAGGCTCGCACACATTGACGGCGGCGTTCCCCAGATAAGCGTTTCCATGGAAAAGGTGGATGCCAAAAACCTGGGAGCACTCCTGTACTTCTTCGAGTTCGCCTGCGGCATCAGCGCCTACACCCTTGGAGTGAACCCCTTCAATCAGCCCGGTGTTGAGGCATACAAGAAGAACATGTTCGCACTTCTGGAAAAGCCCGGTTACGAAGAAGCTACCAGAGCAATTCGTGAGAGACTGTAAATATTTGATATATTTATACATTGGGGTGACCGGTCAAATTGACAGATGGTCACCCTCTCTAGTTTTTGCACTTTTCCGATCCTGTTATAGCATATTTCTGCGCAGGACGGGCCGTCCGTTACCATGCGGCGCATCGCGTCGCTTATAGCTTCGGCCCAGGGCGGCGAGGAACTCTCCATCTCCCTTTTCCTTGACGAGGCCGATGTTGACGAGGCGGCAGAGCTGCTGAAATACCCGCTTTTCCTGCTGGAGCAAACTACTGCGCAAACCAAAACAATGAACGTCTTTGTTTATAAAAGTAGGGTCATCAAACCTGAATCCAGTAACGCAGTACCAATTATCGCAAAAACGAAAACCGCCATTTGGCTTATAGGAACCGAAACAAAGATATTATTATTGTGTTAACCGTTAATATTTTTTGCCGTGCGGGGTGTTAGGATAAACACTTTTGTGGCGGTATTCTTACTCGTTGAGTAGACCCTGCGCACACGAAGATTATCAATAGCAGCATCAAACAACTCCTTTTTATCTCTTGGAACACCATAATAACCGATGCAGACATCAAATGATTGCCAGTCACGATAGAAGCCGGAACTCTCGTTATATCCAGATGTTTCGGCAAAATAATTCGATTCTTGGTTAACAATACGCCTCCAGGTATCACCGGCCAACTCGCATGTCACTTCCTTAGAAATGTAAGTCTCCAGGTTTGCAATAGTACACAGACTCGCGTCGTTAGTAATATACAAACATTCACCACCTTTAAACGAAAAAATACTAATCTGGTCTCTACCTTCACATCCGTTACCTATGACCCTAAGCAGATCGTAATCTCTTGAAGGCATGGGAAGAACATATTGTGCGGTTAATTCACAGCCTTGAACATCTAACTCAATGCGTTTGTTCTGGAATAATCCCAAGCATGCCAGAAGAATAAAAAAGAGTAATCGCAGCATATCTATTTAATCGTATGTTAGTTTATATAAGTACATTAGGCGTATCGTATGCCCAGGAATAATAGTCTTTGAAATCAGTGTCGTTTCTTCGCGATTTCGGGAATTGCCAGGAAAAAAACAAGTCAAGCATATAAGTGTTGTGCATCAACACTTAAGAGGACCAATGGACAGCTTGGTGTAACCGTTCTTCTGGTATACTCCTTGAGGACGTCGGTTGTCATAGCTTTGACACTACGCTGGATATACTATCCAGATAACTAAAAAACAACTTATCCTAATTCACAAGCAACTATTCTAATCAAGATCGTCACTATTTTTAGGCTTTTTACAGCCTACCTTCCGTCGTTTATCAGGGACGACTTAGGGCAGATGTGATTATGCATAAAGTGTTGAATATTAAATGTTGAACAAAAAACTATTAGCCTTTAACGAAGTGTCATAAAAAGGGCTTCAATGATACCAGGAAGGAAATATTGGTTGTCCGTTGCTCAACATTTCTGGGCCAACACCATTTATGAATCGTCCAGACTCGTCGAATCCACAAGTATAATGTGTTCTTAATGGAAGATTCAACTGATCACGTAACAAATTTTCATTGAAGACAGCTTGCCATTCATTTTTTTTCAATCCCATAACTTTTCGATTATCTAATAGCCCATTATCAGCATCTGCTGCATGAAACAGTTCATGAGCGAGGTCAATGACAGGATTTACTTTCCCTCCCTCTGTGGTTGGTATTAATGCTCCATGTGAATTCCATTTTACTATCCCTCCTGACCCAACTTCAATAGGGCTATATTTTTCTGCGTTCTGTTCATTAATGGCTTTAGCATTAGCGCCTCGTACATTTAGGGCGGAAAAGGAACTTATATTTGACTTTCTGATGTAAAAACTATTATCAGAGTCGGAAAGATTGCTAATTAATTGTGCTCCTTTCTCTGTGCTATTAATTATCTGAATAGCATTGAATGCTTTTCTAACAAAGCGAGGTACATCCTTAAGTAAAACAGTCTTTCCAAATTCATTATATAGTTTTCCAGCTGAATACTTATAATTAGAGATGAATATATCTCTTCCATCCGTATCCACCAGGTTCACAGGATCACCGTTGCAGTAGACGTATGGGCTGGTGGGGTAGTAGTCTTCGCTCAGGGGGTCGGGCGTGGTCCAGCGGCCAAGGGCGGGGGCATAGTGCCGGGCACCGAAGTCCGTATATGGGACACCGAACTCTACTCCCATGTCTTCCTTGCCGGTAAAGCGCTGCCGAGTTCCACTCGTGGTGCCGGTATTAGCGACCAGCGCAGTGCGTGCTCCGTACACTCCGTATATGCCGGATTCAAGAACGTCGCCGGTGGTGCCGTCAACGACGGCCATCACACTGCCAAGATGGTCCGTCACATGATAACGCACTCCGGAAGGAGTGAGACGGCCGGCACCAAACGATGCGCTTTCCAGGTTGAGCGTTCCATTACTGCCTCTTCTATATATCAAAGAGCCGCGGTACACCAGACCTTCTCCTCCTGCATCCGCTGCACTCTCCAGGGTACCATCTGCAAGATAGGAAAATTTTACCAAAGTTGAGCCACCGGAGATGACTTTTTGCGCTTCTCCTATCCTGTTATAGTTTATTTCTGTCCCGGACATGCCATCCGTGACCATGCGGCCCATAGCGTCGTATTGGAACTGCACACCATCCGGATGGGTGAGATTTGTCAAAGAGGTAAGCCTGTCACCACCGTAGGCAAACTCTTCCGAAAATAGCTGGCTTCCATTGGGACGATAATGAACAATGCTTTGAACGTTCCCTCTCCGGTCAGTGTTGTACACTGCCGCTCCGCCCAGTGATGGGACCACACGGCTAAGCCGAGCTAGGGAGTCGTAAGCATAGCCCTCGTATCTTGTGGAAGTAGCGCCGGCCGATGACGAAGCTATCGTCTGAGTTTTCTTTGTTATCTTCCCAGTATACGATGGCGTTATACCGCTGAGACCTGTGACCGAATCGTAGTCAAGGGACTCGCTATAGATGACTCCGCTGCCGGAGGTGGAGACAGCTCTCTCCTGCAGCCAGCCCTGGAGGGTATAGGTGTCAGTTGTGGTCAGGGTGGGGGAGACGCCACTGTATGACACGCGGCTTCCCAATCGGCCAAGGGCATCATAACTGTATACGGTACTATCCCTTGACACAGTATTGTTTGCGCCGATGCACAATGTGGAAACTGAGGATACCAACCGTTCCCAGTTGTCGAAGGTATATCGGTGCTCCAGAACATCGCTGGAGGAGCCACATGTATATGACTCCACTTCCCGTATCACTTCGCCGCTGAAGTCATATTCATAGTTCGTCTTGTGGATGCCTCCATCAGGATACAGGCTCACCTGTACGGACTTGCGTGCGCGGTTATCATAGCGTATGACTGAGTTGATATATCCTTCGACGCTGCCTTCAGTGCCGATCAAAGCCATTCTGTTACCAGTCTCAAGCCCGGTCACTGGACCGCTCCACGATACCGGCTCTCCAGCCTGGACAAAGAGTGCCGTAGCAGCAGGCAACTCGCTGTCGTAGCTATGTTCTTCAATTAGTCCCCGGACGCTACCCGCTGCAGTTGAATTGTGATATACACGCACTATGCGGCCATGAACGTCATACTCCATTTCACGGGTACCATCACCGTCAGCCACGCTGATTATCCTGTCTTCCGTATCATAACTGAAGCGCATCGCGTCTGTACACCCAGGTAGAGCCTTGGCGTTCAGACGGCCTATGCTGTCATAGCGATAGCGCCACATATTAAGCGTATCGGTTAGAACTGTCCCACCCGGAGCAACAGCACGGAGGCGATCGTGTCTGTCATAGACATATCTTACGTCTGAGGTAGTACCAAGGGTGCGGCCGACTCCGTCCGTGAGAACGCTCTTACGGCGTCCGTCTGCATCCACAGTATAATCGTCCCTTACGCTCCACTGAGGCCATGTGCCATTCTGGACAACAGTATTGTCAGTCTCATCCCATTCAAGCAGCGGGAAAGACGGATTCACCCTTGTATCATGTACATCCTCGTGTGAACCGGCATACCCTGGAAGGGCAGTCCGCTGAACACGGTCTCTGGATGACTCCTCATATGCTTTCATTACATAGGCAAGGGCATTTGAGTGATATGTAGCAGCTGCGGCGGATGCGTTTGCCTGGAATAGCCCACCATCTGTATCCGCGGGATAAGGGAGCCAGGTTCTTGCATCATCATGCAGGAGATAATCCCTGTCAGAAGCCGTTACAAGGTCAGACCCAGTTCCGGAACGGCCGATAGAGATAGCCTCCTTCAGAAGACCGAGTTCGTTCCACCATAGGACGCTCTCAGAACAGATTGTCCCGGAAGCATCGCGGTATGTTCTCTGTCGACGGCTCCGGCGACCAGAGGCATCGGCCATGAGATGGTACTCATACGACTCTATTGTGCGGCCAGACTCATCTTTTACAGCAGTTAGGCGGCCTGCGCCATCATACTCATAAGAAGTGGTTACTCCCGAAGGGGTGGTCTCTGACGTAAGTCCGATGCCCGGAAGCCATGTATACGTATTTATATGAGCATCCGCTCCCGTTCCTTCCGTGATGGTCAATGGATAGAGACCGTTAAGGCCCCACTCAACGAAAGTGATGGGATGCCCCTTAATCTTTACGGATGAAGGGTTTCCCCAAGTGTCACGGGAAAGGATCTCCTCACTCCAAGACTCGAGGCCGTCTGTGAACTCAATGGTTCGGTGGGGCATCAGACGCTGTGCACCGCCGATTTCATACCAGCCATATTCGCGGTCAGTCTCGTACAGTACCGGTCCATCCTGTATGATGACGGGCTCGACTATTATGGGGACAAACAGCGGCTGGTATGGGATATTGCCATTATAGGAACTGTCCACATAACCATATGTCGTCTTCAGAGGCACACTCAGCACGTGGGCCTGTTTAAGGGATGTGGCCCATGTTGGACCATCTGTCCATGTATCAGGGTAAGTGTAGCGGACAAGACGGGTACGGTCACCATTGTCATGGGCGACACTTGACAGGCGGGGTGGAATGCTAAGGTCTCCGCGACCTTTATATGCGCTTCTTACAGTAGTCGTGTCATTCCCACCCGGGTGGTAGCTGACGCGAACGGATTTGACAGGAACGTTGCCGGGGGAATCGTGGCCATAGACAGGATAGTGATACATGTCTGAGTACCGAAGGTCTCCGCTTTGATAGCGCTGCATGACTTGGCTCACTTTGTAGTCCAGAAGGACGCTGCGCCGCCGAGGGGTGTCGTAGGAGTAATCCTCACTTTCGACAAGGGTGTGGCCACTGCCTTCCCAGGCATAGGTCTCTTTCTTTATCAGGAGGGCCGGACTGTCGGGACCGCTCTCATCATATCCGCTCCTGACTCCAGTCCAGGGATGGATGGGAACACCGACCGACTGTGAAGCCGCATTGTACCTGTCATACCAAGTGTCGGGAAAACGGGAAATAGTACTCACGGAGGAGAGGCGGACTCCGCCGGTAGAGAACGTATAAACCGTCCGAGGGCCGCCCGCTGACAACAGACTGCCGCTGGTCACGTCCTCAGTCACCCTGCCGTAAAGAATGCGGCTCGCTTCGATTCCCAAACCACCCGTGACGGAGCTCTCATGAACAGAGAAGCCCCATGTGTATACGACGCCTACAGGGATACCTCCGCTACTGGATTCCAAAGACTGGGTGCAGCTGACATCGGTATAGTAATCGGAAAGCGGAACAAATGGGCCGATACATACGCCATTCTCATAAGTGAAGGTGCGATTCAGGACTGAAAAGCGATCCTCCTGAACGGCGATGCGCTTGACACGTATGCCCACCGGTGCCGTCTGTCCCTGGCTGGTAATCTCGCTGCCTTCGTACTCGATGGTCGTAACTGCCTTGTCATGGCTAATACGGGTAAGACTCATATATGAAGCGGCAGACCCATTGGGAGTACCATAACTGCGTTGAAGGGTCCCATACGACTGATTGACCGTGAAAGGGCAGATACGGTTGCGAGAAGAGCCGCCGTCTTCACACTCGGAATTATAGTAACCATACCAGTCACGTGAATAGCGTGATACAGTGCTGGTACGGGTTGCATAAGAAAAGTTCCACTTGTCATCCAGCTCTCCGCCACGATAATAACGGAGACTACCAAGGATGATACGGCCGTCATAGAGGTCTTTCTCCGTTCCCACCTCCACGCGCTGAAGGAGGTTGTTGTCGTAACTGATATCCACCCGGGTAAGCCGGCGAGGGCAGTTCTGAGATGATGACCAGCCGTCCCCTCCCGTGTGATAGTGATTTCCAGTATCTGATGAATATGTGAAAACGGCAGTGTAACCGCTGAGGGTGACGCTGCTCAAGAAGCGGGCAGTGTAGCGGCTGCTGATGTAGTTGCTCTGATTTGAAAAGGTCTGACTGTATCCGTTAAGACCGCTCTGCGTAAATGCCGCCGTCTCCGTTAAAGGACATATGTCACGTTTCCAGATATCTCCATCGGTATAGTTGAAAGTGGCCGTCTCGCACCCGCTGGCGCTGGCGATGCTGCTCAGGTGCCAGGCCGTGGTAGCAGTCCATTCATCTGCCTGTCCGATACCAGGAGTGATCTGGGACTCGGAACTGCCGCAGTGGCGGGTACTCTCCTTATCGCCGAACATGTAAACTGTTCCATCAGGACCGCGTACTGTGAAACTGGATATCCCTTGGGAAGTCTCATCAGTTTGTGGCACTATCTCCACTCCTGGACCGCTCAAGTGGAAGACTGACCCGTCATCAAGGATGACAAACGTTCCGGAAAGACCGCAGAATGAGTAACTGTAACGGTCAAGACTCACGTCCCTGTAATGCCACAGTACATCACGGAGGAATGCATTGCCGGATGTATTCTCCGTCATTGATTCCAAATCCGCTAGAAGACTGCCACTTGGCATCCCGTGGGTCATGTAGACAGACTCAAACTCATCCGGCATGTCAACAACTGTCCTGGTGATACATCCACCAGCCTCAAGGGTCCATCCAAGACCGGCAACTCCGCCAATCTCATCCAAGCGGATGCCGCCGCTGCGATAATGGAAACACAGGTCAATGTCCAACTCACGGCCAGTTAGGGTATAAATGGGAACGGCAAGATCTACGATGCCTTCACAGTAGGACATCGGAAGGTCTGAATACTTAACCGCTGACGATGGCTCCGGAGATGGAGGATAGGTGTTCTCAAGAACTGTGGCACCGCGCTTGTAAAGGGCGTCTCCTGTAACCTGGGCCAGGACTGAATAATCGGATAATAAAAAAGAAAAAGGAAGAAAAAGAACTGATGAAAAGGCGCTTAGTGTTACTCGATTCATGGCATTAAAATCTTATTTCAATGCAAATATAAAACACGCTTGTGCCAAAACACTGCGCAAGCTAAAAAATGGCAGGGCCGTAAGCCGCTTTCTGTTTTTGAATCTGTCATTTATCTTCGCAACCTACCCCCCGGCAAAGAGCGGGCAGCCCTTAGCTGCCGGTATATTTGGTCTTGCAGGCCCGTGTGGCGTACCCTGATTGCATCGCTGCAAACAGTCGTGGGCTCTTACCCCGCGTTTTCACCCTTGCCTTCCGGCGGTTGTTTTCTGTTACGCCTTGCCAAAGATTACTCCCTGCTGCGCTTTCCGCAGACGGGTGCCCTGTCCTGTGCGGACTTTCCTCAGCGCCAAAAGACGCCGCGACAGATCGCCCTGCCATTTATGCACGGCAAAGGTAAGGATTTTTGTGGAATTATTAGTATTTTTGCGCTGTGAAAAGCAAAGTGGCCATATTGATACTTGCCCTTCTGGTGTGCTCCTGCACCAATGCGCAGGTGAAGGAGTACAGGGTAAAGGTACTTCAGGAATATCCGCATGATGCCCATGCATATACGCAAGGGTTGTTTTTCCATGACGGAGTAGTCTATGAAACCACCGGCCAGTGGGGAGAGAGTTCAATCAGGACTGTAGACCTTGAAAGCGGAAAACCCACTTCGGTCAAGAAGCTGTCGGCAAAGTACTTCGGGGAAGGCTCCGCTGTCCTGGGAGACGAGCTGTATGTCCTTACCTGGACGAATAAACTGGCGTTCCGCTATGATGCAAAAACGCTCACCTACAAGTCTACTGTAGCATATCCCCGTGAAGGATGGGGGCTAACTACTGACGGCAGGCAGCTCATCGCAAGCGACGGCACTTCCACCCTTTATTTCATGGACGGGGACCTGAAAGTGACAAGGCGCCTTCGTGTCACGCTCAGGGACAGGCCGCTCCAGTACCTGAATGAGCTGGAGTGGATTGACGGAAAAATCTGGGCAAACGTATATACGTCAGACATGATTGCCATCATCAATCCTTCAAACGGCAAGGTGGAGGCAACGGTAGACTGCAGGGGGCTTCTTCCTGCAAGTCTCCGGACAAAGGATACCGATGTGCTCAACGGCATTGCAGCTGACTCTGAGGGCCATATTTACCTTACCGGCAAGAACTGGCCCCGCATGTACAGGATAGAACTGAAAAAATAAAATACAGGGGTATCGGGAAACTCCCGGTTGAGATTACACCCTTTGAACTTGATGCGGTTCATACCGCCGTAAGGAACTATGAAAAAACTATGCTTTGTGGCAGCTCTGGCTGCCGTGTGTGCCACTACATCGGCACAGGAGAAGGTTGAACGCCTGGACTCCGTTGTTGTATCTGCATCCCGTGCAGGAAAGAACACTCCTGTCACTTTTTCCGAAATGGGCAAGGCTCAGCTCGAGTCCCAGAATCCATCCAATTCAATTCCGATGACCCTGAACCTGCTGCCTTCCGTGGTAACCTACAACGAAGGCGGCACGGGCCTTGGCAATTCTGCAATGACTATCCGCGGCAGCAAGGGCTCACAGATCAATGTGACGCTTAACGGCATTACGCTCAACGATGCGGAATCCCAGGAAGTCTTCTGGGTTAACATTCCGGCGCTAACTGCGCTCATTTCCGGCGTACAGGTCCAGAGAGGCCTTGGCACAAGCGCAAACGGCGCGGGTGCCTTCGGCGCCAGCATCAATATGAACACCGCATTCGCAACGCCTAAGGGCTGGGGCAGGACGGAACACAGCTGGGGCTCATACGATACTCAGATGGTTACGCATTCGGGTTCGACCGGAATTAGCAGGCACGGGCTGTATGCAAGCGCGGCGTATGCAAAGGGAACCACTGACGGTTATATCCGGAATGCTTTCGTGCAGTCGAATTCGGCATTTTTCATGCTGGGCTGGCTTGGACGCGGGCAGTCCCTCCGTTTTACTTATCTGAGGGGAAAACAGCGGAGCGGAATCACCTGGGACGGCATAGACATCGAGCAGTACAAGAAGGACAGGACATATAACGGTGCCGGAGAGTATTACGATGATCTCGGGAATGTGTATTATTACCCTAACCAGACAGACAATTACGTCCAGAACCATTTCCAGGGCAATTACACGCGTGCTCTTAGGCCGAACCTTGCATGGAGTACAACTCTCAATTATACCAACGGAGAAGGCTACGACGAGTATTATAAAAGCAATAAGAAGCTGAAGAATTACGGCTTTACGAACCTCCCTGAGGGAACTCCCGCCCGTTCCGACATGACTTACCGCAAGATGATGGACAACGACCTGTGGGTCCTTAATTCTAATCTCCGCTACAGCACGCGCGGGCTTGATCTCACTGCGGGCGTGAACTTCTCCAAATACAGGGGAGGCCACTGGGGAGAACTCCTTTGGACAAAACAGCTTGGCTCGTCCTACAATTACGGGGATGTGGACTGGTACGGCAACACCGGGTGGAAAAAGGAAGCCAACGTTTTTGCGAGGGCGGAATACCATCCCTTCGCATGGCTCACCGCCTATGCCGACCTCCAATACAGAACCATCGGCTACGATCTTGACGGCCGTGACGACGATTTCATCGAATACGGCTCAAACCCTGCCGATATGCTCAATTATCACCGGAAGTGGGATTTCTTCAACCCCAGGGCCGGCGTCAAGGCGCTGTTCGGCCGGCACAGTTTCTTTGCCTCCGTCGCCCTCGGCAACCGCGAGCCCGGCAGGGGAGACATCAAGGAGAACGTCAAAGGGGACGGGGCCGATATAGTCCCCGAAAAGATGACCGACATCGAACTGGGCTGGCAGTTCGGGGGCAGGAGACTCTCTGCATCGGCAAACGTATACCTGATGGAGTATACGGACATGCTGCTTGAAACGGGAAAGCTTTCGTCTTCGGGATATGCCATCAAGGAGAACGTCCCCCGCGCCTGGAGAAGGGGCGTTGAATTTGCCGCCGCCTGGCAGGTAGGCCGATGGCTCCGTGCCGACGGCAACCTTACGCTCTCAGTCAACGAGATTGCCGATTATACCTCATATGTCCCGTATGAGGATTACTCAGCGACTCACGCTGTCCATTACGGCAAGACCACCATGCTGATGTCGCCGTCGGCCATAGGAATGATCCGTTTCTCTGCAACGCCTTCCTCCAAGTGGCTGTTCACTGCCGATTACAAATATGTGGGGAAGCAGTATCTTGACAATTCGATGCGGGAAGAGATGGCGATTCCCGCCTACGGTGTTGTTAATGTGATGGCAAGGCGCACCGTGAAGTTTATAGGCCGCTCGACGCTTGTGCTGTCTGCATACGTGAACAATCTCCTGAACAATCTGTATTATGCGTCCGGGTGGCGCTGGGAGAGCTATGATCCGGCTTCCGATACGGTTTATTCCGGGATTGGAGTTTACCCCCAGGCTCCAAGAAACTGGACCCTTAAGTTGGCCCTTAATTTTTAAAAATTTTTATTAATAAAGGAAAAGTTAGAAAAATTTTGCGTTTCAAAAAACTATTCATATATTTGCATCAGAAAAATGAAACGCTTCTTCTAACCAACAAATTAACCTTCTTAAGTTAAGAATACACTACTAACTAACCAGAAAACAGCCCGCAGCGATTGCGGGCTGTTTTTCTGTAGTGCTATTTGAGCAGTTCAGGGCGGCGTTCACGGGTGCGTTCTACGGCCTTTTCGTCCTGCCAGGCTCGTATCAGTTTCGGGTTCCCGCTCAGCAGGACCTCAGGTACGTCCCATCCGTTGAAAGATGCCGGACGCGTATAGACCGGAGGGGAGACAAGACCGTCCTGGAAAGAATCGGAAAGGGCCGATGTCTCGTCGGTGAGAACGCCCGGGATGAGGCGGATGATGCTGTCGGCAAGGAGGGCGGCGGGAATTTCGCCTCCGGAGACCACGAAGTCTCCGACGGAGATTTCGCGGGTTATAAGATGTTCGCGGATGCGCTCGTCAATTCCTTTGTAATGGCCGCAAAGGATTATGATGTTCTCCTTCAGGGAAAGTTCGTTGGCGATTCCCTGATCAAGGATTTCACCGTCAGGAGCCATATAGATGATTTCATCGTAATGGCGCTCCGATGTGAGCTCCTCTATGTACCTGAAAACGGGCTCCACCATCATGACCATGCCGGCGTCTCCGCCGTAGGAGTAGTCATCTACGCTCTGGCGAGGTCCAAGGCCGTATTTCCTGAGGTTGTGGACATGTATTTCCACCAGCCCTTTCTTTACGGCGCGGCCGGGTATTGAATGGCTGAGGGGAGAGTCAAGAAGTTCGGGTACTACGGAGAGAATATCTATGCGCATGCTTGGGTCTTGTTTTGTTTTGCAAAAATAGTAATAATTCTTATATTTGTAAGCTATATAGAATTGACAAACCTTTATAAACTATAAGTTATGAGTGAAGAAATCAAGCCTGAGGTTATCCCTGCAGAAACCGCAGATGTAGTACAGGAGGTAAAAGAGACGGCCGTGAACTTTGCAGACAAGAATCTTGCAGAGCTCACAGAGCTTTTCCAGTCCCTCAAGGAAAGTGAAGACCGCATGAAAAGGTCAAAAGAGGCGGAGGCTATCAAATCGGCCTTCTACAAGCGTCTGTCCAAGGAAAAGGCCGACGCCGGCGAGGAAGACACCGTAGAGGAACCTGATGAGAACACCATCGAGGTGGAAAGCACCGTTCCCCTTCAGAGCCGCTCGCTGAGCCCCTTTGCCGCCATCGAAGCCGGCTTCAAGTCCCTTTATGTCGATTACAAGAAGGAACGCGCCGAATACAACAAGCAGCAGGACGCCCTCCGCGAAGAGAATCTTGCCGCAAAGCAGGCCATTATCGAAGAGCTGAAGGCCCTTGTAGAGGACCCCGGCGACATGAAGGATGCCTTCCCCAAGTTCAGGGACATCCAGAACCGCTGGAGGGAGGTTGGTCCCGTTCCCCAGCAGAACTTCCGCGACATCAACGACACATACCAGCTCCATATAACCAAGTTCTACGACCTCGTAGACATCAACCGCGAACTCCGCGACCTTGACTTCAAGAAGAATCTCGAGGCCAAGACAGCATTCTGCGAACAGGCAGAAGCCCTTGCAGAAAACGAGAACATTGTGGAAGCCTTCAAGGAGCTTCAGAAACTCCATGAACAGTGGAAGGATCTCGGCCCCGTTGCCAAGGAGTACCGCGACGAAATCTGGGAGCGCTTCCGTGCCGCAACTTCGGTTATCAACAAGCGCTACCAGGCCCACTTCGAAGGCCTCAAGGAGCAGCAGGTGAAGAACCTTCAGGCCAAGACTGCCCTTTGCGAGCAGGTGGAAGCCATTGCCGAAAAGGAAATCACTTCCTCCACGCAGTGGAATACCCTCAGCAAGGAAATCGAGGAAATCCAGGCAAAGTGGAAGACCATCGGTTTTGCCACCCGCAAGGACAACCAGAAGATATATGACCGCTTCCGCGCTGCCTGCGACAAGTTCTTTGAGAGGAAGAGGGCTTCCCTCTCCGAATTCAAGGACAGCATGAATGCGAACCTGGAGAAAAAGATGGCCATCATCGAAGAGGCCGAATCCCTCAAGACCAGCACGGACTGGAAGGCAACTACAGACCGTTTTATCGAACTGCAGAAGCAGTGGAAGGAAATCGGCGCAGTGCCCCGCAAGAAGTCTGAACAGATCTGGAAGCGTTTCCGCGCCGCATGCGACGAATTCTTCACCGCAAGGGACAACCGTCCCGCCGGCCAGGGCAACCTCGGTGCAAATCTTACCGCCAAGAAGGCCCTCATCGAGGAGATCAAGGCCTATTCAGGTGATGAGAGCGCCGCTGCCGATTTTGCAAAGAAGTGGAATGAGATCGGCTTCGTTCCGTTCAAGGAAAAGGATGCCCTGAATGCCGCATACCGTGAGGCTATGGCAGAAAAGTTCCCCGGCTTCGGCGGCAGGGGACAGCGCCATCAGGGTGGCTCCCAGAGGCCTTCTTCCGGCAAGCCTCTTTCCGAGAAGGACAAACTCAAGGAGCAGTTCAATGCCCTTCAGCAGGAGATTCAGACTTACGAGAACAATATCGGCTTCTTCTCGCTCTCCAAGGGTGCGGAAAAGCTCAAAGCGCAGATGCAGGAAAAGATTGACGCGGCCAAGGAGCGCCTTGACGCACTTAAGGTGAAAATCCGCGATCTTGAAACCAAGGAGGAATAAGAGAAGATGGATAAGAATTCAATTATCGGATTTGTACTTATAGCACTCATCCTGTTCGGCTTCATGGGCTACCAGAGCCGCCAGGTCCAGAAACAGCAGGCAATCCAGGCTCAGCTTGACTCAGCGAGGGTGGCCGAGGAATATGCCCAGTGGCAGCTTGACAGCGCATATCGTGCAGAGCATCCGGAACTCGCCGATGTCCCCGAAGTCCAGGCCCCGGTCTATTCCGATGCATCACTCAATGAAGCGGCAGCGGCAGAGGCTCAGCTTCTGGTACTTGAAAATGAGAAACTTGCAGTGACCTTCACAACCCGCGGTGCACAGCCGTATTCAGTAAAAGTGAAGGATTATACAACCTATTCCAAGGAAGACCTCATTCTCCTTCAGCCGGAAAAGACCAGCCTTGGTTTTACGGTTTATGCCCCTACGGCTATCGACACCAGGAAGTTCACCTTCCAGTATATTCCTGAGGCCTCTTCGGATTCGACAGTGGTCATGCGCCTTCCTGTAGGCGGCGGTTACATCGAGCAGAAATATACGCTCCTCAAGGACTCCTACTCCATGAATGAGGCTCTTTCATTCGTGGGCATGAACCTTGATCCCAGCCGCT
>JAFTFV010000028.1 GCA_017458265.1 Bacteroidales bacterium | reverse complement strand
GGAGAGCAGATAGAAGGCATGGTCCGCGAGCTCTACGCCGGCCCCGGTGCCGTCCGCTCCACCCTGCACAAATACGTCATCGCCAGGTAAAGCGCACAGACTATAGGCAAATGATGGCGAAGGTCTGTTTTTTGTGAGCAGACCTTCGCCATTGTTTATGCCTCAGAGCACGCTCTATTGCTGATTCTGTGGTTAAGGTCTGCAGCTAAAAAACAGACCTTCGCCATAGCCACTATGCAAAAAGATACATGCAGAAGCCGATGCCGGAGAGAAGTGAGAAGAGGAAGGTGGATATCACCAGAAGCGGGAGCATGGGGTCGAGGGCGCGGCCGGTGCGCTGCCAGACGCCCCTTAGGTGAATAACGTAAAGGGGCAGGGTGATGACGAAGAGCCAGTGGCGCCAGTCAGGCCAGTTAAGAAGGCAGAAAACCACCATGCACACCCATCCAAGGCATATCAGCACGCTCTGGTAAATCTTTGCATTACGCTCTCCGAGCTTTATGGCAACGGTTACGCGGTTCACGGCGTCCGTCTTCATGTCACGGATGTTGTTCACATTGAGAACACCCACGCTGAAAAAGCCTATTGCCGCCCCGGGAAGCAGCAGCTTCAGGTTCATGGCCCCGCCGGAGCATACGAAATATGCTCCCATCACGGCCACAAGGCCGAAGAACAGGAACACGTAGATGTCGCCCTTGGCCCTGTATCCGTATGGATTGCGTCCAAGGGTGTATTTCATTGCGGCCATGATGGCTGCAGCCCCCAGCATCAGAACCAGGATTGGAGTTAGTTCCCACAGCGTACCGAAGGCCTTCCACGTCATGAGCGCGCCGAAGACCATACAAAGGCCCACGAATATGCCGATGAGGGTTTTCATCTGCGATATGGTGAGCTCCCCGCCGTTGAGGCCGTACTGAGGGCCCTCGCGGTCTGCGGTGTCCGTTCCGCGGAGGACGTCTCCCAGTTCGTTGGACAGGTTGGAGAGTATCTGAAGGCTCACGGTTGTGAGAACTACAAGTATTGCCGTAAGAAGGCTCACCTTGTAATCGGCAACGGCAAGCAGTATGCCCAGGAGCACTCCTCCGGTAGAAAGCGGGAGGGTGCGGAGGCGCATTGACTTGAGGGCTGCTTTAAAGTTCATAGATTTCTCGACTTCGCTCGAAATGACAGGGGTCAATCCAGTTTGAGAACGGCCATGAATGCGCTCTGGGGCACCTGGACGGTTCCTATCTGGCGCATGCGTTTCTTGCCTTCCTTCTGTTTTTCGAGGAGCTTGCGCTTACGGGTGACGTCTCCGCCATAGCACTTGGCGGTAACGTCCTTGCGCACCTGGCGGACGGTTTCACGGGCTATGATCTTAGCACCGATGGCCGCCTGAACCGCAATGTCGAACTGCTGGCGGGGGATGAGTTCCTTGAGCTTGAGGCAGATCTTTCGGCCGAAGTCGTAGGCGTGGTCCTCGTGGATGAGGGTGGAGAGGGCATCGGCAGGGTCGCCGTTCAGGAGGATGTCCAGCTTCACCAGGCGGGCGGGGCGGAAGTCCGTGATGTGATAGTCGAAGGACGCATAGCCCTTGGATATGGACTTAAGCTTGTCGTAGAAGTCGAATACCACCTCCGAAAGGGGCAGGTCATAATTGAGTTCTACGCGGTCCGTAGTGATGTAATGCTGGCCGATGAGAGTTCCCCTCTTGTCCATGCAAAGCTTCATGATGGGGCCGTAGAAATCGCTCTTGGTGATTATCTGGGCGCGGATATAAGGCTCCTCGATGTGGTCGATAATGGTTGCCGCCGGAAGGCCGGACGGGTTGTGCACGTCGACGACATCGCCCTTTGTGGTATATACCTTATATGATACGTTGGGGACGGTGGTTATCACGTCCATATTGAACTCGCGGAAAAGGCGCTCCTGCACTATCTCAAGGTGCAGAAGGCCTAGGAAACCGCAGCGGAAGCCGAATCCTAGGGCCAGGGAGCTTTCCGGTTCGTAGGTGAACGAGGCGTCGTTGAGCTGGAACTTTTCCAGCGTGGCGCGCAGCTCCTCGAACTTTGAGGCATCAACGGGGTAGAGGCCGGCGAAAACCATCGGCTTCACCTCTTCAAAACCTGCAATAGCCTCCTTGCAGGGCCTTTCAACGTGGGTGATGGTGTCGCCCACCTTCACCTCCACGGCGGCCTTGATACCGGTGATGATGTAGCCCACGTCTCCGGCACGCACCTCCCCGGTGGGGTTGAGCTTCAGTTTAAGATTGCCGATTTCCTCGGCCTCGTACTCGTTTCCGGTTGCGAAGAACTTGACTTTGTCTCCGGTGCGGATGCTGCCGTTAAGGACCTTGAAGTATGCTATAATGCCGCGAAACTGGTTGAAGACGGAGTCGAAGATAAGCGCCTGGAGCGGGGCCTCGGGGTCTCCCTTGGGAGCCGGGACCCTGTCTACAATGGCGTCCAGAACGGCCTGCACGCCCTCTCCGGTACGGGCGCTCACGCGGAGGACATCCTCCGGCTCGCAGCCCAGAAGGTCGCACACCTGCTCTTCAACAACCTCAGGCTGGGCGCTGTCCATGTCTATCTTGTTCAGTACCGGAATAATCTCAAGTGAGTGGTCTATTGCCTGATACAGGTTGGAAATGGTCTGGGCCTGAATGCCCTGTGAAGCATCCACAACAAGAAGGGCGCCTTCGCACGAGGCGATGGAGCGTGAAACCTCGTAGGAAAAGTCCACGTGGCCGGGAGTGTCGATAAGGTTAAGGCGGTAGGTCTCTCCGCCGCGCACATAATCCATCTGGATTGCGTGGCTCTTGATGGTGATGCCCTTTTCGCGCTCGAGGTCCATGTCGTCCAGAACCTGGTTCTCCATTTCACGCGCAGTGAGCGTCTGGGTAAGTTCCAGAAGCCTGTCTGCCAGTGTGGATTTACCATGGTCTATATGCGCAATAATGCAAAAGTTGCGGATGCTGTTCATACCCTGCAAAGATACGAAAAAAATGCTAAGCCTACAGCAGCCCTTCCGGAATACGCAGCGTGAGGGTGCGGGCGGTGTCGTCCATGGAGAGGACGAGGTCGTCGTGGAGGGGGAGGAGGCGTTCTCCGTCGGCAGTGTCTACATAGATGCAAAGGTTGCCGGGAATGTCCTCGTATGCGGTGATTGTGCCGATGGGCGTTCCGTCCTCGGAAAGGACTTTCCAGCCGGTGAGGTCTTCATCCTCCTCGGTTTCGAAATAATCGGCATAGACGTCGCGGCCGGCGAGCTCGTCGGCATCCCTGAGGGAGTGGACGCCTGTCAGACGCACCAGGGCACGGTTTGTACCCCTTTGGTTGAAGGATTCAAAATAAAACGGAACCGGCAGTCCATCGAAATAGATGTATACCGGTTCCTCTCTGTCGATATCCTCCGGGCCCACTTCGAGGAAACTCATGAGGAGTTCCCCGTCGGTCCCGTTGGATTTCAGTACCTGCGCTACCTTGAGCATTATTCTGC
This sequence comes from Bacteroidales bacterium, assembly GCA_017458265.1. Classification (GTDB taxonomy): domain Bacteria; phylum Bacteroidota; class Bacteroidia; order Bacteroidales; family UBA932; genus Cryptobacteroides. The sequence goes on along the minus strand of JAFTFV010000028.1, from coordinate 781 downwards.
TGCGGGTGCTTCTTCTGCAGGTTCTGCAGCGGCTGCTGCAGCTTCCTCGGCGGCTTTGGCCTCTGCCTCTGCCTTCTTGGCGGCGATAGCCTTTGCACGGGCCTCGTTGACCTCAACTTCGTGAGCCTTTGCAGCCTTTGCGGCAGCGATGGTCTCATTCTTGATGCCGGTCTTCTTGGCGGCGATCTTCTCATCCCTCTGGGCCTTCCAGGCGGCGAACTTTGCGTCTGCCTGAGCCTCGGTGAGAGCACCCTTTGCTACACCCTCTGCGAGGTGCTTGCGAAGGAGGACACCCTCATAGGAGAGGATACGGCGTGCAACCAGAGTGGGCTGTGCACCCACCTTGAGCCATGCAAGTGCCCTTTCGTCATTGAGGACGATGGTTGCAGGATTGGTGTTAGGGTTGTAGGAGCCAAGCTGCTCGATGAATTTTCCGTCACGCGGTGAACGTGAGTCGGCCACTACAATGTGGAAGAATGCGAAATTCTTCTTTCCGTGGCGCTGAAGTCTGATTTTAACAGCCATTGTAAATCTGTTTTAAATTAATAATGCGTATTCCTCCAACTCGTGGGGGACTGCAAAGGTACGAAGAAATAAAAAAATCTCAAAAAAATTTTGCTATTTTCAAAAACTGGCGTATCTTTGCAATCCCAAAGCAGCTGCGGATGTGGTGAAATGGTAGACACGCTACTTTGAGGGGGTAGTGGGCGTTGGCCCGTGTGAGTTCGACTCTCACCATCCGCACAAAAAACCAGGGACCTTTCGAGGCCCCTGGTTTTTT
>JAFTFV010000027.1 GCA_017458265.1 Bacteroidales bacterium | reverse complement strand
GACGTCGATATTGGCGGTGTAGTGGGCCTTGAAATCGGCAAGGGCTGCGTCGATGGCAGTATCGTCCGGGGCCGATGCGAGCGACTTTTCCAGCGCTTTCTGCACCAGGTTGCGGACGCCGTGTCCCACCATGGTGCGGTAATCCTGCAGACTGTGAAGGGGAAGGCCGCGGAGCGATAGGGCGTGGTTTACTGCCGCGGCAAGGTCTTCCAGGGTGTCCAGCAGCGTACCGTCAAGGTCGAAGAGAATGAGTTTGTATGGCGTATTCATGGATAAATCTGTTTGAGCATGCTAATTAAGGTACAGCCTGCGCAGGGGCTCCGGGAATTTTTCGATGGCGTAGCGGAGCATGGTTCGCGGCATGTGCCGATAGCGGGGTAGAAGATAGGCCTCCAGGGCTTCCTGATTGCGTTTTCCGGCTTCCCGAAGGAGCCAGCCCACAGCCTTGTGGATGAGGTCGTGGGGATGGTGGAGGAGGATATCGGCAATGGCAAAGGTGTCCTGCAGCTCCCCGTGGCGGACGAAGGTCATGGTGCTCACTATGCCGATCCGCTGCTCCCAAATCGTCTTCCCGCTGCGTGCCAGATCATACAGGAGGCTGCGGTCTTTCTGCGGGAGAAGCCATTCGCCCAGAAGGGGATAGCAACTCAGGTCCACGAGGTCCCAGTTGTTGATGCGGTCTGTATGAGAGAGGTAAAAGCGGATGCATTTATCCTTGTCGGCGCGGGCGAAGATTTCCACCAGCGTGAGCAGCGCCGCCAGCCGCACTTCGTGGTATTCGCTGCCGATGCAGCGTTCCAGCTCCGGGAAAGGGTCCCCGGATGCGGCCAACCTTTTCCAGTGGGCTTTGACTATGGCGCGCGTCACCGGCACTTTGATTCCCAGGAACTTATCACCTTCTCCGTACTGGCCGGGGCCGGTCTTGAAGAATCGGCTCAGACCGGGGACCTGGGAAGGGTCTGCGGCCGCCAGCATGGCATCGTATAGGGACGTTTCAGGCATTTACAGGCATGTTTTCCGGGGCTAAGTTAGCATTTTTCGGGCTGCCTGCAAAATAATCCCGGCCGTTATCGTTTTTCTGTAAAACATTTGCCCCGATTGTAATAAATGCTTATCTTTGTAGGCAATACTTTAATTATGGCTCAAAAACTAGACCCTATAAAACGAATTTCCAATTGGTATTTCAGCAAAAAGGTGCTGCCATATTGGGTAATCCTCCTCGCCGACGCCGCAATCGTTTTTGCGTCATGTGTTTTTACTTACTGGGTAGACACCAACTCCCAGATAACATATGAGCATCATCCGGCAGTTTTTCTCACATCGCTGTTCTATGCCGTCCTTAGCTGGATTGGAGCAAGGATTTTCAGGACATATTCAGGAGTCCTGCGCTACTCCAGCTTCGTCGACCTTCTGAAGCTTGTGTACGCTAATCTTGTGTCGCTCGCACTCTGCATCGGCATGATGTATCTCATGAAGTGGCAGGACGTGGAGATGCTCAGCGCGCTTTCCCTCATGCAGATTTTCGTCTCCTTCCTCATTGCCACCCTTCTCATGTGGGCGATGCGCATCCTGGTCAAGCTCCTGTTCGACGCCTCGAATGCCGATTCCAGGGCTATTCCCTGCCTTATATACGGCGCGCTCACAGGAGGTATCGGCGTAGCAAAGAGTATCCGCTCCCAGAGTCCACAGCGCTTCGAGCTCAAGGGTTTCATCTCCCACGAGCACCGCATCAAAGACATGCGCCTTATGGGCGTTAAAGTCTATACCCTGGAGGATGACATTGCCGATATCGTGAAGCGGGAACGCATTCAGGCCGTCCTCGTGAGCCCCCTGAGGGCCAATGAGTTCCGCCAGAACCAGAAGATCCAGGACGTTCTCATCGGCGCAGGCTGCAAGATTTTCATGGCGCACGAGGCCAAGGAAGCCAGTATCCGTAACGGCGTCCTTTCCGACGAGGAAGTTGAAGATCTCCAGCTCAGGGAAGTGAGCGTTGAAGACCTTCTTCCCCGTTCCGAGATCAAGGTAGACATGAAATCCGTCGAACGTCTCCTCACCGGCAAGAAGGTGCTCATCACCGGATCGGCAGGTTCCATCGGCATGGAGATAGTAAGGCAGGTGGCGCAGTTCAAGCCCTCCAAGATGATGCTCATCGACCAGGCCGAAACGCCCCAGCACGACGTCCGCCTCATGATGGCGAAGGACTTCCCGGATGTCCCGTGCGAAGTTATCGTCACCAGCATCAGCCGTCGCACCAGGATGGATTTCATCTTCAGGGACTTCCTCCCGGACTATGTCTTCCACGCCGCCGCATACAAGCACGTCCCCATGATGGAGGACAATCCCTCCGAGGCCGTCATGAACAACATCAACGGCACCAAGATCATTGCCGATATGTCCGTCAAGTACGGCGTCAAGAAGTTCGTGATGATTTCCACGGACAAGGCTGTGAACCCCACCAATGTCATGGGCTGCTCCAAGCGCATCTGCGAAATCTACGTCCAGAGCCTTGACCGCAAGCTCAAGATGGAAGCCCTCAAGGGCTGGAAGGCAGGGGACAAGCCGCGCGAGTACACTCAGTTCGTCACCACGCGTTTCGGTAACGTCCTGGGTTCCAACGGCTCCGTGATTCCTTTGTTCAAGGAGCAGATCAAGAACGGCGGTCCCGTTACGGTTACCGACGAACGCATCGTCCGTTTCTTCATGCTCATCCCCGAGGCCTGCAAGCTGGTTCTCGAGGCCGGCACCAAGGGTAACGGCGGTGAAATATTCGTCTTCGACATGGGCGCTCCCGTCAAGATTGCAGACCTTGCAAAGCGCATGATTGCCCTTTCCAACGCTCAGAACGTGGAAATCAAGTACACGGGCCTCCGTGAAGGCGAAAAGCTCTACGAGGAAGTCCTCAATGAGCTGGAAGACACCAAGCCCACCTTCCATGAGAAGATCCGCATCGCCCAGGTGCGCGAATACGACTACGACGAAGTGAATCGCGAAATCGAGGAACTGGTAGACATCGCCAAGCAGTTTGACGACATGGCCACCGTCCGCAAGATGAAGCTAATCGTCCCGGAATACAAGTCCAACAACTCCGTCTACGAAAAAATCGACGCCGAACTCGCCGGCACCAAAGGCACCCTCGAGGCCATCAAATAATGACTGTCTGTTCCAAGGCACCGCTCAGGCTGGGGCTGGCGGGGGGAGGGAGCGACGTCTCTCCATACAGCGACATATATGGCGGCAACGTGCTCAATGCCACCATCAACCTCAGTGCATATTGCACCATTGAGCCTTTGAATGAGCCCGTTATAGAGGTTCGGGCCGATGATGCCGGCATCTCTGCCTGCGTCCCCATGAACGGGAAGACCGGTGCGCAACTCATCGACGGTGTGATTGCCAGAATGGGACCGCTCAGAACAGGCTTCCGCATCCATACCTGGAACGATGCGCCCGCAGGCTCCGGCCTGGGCACCTCTTCCACCATGGTCGTCGCCATCCTCAAATGCTTCTCAGAGTGGCTTGAACGGCCGATCGACACCTACACCCTTGCCCGCACGGCCTACGAAATCGAACGCATAGACCTCGCTCTTGCAGGCGGCAAGCAGGACCAGTACGCGGCGGCATTCGGCGGCTTCAACTTCATGTCCTTCAATACCGACGACACCGTAACCGTAACCCCCGTCGCCCTCCCTGAAGCCACCGAGAATACCCTCCGGGACTCCATGCTCCTCTATTTCACCGGCCGCAGCCGCGAAAGCGCCGCCATCATCTCCGAGCAGCAGAACGCCACCCGCACCGGCAAAACCACCGCCGTCGAAGCCATGCACCGCATCAAGCAAAGCGCCTTCGACATGCGTGAGGCCCTCCTGGACGCCAACTTCAAAGCCTTTGCCGATATCCTAGGCCGCGCCTGGGAAGACAAGAAGAAAATGGCCAGTTCCATCACCAATCCCATGATCCAGACCGCCTTCGACACCGCCATGGCCGCAGGCGCCATCTCCGGCAAAGTCTCCGGAGCAGGTGGCGGCGGCTTCATCATGCTCATGGTCCCTCCGGAGCGCAAAGCCATCATTGCCGATGCCCTCTCGCGCCTCCCCGGCGAAGTCCGCGATTTCCATTTCACCCACCAAGGCGCAGTATCATGGAAGCAATAGTCCTCGCCGGCGGCCTGGGCACCCGCCTTCGCAGCGCCGTCTCCAACCTCCCCAAATGCATGGCCCCCATCGGCCCCACTGTCATTTCGAGCGCCCCCACTGTCATTTCGAGCGAAGTCGAGAAATCTCGGCCTTTTCTCTCCTACATCCTTGACTGGCTGCAGGACCAGGGTGCAGACCATGTTATCCTTTCCGTCGGCTACCTCCGTGAATACATAATAAACTGGATATCAGGACAAAACTATCCGTTTGAAATAGACTTTGCAGTGGAGGAGACCCCTCTTGGCACCGGCGGCGGCATACGTGAAGCGCTCAAATACTGCCATGGAAAAAAAGTGTTCGTCATCAACGGAGACACGTTCTTTCCTGTAGACCTTAATGCTTTTACCTTTGACGCGCCCATTACCGTTGCACTGAAGCCTATGAGGGAGTTTGAGAGGTATGGGGCGGTGGATGTGAGATTTCTCGGCTCCGCTCGAAATGACAGAGTGGAGATTTTCAGATTCAGGGAAAAAGCATACTGCAGGGAGGGGCTGATCAATGGCGGGATATATGCGCTCAATAATCTGGATTTGAGCGGTTTTCCGCCGAAGTTTTCATTTGAGAAAGAGGTGCTGGAGCCTCTGAAATACAAGACGTGCGGTGTGGTTCAGGACTGTTATTTTCTGGACATAGGCATTCCGGAAGATTACGAAAGGGCGCAGACCGAGCTGCCGGAGTACAGGGCGGTAAAAGCCGCATCTAAAAAGCTCATAGAAAGCGATGCCGACACTCTCCTGATAGACCGCGACGGAACTATAAACGTCAGGATTAAAGGCGATTACGTCAGAAACCGGAATCAGTTCAAGTTCTTGAGCGGCATCCTGGAGGAGTTCCCGAAGTGGGCTGCAAAGTTCAGGCGAATCATAGTAGTAACCAACCAGAGGGGAGTGGGCAGGGGACTCATGACAGATGAAGACCTTGCAGACATCCACTCACACATGCTCCGTGCCATCACTGAAGCCGGCGGCCGGATAGATGCCATCCTTACCTGCACCGCCACCGACGACGGCGACCCCCGCCGCAAGCCTAACCCCGGCATGTACCATGAGGCAAAACAACTTTTTCCCTCGATGGAACGCGCAATCATGCTGGGCGACTCCGAAACTGACGCCGCATTTGCAGAAAACGCCGGCATCCCCTTCATCCTCCTTTGAGAATCCCGTAAAAAACAGTAAATTTGCAAATTATTGCAAACTGAGCTATGACGCTGCTGATAGTATACCTGCTTCTGACCATGGGAATCTCCTTCCTGTGTTCACTTCTGGAGTCGGTTCTCATGTCCACACCCATCTCATATATCACGATGAAAGAGGACGAAGGCGACAGGAACGCCGCCCTTTTCATGAAGATGAAAATGAATCCGGACAGGCCCCTGTCGGCAATTCTGTCACTGAACACAATCGCCAACACTCTTGGTGCGGCTGCCGTAGGCCATCAGGCCACGCTCCTTTCCGGAGACCACTGGTTCGGTGTCATCAGCGCCGTCATGACGCTCCTTATCCTTGTGTTCTCAGAGATCCTTCCAAAATCCATCGGCACAAAGCACTGGAAGGACATGCTCTGGCTCTCCAAGATAATGCAGTTCCTGGTGTACCTTCTCTATCCTCTGGTATGGATTATCGACAAGCTGCACACCAGCATTTCCGACGAAGAACCTGACACCGCCATTTCCAGGGAAGAAGTCTCCGCAATGGCCAATATCGGCGAGGAAGAAGGCGTCCTTGACAACTCTGAGAACAAGGTAATCCAGAACATCATCAAGCTGGACGACATCAAGGCCTACGAAATCATGACTCCCCGTGTTGTGGCCGCCATCGCCCCAGAGAACATGACCTTGAGACAGTTCTACAAGCAGGAAGACCTCTCCCACAACTCCCGCATTCCGGTGTATGCCGATTCCCCCGAATTCATCACCGGCTACATCATGCGAAATGACGTTCTCGAAAACCTTGCAGAAGACAAGTTCGACACACGCCTTCGCAGCATCAAGCGCAAAATAGCTGCTTTCCACGAGGAAACCTCCGTTTCCGATGTCTGGGAAAGCCTCCTCAAGACCAAGGACCAGATAGCCCTCATCATTGACGATTACGGCTGCTTCCAGGGCATCCTCACCCTCGAAGACATCATCGAAACCATCCTTGGAATGGAAATCATCGACGAGAACGACACCATCACGGACATGCAGCAGTATGCCCGCGAACGCTGGCAGAAACGCCGCAATCAGTACAAGCAGATCGTTCTCCCTGAAGACGACGAAGAAGAATGAAACAGGAACAGATACTTATCCGCATTTCCGGCAAGGACCGCATCGGCCTTACATCGGAAATAATGACCATACTCGCAAAGTACGACGCCCAGATCCTGGACATCGGCCAGGCCGATATCCACTCCACCCTTTCCCTGGGCCTTCTCATAAGAATTGACGACGACCTCTCCGGCCAGGTGATGAAGGAACTCCTCTTCAAAACCACCGAACTGGGCGTCACCATCGGCTTTGAACCCATCTCTGACGACGATTACGAGGCCTGGGCCGGCCGTCAGGGCAAGAACCGCTACATCCTCACCGTCATCGGCAGGAGCCTTTCTGCAGCCCAGCTCCAGTCCGCCGCCGAAATCATCGCCCGGCACGACCTTAACATCGACGCCATCAAGCGCCTCACCGGCCGAATGAGCATCATGCATCCGGAAAAGAACGTCCGCGCCTGCGTGGAGTTCTCCATCCGCGGCACCCTCTCCGACAAAGCCGCCTTCCAGAAGGAACTGATGGCCCTTTCTGCCGATACTGGCATGGACTTTTCCTTCCAGAAAGACGACATGTACCGCCGCATGCGCCGCCTCATCTGCTTCGATATGGATTCCACACTCATCCAGGCCGAATGCATTGACGAACTTGCCCGCCGCCACGGCGTCTACGAAAAGGTTGCCGCCATCACTGAACGTGCGATGCGCGGTGAAATCGACTTCAAGGAAAGCTTCACGGAAAGAGTCGCCCTCCTCAAGGGCCTCGACATCTCCGTCATGCAGGACATTGCCGACAACCTCCCCATAACCGAAGGCACCGACCGCCTCATGAGCGTTCTCAAGACCTGCGGATACAAGATAGCCATCCTCTCCGGCGGCTTCACCTTCTTCGGTGAATACCTCCAGCGCCGCTACGGCATAGATTACGTCTACGCCAACGAGCTCGAAGTAGGAGAGGACGGTAAACTCACGGGCCGATATGTAGGCGACATCGTCGACGGCCGCCGCAAGGCAGACCTCCTGAGGCTCATAGCCCAGACTGAAAAAGTTAACATAGCCCAGACCATTGCCGTAGGAGACGGTGCCAATGACCTTCCCATGATCAATGAAGCCGGTCTTGGCATAGCCTTCCACGCAAAGCCCAGGGTGAAGGCCAGCGCCAGCCAAAGCCTCTCTACGATAGGCCTTGACGGCGTTCTCTACTTCCTGGGATTCAAGGACAGCCATCTTGGCGAACAAGGTAAATTATGACACTGAACAAATTCCCCAGACGCCTCATCGCAGGCATTTCTGCAGTTATGCTGGCCCTTGTGCCGGCATATGCCGTTTTTAAGGAAAAAGACCTCCAGCAGACCCTCCTGGTGCTCCTTTCCGAGCTCAAGACAGACTACGAGAACACCGTCCGCAGAAACGCCGCCGGTGCTGCCCGTATCCAGTCCCAGCACCAGAGTCTCGTGAACCTTGTGGAGCAGTCCAACGAACTGTCCCTCATGCTGTATTCCCAGCCTCAGAACCATACTTTCGACCTTACCTATGCCCTGCACCAGGTTACGGACCAGTATGAAAAGTTCGACGCCAACCGCATGCCCTTCGACGAGATTATCCAGAACATGAGCACTGAGCTGGACCGCTATTCCAAGCTTGCCCAGACTCTGAGAAACATGCCTCCGGTGAAGATAGACCCTTCTCTTGTGCCGCAGCTGGGAAATGTCATGGACAGCCTTGAATTCAAGGTTGACACCCTTCTGAACCTGCCCTCGTTCGCCCTGAAGGAAGGTTTCCGTATGGATGAAGAAACCGCAGCCGTCAGAGACAGCTGTCTCTTCTATGCTGAATCCATGGTAAATCACTACATGGAGTCCATCAAGCACATCGAGGCAGACTCCGAGGATTATGCCGACACCGACAAACTCCTCAAAGAAGCCTACGACTATGCCCAGGAACGTTACCATGCAGTCCAGAACAAGGTTTTCCTGCGCGGGCAGCGCAACTATTTCGTGATTCTGAAGAGCTTTGGGCGCAATGTCCAGCGTGCCGTGGCAGATATGAAGGCCAAGTACAGCCCCGGAGCCGTCGACGACCGCGGAACCTACAGCGCCTGGCGCGGCCCCATCGTTGCCGGATATGCCTTTGTGATGCTGGTTATCCTCATCTTTGCGATGATACTGGGAACCTTCATCGTGAAACTCCTTGTAAAGCGCGTGAAGTTCTTCCAGATGCAGTATTTCCAGGAACACAAGGGAATACTCATAGCTCTTACGGGCGTCATCATCTTCTCCGTCATCATCCTGTTCAACTCATACAGCAAGGGCCCCGATACCTTTATCAACCTTGCCTCCAGAATGATGGGAGAGTATGCGTGGCTGCTTGCGGCGATTTTCACTTCAATGCTCATCCGCCTGAATGAGCAGCAGACATATCCCGCCCTCAAGGCATACCTGCCCACGCTTACCCTTGGCTTCATAGTGGTGTTCCTGAGGACTATATTCGTCCCCAACAGCGCCCTGAACGTATTCTTCCCGCTGATTGTACTCTTGTTTACGGCCTGGCAGTTCTGGTTCAATTACAAGTTCCTGGACAAGGTGCCAAGGAGCGACAGGATAATGCTCTGGATATCCTTCGGAGTCATGGCAGTATCTACCGCAATATCCTGGTACGGCCTTGTGATGATGTCTGTCATCATCCTTATCTGGTGGTTCTTCCAGCTGTCGCTTGTGCAGACGGTGATGGCCGTGTCCAATATCATGGACCGCAATTACGAAAGCCACATCAAACAGCACCAGGTCAATTATCGCAAGCGCAATCCCAGGATGCCTCTCTCCTCAGGAAAGGGTGCATTCATCGAGATAACCTGGTTCCATGACCTCATGAACATGGTGGTCATCCCTCTGCTTGCCCTGTGGTCTATTCCGATAGCTATCAACCTTGCCTGCAACGTGTTCAACCTTTCCACGGTTGCGGGAGACTTCTTCATGAATCCCCTCATCAATGTAGAAGGCGTGGTTCACCTGTCCCTGTTCAAGCTCATAATGGTACTCAGCCTGTTCTTCATATTCCGTTACGTCGTATATGCAATCAAGGCTTTCTACCGCGTCAACCTCACAAGGGCTACCATAGAAAAAATGAGCGAGGGAACGGTCTTCAAGGAGTCCGACATCAACTTCAACCTTGCCAACAACATCATAACCCTGGTGTGCTGGGGCATCTACGTCATTATAGTGTTCGTGATGCTGAAGATACCTACATCGGCCCTCACTATCATAACAACGGGCCTTGCTACGGGTATCGGTTTCGCTATGAAGGATGTCCTTAACAACTTCTTCTACGGAGTTCAGCTCATGAGCGGCCGCGTGAGGGTGGGGGACACAATCGAATGCGACGGCATCCGCGGCGTTGTCCAGAGCCTCTCTTACCAGAGCACCCAGGTGGCCGCAGAGGACGGCTCCGTGATTGCATTCACTAACACAGCCCTCTTCAACCAGAACTTCAAGAACCTTACCCGCAACCACCACTACGAGATGATCAACTTCACCGTTGGCGTCAAGTACGGAACGGATGTGGAAAAGGCCCGTACAGTTATCCTGGAGGCCCTTCAGCCGCTTCTTGGCAAGGACAAGTACGGCCGCGACATAGTGGACGGCAAGAAGGGCATCAACGTGCGCCTTAAGAACTTCGGAGACAGCAGCGTTGACATCCAGGTGGTGCTGTTTGCCACCGTGGACGCCCACTACACCTTTGCCGCCCAGGCGAAGGAAGCCATCTACAACGCCTTCGCAGCGAACGGCATAGAAATCCCGTTCCCCCAGAACGACATCTACATCAAGGAACTGCCTGCCGATGGAAAATGATTTCTCAGAGGTCCTGGAAGTAGCCTCCCAGGCCGGACACATCCTGCTTGAGAACGGGGCCGAAATATCCCGCGTAGAGGACATCATGACTCGCATTTCCACCCACTACGGTGTGAGCAGCGGCCATTTCTTCATCCTCTCCAACGGCATTTTCACCAGCGGACGCAACGAGAAAGTCTCCAAGTCCGGCGGCCAGGCCTCTACCTATGCCAACATCGCATTCATTCCCATCAGGAGTGTCCGCCTTGCGAAGGTGACGGCTGTGAACCGCCTCAGTTATGACATTTCCGCTGGCCGATGCTCCCTTGCCGAAGCCCGCAGGCGCCTGAACGCCATCGAGACCATGGCTCCCAAACCTTTCTGGGAGCAGCTTCTGGCAACCACCTTCGCCGCCGGAGCCTTCTCTGCGGTCTTCGGGGGCGGTTTTGCCGACTGTGCCGCCGCCTGCGTTGCCGGATTCATCCTGTACCTCTTTATCTCCCTGGTAAGTTCCCGCTACCTTTCAAAGATAGTCGGAGGCATCTGCAACGCGCTTCTTGCCACCCTCGTTTCCATAGTCTGCTACCGCCTTGGGCTTGGAACTTGCCTGAGCAACATAATCATCGGCGCAATAATGCCCCTTATTCCCGGAGTTCCGTTCACTAACGGCGTCAGGGACCTTGCCAATTCCGATTATCTTGCCGGCATCACGCGAATGACGGATGCAATGCTGGGATTCTTCTGTATTGCGATGGGCGTGTCGGCAGCCTTCATGATTGACGGAGCGTTTTTCGGGGGAGTGATACACCTTACGGGAGTTGAGCCCAATCCACAGACAGAAAGCTTCTTCTGGCAGGCTGTGGCGGCGCTTTTCGGCACCGTGGGCTTCGCAATTCTGTATGGCGTGGACAAGGAGCAGTATATTACTGCCGGTATCATCGGAATTGCCGGCTGGATGGTGTATCTCCTTGGTGTGAGGTATGTAAGCCTGTCGGCCCCGGTGTCGGCAGCTTTTGCCGCATTTGTAGTGAGCATCCTGTCCCGCTACGCTGCGGTTCCCATGCGCTGCCCGGCCCAGGTTTTCATTATCTGCGGCATTTTCACGCTGGTTCCGGGAGCCGGAATCTTCTGGTTCTCATACTATCTCACGGCCAGTGAGTTCGCAATGTCCATGGCCAGCGGTTTCATGGCCCTCAAGGTTGCGATTGCAATCGTGCTTGGAATCATTCTGGCAATGGAACTGCCACACAGGCTGTTCTCACGGCACAGGAAACTGGCGCATTAGAATCTTTTGAGCGCCTCATATACCCTCTGGACCGGGAATCCGACAACATTGAAGTATGAGCCTTCGATGCGGGTTATTCCTATATGGCCTATCCATTCCTGGATGGCGTATGCGCCGGCCTTGTCAAAGGGCTTGTAAGTATCTACGTAATAGGTGATTTCTTCGTCCGAGAGCTCCTTGAACCACACTTTTGTAGTGGCTGTGAGGCTCTTCTTGTGACTGATGTCACGGATGGTTACGGCCGTGACCACGTGATGCTCCCGTCCGGAAAGGTCCCGGAGCATCCTTACTGCATCCTCCCTGTCCCTGGGCTTTCCCAGAATCTCCTTTCCGGGAAGGATGACCATGGTGTCGGCAGTGATGAGGACCTCTCCCGGCTGCAGCGCCCTGTGAAATCCGGCCGATTTACCCTCGCTCATTAGAAGCGGAACCTCGTCAAATGGGGTGGAAGGGTCATACTTCTCCACGAAACTGTTACCCGTATCCACCTCAAAGTCAAGGTCCAGACCCTTGAGCAGCTCCCTTCGCCTGGGGGAGCCGCTCGCAAGGATGATATGTGCCGATTTGAGGTCCATCAGAACTTCTTCTTATATGCCGCCGGATCGAAAACCCACTTGCCCTGGGCGCGCAGGGTGCCTTCAATGGCCTCCCTGAGGCAGCCGCGGCCGCCCTTGTGCTCAGTTACCCAGTCTGCGGCTTCGATGGCCTCCGGGACGGCGTCGGCAGGGGATACCCCGCAGCCGGCCGCCATGATGCACTCTACATCTGGAACGTCATCTCCGAAGTACATGACTTCCTCCGGCCTGAGGCCGTAACGGCTGCAGAATTCTGTGAACTGCTCAATTTTGTTGCGGCAGTGAAGGAAGACGTCTTCCGGCTTTACGCCGCTTGTGACCATCCTCTTTCTGATGCTCTCCGAACTGCCGCCGGTGATGACTGCAACGGGATAACCGTTCATGACGGCCATGCGGATGGCAAAGCCGTCCTTGGCATCGTAGGTCCTGAGGAGGTCACCGTCGGAATTGCAGAAGACTCCTCCGTCAGTTGCTACGCCGTCGATGTCAAATGCGAATGCCTTGATTCCGAGAAGGTTCATGACTTGCTGCCTCCCATGGGGCCGAAGTCGCCAAGATTGAAGGTTCCGCCGCCCTGTGGGCCGTTCTTGTTGCCGCTCAGGTCAATGATGCCGAACTGGGCCTCGTACTTTGAAATATTGTCAAAGAGTGCGTTCATGAGGCGTTTTGCATGTTCCGGAGTCATGATGATGCGGCTGCCGATTTCAGGCTTTGCAAGACCGGGGAGGGTGGTGGCGAAATCGATGATGAACTCGCTGCGTGAGTGGGAGATGATTGCGAGGTTGGAATACTGTCCCTTGGCCACTTCCGGCTTGAGTTCAAGGCTTATCTGCTGCCCTTTGGGTTGATTGTTGTCCATAGTGTCAAATAATTTCCACAAAATTAACAAAAATTAAGTAAATTTGTAAGATTAATGATGGAATATAGATTATGACAGAACTGGCAGCAAAATACAGCGCACAGAGCGTGGAGGACAAGTGGTATGCCTACTGGCTCAAAAACAAGTTCTTCCACAGTGAACCCAACGAGAAGGAACCTTATACCATAGTTATACCCCCGCCCAACGTGACGGGTATCCTGCACATGGGCCACGTGCTCAACAACACCCTTAACGATGTCCTCATCCGCAAGGCCCGCATGGACGGCAAGAACGCCTGCTGGGTCCCCGGTACAGACCATGCATCCATCGCTACGGAAAGCAAGGTCGTAGCCAAACTCAAGGCTCAGGGCATCTCCAAGGAAGACATCGGCAGGGAAGAGTTCCTGCGTCATGCCTGGGAGTGGAAGGAAGAGCACGGCGGCATCATCCTTCAGCAGCTGCGCCGCCTTGGCTGCTCCTGCGACTGGGACCGCACCCGCTTCACCATGGAACCGGCCCTCTCTGAGGCTGTTATCAACACCTTCGTGTATTTCTACAGGAAAGGATGGATTTACAAGGGTGTGCGCATGGTAAACTGGGATCCGGAGGCCCTCACCGCCGTTTCTGACGACGAGGTCATCCACCGTGACACCAAGAGCCACTTCTATCACCTGAAGTACTACATTTCCGACGGAAACGGCAATCCCACTGACGATTACCTCGTCATCGCCACCACCCGTCCGGAAACCATCATGGCCGATGCCGCCATCTGCGTGAACCCCAAGGACGAGCGCCATTTCCACCTTCACGGAAAGAAGGTCCTCATCCCTCTCATCAACAGGGAAATCCCCGTGATTGAGGACGATTACGTGGAGATGGACTTCGGAACCGGCTGCCTCAAGGTCACCCCTGCACATGACGTGCATGACTATGAGATCGGCCTGCGCCACAATCTTCCGGTCCTTGAAATCATCGACGACCACGGCAAGCTCAACGAAAAAGCCCAGATTCTCGTGGGAGAAGACCGTTTTGTGGCCCGCAAGAAGATTACCAAGATGCTGGAGGAATCCGGCAACCTTCTCAAGGTAGAGGAGTATATCAGCCCTGTTGGCTATTCGGAGCGCACCGATGCCGTCATCGAGCCCAAGCTCAGCGCACAGTGGTTCCTCAAGATGGACAAGCTTGCATCCATGGCTCTTGAAACCGTGGAAAGCGGCCGCACCAAGTTCATCCCTGAGAAATACGTCAACACATACCGCCACTGGATGGAAAATGCACGCGACTGGTGTATCTCCCGCCAGCTCTGGTGGGGCCAGCGCATCCCTGCATACTACCTTCCCGACGGCAGCTTCGTAGTGGCTCCTTCAGCTGAAGAAGCACTTAAGGAAGCACAGGCCAAGAATCCTTCAATCAAGGCAGAAGACCTTCGTCAGGATGAAGACGTACTGGATACCTGGTTCAGTTCCTGGCTATGGCCCATCTCGGTCTTTGACCCTCAGATGCCAGGCCATCCTGACCATACTCCCAACAAGGACCTCCAGTACTATTATCCCACCTCTGACCTCGTAACCGGACCGGACATCATCTTCTTCTGGGTTGCCAGAATGATCATGGCAGGTGAGGAGTTCATGGGCCGTGAGCCTTTCTCCAACGTGTATTTCACCGGCATCGTGCGTGACAAGATCGGCCGCAAGATGTCAAAGACTCTCGGAAATTCCCCGAATCCCCTTGATCTAATCGACACTTACGGTGCGGATGCCGTGCGTATCGGCATGCTGCTTTGCTCCAGCGCCGGAAACGACATCTTCTATGACGAGGCCCAGATCAAGCAGGGCGCAGCGTTCTGCAACAAGATCTGGAACAGCTACCGTCTCGTAAAGGGCTTCACAGTGGCAGAGGACGCCGTCCAGACTCCTGCCGCCAGGGAAGCCGTGGACTGGTTCACTGCAAAGCTCTCGGCAACAGTCGCACTCGTAGAGGACCATTACAGCAAATTCCGCATCTCAGATGCGCTCATGACCATTTACAAGCTCTTCTGGGACGACTATTGCTCCTGGTATCTTGAGGCCATCAAGCCGGCATTCGTGGACGGAAAGGCCCTTCCCATGGACAAGGCCACTTACGATGCTACCCTTGACTTCTTCGAGGCTCTTCTCAAACTCATCCATCCGGTGATGCCTTTCATCACGGAGGAACTCTGGCAGGACATCGTCCCCAGGAAGGACGGAGAGACCATCATGTATGCACCTTCTCCCAAGGCAGGAGAGTTCAGCGCAAAGACCCTTGACGATTTCGCCTTCGCCGCAGAGACGGTGAACGGCGTGAGGGGAGTGCGCAACCAGCGCAACATCGGCCCCAAGGTCCAGCTCAAGCTGCAGGTCAAAGCAGCATCACTGCCATTCTGCAACATCGTCGGAAAAATTGCTAACGCAGACATTGAGCCCGTTCCTGAATTCACCTCTACAACGGGTGTCGGTTTCATGGTAAGGACCACCGAAATGTTCGTTGTCCTGGATGCGGCCGGCGTCAATGTGGAAGAGGAGATTGCCAAGGCAGAAAAGGACCTCGAATACCAGAAGAAGTTCCTTCAGGGAGTGCGTTCAAAGCTCTCCAACGAGCGTTTCGTTGCCAATGCACCGGCCGCGGTCATCGAAAACGAGCGCAAGAAGGAGGCCGATTCGCTCTCCAAGATAGAATCTCTTGAAGCAAAGCTCAAGCAACTTAAAAACAATTAAAGAAACAAAATAGTTTCAAGTAATAACATTTTTGTTATGGCGGTTTTCAGCACAAGTTTTCCCGTTAGGTACTACGAAACGGACCAGATGAGGGTGGTTCACCACTCTAATTACATCCGTTACTTCGAGAATGCCCGCAACCTCATGATGGTGGAACTGGGTTTCCCCATCGAAAGGTGTGAGGAAGAACTTGGCGTGATGATCCCGATAGTTTCCGTAGAGTGCCATTTCAAGCATCCGGCAAGGATGGGAGATGTCCTCACGGCAACGGCAGAATTCGACAAGGTCCCCATGGCAAAAATGATAATCCGGCAAACGGTAGTGAACCAGAACGGGGAACTCTGCGCAGAAGGGCAGGTGGTCCTTGGCTTCATCGATGCCAAGACCTTCCGCCCTACACGCTGTCCGGAAATACTCTGCAAACTCATCGAACAAAAACTATAGTACCATGTATCCTCTTATTTTCATCGGCACCTGGGAGATCGTTGCCATAGTACTGGTAGTTCTCCTTCTTTTCGGGGGCAAGAAGATTCCCGAACTCATGAAAGGACTCGGCAAAGGCGTCAAGAGCTTCAAGGAGGGCATGAACGAGGTGGAAAAGGAAATCAACGAGGCCGGCAATACTCCTGAAAAGACAGACACCTACAACAAGGAGGAAAAGTAGGGTGGCGTCTTCCGGAGACGTAGAAATGTCCTTCTGGGACCATTTGGAAGCACTGAGGGGAACTCTGTTCCGTTCAGTGCTTGCCATTGTCGTCATCACTGCCCTTGCGATGTGTTTCCCCCGGCAGGTATTCGCTGCAGTCATGTGGCCCACCCGTCCGGATTTCCCGCTGTACAGGCTCCCCGGGGTGGACTTTTCAATGAGCCTCATCAATATCGAGATATCGGCACAGTTCTTCGTTTATCTGAAGATATCGGCCCTGTGCGCCGTTGTGGTGGCGTTTCCATATATTATATATGAGGTGTGGAAGTTCATTGCGCCGGCACTTTACGAGAACGAGAAGAAAGCGGTGGGGAAGGCCTTCAGCCTTTCCTCCGGGCTTTTCTATCTGGGCGTTGCCGTGGGATATTTCATCGTGCTTCCGGTATGCCTCATGTTCTTTGTGAACTTCTCTCTCTCGAGTGAGATCACAAACACCATTACGCTCAATTCATATATTTCCCTTTTCGTTTCCATGGTGTTCATGATAGGGCTCATCTTCGAGTTTCCTACCGTGATCCTGGCCCTGAGTTCGCTTGGGATAGTGAAAAGGGACATGCTGAAGGGATGGAGGAAATATGCGGTCATAGTCACCATGGTGATTGCCGCCCTCATAACGCCAAGCGATCCCTTCTCCATGTTTGTGCTGGCAATCCCGCTGTACGGTCTGTTTGAACTCTCCATACTCCTTTGCAAAGAATGATTTCTGTATCTAACGTAACGGTTTCGTTTGGTGGATTTAACCTGCTCGATTCCATTAGTTTCCATATCAGCGATAATGACAAAATAGGCCTGGTTGGAAAGAATGGGGCGGGGAAGTCTACGCTCATGAAACTCATAACCGGAGAGCAGGTTCCCACTTCCGGTACCATAGAGAAACCGGCCGGAATAAGGATAGGCTACCTTCCCCAGAGCATGGCTCACCACAAGGGTCTGAGCGTCATGGACGAGGTGCTCTCCGTTTTCGACTACATCAAGGACATGGAGGATGAACTCTCGCGGCTCACGGCAGAGCTTGGAGAACGGGATGACTATGAATCGGCCTCCTATGCTGCGATAATCGACAGGATGAACCACCTTAACGACATGCTCTCCCTCGAAAGCGGGGAATCCCCCAGGGTAAAGGCCGTGAAGGTACTCAAGGGCCTGGGATTCAAGGAAGAAGAGCTGGACCGCAAGACAGAGACCTTCAGCCAGGGCTGGAACATGCGCATGGAACTTGCGAAAATCCTTCTGGGAGCCCCCGACGTCCTTCTTCTGGACGAGCCCACAAACCACCTGGACATAGAGTCCATTGAATGGTTCGAAAGCTATCTCAAGTCCTACCGGGGCTCGCTCCTTCTGGTCTCCCATGACCGCAAGTTCCTGGACAACGTCACAGGACGCACCGTGGAGATACTCCTGGGTCACATACATGACTATAAGGTACATTACAGCAAATATCTGGTGCTCAGGGAGGAAAGGCTTTCCCAGCAGAAGGCCGCCTACGACAACCAGCAGCGCATGATCGAGAAGACTGAAGACTTCATCAACCGCTTCCGCTACAAGCCCACCAAGAGCAATCAGGTCCAGTCCCGCATCAAGGCCCTGGAAAAGCTGGAAAGGATAGAGATAGATGAAACTGACAATTCCCGCATAAATCTCCGTTTTCCTCCTGCGCAGCGCTCAGGAGACGTCGTTTTCAAGTCTTCAGACCTTGCCGCCGGCTATCCCGGAAAGGTTGTCTTCACCGGTGCCGACATTGAAATCCAGCGCGGGGAGAAGATTGCCCTCGTTGGCCGCAACGGTGAGGGCAAGACCACCTTCCTCAGAATCATCACAGGAGAACTTGCCCCCATCGACGGAGAGGCCAGAGTCGGCCACAATGTCCATATCGGCTACTATGCACAGAACCAGGAGGACGTTCTGGACAAGAACCTAACCGTGGAGGAGACGCTTGACCGCGTTGCCGTTGGAGAGGTGAGAACGCGCCTCAGGGATATTCTGGGGGCGTTTCTGTTCAAGGGAGAGGACGTTGACAAGAAAGTTTCAGTCCTATCAGGAGGGGAGAGGGCCCGCCTTGGAATGGCTAGGCTGATGCTGTCTCCGTACAATGTGCTGGTGCTTGACGAGCCCACAAACCACATGGATATCCAGTCCAAGGACAGGCTCAAGCAGGCCCTTCAGGCATTTGATGGCACGCTTATTGTCGTATCCCATGACCGTGACTTCCTGGACGGCCTTGTTGGAAAGTTGTACGAATTCCGCGACGGAAGGGTCAAGGAGCATCTTGGAGGCGTACAGGACTTTCTCCGGAGGCTCAGGCTCAGAAACCTTCAGGAACTGGAGGCTTCGGCAAAGAAGCAGCAGGCTGCCGATGCGCCCAAAAAGGAAAAGACGCCCCAGCCCAAGGGCTTCACCAAGGAGGACAGGAAGTTACGTGCAAGGTTAGTAACGGTAGAAAACGCAATTGCAGAAAATGAGGAAAAACTCAAGATTATTGAAGAATCTCTTGCAAATCCGGGAAATAATGCCGATATTTTCGCTTTAACAGCAGAGTATCAGGAATTAAGGCAGGTCACAGACTCCCTCACGGAAGAGTGGACTGCGCTCATGGAAAAAATTGGATAATTAATTATTAACATCAAATAACTTAAAAAGACTATGAAAAACATTTTCAAAGCAATCGGAATCTTCGTTTCCGTTTTCGCTCTTTCAGGCGCAGTGGCCCTCGCCCAGGACCAGCAGTCATTCACCATCCAGCTGGAAGACAAAACCCTTCCCGTAGGTGATTTCAACTCAATCAGCGCCTCCGGCGACTTCGAAGTCACCCTCGACAAAGGCGACTACGGCGTACGCCTCACAGTAGACAATGCACTCTCTCCCTATGTGCAGGTTTATGTAAGGGCAAAGACCCTCTACATCGGCTATGATGAAAAATCCGTTCCCAAGGATATCAAGAAGCTCTACAAGCAGAAAAACGCCTCTGCACCTACTTTCCGTGCAGTTGTCACCCTTCCTGAAATTGCAGGCATCACCGTTGCAGACAACGCCGTCATCAATTCTGCAGTTGAATTCCCCGGCGAATTCCTCCAGGTGAGCATCGCAGACAAGGGCCAGATCAAGAGCCTCTCCGTCAATTCAGTTACCGCCAACATTACCATGACAAAGAACGCCCAGGCTGTTCTTTCCCTCAAGGCCGACGACAAGATCGAAATCACCAACGACGGCAACTCCAACCTCAAGCTTTCTGCAAATACCGGCACCCTTAACGTGAACGGCGCAGGCAATGCAACCATCTCCATCGGCGCTGAAACTCCTGTCGCAAACGTGACCGGTGCTGCCAACAGCAAGATTGCCCTCGCCGCCAAGGCCGACAAGATCATCGCCAGCGGTATCGCAAGCACCAAGGTCGTCCTCTCCGGTGAAACCACAACCCTCGAGGTGCGCACTGAAAAGAATGCCGAAATCGACGGTGACGGCCTCCTCACCAAGGAAGTAGTTGCCAACCTCAATGGCTCCAGCAAGGTGAACGTGAACGTATCCGACACCGTTGAAGCAACCCTTCTGGGCGGCAGCTCCCTCTTCTACACCGGTACTCCTGCATTCAAGATCGGCCGCGTCATCAAATCTACTCTTGCTCCCAAGGGCGCTCCCGTCAAGTAATGTACGATTCACACCAGGATACCCCGTCACAGCTTCTGAGGCTCAGGGACCCGGGTATCGACAATAATTACAGCCAGGTCGACTTCCCCAAACTCAAAAAAGGGGGAGTCGACGGCGCTTTCTGGGCCCTCTATACTCCGCCGGACTATGATCCCTCCCTTGCCGAAGACTACGCTGCAAGGCTTCTGGACGCAATTTATGCGGCGGCGGGAAAGTATCCGGATATCGCAGCCGTAACAACCAGCCCCGCCGGGGCCTTGGAAAACGTCGGCAAAGGCATCTTTTCCATCTTTATAGGTATGGAGAACGGCCTGCCGATAGGGAACTCCATCGAGAAGCTTCACGCCTTCCGGCGCCGCGGAGTGCGCTACCTTACCCTCACGCACAATGCAGACAATGCCATTGCCGACAGCGCCGCCGGCAGTGCAACCTGGGGTGGTCTGAGCCCATTCGGCAGGGAAGTGCTCCGTGAAATGAACCGCCTTGGAATGATGGTGGACCTTTCCCACAGCGCAGACAGCACCTTCTGGGACTGCATCAAGCTGTCGGAAGCTCCGGTGATCGCCTCCCACTCCTGCTGCCGTGCCCTCTGTTCCCACAGGCGCAACCTCACCGACGACATGCTCCGCGCCATTGCCGATGTCGACGGCTACGTGGGCATAAACTTCTACCCCGCCTTCCTCTCCGACGACTTCGGCAAAGGATATGAATCCCTCATTGACGAGGCCGATGCCGCCGAAGCCGCCTTCATTGAGTCTCCTGCCGATGCCTCCCGCATCGAGGCATGGCACCGTGCCCAGGACCGCCTTGCCACGGTTCCGCGTCCCGGTGTGAAAGAGGTGGTAGACCACATAGACCATGCAGTCGAAATCTGCGGGATAGACCACGTTGGAATAGGCTCCGACTTTGACGGAATCCTTCTTGCTCCGACAGGTCTTGACAACGTCTCCATGATGCCTCTCGTGTTTACAGAGATGAACCGCCGTGGATACTCCAAGGAGGATATCGAGAAGGTTTCCGGCCTGAATCTGATGTCTGTCTGGGGTAGAATCCTAAGTCTAGCTGAATCAACACTTTAGGTGTGGAATATATATAAAGTAACACTTATGTTATGCAGTATAACATAAGTGTTTTATTTATGTATTTTCAGCGAGTTAGTCTTTTATGATAGCAAGACGCAGTGCATTGAGCGCAGTAGAGGCAAAACGCTGGATATTGCGCTTTCTGTCGCTTTTGAAGCAGTGCTTTTCGGTGGTGGTTCCGTGTGGGCCGGCCACTCCTATCCAGACGGTTCCGACAGGATTTACATCGTCACCACCAGGGCCGGCAAGGCCGGTGGTTGCAACGGCATAGTCACTGCCTGTAAGGCGCCGCACACCTTCTGCCATTGCGGCGGCAACCTCGGCACTTACTACGCCTTTTTCCTCTATGATTCCGTGGGGTACTCCGAGAACCTTTTCCTTTACCGATATCGCATAGGATGTGACAGAGCCAAGGAAGTATGCCGACGAGCCCGCAACCGTAGTTATCATGTGGGCAATTTCGCCTCCGGTGCAGGATTCCGCTGCAGAGAGGGTCTTGCCTTTTGCAATGAGCAGTTCTCCCACGGCTTCTTCCATGGTGCTGTCCCTGAGGGCATAGATCCTGTCGCCAAGGATTTCCTTCAAAGCGGCAATCTGCGCATCTGCACGGGCGTTTTCGGCCTCTTTGTCGCTGCCGTAGAGGGACAGTCTCAGGCGTATTCCCGTGAGTGGGTTGGGAAGGTATGCAAGGTGCATGTCCTCCGGAAGTGCATCCTCCCAGGGAGCAATGAGCTCTGACAGGGCCGACTCTGCAATTCCATATACCATTATATTGCGGTGGAGTATCTCTGCAAGGGGGAAGTGGTTCCTGATATCGGCAAGGATGTCAGGGATGGCGCCTACGGCCTCGTGCGGGACACCGGGGAGGGAATATAGCGTTCCCTTGCCCTGGATTGCCCTGAAAACCATTATCGGAGCCGTTCCAAGCTTGTTTACTATCACTTCTGCCTTGTCCGGCACAAGTGCCTGTGCGCGGTTGCTTTTTAGCGTATCCAGGCCGCGGCTCCTGAGGATTGCCTTCACCATTTCCATCTGGCCGGCATGTTCTACCCATGAAGAGCTGCCGCTGAGCTGGAAAAGAGCTTCCTTGGTAATGTCGTCCTTGGTGGGTCCGAGGCCGCCGGTCGTGACAACTATGTCTGAGCCGGACAGTTCCGAAAGAAGTATGTCCTTGATTTCTGCATTCTTGTCAGAGATGGATAGCATCCTTCTGACCTTGACTCCGGCCTCTTCCAGGGCCATTGCGATGCGCGATGAGTTAGTGTCTACAACCTGTCCGATGAGGATCTCATCGCCGATAGTGATAATTGAAGCCTGTATCATTGTTCAAGTGCGCCTTTTTCAAGCTCTTTGAGTAACTTTGCCAGCTGCCACAGGCGTGACTGCATCTCTACCAGTTCAGCCCCGGATTTGAGGCTTTTGAGAGCATCTTCCGGCGTTGTGGCGTATGCGATAATGGGGAAGCGGCCCTCGGTAAGGTCACGGATGGCCTCTACCTTCTGGGGCGGCGCAACCATTCCGTCCACTCCGGCAAGGCGGCAATATGTTAAGATTGTCTTTAGCTCGTCATGTGTAACGGCTTCTGATACACGAAGATAAACCGGTGTATATTTCTCGTAGCAGAGCCGCAGGTTCAGAAGGGAATCAAGAAGGGAAACGGTATCCGAGATATCCATTGCATTTATGCCTTCATTGCCGTCGGGATTGATGATGAGGATGTCGGCAAAGTCATATGCAAGAGAGAAATTGCGGGTAATGTCCTCTGCAATTTCCACTGCCGTAATCTCTCCCTGGAATGTGTTCTTAAAGTTTGATATCCAGGTGATTATATTGTCTTTGGGAGGAACTGCGGTAATGAATCCGGCCTGCTTTCTGAGGCGGCCGGACTTCTCTATAAGGCTGCCCTGGGGGAGGAACAGGCCCACCGGATTCCGGAAGCGGATTCCGGAGAGCTCTGCAGAGAGGTCTGCAGTCTTCTTTTTTCTGAATGGCCACATAACACCTGCAAAGATAGTAAAAACCTCACTCTGCAGCAAGGAATTCCTTGAAAGTGTTGTCGTCGAAAAATACCATTATTTTCTTGATTCCGAGCGGCTGTGCCGGGAGGAAAAGGCTGTCAGAGAGCGCTGCGGGGTCGTTTTCATCTGTGCTCTGGCCCTTGAACATGCTGCCTTTCCCCGTGAGAATCCAGTCCATGCTCAGTGCGGGGTAGTGAAGCGCAAGGCTCTCGAGGAATTCGTAGCCTGGTTTGTTGCGCCCGGAGAGAATATGGGAGACACTTCCGCGGGCGACTGAAAGAGTGTCTGCAAATTGAGCCTGCGTGATGTTTTGGGCCTGCAAAAACTGCAATAAACGACGGTTCATAATTTACACCTTTGTTTTCACAAATGTAAAAAGTATAAATGAGAAATCCAAGTGTTGGAAGATGTTAATTCAGGAAGGGATAGGGGAGGATATGTAAATTATAACCTTTAGTTATACTTTAGTTATGAATTATAAATAACTGAAAATAAATGAATTTACATAATTTTGGCCGCCTCAAAACGGCTCGTGGCGGTATTTTTCGATTCCGGCCACGTGTATTTTACTAAAGTTATATTACATATAAAACCATATAAATAACTGATTATTAGTAATATACTATTAGTGTGGAACATTTGATTATCGGTTGCCCGCCCTGGGGTTGCAGGGCGTAATTCGCACTTGTAACTTTGTTTACCTCTGTTTACAAATCCGAACAAACCATCCGTGTAAACCAATTCAATTTTGTAAATACAAACAGGGCGGTAAGCACGATTATCTGCAAGAATTCCGTATTCCAAATAAAGTGTGTATATTTGCCTTGAAAACGCAATTCTCATGATTCCTGAGATACACATAGAAGATTATAATTATGCCCTGGATGACTCCAGGATAGCGAAATACCCTCTCCCGGAGAGGGATTCATCCAAGCTCCTGCATTATAAGGACGGAAAGGTTTCAGAATATGTGTTCCGTGAACTGCCCTCACTTCTTCCGGCAGATTCACTTATGATATTCAACGATACCAAAGTTGTACCCGCCCGCCTTCATTTCAAGAGGGATACCGGAGCCCATATAGAGATTTTCTGCCTTGAACCTGTAGAGCCGGCAGAGTATGTCACGGCTTTCGCCGCATCGGCAAAAACCACGTGGACCTGCGTGGTTGGAAATGCAAAGAAGTGGAAGGACGACGTCCTCAGTCTCTACAATCCGCAGGATGATCCTGCGATATCGGCCCTGAATCTTAAGGCAGAGCCGGCCGGAAGAGACGGCAGGACGGGGAAGGTCACGTTCACCTGGGATGGCGGCATTCCTTTTTCCAGGGTTCTGGAGATATGCGGGACCATTCCTATCCCTCCGTATCTTAACAGGGAGTCTGAGAGCATCGACACGGAGCGCTATCAGACCCTTTATGCCAAATGGAGAGGGTCTGTGGCTGCACCTACGGCCGGTCTGCATTTCACGGAGAATGTGCTTCAGGCAATAAGGGAGAAGGGTATAAGGGAAGAAAACGTATGCCTGCACGTCGGTGCCGGCACGTTCCTGCCAGTTAAGGGTTCGCTTGTGAGTGAGCATCCAATGCACCGTGAGCCCTTTCTTGTCAAGAAGGCGCTTCTGGAAAAGCTGCGGGACTGTGAAGAAGGCGTCACCGCCGTCGGAACCACAAGCGTACGCACACTGGAATCCCTGTACTATGCCGGCGTAAGCATCATCGAAAAGGGAGAGCCTGAGGATATCGGCCAGTGGGTTCCTTATACAAGGGAGTATCCGTACAGCACGCGAGAGGCCCTTGATGCCATTGTGAAATACCTGGAAAGGACGGGGAAGGATGAACTTTCCCTCGGGACCAGGATAATCATCGTTCCGGGCTTTGAGTTCCGCATTGTGAAGCGCATGGTGACGAATTTCCACCAGCCTGAGAGCACACTCATCCTTCTGGTATCTGCCTTTGTGAAAGGGGATTGGAAAACAATCTACGATTATGCGCTCTCACACGGGTTCAGATTCCTCAGCTACGGAGACTCCTCTCTCTTGGAAAGGGCGGAATAATTTTCTACCTTTGTAGAGTTAGTTGGTTAAAAAGAACGTTTATGGACCTTACTGAATTTTCAGACATAGCTCCCTTCAATGACGAAGAAGCCGCCGCTGCGCTTGCCAGAGTATCACTTCACCCTGCAACGCCGTGGGTATCCAAGTACATATTCCCCAACCAGCCTGAAACCTACCTGAGGGACATCCTCCAGAGCATCCATTCAGTTGACGAATTCCAGTCCCTGGTCATGTCCAAGGCCGTGGAATGGGTAATAAAGACTACGGTGAAGGAGTTTACATACAATGGTCTGGAGAACATCAAGTCCATAGACGGCTGCTATCTTGCAATGTCCAACCACAGGGATATCATCCTTGACCCTGCTTTTACCCAGATAGTCCTCTTCCGCAACAATCTGCCCATGACGCAGATTGCCGTAGGAGACAACCTCCTGAGCCATAAAACGGTTGAACTTCTCATCCGTTCCAACCGCATGATCAAGGTCATCAGGGGCATATCGGCAAGGGAACTGTACCTGAGCTCACAGCTGCTGTCAAAGTACATAAGGGAAACCGTGACTTCCGGCACGGGCTCTGTCTGGATTGCCCAGCGCCAGGGCCGTACTAAAAACGGCATTGACACCACCGAACAGGGCCTTCTCAAGATGTGCGACATGAGCGGCACCAAGGATTTCGTGCAGAATTTCATGGAACTGAATATAGTCCCCATGAGCATCTCTTACGAATACGAATCATGTGACATCCTCAAGGCGCGCGAGCTTCTCATCTCCCGTTCCCAGAAGTATGTGAAGACAGAGAATGAAGACCTCCAGAGCATTCTCATGGGCATAAAACAGCAGAAGGGCAACGTCCATCTCGAGATCAACAAACCCCTTTCGGAGGAAGAGATCCGTGAGGCAGCCGGTTGTGACAAGAACGACCGTTACCAGAGCATCCGCCGTTGCCTGGACCGCCGCATCATAAGCGGCTACAAGCTCTGGAAGACCAACTACATGGCCTACGACATTGTAAATCCCGGTGGCAAGTATTCAGACAAGTACACCCCTGCAGAACTCGAATCCTTCAAGGCATACATTGAGGGCCAGCTCAAAAAAGTGGAGCCCACCCTTGACCAGGACGAGCTCCGTGCCATTCTTCTTCACATCTACAGCAACCCTGTGCTGTCCAAGGAAGAACTCTAACTCTTGATGTGCACATCCACCTGAGGGAAGGGGAACTGGATTCCGTACTTCCCGGGCAGTTGTGTGTAGATGGCCTCCGTAAGGCCGAATTTTACGCCCCAGTAATCAGGAGCCTTCACCCAGCAGCGCACAACGAAGTCTACGCTGCTTGATTCCAGTGACATCAAGGCTACGAACGGATCTGCGGCACCGGGGGTCTTGGAGTCTATGATCTCCGGAATGCCGGCCGCAATCTCCAGAATGGCGTTTTTGACTGCCGTGGCATCCGAGCCGTAGGCCACGCTCACGTTGATGTCTACCCTTCTCAGGGGCAGGGTGTTGACATTGTTGATGTTCCCGTTGGAGAGCGCTCCGTTGGGGAGTATGACAACCCTGTTGTCTGTCGTGAGCAGTTTGGTGCTCACGATGTTAACTTCCTTCACGGTGCCGCTGAAGCCCTGCGCCTCAATGAAATCCCCGGCTTTGAAAGGCTTGAAGACCAGTATCATGATACCGCCGGCAAAGTTCTGGACGGTGCCGCTGAGGGCCATGCCTATTGCCATGCCGCCGGCAGCAAGAAGCGCTGCAAGAGAGGATGTATTCACGCCCAGCGTGCTCACTGCAATGATAATGACAATTACCCAGAGGATTATCGTCACAAGCGAGTAGGTGAAGGATGCGATTGTCTTTTCAGTGTTCTTTCTGGCAAAGCCCTTCTTGAGACTCTTCTTGACTATCTGGATTATCCAGGCGCCGATAGCATAGATGAGCAGTGCCCCAAGGACCTTGAGTCCGAAGCCCACCGCGGCCGATGTGAACTGCTGCAGAAGCTGATCGGGAGGAGTGTTCCTGAGGGTTTCCACAAGAACTTCTTTCTTGACGGCAAGGGAATCGGGGCTCAGTTTCTGAGCTATGACTGCGCCGTCTGCAGCCTGCATGAGGAGGTGAATCATAGATTAATTATCAAGTAAGCCATATACCCAACCCATATAAGGAGGAAGATGATGCCGTCTGCCAGCCCCAGCCTGTTCTTTTTGGGGAATACACAGGGGATGAGGGCCAGAGCGCTCAGGAGAAGCATGCCCATGTCTACAAGGTTGATGTTCTCGAATGAAAGCGGTCTGATGGCAGAGGATAATCCAAGTATGAGCAGTATGTTGAAAATATTCGAACCCAGGATGTTGCCAAGGGCCAGCTGCCCTTTCTTCTTCGCAGCGGCGGCAACGCAGGTGGCAAGTTCCGGCAGGGAAGTGCCCCCGGCGAGGATGGTGATGGCGATGAATTTCTCGCTTACGCCAAGCTCGGACGCGATTTTGGTGGCATTGTTCACAAAGAGATCGCCGCCGAACGTGAGCGCTGCGAGACCTCCAAGAATCATCAATATATTGAGCCACAGCGGCTTTTTTGCCGATTCTTCCTCTGCCGGCTTGTCATCCTTTCCTTCAATGAAGCTGTAAACCATGTATGCCAGGAAAAGGCCGATGAGGATGAAGCCGTCGATCCTTGAAAGGCCGTCGGTCCCGAAACCGAAAATTGTGGCCTCCAGGCCAAGGAAAATGAAAAGCGCCGTTACCACAAGGTTCATGGGAATATCCCTCTTGCGGTTGCCGGAAGTTATGCCGATGGGAAGCAGCACGGCCGTAAGGCCAAGGATAAGGAGGGTGTTGAAAATGTTGGACCCCACGACGTTTCCCACTGCTACATCTCCCTTTCCCTCGATTGCACCCAGAAGGCTCACGACCATCTCCGGTGCCGATGTTCCCATTCCCACTATGGTGAGGCCGATGACGAATTCGCTCAGTCCCACGCGGCGTGCCACTCCGCTGGCTCCGTCTACAAGGACATCTGCCCCCACGACCACAAGTGCAAGACCTGCAAGAAACAATACTACTGATACCAACATTTCCTTCTCTCTTTTTTGAGTGTGCAAATATAAACAATAATTGCTATATTTGCGATTGTACCTTAATTAAAAAAATATGAAAGTACGCCTGGCGGCATATCTGGCCATTGCGGCAGCGGTCATTTCCTGCGTGGAGCCCGAGAAAAAGGATCCCGATGTGGCCGGCTTCCTTGTGGTCAACCGTCAGGTAGGAGATTTCGAGCTTCCCGTTTCGCCGGACGGTGCAAATGTAACGCTCACAGTAACCTGCGACGCCGCCTGGACCGCCACCCTTCCCAAGGAGACATCCTGGATAAGGATAGGGGAGAAGTCCCGCGGTGAAAAGAACATCTGGACGCTCTCACTTGACGTTTTACCCAACGAAGGCGAATATCCCCGCAGTTCGGAAATCACCATATCGGCCGACGATTACAGCACGGTTGTCACAGTGAGCCAGACCGCACCGGATCCTCTCACGCTGAACAAGAATCCCGGTCTCTACGGAGTTCAGGGCGGCGACGTGCTCCTTAACCAGGGCCGTCAGGCAAGCAGCTTTCACTACGGGGAAAGATGGTCCTACAGGCTGGTAGACCCTCTCACCCTCACCGTGAGCGCACTTGGCAACATCCCTGAAAATCTCGTATCAGGGGACGTCATACCCTTCCTTACCTTCAAAACCGTCACCCAGGGCCTTTCAGACTATACGGAGACCTTCAGGAACGTAACCGTAGTAAGGAGCACGCCCACCATGGTGTGGCTGCGCCAGAGCGAATCTGTTTACTTTATCGTTGAAAGATGAAAAGGTTCGCTCTCATACTGCTTTCGTGCCTTGCAGCCGCTTCTGTCCGGGCCCAGCCGGCTTTCACGCCGCTCGGTGAAGTGCACATTCCGGTAATCCCGGTGGCCTTTTCAGACGTCGCTTTCTCTTTTGACGATATCGGCCCCAGGCTGGAAGCTATGCTCAATGAGCAGGGCTACTCCCAGGATGGCGCAAACGGGTCTGTGAAGGATTATTACACTGACAATTCCAATGGGAGGTTCACTCCTGTCTTCGACGTTCTGCCGGCCGTTACCCTTGACAAGACGCTGAGCTACTATGGCGGCAATGCCGGCCTCAAGGGAGACAGGGCCCCGGAGCTCGCCCTTCACGATGCCTGCCTTCTCCTTGACGGCGATATCGATTTTTCAGTATACGATTCAGACGGAGACGGCATCCTTGATCTTGTCATTTACTGCTATGCAGGATACAATGAGGCAGACCACGGCCCCGCCGAGGCAATCTGGTCAAAGCATGCCGATGCCCAGGAAAGCACCAACAAGATGGTTCAGAATGCCGTTTTTGACGGCAAGAAGCTGGGAAGGTATATCTGCTCTTCGGAACTTTCCGGGAATACAGGAACGGTGTTCGCATCCATCGGCACAATCTGCCATGAGTTCGGGCATGCGCTGGGACTTCCGGATTTTTATGACACCGACGGCGCCCAGGGCGGCGTTGCGGGTGGCATGTATGATTTCGCCCTCATGGGCATGGGGCTTTACAACGACTCGGGGAAGACTCCGCCTTACCTGAATGCGCTTGAGCGGAGGATGCTTGGCTGGATTGAGGAGATTCCGGAGATTCCGGAAGGAAGGATTACCGTCGGCCCGGTTCAGGAAGATGAGGCTTATATGATTCCAACGTCAACGGAAGGGGAGTACTTCATAGTGGAGGCAAGGTATGGAGAAGGCTGGGATGCACCGCTTCCGAAGGGACTTCTGGTGTATCATATCGACGCATCTGAAAGGACTGTAGGCAATATGCCGGCATCACAGATGTGGAACGAGTGGATGGTATACAACAACCTCAATGCATCTGCAGAACACCCCTGCGCATATATCGTCCCGTCGTCTGACAGGTTCTCCATGAATTTCACAGGCAGCCATGAAGGAGTGCCTTTCCCGGGCATTTCGGGCTGCGTTTTCCTGGACATGAAGGACTGGGACGGGGCAGAGACTGATTACCATATCTCGGATATAAGCGTGGGCGCAGAGGGCGTATCGGCACGTATCATAAAGGGACACGGCTCCATCATTACCGGCAAGGTTTCCGGTAATGACGGCCTTCCGGTGCAGGGCGTGATTGTGAGCTCAGACGCCGCCGAAATTGTCTCCGTGACAGACCGGGAGGGCAGTTTCCTCCTGGACCTTCCGGATGATACCAGGGACATTCCATTCAAGGTATTGGCAACCAGGGAAGGCTACCGCAAGGCGGTGGAATATGGCGTCCTGGACGGTCGCAGCGCATATTTGCCGATAGTCCTTTACCGGAACGGCGAAACCTCGGTCGTGGAACTGAAGAAGTATGACCAGTCGGCAACCAAGATTTTCTATCCGCTTCCTGCAAGGGATTACGGAGACTGCATGGGCGCCGTGCGCTGGAGCGCTTCGGAACTGTTCCCTTATGTTGGCAGCAGGCTGGAAAAGGTCGTCTTTGACAATTATGTGCAGGGAGGTGACGCAGAGGCGCTTTACGTGATTGTTGACATCGGCACGGAAAGGGTCCTTACGAAGGAAATCGAAGTTCCGGTATATGGCCTTCTTGCAGAGAACGTGGTTGACATTTCAGATGAGGATATCCGCATTCCGGACGGGGCCGATGTGTATGTCGGCTACGGTGTCAAGGGTTCCGGCTATGTATATCCGCTGGCCGCAACGCTCACCGGTCATGCCGACAACAGCTACTACGGAAAACTGAACCTGGAAGCCTCAGAGTGGCAGGAAATGTACACCGAAAGGAGCCGCACCGGCTACATGGACCTTATCCTGAGCGCTGGCATACGGGAAGTCCCGGAGAATCAGGACATCGGCAGGATGGGATATGCGACGATAAGCATTGATGGACAGAAGACCGACGGAAGCGTGGTCTCCCTGAGCCTGAAGAAGGGAAGCCTTGAGCCTCTGAGCGTCAGGTGGCTGTATGACGGCCAGGTGCTTGAAAACCCTTCCGTGACCCTGTCCAAGGGAGTCCATACGATAGTTGCCAAGGTTGAATACAGCCTTGGAAGAAATGAAAATCTGAAACTGAAAATTAATATAGAATAGTGCGAAAGAAAGTTTTTTCCTTCATCATGGCGATTGCCGCCCTGAGTGTGGGATCATGTGTAACGGAACCGGCGCCTTACATCAACGCCAATGCCGACATTGACACCTTCCCGGCCGAGGGAGGAAAGATGACTGTTGCCATTGACTGCAACAGGGAGAACTGGTCGGCTGTGGTCGAAGACTCGAAATGGGCCCGCATCCAGGCAGTCAACCGAAACAGCGGAATCGGTTCAGTGGTGGTTTTCTGCACCGTAAATGACGACGAGACTGAACGTGCCAATGCACTGCTTCTATCGTGTGAAGGCGCTTCTACACGCGTTGAATTTACCCAGGCAAAGTGCATTCCGGATCCCATCACGGCAGTGATTGTTCCTGGTTTATATGGGTTGAACGGATTGAATTATTTTGCCAGCATTGACGGCTCTTCACAGGTTTCGCTGTTGCAGGAGAAGAACGGGCTCCTTGCAATAAGGATACTGTATCCCCTTACCAACTCTGTCTCAGAAGTTTCCGGCATTCCTGCCAAAATTGCAAAAGGGGACAAGGTGAACCTTGACGTCAAGATTGTCAGTAATTTAGATGTCATATTCGAAGAAGGGCGTCAGTTCAGTGCCGTGAGAGTCAAGGATGGAATGGCCTGGCTCAAGGATGTTTCCGATGCCAATGTCTATATAGTTGCGGTAATGGAGGAGGAGAAACTATGAAAAGGCTGATTGCGGTTGCCGCAGCGTTGTTTGCCGTGGCAATAAGTGTTTTCGCTGTTCCGGCAAAGCCCGGAAAATTCAAATATACGCAGCCGGACGGTACCGTAGTGATGCTGGAACGCCACGGAGACGAGTTCTTCCACTGGGTTTCAGACGAATCGGGACAGGTTGTGGTAAGGGATTCACGCGGTTTCATCGTTCCCGGCCGGCTGGATTACGGCGCCCGCGAAAGGGGTATGGCCAGAAAGGCTGCCATGGCAAGGGAGAGGCGCTCGCTGTCTACTCGCGTTGAAAATGACAGGGCGAGCGGTGAAAAGCACATTCCTGTCATTCTGGTTGAATTCAAGGACGTAAGTTTCAAGATTTCAGACCCTGCCGCCAAGTTCGATGCCCTTCTGAATCAGGAAGGCTATTCCGACAACGGGGCAACCGGCTCCGTAAGGGACTATTATTTCGAGAATTCACATGGCAAATACCAGCCGGTGTTTGATGTCTTCGGCCCTGTCACGCTGTCCAATGATGTTGCCTATTATGGCGGAGGAGATGAAGATAATGCCCCTCTTGCCGTCATTGAGGGCGCAACCCTCCTGGACGACAGGATAGACTTTTCAAAGTACGATTATGACTCTGACGGCACCGTAGACATGATTCTCATGTACTATGCCGGATACAACGAAGCCGAAAGCGACTGGGACGACGACGGCGTTTCCGATGCCGAAGAGACCATCTGGCCTCATCAGTTCTATGCATATTACAGCCAGAAGAAATACCTTGACGGGAAGCTGCTGGGACGCTATTTCTGCACCTCTGAGCTCAAGGGCAGCAAGAGCGAGGGAGTGAACATGTGCGGTATCGGCACAACCTGTCACGAATTTGCCCATTCCCTGGGACTTCCCGATTTCTATGATACCGACGAGACGGATGAAGACAAGTCGGAGGGATCGGCCCACGGACTGGCATATTTCTCCCTCATGCATTACGGCCCGTATCTTAACAATGGACGCACTCCGCCTTACCTTAATGCAGAGGAGAGGATTATGCTAGGCTGGATGGAAGAATCTGAGCTTAAGGAGCTTCCTACAGGAGATGACATTCAGCTTTCGTCAATAAAGGACAATGTCGCTTACAGAAGCGAATCGTCCACGGAAGGGGAGTACTTCGTCTACGAATGCAGGGATTTCACCGGCTGGGACAGTTTCATTTCCTACGGTCTCTATGTCTATCATGTAGACAAGTCAACGGACAGGAAGGTGGGGAAGTATACTCCGTATGAGCTTTGGTACAACTGGGAAAGGACTAATGCAATCAATGCAGACAGGAATCATCCCTGTTTCTACATTGTACCTTCCCATGCCCAGACCTCGCTCAGTTTCTGGCCGGAAGATACCATGGCAAGATACCCTTTCCCGGGTAAGAACAACATTACGGGCTACAGTCCTGTGGACTGGAACGGCCGGAATGACGGAACAAGCCTGTCGGGCATCAAGTATGACGGCTCCATCGTGCACATGAACGCATACAATCCTTCTTCAGTGATTTCGGAGGAGTCGCTTACAGCGCTTGGATACGCATACATAGACCTTGGCGGAGGCAAGTTTTCGGCAGGGGAGTCCCTGAAGCTCGAAGTGGCCTTCCCCGAGTATTCAGCACCGTCTTCCGTGAACTGGTATTTTGACGGAAAAATGGTCTCCGGGGCCTCTGTGAGCCTTGTCAAGGGTGTCCATAAGGTAAAGGCCCGCCTCACTTACAGTGACGGCAGGAAGGAGACGATATCGGCAGAAATAAAGGTCGATTAGGCCTTTCTCTCAAGCGCAACCACGTTCTCTACGTGCATGGTGTGGGGGAACATGTCAACGGGCTGTACGGCCGTGATGAAGTAGTCCTTGCACAGAATGGCAAGGTCCCTTGCCTGTGATGCGGGGTTGCAGCTTACATAGACCATCCTTTCAGGGGCGGCTTTCAGTATGACGTCTGCTACCGAAGGGTGGATACCGGCACGCGGCGGGTCCAGGATTATCACGTCCGGCCTGCCGTGCTCTTCTATAAACGCCTCAGAAAGAACGTCTTTCATGTCTCCGGCAAAGAATTCGCAGTTGGTGATTCCGTTGGCATCGGCATTGGCCTTTGCGTCCTCGATTGCCTCCGGCACATACTCTATGCCGATGACCTTTTTCGCCTTTGCGCTGACGAACTGGGCGATGGTGCCGGTTCCGGTGTAGAGGTCATATACGAACTCATTTCCGGTGAGGGCGGCGAACTCCCTTGCAACGCTGTAGAGGCGGTATGCCTGTGCAGAATTGGTCTGGTAGAAGGACTTGGGACCTATCTTGAACCGGAGGTTTTCCATGCTTTCATAGATGGCAGGGGAGCCCTTGTAAAGGACAGGGGAGAGGTCTCCGATGGAGTCGTTAAGCTTCTCGTTTACAACGTAATAGAGGCTTGTAATCTGCGGGAATTCAGCCTGGACGGCGTCAAGGAGGGCGGTGATTTTGGGCATGTCGGCAGTGCCGAAGCATACGATGAGCATCACTTGGCCGTCTTCCGTGGTTCTGACGAACATGTTGCGGAAGAAGCCGTGATTTTCCCGTATATTGTAGAAACTATATCCGTTTTCAATGCAGAAACGCTTGATAAAGAGCCTGATTGAGTTGGAAGGCTCTGCCTGGAGGTGGCACTGCTTGATATCCAGCACCTTGTCAAAGAATTTGCCCACATGGAAACCGAGTCCCACGCGGTCGTTCTCTGGAACTTCGTCAGGATTCTCTCCGGGAAGCAGCCAGCGGCGCTCAGATGCGCTGAATTCCAGCTTGTTACGGTAATACTGAATCTTTTCTGAGGGGAGCGTAGGCCTGATTTCAGGAACGTTCAGATGGCCGATTCTGACAAGCTGGTCTTCGACCTGCTGACGTTTTGCTTCCAGCTGGATCTCGTACGGGAGATGCTGCCAGCGGCAGCCGCCACAGACGCCAAAATGGCTGCAGAAGGGCTCCAGTCGGTCTTTTGAAGGCTGCACGAGCTTTTCAATCCGGCCTTCCATGTAGTTTTTCTTCTTTTTCAGGACCCTGATGTTCACGATATCTCCGGGAACGGCGTAATCTGCGAACACGACCATTCCGTCTACATGTGCGAGACCTTTGCCCTCGGCAGCGATTTTTTCGATTTCCACGTTCTCCAGGAGGAGATCAACTCTTTTTCTTGACATAGCGTTTCTTTTGCTTTGCAAAGGTAGGGGATTTTTTACAAATACTCAACTTAACATAATATAAATTGTGTAACAATATAAATATGCTTATTTTTAGTCAATTTTACCATTTGAAAGGCAAATTTTACACGCGCGTGTGTGATATGAAATGAAAAATGCTATATTTGTACTTAATTAGGAAGACAATAATCAAATAGCTTAAATACTTATGAAGAGAATCTATTCCATCGGATGCATTGCAGCAATCACTTTTGCTGCTGCTTTTCTCCAGGGATGTAACGGCTTGGTGAACATCGAGAACGTCGATGAGATCAACACCGAGGTAACAGTTGCTCCCGGTACTGAGATTACGGTGCTCAATGAGAAAACCTTCACTCTCAAAGACCTCATTTCCGCTGACGGCTCCAACGGAACTGTCACGGTTTCTGCAGAAGGAGAATACGCTATTACTTATAATCTTGAACCTCAGACACTTGGTGACGGATTTACCTTCGACGCCTCACAGTTTGCCTTGAATTTCTCGGGAAACAAGAATACGGCAATCACCCTCACTGAGGCAAAGATTCCCGCAAATGCTCCTCTGGAGTATAATGAAGAAGACAAGGCCGCCCTCGCTGCAGCCATTCCCGGCATTGACATCGACTTTTTCGAAAGTCTCCTGTCCCAGGATTTCAGCTTCGTCTTCGACCTCGATTCCTCCATCGGTGATTTTCCCAAGCTCATCAGCAAATTCCGCAAGGCAGACCTTTCCGGAAGCATTTCCTTCCGTCTTGTTCCCGCAGGAATTCCCTTCACTAAACTGGTTTTCAAGGAGGGTACTTCAATCACTTTCCCCGAATTCATGCAGTTCTCGGCCTGCGACAATCCCGATTTCATCCTTTCCGGCAACAATGTCATCACCGCCGGTAAGGATGTTGACGTAATCCTTGGCCAGGGCCTTTCCATCGGCCTCACTCTCAAGGCTCTTGACTTCCCCAACGGCATTTCCACCGCAAATGGGCTCAATCTCAGCGGCAATGTCTCCGTCAATGGCAAAATCGCCATCAACCCTGCCGATTTCAACGGCAGCAAGAAGGAAGTCGTACTTGGATCCCACAAGGCTGTTGTGGTATCGGAGGACACTCCCCTCACGGCTTTTGTAATCGGATATGAATACGCCGCTGAAAAGGTGCAGCTTGCGAATGCAACTATCTGCCTGTCAAAGGATGCCCTTCCTTCATTCGATGCTGGAAACTTCGGTTTCGACATTGACGGTCTTCCCGATTTCCTCTCCGATTCCGACGCCCACGTCGAACTTTCCGACGTCAAGGTCAACCTTCAGGTAGAGAGCGCACTCCCCTTCGATTTCGGCCTCAAGACAAATCTCGTCGCCATGACGGGAAGTACTGTCAACCACAACATCGCCATCGGCCCTCTCAACTTCCCTGCATTCACGAAGACTTCTCACACAATTGACGATCCCGAACTTGGAAAAATACTCTCTCCCCTCCCCACCCGCATCGAGGCAAGGGATTTCGACATCATCTTCGACGACAGCCAGTGGATTACCGTTGAATCCGGAAAGAACTACGGCGGAACCTTCTCCGTAGGTTTCGAAGCACCTGTTTCATTTACCGCCGACACCCGCCTCTCCCTTGGCATCGATGAAGAAATTGACGTTAACCTTGGAAAGACCGGTGACATCATCAAAGGCGAAACTCCCGTCGACATCAGCCTCACCGCTGTCAACTCCATTCCCCTTAACTTCGGTATCGAGATTCAGGCCCTGGATGCTTCCAAGAACGCAATTCCCGGTGTAAAGGCACACTTTGACAAGGTTGCAGCAGGCTCTCTGGGCAATGCACAGACCACCGATGTCAAGATTTCATTCACCCTTCCTGCCAACAGCAGCATTATCAAGGGTATCGGCCTCAAGATGAGCGCCTACAGCGACAAGGACTTTGCGGGCATTCCTCTCAACGAGAAACAGAGCATTACCGTAAAGAATGTCAAGGTAGGTCTCCCCCAGGGTATCACTACAGACCTAAAAGATATCGTAAAGTAATCAAAATCAACATAATAACTTATGAAAACTGCTAAACTATTCGTAGCATCGTCCATTATTCTCCTGAGCGTTGCATCTGCAAGCGCCCAGGACTTCAGGACCGGCTACTTCCTGGGTGGCTACCAGTATGCCTACCGCATGAACCCTGCCTTCGCCAGCGAGCACAACTTCTTCTCCATCGGCCTTGGCCAGTTCGGGGCAAACATCCAGAGTGACTTCGGATTCTCCGACTTCGTAAAGAAGAACGCAGAAGGCCAGTATGTCCTTGCACTCAACAAGGATATCAGCTCTGCAGATTTCCTTTCCGGTTTCAACCAGGATGCCCTGAACAAGTTCGAGTTCTCATCCAACGTGAACCTGATTTCACGCGGTCACTGGAACAAGGAAAAGGTCTCCTTCTCCACATTTGACGTTTCTGTCAAGACAGCCAACCGCCTTGACCTTCCCTATGACCTGTTCCGCTTCCTTAAGGACGGCGCATCGAACGGAGACACCTTCGATTTCTCCGGCACCGGCCTTTCATCCAGGAACTATCTGGAACTCGCATACGGCACCAGCAAGATTGTCAAGAACGTCTTCTCATACGGTATCCGCATCAAGGCTCTCGTAGGCCTTGCAAATGCCAGCATGACGATGGACAATCTGAAAGTTGCCGTAACTGGAACCAACTGGAACATCGTGAGCAAGGGTACCCTCTCCGGTTCCGTTCCTTTCGCAGAATTCAACAATGATTCAGAAGGCTTCATCGATTTCACAAAGCCCGTCATCAATGCCCAGAAGATCACAAAGAACATCGGCCTTGGCGGAGCTATCGATGCAGGTCTCAGCATTAACTTCCTCCCCTGGCTCACCCTTTCCGCTTCCATCCTGGACTTCGGTTATGTGAACTGGGCCAATGAAATCATCGGCAATTCCGACTATGCTCAGAGCGTGGAGATGTCTGCCGATTCCGCCGACGGCGACCAGCTTGACAATTTCGTAAAAACGCTGCCCGACCTCTTCAAATTCAAGGCAGTCGAGCCCGAAACACCCGCCAAGACCCTCGGCTCCAAGTGGGAGCAGATTCCTTTCCGT
This sequence comes from Bacteroidales bacterium, assembly GCA_017458265.1. Lineage (GTDB taxonomy): Bacteria > Bacteroidota > Bacteroidia > Bacteroidales > UBA932 > Cryptobacteroides. The sequence goes on along the minus strand of JAFTFV010000027.1, from coordinate 13,095 downwards.
GTAAACGGAGGCCTTGAAGTCCGCGTTCCTTTCTATCAGCGTCTGTCAATCGGTGCCCTTTACACCATGTACGGCGGCAAGTTTGCATTCAATACCAATGACATCCTCCTTTCTGCCAACTGGACACCCCTCAATTTCCTGAGCGCATCCGTGAGCACAAGGCTCGGTGACAATTTCAAGGTATTCGGCGCAGCCATCAACCTGCATCCTTCACTGTTCAACCTGTTTGTCGGTGTTGATGCCGTATCCGTGCCTCTGAATCTCGTGAACATCGGCGCCCTTCTTCCTGACAGCGTTCCCGCCGCAATCAAGAAGAACGCCCTCATGCCCGCAGACGACCTCAATCTCAATGCTTACGTAGGTCTCTCCTTCGCACTTGGCAAGCGCCAGATCGATTACCGCAAGATGTCGAAGTCCATCATCCTGGAGCAGAAGGAAAAGGCCGAAGCCAAGGCTGCAGAGAAGAAGGAGAAGGAAGAGCAGAAGGCCAAGGAGCAGCAGCTGAAGGAATACGAGAAGGCAGAGAAGGAAGCCGCAAAGCAGGCAGAGAAGGAAGCCAAGGAGGCTGAAAAGCAGGCCAAGATCCAGGCCGCTGAAGAAGCCAAGGCTGCAAAGCAGGCAGAAAAAGAAGCCAAGGAAGCCGAAAAGATAGCAAAGGCACAGGCCGCTGAAGAAGCAAAGGCCGCCAAGGAGGCTGAAAAGCAGGCCAAGGCCGACGCCAAGGCTGCAAAGGAAGCCGCCAAGGCTGCAAAGGCACAGGAGAAGGCCGCCAAGGCTGCAGCAAAGGCTGCTGCCACCAACGCCGCCCTCGAGGCCAAGGCTGCCGAATTCGAAGCCGCAAAGGCCACTATCGAGCAGGAACCCGCCGCTCCTGAAGTACAGCCCGAAGAGGCAAAGCCTTCAGAGGCCGAGACTCTCCTCGAGACCATCCTCGAACCCGCACCTGAAGCAGCACCTGCAGAGGAAGCCCCCAAGACAGAGGAGCCTGCAAATGAACCCGCAAAGGAAGAAGCTCCCGCAGCTCCTACCGTATTCGAGTTCCCTACGCTTTAACAAAAGCACGTGTACTAAAAACCTGAACCAATGCCTGTTACAATAAAAACGGTTGAATCAGCAAAGGAACTTCGCGAATTCGTGAAGTTCCCTTTGCATTTGTATAAGGATTGCCCTTATTACGTCCCCAATCTGTACCTGGATGAGCTTACCGCCCTGAATCCTAAGAAGAATCCAATGGGCAAGTATTCCAAGTCCAGAAAGTTCCTTGCATACAAGGACGGAAAGATTGTCGGCCGCGTGATGGCAATCATCAATGAAATCGCAAACCGCGACTGGAACCACGCAGAAGTGCGTTTCGGATGGATTGACTTCATAGATGACAAGGAGGTATCCAAAGCCCTCATAGAGGCTGTGATTACCTTCGGAAAAGAATATGGAATGACCCAGATTTCCGGTCCGCTCGGTTTTACGGATTTTGACAACGAAGGATGCGTAATCGAAGGATTCGACGACATTTCCTCCTTCATGCTCAAGTACAATTATCCCTACTACGGAGAGCACTTCGAGGCCCTTGGAATGGGTAAGGTAAATGACTGGCTGGAGTATAGGATATACGTTCCTGATAAGGCCCCTGACAAGATTGTGAGAGCATCGGCACTCATATCTGAACGCTACGGCCTCAAGATTCGCAAAATCTCCAAGCGTGAAGTGAAGAAAGAGCAGTACGGCCGCAAGATTTTCGACCTTGTGAACCGCACATACTGCGAACTCTTCGACTTCACCGTGCTTCCTCCTGAGGTTATCGATTCCTACGTGGACACTTACCTTGGCCTTCTGGACCTCCGCTATGTGACGCTTGTAGAAGACAAGGACGGCAAACTGGTGGCACTCGCAGTGAGCATGCCGTCGCTTGCCCATGCTGTGCACAAATGCCGCGGATATCTGTTCCCCTTCGGCTGGTGGCATGTGATCAAATCCATGTACATCAAGCACGAAGAGGCCCTTGAACTCATGCTCATCGCAGTGGATCCCGAATACCGCAACCGCGGTGTCCACGCCATGCTCTTCAACGAGCTTATTCCTGCCATCCAGGAAGGCGGGTTCAAGTATGGTGAATCAAATGCCGAGATGGAGTCCAACAACAAGGTACAGAACCTCTGGAACGACTACCGCAGGGAATTCAAACGCCGCAGAAGAGTATTTACAAAGGAAATCTGATGAGCGCTTCATCGCAAATGCTGCCTCCCCTTCCGGAGCGCATGAGACCCGTGACGCTGGCCGATTATGTCGGTCAGCGTCATCTTGTGGGGCCGGGCTCCGTGCTCTCAAGGATGATAGAATCCGGAAACCTTTCATCCTTCATACTTTGGGGGCCTCCGGGTGTAGGAAAGACTACGCTTGCAAGAATCATTGCCCATACCCTTGACAGGGAGTTTTTCACCCTCTCCGCAGTCACTGCAGGCGTCAAGGATGTGCGCGAAGTGTTCGAGAAGGCCGGCTCTTCCAATATCTTCTCGCAGAAGGGCTCCCCCATCCTTTTCATCGATGAAATCCACCGTTTCAACAAAGCCCAGCAGGATGCTCTCCTTGGCGCGGTGGAAAACGGTACCATTATATTAATAGGTGCCACAACGGAGAATCCCTCGTTCGAGGTGATCACTCCCCTTCTTTCCCGCTGTCAGGTGTTTGTTCTCAAAAGCCTTGACAAGGAAGATCTCCAGACCCTTCTTGACAGGGCTGTCAAGGAAGATGTGCTCCTCAAGCAGAAGAACATCAAAATCGAAGAGACAGAGGCTCTGATGCGCTACAGCGGCGGAGATGCCAGGAAGCTCCTCAATGTCCTGGAGATTGTTGTCGATGCCAATGCCGGCAAGGATCCAATAGTCATAGACAACGCCACGGTCACGGATTCTATCCAGGAGAACATGGCCATTTATGACAAGGACGGCGAAATGCATTACGACATCATATCGGCCTTTATCAAGAGTATACGCGGGTCTGACCCCAACGCCGCCATTTATTATCTCGCAAGGATGATAGACGGCGGAGAAGACCCTCTTTTCATCGCCAGGCGCCTTTGCCTTAGCGCTTCCGAAGACATCGGCCTTGCAAATCCCAATGCGCTTCTTCTGGCCAATGCCTGCTTTGAGGTGGTATCCAAAATAGGCATGCCGGAAGGCCGCATCCCGCTTGCAGAGACCACGGTTTACCTCGCCTCCTCACCCAAGAGCAACGGCTCTTATATGGCACTGGAAAAGGCGCTTGCATACGTGAAGGAAACAGGGAATCTGCCTGTTCCCCTCCCTATCCGCAATGCTCCCACAAAACTCATGGAAGAACTGGGCTATTCCGACGGATACAAGTACGCACACGACTATCCCGGTCACTTCGTAGACATGGAATTCCTTCCTGATGCCGCCAGGGGCACCGTCTTCTACGAACCCCAGCCCAACAAGCACGAAAACGTTCTCCGAGCATACCTCGAAGCCTGTTGGCCCAAGTACTACAAGAAATAATCAGAAAGGATATCCCACACCGAAGTGGATTGCGGTATTGTCCCCAGTGAACCAGTCCTTGGGCCCTATCCAGCGCGAGCCTGCGGCAAGGGCGGGGTCACGATAGCGGATACCTGCGTCCACGCGGATGAGGATGAGATCCAGATTCAGGCGTATGCCAATGCCCCAGTCCGCTGCAAGGGATTCCGGCAGGGTCTTGATGTCGAAGGCGGCGCCCTCCGTATCCGAATGGATGTCCCAGATATTGCCGACGTCAGTGAAAAGGGCGCCTTCTATCTTCCAGAACAAGGGGAACCGGTATTCGATATTCGCCTCCAGTTTCATCTCGCCGATCTGGCTTGGGATGGCAAAATCGGTAAGCATTGCCGATGTTCCCGGTCCAAGGGTCCTTGCTTGCCAGCCTCTCATGGACATTGCGCCTCCGCTGTAGAACTGCTTTTCAATAGGCAGTGAAGTGCTGTTGCCGTATGCGTAGCCTGCTCCCGCCATGAAATGGAGAGCGAGCGCCTGCAGTTCCCTGAATCCGAAGCGGAATACCTTTCCCGCCTGGAATTCGGCCCGGACATACTGTGAGTAAGGAGTTTCCCAAATGGTATGCTGCCCTGCTTCGTTTACCGGCATGAACCGGTTGAAGGCGCTGATGACATTGCCGGAGACATCGGCCCCGAGCCTGAAATAATGGTAAGCCCCGGTGGGCACGGCCGATGCATCCGTGGTATAGTAGAAATTGCCTCCCACGCCGATGTCCACATGGTCCATGTAGGCCGCCAGGATGAAGGGGTTGCTCTGTTTGAGGCTGGTTTCAAAACTGCTGTCTATATTGAACAGGCGCACTATATTGGCCTGAAAAGGCGTCAGCAGATACGATATCCTGCTCCCCCATCTTCCGGTATAGGACATGGACGTCGAGATCATGGTCCTTTCATACTCGGGACGGTCCTGGTAGCTGAATGATGCCGAAATATCCGTTCTGGGGATGTAAGGTCCCTGGAAAAGATGATTGGGAAGACCCAGCGCCTTGGGGAAACGGAGGCTTCCCGAAACGCTCACTTCCGTAGAATAGGCGCTGTCTCCGGGCTTGAACTGGAAGTTTCCCTTCAGGCCGATATTGAGTATCTCTCCCCCATGGAAAACGTTCTTGTGATAGTAGCTCAGCTGCGGTGAAATGCCGAAGAGTCCGGTAGAGTTCACGGAACCTTCCAGGTTGGTCTTGAATCCCTGGATACCTGATGTACGCAGGGCGATGTCACAGTCTACCTTGTCAAGGGTCGACGGTGTCATGTTGATGTTCACTCCGGAGAGCATGCTCACCGATGCGAACCTTGAGTACGTGGTGTTGATTTCCTTTTCGTTGTACGGATCACCGGGGCGGAGCATGTTCAGGTTTTCCAGGACGGACTGCCTCAGGCGCAGCTTTTCAGGACGGGAAATCGTAACCTTGCCGATAGTGAATTTCCTGTGTTCCGCCGCTGCTTCCGGTGAATCTCCCAGGGCATAGTCCCTTATCTGCATCTTAAGGGTGGCTTTGCCGTCATGTGAGAGGGTGTCGGCTTCGAAGGCGAAAAAGTTCTTGGTGAAACCGTAGTAGCCGATGCTGCGGAAGTACTCTGCGCTTCTTGCCGCCTCTGCATCCAGGGCCGATTCGGAGAGGTACTGCCCCTTCTTTATGGTCGTGTTGGGAAGGTCGGCGTCGAAGTCTTTCTGAAAAGTCCCATACTGAGGGACCTCATAGGTGATGGAACTTATTTGATAGCGCTTCCCTACATCTACATAATATGTGACGTAGACCTTCCTGCCTTTCACCTCTATTTGACTTTCCACGGAAGAACCGTAGTACCCGGTATTCTTGAGGTGGTTTTCCATGCTGGTAATACTCTCTTCAACCTTGAAGGGGTCGTATACCACAGGTGCCTCGCCGAGTTTTCTCACGAAGCGGCCGAAACCCGTTTCGTCATTGCCGACATTATACAGCGCAACAAAGGGATTAATGCCCAGGAAATAGGTATTTGGCTTCTGGCCGATGTATGTGGAAAGGGATGACGTATTGTATGAAGGATCGTTTGCAACAACCTTCGTTTCCCTCAGATGGTACTCTCCGTCTTTGAGGGAACGGGTTGTTCCGCAGGAGAGTACGAGGAGCATTGATATGATTATGCAAACTTTCCGTTTCATATATCTGCAAAAATAACACTTTTTGCTTATATTTGCACACTTTTATGCGTTGACAAGCGATGAAAAACAAGTACATTGATCTCATTGAGCAAACCTTTGATTTCCCTCAGGACGAATTCATGGTTGCAGACGGCAATCTGATGTTCAACGACATAGACCTGATGGACATTATCGACAAGTACGGTACCCCCCTTAAAATCACCTATCTGCCCAAGATATCTTCCCAGATCCAGCGGGCAAAGAGGCTTTTCAAGGTAGCAATGGCAAAGGCCGACTACCAGGGTGAATACAACTACAGTTACTGTACAAAGAGCTCCCAGTTCGCATTTGTTCTTCACGAAGCCCTCAAGAACGACATCCATCTTGAGACTTCATCGGCCTACGACCTTGACCTTGTCCAGGCCCTGGAGAAGGACGGTTCCGTGAGCAAGGAAGAGACCTTCATCATTTGCAACGGTTTCAAGAGGCCGCAGTATATCGAGAATATCGCCACCCTCAGGAAAGACGGATGGAAGAAAATCATTCCCGTCCTTGACAACAAGAACGAATTCGACGATCTCTCCGACCTTATTGAAGAGGAAACCTACCTCGGAATCCGCATCGCATCCGAGGAAGAGCCCAATTTCGACTTCTATACCTCCCGTCTTGGCATCCGCTATTCAGACATCGTGAAGTTCTACAAGGACAATATCGCAAAGCATCCCAACTTCCACCTGAAGATGCTCCACTTCTTCATCAACACCGGAATCAGGGACACTGCATATTACTGGAACGAACTTTCCAAATGCGTCAGGGTATACTGTGAGCTCAAGTCCATCTGCCCCGAACTGGACAGCCTTAACATCGGCGGCGGCCTTCCCAACAAGACATCCCTTGCCATGGATTTCGAGTATGAATACATGGTGGAAGAGATCATAAACCAGATCAAGGTCACCTGCAACGCTTATGGCGTTAAAGAGCCTGACATCTTCACCGAATTCGGCAGTTTCACAGTGGGTGAAAGCGGCGCCACCATCTTCAAGATCCTGGACATCAAGCAGCAGAACGACCGCGAAAAGTGGTACATGATTGACAACTCCTTCATGACCTGCCTCCCAGACACATGGGGCCTTAACCAGCGCTTCATCCTCCTCCCTATCAACAAGTGGAACGACGAGTACCAGCGCGTCTTCCTCGGCGGTCTCACCTGCGACAGCCAGGACTTCTACAATGCCGATTATCACGCCAACGCCATCTTCCTGCCCACCATCCGCAGCCGCAGGGAAAGCCTCTATATCGGCTTCTTCCACACCGGTGCATATCAGGAAGCCATTTCCGGCTACGGCGGCATCAAGCACTGCCTCATGCCCTCCCCCAAGCACATCCTTATCGACAGGGACAAGGACGGCAACCTCGTCACCAGCGTCTTTGCCGAGGAGCAGAGCTCTGAATCAATGCTGAAAACCCTGGGATACAAGTAGATTCAATGACATCTGCCGAGATCAAATATGTCAAATCCCTGTCACAGAAGAAATTCCGTGACGAGTATGGCGTATTCACGGTAGAAGGAGAAAAACTCGTCAGAGAGGCAGAGAAATCCGGTTTTGTCATTGAGGCCAGGTACAGGAAGGAAGACATCGGCGATGCTGCTATGGAAAGGATATCCTCCCTTTCCTCCCCCTCCCCCGTCCTTGCTGTCGTAAAGCAGTCCTCAAGGCCTTTCAAGGCCCCTTCGCAGGGCCTGTACCTGGCACTTGACGGCATCAGGGATCCGGGTAACCTTGGAACCATCCTGAGGATAGCGGACTGGTTCGGCATAGATGCGGTTTATGCCTCCCCCGATACGGTCGAACTATATAACCCAAAAGTGGTCCAGGCAACGATGGGCGCCATTTTCCGCGTGCCCTTCTACACTGCCGATATCCCCACTCTCTGCCGCTCCTACGACGGTCCCGTTTACGGCACTTTCCTGGACGGAGAGAACATGTATGGCAAGGCGCTTTCGGCCTCCGGCATAATCGTCATCGGCAATGAGGCTAACGGCATATCAAAAGAGACGGCCGCCTGCGTAAGCGACCGCCTCTATATTCCGCCCTTCCCTGCCGATACTCCAGGCTCGGAATCTCTTAACGCGGCAATTGCGACTGCCATCACCGTTGCGGAATTCCGCCGCCGCTGCTAGTTTACCTTTACTGCCATATAACCCGATGACGGCACCGTGATGGTGTATACCGTCCTTACGGCTTTTATGCCAAGATAGCCGAGTGCTTCCGGGGGTATGCGGAGTGTGATGTCCTCGGAAACGCCAAAATTGGAGACCATAAGATAGGTGTCAGTACCATCTGAACGGAGCCAGGCAAAGTGGCGGCTGGGATTGAAATTGCCGTCCTGGCAGTAGCAGAGGTCATAGGTCTTCCCTTCCCTGAATGCGGGAAGCTGTGCGAGGTCAAGGAGTTCCCTGTATGCAGGAAGGACCTCCCCCGGGCCGAAGTGCCTTGCACTCCAGTCGAAGATGCTGGTCCTGCCGTCCCTGCCGCTGAATCCCTCGGCATCCATTCCCCTTTCTCCTTGTTCCTGCCCGAAATAGAGCATGAAAGGAGCTGTGTTCAGGAGCATGGAAACTGCAAGCGCAGCATTCCCGGCCTGGGCGTTTCCACAGAAGAAATCAGAGGCGAGACGCTGCTCGTCATGGTTCTCGAGGAAGTTGAGCATGCCGCTCTGGAGATCTCCGAGAAACTGCCAGTTCCAGGTGATTCCCTGTGCTGAAGCATCGCTGCAGGTAACGGCGCGTAAAGTATCGTATAGTCCAGACTTGTCATATAGCAAATCAAAGCCTACTTCGTCCAGATACATACGGTACTTTTCCTTCTCGTAAACCTCTGCGATGAAGATGACATGAGGGAATTCACGCTTGATTTCGGCAATGAGCCACTGCATGAACTGCGGAGGCACAAGCTCCACCATGTCACAGCGGAAACCATCGGCTCCTTTTGATGCCCAGAAGCGGACGGCGTCGTGCATCCTGTCCCAAGTGGAGGTGTGAAAATCGCAGTAATTGAGCTTCACCGTCTCCCACCAGTCTTTCATGCCGGGTTCAGGAGTAAAAGCGTTGCCGGAAGCCTTTGCAGGATTCTCCTTGTATGCAGTCTCAACAGGGAGTTTCAACTCCTGGCCCGGATAGTAGAAAAAGTCGTTCTCCGGTGTCCAGTGGACGTTTTTGTCGTCCCTCCTGCCAAGTTCCCCGTGGTATTCCCTGGCAACATGGTTGGGCACGAAATCAAGGATGACCTTGAGCCCGGCATCGTGAGTGCGGGCAATGAGGTCAGTGAATTCCTGCATCCTGCTTGCCGGGTCATCAGCCATGTAGGGATTCACGTCAAAGTAATCAGTTATGGCATAAGGAGAGCCGGCGTCCCCTTTCACCACCTTTTCCGTTGCCGATGTGGCATGCCGGATCATGCCGGTGTACCATACATAACCGGCACCGAGCCCCTTGATATACTTAAGGGACCCGGAGTCGATTGAGGAGAATCTGCCCTTCCCCCAAAGGCGGGGAAGAAGCTGATAGATAAGTGTTTTTACCAATTCAGGATCTTCTTGAAGTCGTACTGCTCAGGATTCTGGACATACTTCTTTGCGGCTTCGTAGTCTGCCGGAGTGATGTAGTGGCAGATGTGGCCGAAGTAGTTCTGCGAGGTACCTCCTTCGATGTCTACGCGGCGCGGAGGAATCTTTCCGTCGGCCTGCTGGAGATCCTTCAGATAGAGCGGATGGGCTGTGCCGAAGGCATCTACATAAACCATGCAGCCGGTCTCTCCCTTTGCGAAGAGCTCATAAGCGCCCATTGCAAGTTCCGTGCAGTATGTAAGGTCATAGGCGATAGGATCCTGGCAGCGGACATCGTAGCCGATTTCCACGGGACGGGTCTTCACCTTGAGGCCGATTTCCTTGAACTTCTTTTCGAGGATGTCGTTGAAAAGGACAGCCTTGGAGATCTTTCCAAGCTCCGGGTGGCCGTGCTCGTCATAGGTCATGGAAACGCCTGCATTCTTGATTTCCTGAGGATCAAGGTCATGGAAAACGCCTTCTGCAACCACCACGGTGCCGTATCCGATACCAAGGAGCTTGCGCTTGAGGATGGCGGAAAGGGCAAGGTTCACGATCTTGTCAAGGGTGATACCGGTCTTGTTGAACATCTCGGGGATGATGGTCATAGGACAGTGGGTTGCCTCGCCGATGCCAAGGGCAAGGTGGCCTGCGCTGCGGCCCATGGCGCTGATGATGAGCCAGTTTCCGCTGGTGCGTGCATCCTCGTAAACGGTGCGGGCAAGATGAGCACCCTCATTCTTTGCAGAATTGAAACCGAAAGTAGGTGTATTGTTGGGAAGAGGGAGATCGTTGTCGATGGTCTTGGGGACGTGGATGTTGTGGATGGGATACTGCTTTGCCTCAAGGAATTTGGCAATACGGTTAGCCGTTGAAGCGGTATCGTCACCGCCGACGGTAACAAGGAGCTTGATGTTGTTGTCCTGGAAGAGGCTCAGGTTGAAGTTCTCCTCGAAGTCCTTGTCGGTGGGTTTGAAACGGCTCATCTGGAGATAGGAGCCGCCGCGGTTGAAGTAAGCGTCGGCCTTGAAGAAGTCGATGTCCTCTGTGCGGGGTGTCTTGGAGAAGAGGCCGCTGTATCCGCCGTGAAGGCCGATAACTCTGTAACCATTTGAAAGGAAAGTCTTTGCAACAGACATTACAACGGTGTTCATACCCGGTGCCGGGCCGCCTCCGCAGAGGATGATGATGGAATCTTTCATAAGTGTATTGAAGTTTGTACTTTGTATCTCAATTTCTAATCTACAAATATAACCATTTTAAAAATTTTAAGCAATATTGAAATAAAGATGGATTTTTACTATTTTTGTAAATTATGGAAAAGAATGCAGCAAAAGCGCGTATAGATGAGCTCAGGACCGTTCTGAACGAGAACAGCCGGCTTTACTATGTAGAGAATGCACCGGTGATGTCGGACTATGAGTTTGACACCCTGATGCATGAACTGGAAGCGCTTGAGGCAGAGTTTCCGGAGTTCATCACAGAAGACTCACCCACCCGCCGTCCAGGCAGCGATATCGGCACCGGCTTCGTAAAGAGAAAGCACCGCTATCCCATGCTTTCACTGGCAAACACATACAGCATCGCCGAAGTGGAAGAGTTCTCGGAAAGGGTCTCCAAGTCACTCCAGGGCAGGAACTTCTCATACAGCTGTGAGCTCAAATTCGACGGCACTGCAATCTGTCTTACATACAGAAACGGAAGGCTTTTCCGTGCACTTACCCGCGGTGACGGCGTCATGGGAGATGACGTTACGGCAAACGCCAGGCGCATCGGCAATATTCCCGTCCAGCTCAAGGGAGACAATATCCCGGAGGAATTCGAAATCCGCGGAGAGGTCCTCATGCCTTACGAGTCTTTTGACAGGCTCAACCGGGAAAGGGAAATCCAGGAGGAAATGCCCTTTGCCAATCCTCGTAACGCCGCAAGCGGTTCACTGAAGCTGCAGGACAGCGATGAAGTCGCTTCCCGCGGCCTTTTCTGTACCCTTTACCATATTCCGGCAGGCCAGGTAGACTATCCAACCCATGACGCGGCGCTCTCTGCCGCTGCTTCCTGGGGCCTTCCCGTGTCTGAACACCGCAGAATCTGCCATGGAATTGCCGAAATTGAAGACTTCATATCCTACTGGGACACAGAACGAAAGAACCTTCCCTATGCAACAGACGGCATAGTGATCAAGGTGAACGAACTGGATATCCAGGAGGAACTTGGATATACTGCCAAGAGCCCGCGCTGGGCCGTTGCATACAAGTACAAGGCAGAACAGGCCCTTACCCCCATCCTGTCAATAGACTATCAGGTTGGCCGTACCGGTGCCGTAACACCTGTCGCAAACCTGGAACCGGTATTCATCAGCGGCACCATGGTAAAGCGTGCCACCCTGGTGAATGAAGACCAGATACGCATGCTGGACATCCACGAAGGAGATTATGTCTACGTGGAAAAAGGCGGAGAAATCATCCCCAAGATTACCGGAGTGGAAGAGTCAAAACGCGCTCCCGGTGCCGTGAGGCCGGCATTTCCTGCCGTGTGTCCAGACTGCGGCACTCCCCTTGTGCGCGAAGAAGGCGAAGCCAAATGGTTCTGTCCCAACTCCAAGGGCTGTCCCACTCAGATAAAGGGCAGGCTGGAGCATTTCGTCTCAAGAAAAGCCATGAATATCCTCTGCGGGGAGGCTACCGTCTCACAGCTCTTTGATGCAGGTCTTCTAAGGAAGCCTTCTGACTTTTACAAGCTTCGCAAGTGGGACATATTATCACTCGAAGGCTGGCAGGACAAGTCCGTGAGCCGTTTCCTCGATTCCATCGACGCGTCCAGGTCCGTTCCGTTCGAAAGGGTCCTGTTTGCAGTGGGCATACGCTTTGTCGGGGAAACCACTGCGCGTGACATAGCCCGTCATTTCGGAGACATAGACCGCCTTGCATCGGCAGGAAAGGAAGAACTCCTGGAGGTGCCGGATGTTGGCGGAGTTATCGCAGACAGCGTCTTTGCCTATTTCAGGGATGAGGACAACATTGCGGAGACAGAGGCCCTGAAGGCTGCAGGACTGCGTTTTTCAGTAGAAGCGCCGGCACAGAAGGCATCGGCAGCACTTGAAGGGAAGACCATCGTCATAAGCGGGAACTTCTCCATCTCCCGTGACGACATGAAGGCCCTCATCGAGGCACACGGCGGCAAGGCCGGCTCCTCCGTAAGCGGGAAAACCGCCTATCTCCTTGCAGGAGAAAAACCCGGCCCTGAAAAGCTTAAAAAGGCCGCAGAACTTGGCATTCCCGTCATTTCCGAGGCAGATTTCCGTTCAATGATACCCGCTTCCGGAAGCGCATCGGATACCATAAATGAAGAACCTACGCTGTTTTAGATGAAGAAGTTCTTTCATAAGATTGCTGTATTGATCCGGTGGATTTCCATATGGATCACGCGCATACTGAAGTTCCTCGCCCATGATTTATGGTTCCTGAGGGAGGAGGACTTCACGCGCTGGAAAGGGCGTCTTGTGAGGGACCTCAAGACGGTTGTGCTAATGTACAACACCTTCATCGACCAGAAAATCGGATACCAGATCACGGCCCTGGCATACAGGAGCATGCTGTCCGTCGTGCCCGCGATAGCTATCGGCTTTTACCTTACTGACGGACTTGGCCTCCGCGATACATTTGCGCAGGTTCTGTATTCCAACATCGGCCAGGAGGAGGACCTTATCGAAAATCTCCTGCAGGCTGCCGACAATATTGTCATAACGGCGGAAAGCGGCCTTTTCGGGTTCATCTCCATGGCATCCTTCGTGTGGATAGTCCTGTCCCTGATGATGACCGTGCGCAAG
>JAFTFV010000026.1 GCA_017458265.1 Bacteroidales bacterium | reverse complement strand
CGTGTCGTCATAGCCCAGGTGAGTCCGAACATCCCCTATCTGTACGGAAAGTGCCTGATCCACGAATCAAAGATAAGTGCTGCAGTATACTGCGAAGAGCCGCCGCTTGGCATGGTCTTCGGTGAGCCAACCCCAATCGAGGCTGCCATCGGCGCAAATGTAGCCTCCCAGATTCCTGACGGCGCGTGCCTGCAGATTGGCGTCGGAGGCATTCCGAACGCAGTTCTGAACGGCATCAAGCACCATCAGCACCTTGGCCTTCACACGGAAGCCATGACCGACGGCGTAATCCGACTCATCAGGGAAGGTGTCATCGACAATTCGCTCAAGAAGGTTCACCCCGGAGTGAGCGTGGCCGCACTTGCCATCGGATCGGCACCGATGTACAAATTCATCGACCACAACAAGACCATGGAGTTCTTCGACGTGGCCTACACCAACAACCCCTTCCTCATAGCCCAGAATCCCAGGGCCTGCGCCATCAATTCGGCGATAGAGGTGGATCTTACGGGACAGGTCTGTGCCGATTCCATCGGCGAGATGATATTCTCCAGCGTGGGAGGGCAGCATGATTTCATGTACGGATGCGCCCTTGCCGAGGGCGGCCGCACCTTCATAGCTCTTCCTTCCCGTACGGCAAAGGGAAAAGCGAAGATTGTTCCAACCCTCACCCCGGGAGCCGGAGTAGTCACGACAAGGTTCCAGACGCAATACGTTGCTACTGAATACGGTATCGTTTACCTCAGGAATCTGTCACTCGCACAGAGGGCCAAAGCGCTTATCTCCATCGCTCACCCGGACGACCGGGAAGAGCTGGAGAAAGCCGCATGCAAGCGGTTCGGATACAGTTTCCTCAGACTCAAGTAGACAAGGAATAATCGGGCAGGAGGTCTTGCCCGATTATTTTTTTATTGCTATATTTGTAAATTAACCAATATCATTCATATGGACAAACTCCAGGAACTTACAGAGAAACTCTATAATGAGGGACTTGCAAAGGGTAAAGAGGAGGGAGAGGCCCTCCTTCAGAAGGCTCGCGAAGAAGCCGCCCAGATAGTAAAACAGGCCCAGGAAGAGGCAGAGGCCATCATTGCCGGTGCAAAGAAGGAAGCAGAAAGCTACCGTATCAAGGTTGAAGGCGACGTCCGCATGGCTTCCCAGAGCGCCCTTCTCACAACACGCGGTGCCATCGAGAACCTTCTGGTGGCAGAGGCCGCGGAAAAGGGTGTTACCGCAGCACTTTCGGAAGAAGATTACCTCAAGGGAATCATCTCCGCAGTGGCAAAGAATTTCTCTGCACAGGAACCTGCAGACCTTGCCCTCGTCCTTCCCGAAAACCTCAAGGCAGGCCTTGAACCTTACATCAAGAACGAACTCTCAAAGATCGTGGGAAAAGGCGTGGAAGCCACTTTCTCAAAGAAGATAGGCGCCGGATTCAAGATCGGCCCCAAGGATGGCAGTTATTTCATCAGCCTCACCGATGAGAGCTTCCAGGCCCTTATCGGCGAATATCTGAGGCCCGCCACAAGGAAAATCCTCTTCGGCGAATGAGCAATTTCGAATACATAGTCTCGGGCCTTCCTGTCCTATCGGCAGACTACAGGTATGCCCCGGGCGAAAGTTTCAACGAAACGGTGGAAGAGATACGGGGCCTTCTTTCCCAAAAGGATGCCGAAGTCCTCGACTATCTCCTGAAGGGTTTCGATGCAGATAACCTCAATGAGGACTTCTATGCCGCATCCCTCTCCCACAGCAACGCTTTCATCCGGGAGTATTTCCGCTTCGACCTCAATCTCCGCAATGCCAAGGTGCGCTATCTGAACCGCCAGCTCGGACGCCCTGAGAACATGGACGTCATCAGCGGACAGGGCTCCGAAGAGGACCTGAACCTGGACATAGACGGAAACCGCTTCAGCGGCGGAGAATTCCAGGAAGCGGCAAAAGTGGATTCTGTCCTTTCCCTTACAGACCTTCTTTCCCGTGAAAAGGGGCTTGACGACGTCTGCTGGGAGAAGATAGACACGCTGCAGGTCTTCCACTACTTCGACCTTACCTCCGTACTTTGCTTCGTTGCAAAGCTCCACATCGTGGACCGCTGGCTCTCCCTTGACCATGAGAAGGGCAAGCAGCTGTTCCGCCGCCTCACCGACGAAGTGCGCGGAACCTTCAAAGGTGTAAATTATACAGAGTAAATATATGAAAACTAAAGGAACAGTAACCGGTATCGTCTCCAACCTTGTTACCGTAGAGGTGGACGGGCCTGTAGCAGAAAACGAGATTTGCTACATCGACCTTCAGGGCGTGAAGATGATGGCCGAAGTTATCAAGGTAAACGGCAAGAATGCCTCCGTGCAGGTGTTTGAGAGCACCCGAGGCCTCCGCTGCGGAGATGCCGTGGAATTTGAAGGCAGGATGCTCGAGGCCACACTTGGCCCGGGACTTCTCTCCAGCGTTTACGACGGCCTTCAGAACAACCTTGCAACCATGGAGGAGGTATTCCTCCAGAGAGGTGAATATACAGACCCCCTCGACCACTCCAAACTTTGGGATTTCACTCCTATCGCAAAGCCCGGCGACAAGGTGATTGCCGCAGACTGGCTTGCAGAGGTCAAGGAAGGATGGCTTCCCCACAAAATCATGGTTCCCTTCTCGTTCAAGGGTGAATTCACCGTTAAGAGCATCAAGGAGGCGGGACAGTACAATATCGACACTGAGATCGCAGTCCTCGTCAATGAGGAAGGCGAAGAAGTCCCTGTTACCATGACCCAGAAATGGCCCGTCAAGGTTGCTGTCAGAAATTACCGTGAAAAACCCCGTCCTGACCGCATCATGGAAACCGGCGTTCGCGTAATTGACACTCTCAATCCAATCGCTGAAGGCGGCACCGGCTTCATTCCCGGACCTTTCGGCTGCGGAAAGACCGTTCTCCAGCATGCAATTGCAAAACAGGGAGATGCCGATGTCATCGTCATGGCCGCCTGCGGTGAGCGTGCAAACGAGGTTGTGGAAATCTTCACGGAATTCCCCGAACTTATCGACCCTCATACCGGCCGTCACCTGATGGAGCGTACGACCATCATCTGCAACACCTCGAACATGCCCGTTGCTGCCCGTGAAGCATCTGTCTACACCGCCATGACCATCTGCGAGTACTACCGTGCAATGGGTCTCAAGTGCCTCCTCCTTGCCGACTCCACCTCCCGCTGGGCCCAGGCTCTCCGTGAGATGAGTAACCGTATGGAAGAACTTCCCGGTGCCGATGCTTTCCCCGTAGACCTTTCCGCCATCATATCCAACTTCTATGCACGTGCCGGCATGGTTATCCTCAATAACGGAGAAAGGGGCGCCATCACATTCATAGGCACGGTATCCCCTGCCGGCGGTAACCTCAAGGAGCCCGTTACGGAATCCACAAAGAAGGCAGCCCGCTGCTTCTATGCACTTGAGCAGAACCGTGCAGACCAGAAACGCTATCCTGCCGTGGGCCCTCTGGAATCTTATTCGAAGTATCTTGAGTATCCTGAAATCATCGACTACCTGGACAATACCATTGAAAAGGGCTGGGTGGAAAAGGTAATGAAGGCGAAGAACATCATCCGCCGCGGAAAGGAATCTGCCGAACAGATCAACATTCTCGGCGATGACGGCGTTCCGATGAGCTACCATATCAGTTTCTGGAAATCAGAGCTCGTGGACTTCGTCATCCTCCAGCAGGATGCATTCGACTCCATCGACGCCCTGTGCCCGCTGGAGAGGCAGCAGTACATGCTGGATCTCGTTCTCGGCATCTGCGAAAAAGATTTCGACTTCGAAGATTTCGAAGCCTGCCGCAACTTCTTCAAGAACCTCATCAACGAACTTCGCCAGATGAACTACTCCCCCTACAAGAGCGAGCAGTTCTACGCCTACAACGAATCCGTGAACAAAATGATCGCATAGCACTATGGCAAACAAAGCATACCAAAAGATATATACCAAACTGGACGGCATCACAAAGGCCACAGTTTCGCTCCGGGCAAAGGGCGTATCCAACGACGAACTTGCCGTAGTTGGCGGAAAGCTTGCCCAGGTTGTGCGCACCAAGGGTGACGTTGTTACCCTCCAGGTATTCTCAGGCACAGAAGGCATCCCTACCAATGCAGAGGTCATTTTCCTCGGAGAGCCCCCTACCCTTAAAGTCAGCGGACAGCTCGCAGGCCGCTTCTTCGACGCATATGGCCACCCCATTGACGGCGGTCCGGAAATCGAAGGCGAAGAGCGCCAGATCGGAGGTCCTTCCGTGAACCCGTACAAGAGGCGCCAGCCTTCAGAGCTCATCCCCACCGGCATCGCTGGCATCGACCTTAACAACACGCTTGTCTCCGGCCAGAAGATTCCCTTCTTCGCAGACCCTGACCAGCCCTACAACCAGGTCATGGCCGATGTAGCCCTCCGCGCCGACGTTGACAAGATCATCCTCGGCGGCATGGGCCTTACCAACGACGACTACCTCATGTTCCGCCACAGCTTCGAAAGCGCCGGCGCCCTTGAGAAGATCATCTCCTTCGTGAACACAACCGAAAACCCGCCCGTGGAGCGCCTCCTCGTCCCTGACATGGCCCTCACCGCAGCCGAGTATTTCGCCGTTGAAAAGAACGAAAAGGTGCTCGTCCTCCTTACGGACATGACCCTCTATGCCGATGCCCTCTCCATCGTATCCAACCGTATGGACCAGATTCCTTCCAAGGACTCCATGCCAGGCTCCCTGTATTCCGACCTTGCCAAGATCTACGAAAAGGCCGTACAGCTGCCTACAGGCGGTTCCATCACCATCATAGCCGTTACCACGCTGAACGACGGGGACATTACCCACGCCATTCCGGACAACACCGGCTACATCACTGAGGGCCAGCTCTTCCTCCGTGCCGACTCTGACACCGGCAAGGTCATCATCGACCCGTTCCGCAGCCTTTCCCGACTCAAACAGCTGGTACAGGGCAAGAAAACCCGCGAAGACCACTCCCAGGTCATGAATGCCTCCGTGCGTCTCTATGCCGATGCCCAGAACGCAAAGACCAAGCTGGAGAACGGCTTCGACCTTTCCGACTATGACCACCGCTGCCTTGATTATGCAAAGGACTATGCCCGCGACCTCCTTGCCATCGACGTCAACATCACCATCACGGAGATGCTTGACAGGGCCTGGAAACTCTTCGGCAAGTATTTCACGCCCGCAGAAACCGGCATCAAGCAGGCACTTATTGACAAGTATTGGGTAAAATAGTGTTTGTCATTTCGAGCAACCCCTTTGTCATTTCGAGCAAAGTCGAGAAATCTCAACATTGAATGGCTATAAAATTTCAATATAACAAAACATCCCTGACGGAGCTTGGCAAGCAGCTCAAAGTCCGGCAGAGGGCCCTCCCTACCCTTCAGAACAAGGAGAGCGCCCTCCGTCTGGAAGTGCGCAAAGCCAAGGCCGACAGTGAACGTCTCCTGACTGAACTTGAAGCCGCCCTTGCAAGCTACGATTACCTTGCAGCCCTCTGGAACGAATTTGAGCCCGGCCTGATTGCAATTACCGACGTGGATCTGTACACCAAGAAGGTAGCAGGCGTAAAGACCCCTGCCCTTGGCGAGATTCACTACGAGATCCGGCCTTTCAACGCATTCGTGAAACCCGCATGGTATGCCGACGGCATTGCCATCCTCAAGGAACTCTCCCGCCTGGGAATCGAATCCGAAGTATATAAGGAAAAGGCGCGTATCCTTGACTGGCAGCGAAAGAAGACCACGCAGAAGGTAAACCTTTACGAGAAGGTCCAGATACCAGGCTATCAGGAGGCAATCCGCAAAATCAAACGATATATGGAAGATGAGGAGAACCTCTCCAAGGCTTCTTCAAAGATAGTGAAAAACCGTCACCAAGAGGAGGAGGAGGCCTCAGAGCTATGATAACCCCGATGACCAAATACTCCTTCATCCTTCTGAACGGACAGCAGGAAGAACTGGTTGAAAAGCTTCAGGAACTGGGCATGATGGATATCACGCGCGGCACCAAGCCCGTAGATGACACATCACGCCGCATCTTTGCCGACATCGAACTCGTCAGCGGCCTCATCGAAGCGCTTAACAAGGCAGAAATCCCTGCAGGCACCGTTCCCGAAAGAATCGACGGAGATATCGTGCGCCTTGCCGGCGGCATGCTGATGCGCTACAGCGAAGACTCAGACGCCATCAAGGCACTGGAGAAGGAAATCAACTCCACCAAAGTATGGGGCAAATTCGATCCTGACATCGTCGCAAAACTAAAGGATGCAGGTATCCCCCTTCACTTCCATGTAATCGGCAAAAAGCTTTTCAAGCAGGAATGGGCCGACGAATATGCACTTTCCGTCGTAGATGAGGACAAGAACAGCGTCTGGTTTGCCGTCGCCGGGGAGGACAATCTCCCTGGAGAAATTGCAGCCCCTGCCGCAGATGTCACATCAAAGGAAAAGGAACTCGAGGAGAAGAAGAAGCATTTCGAAAAGGTGCTTGCACGTATGGCAGGTGCAAAAGAGCGCATCGGCGAGCTTGAAGCCTACAAGGCAGAAAAGCTGTCTGAACTTGACCTGCACCTTGCTACAGTAGCTGCTGCTCCCGCCGCAGAAGGCGCCATCGTCACGCTTGAGGGTTACGCTCCCACGGAGAATGACGGCACAATCACCGAAACCGTCGACTCCCTTGGCGTATTCTACCTGAAGGAAGAAGCGAAGACCGCCGACAATCCTCCCGTGAAACTCAAGAACAACTGGTTCGCCCGTCAGTTCGAGGTTCTCACTGACATGTACGGCCGCCCCGTCTACGATGAATTCGACCCTACGCCAATCCTGGGACCCTTCTTCCTGCTGTTCTTTGCCATGTGTATGGGAGATGCCGGCTACGGCATACTGCTCATTCTCATCGGCTGGTTCCTCAAGAAGAAAGTTCCCTCCATGGCAGACATGGCGCCTCTGGTGATGATCCTGGGCGTTGGAACATTCATCGTTGGCATTGTCCTGCATACATTCTTCGGAATCGACCTCTACGCAGCCACATGGGTTCCTTCATGGCTCAAGAAAGTCATGATAAGCGGCACCGTGGCCGGTTATGACGCCCAGATGGCATTGGCTGTCGGCGTGGGTATTTTCCACATCTGCCTGGCAATGGTTGTCAAGTGCATCTGCTACACGAAGCGCTTCGGCTTCGCAAAAACCATCAGCAGCTGGGGCTGGACTCTGCTTATAGTAGGAGCCGTAATTACAGGAGGCCTTGCGCTTCTGGGTGTCATCGACATGCCTGCAGTCAAGATAATTCTTATCGTTCTGGGTATAGTTTCAGGACTTGGAATATTTATCCTTAACGACCTTCACCGCAACCCGCTCCTGAACATCGGCTCCGGCCTTTGGGACACCTACAATACGGCTACAGGCCTCATGGGCGACGTCCTCAGCTACCTCAGGCTTTACGCCCTTGGACTTGCCGGCGGCATGCTGGGAAGCACATTCAACATGCTCGCAGGCATGACGCTTGGCATAAACATCCCAGTCGTCAACTGGCTGCTGTTTGCCTTCATCATTCTCATAGGGCATATCCTTAACCTTGCACTTTCCTGCCTCGGCGCGTTCGTGCATCCTCTGCGTCTTACATTCGTAGAGTATTTCAAGAACAGCGGCTTCGAGGGCACGGGAAGATTCTACAGACCTTTGAATAAACAACAAACAAAATAAAAACAAATCACTATGAACGAAATTTTAGGTTATCTCGGACTGGGGCTCATGCTTGGCCTCTCCGGTGTCGGCAGCGCAATCGGCACAACTATCGCCGGCAATGCTGCAGAGGGCGCCATGAAAAAAGCACCTGAGAAATTCTCGAGCTACATGATTCTCTCCGCCATGCCCGCTACCCAGGGTCTGTACGGCTTCCTCGCATTTATCCTCTGGGTTCTCGGCAAGGACGTAACAGCCAACGGTCCCCTCTTCTTTGGCGTGGGTCTTGGCGTAGGCCTTGTCTGCCTCCTCTCCGGTATCCGTCAGGGTCAGGTTTGCGCAAACGGTATCGTAGGTATCGGCCAGGGACACAATCTCCAGACCAACACCATGATCCTTGCCGCTTATCCTGAGCTCTACGCTATTCTCGCTCTCGTGGCAACATTCCTCGTGTAGCAGCGTGAAATGCAAACGGCTGTTTATCAGCCATTTAAGCAAAAGGCTTTCCTCGTTTTCGGGGAAAGCCTTTTGCTTAATTACATATATATCAATGAATTACATTTCACGCGGTCCAAAAATATCCGTGCCGATGCGCACCATAGTTGCACTGTGCTTCACCGCAATCTGCCAGTCGGCAGACATTCCTATGGACAGTTCACGTATTGCAGGATTCACAGCCTGAATCCTCTTGAACAGCCTCTCAATCCTTGCAAAATCCCTTTCTACCACATCCATGTCATCAGTATTGGTTGCCATACCCATAATACCAATGATATTTACATTTGGCAAAGAGGAAGACTGTGCTTCTGAAAACCTCGGACCTTCGGTCCTCGTCCCTCCCATTGCCATCAGGGCCTGTGTGAAAGCAAGCTTTCCCCCATTCCCTGCCGCCAATGGGCCCCTCCCACTCATGTGCCGTGGGCGGCAACAGTTTTCAGAAGCACAGTCTTCCTCTTTGCCGATCAACGAAACAATCTCCTCTTCCGTGAATCCTTGTTTGGTTTCTTCTGCGCCAAGGTGAAGTTCAAGAAGGACGTTGATGACCTTGCCGTTCTGAGCACCCCAGTTATTGATCGCTTCCAGGAGATGGAAGGAATCAACGGACTGGACAAGGGAGACGTACGGGAGAACCAGCTTCAATTTGTTGGTCTGAAGGTGGCCGATGAAATGCCACTCGATATCGGAAGGAAGCTGCGGAACCTTTGCTGCAAGTTCCTGGGGGCGGCTTTCGGCAAAAATGCGCTGCCCGGCATCGTACGCTTCCTGCAACCTTTCCACGGGATGGAACTTGGATACAGCGACGAGGGCCACCCCCTGGGGGATGGCCGCTCTTAGTCTATTCAAGGCTTCAGCTATCATTACTTACGTCCTTTCTGCTGTTGTTTCTGCATTTCACGCTGCATCTTCTGGGCTTCTTCAAGCCTCTGCTGCCATTTGCTCTTTGGTACAGGTTTGTTCTCTGCTGCCTTGAGCTTGGCAATGACCTTCTCCGGTTTCACGATCCACTTGCGGATAATCCATGTCTCAAGCATCGTGATGAGGTTGGAAAGAAGGTAGTAGTAGCTAAGACCGGATGACAGGTTGTTACAGACGAAGAACATCATGATGGGCATCATGTAGAGGCTCATCGCACGCATCATCTTGGCGTTGGGATCATCTCCTGTATTCTGGCCCTGCATGGTAATCTTGCTGTAGAAGAACATGGATGCAGCCATCAGAAGTGCGAAGAGGGAGATATGGTCCATACCCAGGATGCTGGTGCCCCAGTGAATCACATCGTCATATGCAGAGAGGTCTTCTGCCCAGAGGAAGGGTTCCTGACGGAGCTCGATGGATGCCGGGAAGAAACGGAACATGGCCCAGAGGATAGGCAGCTGGAGGAGCATCGGGAGACAGCCTCCCATCATGTTCACTCCTGCCTTCCTGTACAGTTCCATGGTCTCCTGCTGCTTTTTCATGGCATCTTCCTGCTTGGGATACTTGGCGTTGATCTTGTCGATGTACGGCTTCAGCGCCTGCATCTGTGCCGATGAAGAATAACTCTTGTATGCGAACGGAAGCACGACAATCTTGATGAAGATCGTCATTATGAGGATGATGATGCCGAAGTTCGAAATAAAGCGGCTGAGCCAGTCGAACAGGGGGATGATGACGTATTTTGTGAACACGCCGATAATCTTTCCGCCCAGAGGAATCACCTTCTCATATGCATGGTCATAAGCCTTCAGGCCCTTGTAGTTGTTGGGGCCGAAGTAGAATTCGAAGTTGGCGGTACCGTCGCCTCCAGCCAGTTTAAGGTCTGCCTGCATCTGAGCGCTGCAGTTCATGAGGTCGTGGCTGGGGCTGTCCTTGGGAACGAAATCGATGGCGAACTCGCCGTAGGAGAAGTTTTCAGGAGCACGCATGATGGCGCTGAAGAACTGCTGCTGGAAAGCGAACCACTCGATATTGTTGTTAAAACGCTTGGAACCCTTGCGGCCGTTGCCGATGTTCTCGGGCTTCTTGTCGTCCGGGAAGTAATAGTTAAGGCGGGAGTACTGAGTCTCGTTCTTGTAGCCCTTTTCAAGGCGGGCGATTGTAGCTTCGAAATCCACGGAAATGCTCCTGGAGCGGCTGGGATCCAGGTTCATGCCCACGAATGAAAGAGCCTCATTCATGGAGTAGGAGTCCTTGAGGAGCGTATATTTCTGCTCGATGTAACCGCCGCCTACAGGAAGGCGCATAACCACTGTTGAATCAGAAGAGGCCTCGGGAATATACTGGAAGGTGAACTTCCTGGTGTCGATAGCCGTAGGGGCATAAACCGTAAAACCAAGGCTGGTCTTCTCCGGCTGAAGGAGAACAAGGTCTTCCTTGCTGTAGGTTGTATAATCCTTGACCTTTACTGAATACGGCTGTGCGCCGCGGGTAGTAAAGGTAACCTGAAGCTTTTCATTTTCCAGCGTTACAAGCTGAGACTCGGCTGCTGCAGCCTTGTTCAGAAGGGAATCGGAATAGACAGGAGCAGCCTGTTCTGCCGGAACTGCAGCTTGGTCGAGTTCGGGATGTTCGGCCCTGTACGCGCTGTCAAGCTG
>JAFTFV010000025.1 GCA_017458265.1 Bacteroidales bacterium | reverse complement strand
GTGAACAACATCCGTGACATGAAGACGGACGCCGTGAACCGCGTAACCGTTGCCATAAAGCTCGGAGAGCGTAATGCAAAGATTTACCAGAGCGTGCTGATATGCCTTGGATGGGTGTGTATGGTGGTTTTCTGCCTTCTTAACTGGCCCGACTGGCGCCACTGGCTCTTCGTCATCACCCTTCCCCTTTACGTTATTCACCTAAGGGGCGTATGGCAGCGCACCGGCCGTGCCCTCGACCCCATGCTCCCGCTTCTGGTGATATCCACCTTCCTCTTCTCACTTCTCTCCGGCATCGGCTTCTGCATGTATCTTTTTGCATAGTGGCTATTATTTGCCTATAGACTGTGCGCTTTACCTGGCGATGACGTATTTGTGCAGGGTGGAGCGGACGGCACCGGGGCCGGCGTAGAGCTCGCGGACCATGCCTTCTATCTGCTCTCCAAGACCGGCTTCATACAGGTCAAGGCCGAAGACATCCTTCCTGCTGAAAAGCACCCTGAGGCAGCTCCAGTCCTGCTCCGGCTTTCCAAGCTCCAGAGGAGCGACTATGGCCTGCAGCTCCTCCAGCATTGGATCCGGTGAGGGGCTGAAAGGTGCTCCGTTGTCATCGAGGCCCTTGAGGTAGCGGGCATATCCTGCCAGTACCAGCGGGATGAGGACCAGGTTGGACTTGTCCAGGCCGCGGGCGATGTACTTCTTCAGCGTCTCTCCAAAGCGGATGGGCAGCTTCTGGGAAGTATCCATCGCAATGCGCTGGGGAGCGTCCGGCATGAAGGGGTTTGGCAGACGGCGGTTAATCACCGCGCCGATGAACTCGTACGGGTTCAGGATTCCCGGGTCCACCACCACCGGCATCGCCTCTATATAGCCAATCTTCTGGATGAAGGCCCTGAGGTCATCGTCCTTCATCTCTGCCGATATGAGCGTATACCCAAGCATGCAGCCGTAGATGCTCATCGCGGTGTGGAGGGGGTTCAGGCAGGTGGTGACCTTCATGGTCTCCACCTTGTCTACGGTCTCGCGCGTGGTGTAGAGGGCGCCGCCAAGGTCAAGCGGGGGGCGGCCGTTGGTGTAGCTGTCCTCTATCACAAGGTACTGGACTTCCTCTGCATTCACGAAGGGTGCGGTGAAGGTGTGCTTCTCCGTCTCGATGTAGTTGTTGTCTTCGAAACCATCGGCCTCAAGGAGCTCTTTCACCTTCTGGTGAGGGCGAGGGGTAATCTTGTCTATCATGGACCAGGGGAAGGTGACCTTAGTCTGGTCTGAGAGATAGTCAAGGAAGCCCTGAGGGGCTATGCCACCCTTCACCCAGCGCTGGGCATAGGCGAAAACGCCCGCCTTCACCTTGTCTCCGTTGTGGGAGCAGTTGTCCATGGACTGGACGGTGAGGGGCAGTTCTCCGGCGTTGTAGCGCTCCAGGAGAAGGGCAGTGACCTTACCCATTGCAAAGGCGGCGTCAAGTCCGCGGGCGAGATCTGCCTCGTTGAAGCCGTAGCCTTTTTCCGTGATGGTGAAGGATATCATCTGCAGGGACGGGCTGCGGAAAATGGCCTTGAGGCGGTCCCAGTCGGGGAAGCGGGAATCGGCCTTGAGGGCCTCTGTGACGGAGGCGATGACCTTTTTCTCGATGCTGCCGTCAGAGCAGAGATTCACGCACAGGGAGAGGTTGTCGTAGGGCCGATAGGCTTTGTCAACCACTTCGAAGTCGAAGGTTTCGGCTACGATTACGCCGCGGTCATATCGGCCCGTATTGAGGGCGTCGTTAAGGAGCGCCGCGGGGAAGGCGCGGAAGATGTTTCCGCCGCCGAAATGCACCCAGGTGGGCTCTTTGGCCGTTTTTTCGCGCACGGCCTTGATGTCAAACTTCGGGACCTGGTAGCCCTTGGCTTCCCACTCTGCGGCATTGAATGAACCGCTGAGGATATCTGTAAGCTTCATACTAGTCAAAAAATCCGGGTTGTCTGTATTCGATTCCAAGTTCGCGGTCTACGGTAGCGAGGATGCCCTGCACCTGTCCCATTGCGAACATTCGGCCAAGAAGGGTGTAGCCGGCGTTGTGGCCGTGGGTAGATTCGTCCATGATGCCGCCGGGCTCGTCGGTGAAGGTCATACCATGGTCTACGCGCATGGGAAGTTCAGGATTCTCCTTCTCGAAGATGCGGCAGAGTTCTACTATGTCTGCGCGGCCGCCGAGGTGGCTGGCTTCGGTGAAGTCTCCGTTGGGGAAGATGTGGCAGGATCTTAAATGTACGAAATGTGTCCTTGGTGCGAACTCGCGGGCCATTTCCACCACGTTGTTATATGCTCCTGCGCTGAGTGAACCGGCGCAGAAAGTGAGCCCGTTGTGCTTGTTGGGCACGGCGTCAAGGAACCAGCGGATGTCCTCTTCCGTTCTCACGATACGGGGAAGGCCGAGGATTTCGATGGGAGGGTCGTCCGGGTGGACGCACATGTTCATGCCGTACTCTTCGCAGGTGGGCATGATGGCCTCCAGGAAATACTTCATGTTGGCCCTGAGCTGCGCCTTGTCTATACCTTTATATAAGTCAAGGAACTCGCGGAACTTCTGGACCGGGGCTTCATCGTTCTCGGAAAAATTGCCGGAAACGAAGCCCTGGGTCTTAATGACGATGTTCTCCACCAGTTTGTGGTCCTTTTCGGGGGTCATTGTCTTGGCAAGTTCATCGGCCTCTGCAAGGACATTCCTGCCTTCTCCAACGCCTTCCGGGAACTTGAAGGCAGCCCATTCCTCACGTGCGCCGGGGCGCCTTAGGATATAGATGTCGAAGTAGGCGAATTCGGCATAGTTGAAATACAGGTTGGTTGCGCCGTTGGGGTTGCTGTGGGCAAGGTCTGTGCGGGCCCAGTCCAGAACGGGCATGAAATTGTAGCAGATGGTGTGGATGCCCTCGAGGCCAAGGTTTCTCAGGGACTCCTTGTAGACCTCTATCTGCTCATCGCGGTCAGGGCCTCCGTATTTGATGGTTTCCACCACGGGAAGGCTTTCCACCACGCTCCAGCGCATGCCGTAGCTTTCGATGTACTCCTTCAGCTCATGAATCTTTTCCCGTGTCCAGACTTGTCCGAGGGGGACGTCGTGAAGGGCTGTGACTATTCCCTCCACCCCGATTTGTCTAAGCATGGCAAGGGTGATCTTATCCTTCTTGCCAAACCAGCGCCATGTTCTTTCCATAAGTTCGAAATTTTTCTAAAGCTACGCATTTCCAGGGTAAAAACAAAATTTTTGGCACGGCTTGTGCTTGATGGATACGCCGATGGAAGAACTTTTCAACAAAATAGTCCGTGAGGAGAGCGAGAAACTCTACTGGCACGTGCGCCGCATGGTCTCCAGCCATGAGGATGCCGATGACATACTCCAGGAAGTTTTCATAAAGGTCTGGGCCGCACTCCCCTCCTTCCGCGGGGATTCTTCCATGAGCACGTGGGTCTGGCGCATCGCCACAAACGAGGCGCTGAACTTCCTCCGCAGGGAAAAGGTGCGCGCCGCCCTCCGCTTCACTTCCATCGACGCGGAAACCGAGAGAAAAATCCTTGCCGATCCCTATTTCAACGGCACCGAGGCCGAACGCCGTCTCTCCTGCGCAGTGGCCCGCCTCCCCGAAAAACAGCGCCAGGTGTTCGTCATGCGCTACTGGGACGACCTCTCCTACGAGGAGATATCGGCAATCACCGGAACCTCCGTCGGAGCCCTCAAGGCGTCATATCATCTTGCGCAGGAAAAAATCAGATTAAACCTTTCCGATTCAAATGTGTCTAAATAAGCAGTTATGACAAAGCATAGTGACATATTCACCCCGGAAGGATATATGGAGAACCTGCAGGACAGGCTTCTTCAGATACCCGCAGCGGAAAAGCGGCCAGGCCTTGTGACGCGCATAATGCCCTACATCGCTTACGCGGCATCACTTGTGCTCATCGCCGCAGCCGGAAATTTCATCCTGAGGAAAACGGCCGTTTCCACAGAAGAGGTTTCCCCGTCCGAAGACTGGACATACATGTCTTATCTGGCACAGTCGCTGGACTCTGACTGCATGCTTCCCGAACTCCCGGAATACACCCTTACGGAGGATGACATTGTGAACTATCTTGTCGACGATGGTTTAACTCTTGAAGAATTGGTTAGTTATGAAGAAAATTATTAGTACCCTTGCAATTGCGCTTGTATGCAGCGCAGCAGTATTCGCACAGAACAAAGAGGCAAAGAAAGCCGCCAAGAACGATTTCCGTGAAAAGATGCGTTCAGAGCAGGTGGCTTTCATCACCTCCGAACTCAATCTCACAGAATCCGAAGCCCAGGCTTTCTGGCCCGTCTACAATGACATCCAGGCCCAGAAGAGGGAAGCCTTCGGGAAGTCCTTTGAGGCCATGAAAGCCCTCAAGCAGGCCGTAGACGGTGGCGAGGACACAAAGAAACTGCTCGATGAGTACCTTAAGGCAAAGAAAGCCGTAGACGCCATCGAGTATGAAGCCCCCGCAAAGTATGCCAAGGTCCTTCCTGCCGATAAGGTGGCAAAGCTCGTCCTCTCTGAGGAGCGCTTCCGCCATCAGCAGATAGGAAGGCTCGGCGGCGGCAACCGCCCCGGCGGTCCCGGCGAGCATCGGCCCCATCAGGGCGGCTCAGGCAAAGGCCAGCGCAATTAAAGAATAAGGTCCGGTTCAATTGAGCCGGACCTTGATTTTTCTACTTGGCGTAGAGGTTGAGGAGGGTTTCGTAGAGCTCCTGCTTGCCGGAGGCGGCAACGGGCTCGCCTGCCTTGAGGGCATACTCGTAGAGGTCTTCGAGGGTAGCCTTTCCTTCCTCGAACTTCTTTCCGAGTCCGGAGTCGAAGCTGGCGTAGCGGTCGGCAACCATCTTGCAGAGAGGGCTTTCCTCAAGAACTGCAGCAGCGTTGAGGAGGGCGTGTGCCATGGCATCCATTGCGCTGATGTGTGCGATGAAGATGTCATCGGGGTCTGTCGATGAGCGGCGGAGCTTGGCGTCGAAGTTGGTACCGCCGTTTCCGAGGCCGCCGCCCAGGATGATCTGCATCATGGCCTGGGTGAGATCGTAAGGGTCTACGGGGAACTGGTCTGTATCCCAGCCGTTCTGGGCGTCGCCGCGGTTTGCGTCGATTGAGCCAAGGAAGCCGTTCTCGCGGGCAACGGTGAGTTCGTGCTCGAAGGTGTGGCCGGCAAGGGTGGCGTGGTTCACCTCGATGTTCACCTTGAAGTCCTTGTCAAGGCCGTTTGCGCGGAGGAAGCCGATGACGGTCTCTGTGTCCACGTCGTACTGGTGCTTTGTGGGCTCCATGGGCTTGGGCTCGATGAGGAAGGTTCCCTTGAAGCCCTTTGCGCGTGCATAGTCACGGGCTGCGGTGAGGAGCTTTGCGAGGTGGTCCTTCTCACGCTGCATCTGAGTGTTAAGGAGGCTGTAGTAGCCTTCACGGCCGCCCCAGAACACATAGCTGGTACCGCCAAGCTTGATGGTGGCGTCGATGGCGTTCTTGATCTGGACGGCAGCGCGTGCGACGATGTCGAACTGAGGGTTGGTGCCGGCGCCGTTCATGTAACGCTTGTTGCCGAACACGTTTGCAGTGCCCCAGAGGTTCTTGATGCCGGTTTCCTTCATCTTTTCGACGAGGTAGTCGGTAACGTCCTTCATGCGGGCCTCATACTCGGCGATGTCTTCGCAGTCTTCGACGAGGTCGATGTCGTGGAAGCAGAAGTACTCGATGCCGAGTTTCTGCATGATTTCAAAACCGGCGTCAACCTTGTTGCGTGCACGGCAGTAGGGGCATTCGCCCTTGTCCCATTCGTAAGAGCGGGTCTGGCCGCCGAAGGGGTCGGAAGAGGCCTGGCCCAGGGTGTGCCACCAGGCCATTGCGAACTTGAGCCAGTCCTTCATGGGCTTTCCGGCGACTACGCGCTCGGGCTCATAATAATGGAATGCAAGGGGATTCTTGCTGGCAGTTCCCTCGAAGGGAATCTTGCCGATGGTAGGGAAATACTCTTTTGCCATAATATTAATGATTTAGATTCTTCACTTCGTTCAGAATGACAGGTGCGTTTTCCATTTTTCGTAGGCGGAGCGGTACTCGTCCTGGTGGGAAGGGAGGATGACGGCGAGGCGTTCCAGGGTGGAGAAGGCTTCGCGGTTGTCCTTGTAGATACCAGCGCCGATGCCGGCTCCCTTGGCTGCGCCCACGGAGCCGTCGGTATCGTAGAGTTCGATGGTGGCTCCGGAAACGCCTGCAAGGGTTTCACGGAAGATGGGAGACAGGAACATATTGGCCTTGCCGGCGTGTATCTTGTCTACCTTGAGGCCCATCTGCTGCATGATTTCGATGCCGTACTGGAAGGAGAAGACGATGTCCTCCTGAGCGGCCCTGAGGAGGTGGGCCTGGCCGTGGCGGTTGAAGTTAAGGCCATGGACGCTGCATCCGCATTCGCGGTTTTCGAGCATGCGTTCGGCCCCGTTGCCGAAGGGCAGGATGGACACGCCCTCACTGCCGATGGGAGCCTTTGCGGCCAGCTCGTTCATCTGGGGATAGCTGAGCTCCGGTGCCACGTTGCGGTGCATCCAGGAATTGAGGATGCCGGTGCCGTTGATGCAGAGGAGAACGCCAAGGCGGGGATCGGCAGCGGTGTGGTTAACGTGCGCGAAGGTATTCACGCGGGAGAGAGGGTCATAGTTCACTTTGTCGATAACGCCGTACACGACGCCGGAAGTGCCTGCGGTGGATGCGATTTCACCGGGGTTGAAGACGTTCAGGCTGAGGGCGTTGTTGGGCTGGTCTCCGGCGCGGTAAGTGACAGGGGTGCCTTCCTTGAGGCCCAGCAAGCCGGCAGCCTCCTTGGTTAGGGTACCTTGAATGCCGAAGGTGGGCTTCACCTGCGGCAAGACTGAGGCGTCGAAACCGAAGTAGTTCAGGAGTTCGGCAGAGGGCTTGTCGGCCTGGAAATCCCAGAAAATGCCTTCTGAGAGGCCGCTGACGGTGGAACACACGCTGCCGGTGAGGCGCATGGCGATATAGTCTCCGGGTAGCATTATCTTCCAGATGCGGGAGTAGAGCTCCGGCTCGTTCTCCTTCACCCAGGCAAGCTTTGCGGCCGTGAAATTGCCAGGAGAGTTCAGAAGGTGCGGAAGGCACCAGTCCTTGCCGAGGGTTTCGAAGGCCTTCTGGCCGTAGGGAACGGCGCGGGAGTCGCACCAGATGATGGACGGCCTCAGGACATTCAGGTCCTTGTCCACGCACACCAAGCCGTGCATCTGGTAGGATATGCCGATGGCTGCGACGGCATCGGCAAGGTCCAGCTGGGCCCTGTGGGGGATAATTTCACCAAGCTGGTGGAGGACGTCTTCCGTGGCGAGGCGGAGGTTTCCCATCCACATGGAGGGGTCCTGTTCGGCCCAGCCGGCCTTCTTGGAGATAATGGGGGCCTCCTGCTTGGGGTAGAAGGCGCTGGCTACGCATTTTCCGCTCTGGGCGTCAACCAGGGACGCCTTTACGGAAGAGCTGCCGATATCATAACCTAAAAGGTACATTTCTGTTTTGTATTAGTTTTTACAAATATACAAATTTATGAGTTGAGGCCGTTGAGTTCAAGGAGGAAGTTGTAGATTTCGTCGTATGCGGGTTTCTTGTTGTATACGGAGTCCATCCAGAGGAGAGGGTGGTTCTCCTCCCCTACCCAGGAATCCTTGTCATTGATACCCCAGAAGGTGATGCCACCCCTCTGGGCAGCGGGGACTATGGCTATGTACTGCTCGAAGATGTAGCGGAACATATCGGCCTGGGCGTTGATGTCCTGCGTCTTGATGTCAAGTTCTGCGATACGCACCATCTTGCCGGTGGCAACAAGGGCCTTGAGGGTTTCCGATATCTTGTTCTTGAGGTCCGGGATGGCCATGTCTATGTGCATCTGAGTGGCGACGCCAGTTACGTTGGGGTTATTCTTGGCGTAGTCGCAGAGGCCGTTTCGCTTGCCGGGATCGGTCTCCAGATTGTAGTCGTTGATGTAGAGGACGGGGGTCTTGCCATATTTCTTGCAGGCGTCGGCCGCATACTGGAAAGCCTTGTCAACCCAGTCCTTGGTGCTGGGATAGTGCGAGCCCCATACGTAGACGTGGTTTGCCGGCTGGGTGGTGTAGACAGTGCGGAAGGCACCGTTGCCACCGTCGGCAAAGGTCTCGTTCACCACATCCCAGGCGTATACGTCAAAATGCTCCATCATGCCGTAGACGTAGTTCTTGAAGGCCTCGTCCACGGCGGCGTCATCCTTGAGGGTATTCAGATAGTCGGTCTGCTGCTGGCTGTGCCAGCCAAGGACATGGCCGAAAAGCTCCACGCCACAGTCCTTTGTCCACCGGACCATCTCGTCTGCGGTGGAGAAGTCCATGGTGCCGTTTGCCTTTACGATGGCGTCGTGCTTCATTTCATTGCCGAAGGTGACGGCATCAAACTCGCGGGTGAGAATCTGCGGGACCTGGGCGTTGAGCCTGTACTCCCAGTATGTGAAAGCGGCGCCCAGCTTTATTCCCTGCATGGCTGCAAGCTCTCCAAGCGAATAGTCCCCGGTATTTTCAGGGGTTTCGTTCTCCGGTTTTGTGGGAATGACGACGTCGGGACGGCTTTGAGGCTCGTCTTTTCCACATGAGAAAGCTGCCATGAGACAGGCGCAGAAGAGGATTGGAAGGCTTGTATTTTTCATATACTTGCGATGCGGTTTATATCAATGCAAATTTACGCATTAGTCTTAATCAAGGGCGTTTGCCATGGCACATTGTTTTACCTTTTTGATACAAATTTAGCAGTTTGGGAACATTTTGTATCAAAACCGTTACTTTGGGGCCGATTTTCTCAAAATTGACACTTTTTGTATCAAAAATTCGGGCCATGTTTCATTGTTTATAAGAATTGTTTCCCCGCGCACGTATATATTGGAGAAAGCTTGCGACCTTTGTAACTGTGAAAATGTACAACTAAATTCAATAACCAAAATTTTACAACCATCTAATCCAACCAAAAATGATGAAAAGTAGAAAACTGGCTCATCTGTTCGGTCTTATGGTGCTTTTGCTCCTTATGCCCGTACACTCTTTCGCACAGAATCTGCGTGTGGAAGGCAAAGTCCTGGATGAGCAGGGAGAAGGGCTGATTGGAGCCGGCGTGGTCATACAAGGGACCAGGACCGGAACCATCACAGATTTGGACGGTAACTTTGTCATCTCTGCCCCCAGTGGAGCCGTGCTCGAGATTTCCTGCATCGGCTACACCACGCAGGCTGTCCAGGTTACCGGACGAAACTTAACCGTCACCCTGGAGCCCGAATCAAGGGCCCTTGACGAGGCCGTGGTCATCGCTTACGGCCAGCAGAAGAAGGTGACAATTACAGGTGCTGTATCCGCAGTAGGCAGCGACGAACTTCTCAAGGCCCCTGTGGCCAACGTGGCAAACGCCCTCCAGGGTAACCTCCCCGGCGTTTCGGCAGTCCAGCCTTCCGGTATGCCCGGTGCCGATGAACCTGTCATCCGCATCCGTGGCGTCGGATCCCTGAACAGCGCTGAACCTCTGGTCCTGGTGGACGGCGTCGAGCGTTCCTTCTCACAGTTGGACGCCAACGAAATCGAGAGTATCTCCGTCCTGAAGGATGCATCGGCAACCGCAGTGTTCGGTGTGCGCGGCGCTAACGGCGTCATCCTCGTAACCACCAAGCGTGGTACCGAAGGAAAGGCCTCCGTCACCGCATCGGCCAGCGCCGCAGTGCAGAGCATCTCCAAGTTCATCGACTTTGCCGATTCCTATACCTACGGCAAGATGTGGAACTACACGCAGATTACCGATACCCGCCCCGTGACACAGTGGCCCGGAACCGCCAACATCACCGACTACACCCCTTACGCCGGTGACGGTATCCGTTTCAGCCAGGATGTCATGGAGCACTTCCGTCTGGGTGACATGCCCACCACCTTCCCCAGCATGGACTGGATTGGCTACATCATGAACGATTCTGCATGGCAGGAGCAGGCCAACGTGAACGTAAACGGCGGTACAGACCGTGTACGTTACTTCGTATCGGCAGGTTTCCTCAATCAGAACTCACTGTTCAAGACTTTCTCCAGCAACAAGAACGAAACCTTTGACTACCAGCGTCTGAACTACCGCGCCAACCTCGATATCGACGTCTCCAAGATCAGCCAGCTGTCCATCACCCTGGGCGGCCGCATGCAGGAGCGTACCACAATGGGCGGCGGTGAAGGTTTCCTCTTCCGTTACCTGCAGGGTGCAACTCCCTACGCAGGCAGCGGCGTGGACGCACTGGGCCGTCACATCGTCTCCGACGAGAACATCGTAGGTCCCTATGACCGTGACGCCCTCTCAAACTACTACAACCTTGGCTATGTTGATGAGAGCACCAACGTCCTCAATTTCGACATCCAGTACAAGCTCAACCTCGATGCTCTCACCAAGGGCCTGAGCTTCAAGGCAAAAGCCTCATACAACTCTGAGTACACCGCCCAGAAGAACCGCCAGAACGGCTACGGCACCGGTGTCCAGTATGTAGCTACCATAGTGGACGGCAAGGAAGTCCTCCGCAAGGAAGGCGTTACCTGGCCCATTCCCTACAGCGAAAGCAAATGGGGAAGCCGCAACTGGTATGCAGAAGCAAGCTTCGACTACAACCGCCGCTTCGGCCAGCACAACATCGGCGCCCTGCTCCTCTACAACCAGAGCAAGACTTATTATCCCTGGGATTCCGACAACAGCCTCTACCAGTCCATCCCCAAGGGCTATGTAGGACTTGTCGGCCGTATCACCTACGACTACGCAACCAAGTACATGCTTGACCTGAACATCGGTTACAACGGTTCCGAGAACTTCGCCCCCGGCAAGCGCTACGGCCTCTTCCCGTCAGTTTCCGTGGGCTGGATTCCTTCCAGCGAAAAGTGGTGGGAGCCTCTCAAGAACTTCATCGGCTACCTCAAGCTCCGCGGTTCCTACGGTATCGTAGGTAACGACAACACCAACGGTGCACGTTTCCTCTATCTCCCCGGCGCATGGCAGTTCTACAAGGGCTCGATGACTACCAACCCTCAGAACCGCGGTGCAAACTTCGGAACCAGCGGCGAATGGCTGCAGGCAGTCAAGGAACTTACCGCCGGCAACCCCAACGTTACCTGGGAAACCGCAAAGAAGATCAACCTGGGTGTCGACGTAGCCTTCCTCAAGGAGCGCCTGCACGCTTATGTAGATTTCTTCTGGGAGGACCGTAACCACATCCTCGTGTCCAACGAATCCACCCTGCCCGCAGTTACTTCCCTGCCTTCAAGCTATGTGAACGAAGGCCGCGTGAAGAACCACGGTTACGAAATCACCCTCAACTGGGAAGACAGGATCGGCGACTTCCGCTACTCCATTTCCCCCAACATCTCCTACGCAAAGAACCAGATTATCGAGATGCTCGAGGTTGAGCCTCTGTATGCATACCTCAAGCACACCGGCCTTCCCGTAGGACAGCGCTTCGGCTATGACCTCTTCGAGTTCTACCAGCCCGGCACAGAGGACCGCTACATGGAAAAATACGGCGTCCCTATGCCCGACCAGAACGTCACCCTCAAATACGGTGATGCAGTCTATGTAGACCTCAACGGCGACGGTGTCATCGACGCCAACGACCAGAAGCCCCTCGGCTACACCGACACTCCTGAAATCACTTACTCCCTAAACACTTCACTCCATTACAAGGGATTCGATTTCTCCATGCTGTGGACGGGTGCAGACCATGTGAGCCGCCAGCTCAACGGTTACTTCCGCGACCAGTTCGGCTCCACCAACACATCGGCCCTTACCCAGTGGGTGGCAGACAATTCCTGGACCGAGGACAACCCCAATGCAATACTTCCCCGTATTTCCTTCACCAACAGGGTTCACAACAACCGTGACTCCCAGGCATGGATGATTGACTCCAAGTATGTCCGTCTGAAGAACGTAGAAATCGGCTATACCTTCAACAAGCCCAAGAGCATGCCGTTCTTCAACTACATCAGGGTATACCTCTCCGGACAGAACCTCCTCACCTTCTCCGAGTTCGACGGCAACGACCCGGAAGCTCCCGGCTCAGGCCTCGACTACGGCGTGCGCTATCCTATGACCCGCGTCGTGAACATCGGTGCACAGCTTAACTTCTAATTCCGGTACGAATATGAAAAAGATATACAATATTATATTGACGCTGGGACTCTGCTCCATGTTCGCCGCATCCTGCGTAGACCGCTTCGCAGTTGGCGACGCCTTCCTTGAGAAGGCTCCGGGCGTGGATGTCAACATCGACACTGTCTTCACAAAGGCAGAGTACACCCGCAACTTCCTGTGGAGTGCCTACGGACAGCTCTACTGCACCTACACCGCAGGAAACATGATGAACGGCGCCCCGATCGACGTTCTGGGCGATTCCTACCACTGCTACTGCGGCTGGGGCGGTCCCAAGCAGAGCTACTATACCGGCGGCCTTACAGAGGACGCCCAGGATACCAACAACGGTAACTTCATGGGCAAGTTCTCATATTCCACAAGGTCCCTCGGCGATGTTGCCGGCGGCCGTGTCTCCATCTATGAGACCGTTCGCAAATGCTGGCAGATCATCGAGAACATCGACAGGGTTCCCGACATGGCTGACGACGAGAAGAGCCGCCTTCGCGGTGAGGCTTACACCATCATGGCAAGCCGCTATTTCGACGCTTTCCGCAACTTCGGCGGCCTTTGCCTTGCAAGAAGAGCCTACGGCGTGGGTGAAAACTTCACCGGAGGCCGTTCTACCGCAAAGGAGACCGTCGAGTTCATCGATTCCCTCATCGTCTGCGCCATCAACGAGCCCGGATACGTCTGGAACGTTCCCAATGCCGACATCGGCCAGTGGTCCGGCCGTCTGACCAAGGCTGCCGCACGCGCCCTCCGCGCAAAGGTATGGATGTTCGCAGCATCTCCCCTCTTCAACAGCGACAAGCCCTACATGGAGTACACTGCCGACAAGACCACCGAGTTCACCAACATCGAGCACGTATGGTTCGGCGGCTATGACGCAAGCCTCTGGAAGAAGTGCCTTGACGCCTGCGAAGACTTCTTCAACGACAACGCTGCAAACGGCAACTACTACGCACTTGTGCAGCCCACTACGGAGGACGAGGCAGGATACCGCACCGCATACCGCAGGGCATACCGCTACCGCAATGACGAAACCCATCACGAAAAGATCTTTGACGTACATCCTTCAATCTATCTCAGCGATGATGTCGTTAACGGCTCCAGAGTGAACGGCTGGGGATGGGGATGGAACGGCTGGTGCCTTGACTGCGTACGTCAGGGCGGCCAGGTTCCCACCAACGAACTCATGGAATGCTTCGGCATGCAGGACGGCCGCAACTTCCCTTATGCCGATATCTACGGCAAGGGCAAGAACCCCACCGGAATCGACATCTTCGCCGACCGTGACCCCCGCCTCTACGAGACCATTTCCGTTCCCAGACAGTCCCTGCCCGCAGGTTTTGACTACAATGGCAAGGCCTACGCAGACCTCTGGGTTGGCGGTGCAATGTATTTCGACAAGGACAACTTCGGTGATGCAGGTTCCGATGACGGCGCTTCCAATTACAGGAAGTTCAAATGGATGCTCGACTATTCCAATGCCAAGATGGAAGATGCATACATCGGCGTAGCTTACATCCGTCTTGCTGAAATGTACCTCATCCGTGCAGAAGCAAAGGCTGAAACAGGCGACCTTACCGGCGCTCTTGATGACATCAATATTGTCCGCGCACGCGTAGGTCTTGGCAAGATTGAGGAAAAGAACCCCGGTCTGAACCTTACTACCAACAAGAACAACCTCATCGAGGAAATCCTCCGCGAGCGTAACTGCGAGATCGGTGCCGAATGCGGTGACCGCGTATACGACATGATCCGCCGCAAGCGCCAGGATCTGTTCACCAAGCCTCTGCATGAAATCAGGGTCTACCGTCTTGACGCAGACGGTAAGCGCATGTCCCCTGACGGTGCTACTGATGTCCGCTGGGCTGAAGGCGACCCCTGGCCCAAGTTCGAATACGAGAAGCCCCAGATCACAAACGGTGCCCGCGTATGGTGGGAGGCCGGCAAATGGTCCAACAAGTGGTATCTCGACCCTGTTTCCCGTATCGAGGTACAGAAGGGTTATGGTCTTACCCAGAATCCCGGTTGGTGATAATTAGAAATTCTCAAGATTATGAAACTACGTAATATACTTATATATAGCCTGCTGGGATTATTCTTTGCCCCTGTAGCTGCAAACGCTCAGACCACTCTGGGCGACAAGGCTCAGCAGAAGGTAGACCTGGGTTACGGCGTGGAAAGCTCGGAATTTCTTACCACCGCCGCAACCTATACCATCACAGCAGAAGAACTGAGCCATACATCGGCCATCTCACTGGCAGATGCACTCTACGGAAAACTCCTCGGCCTCACCGCCACACAGAACACCGGTTTCAAGGGTGAGGAAGGCACAGGCGCCTCCTTCAACATCCGTGGCGCACAGACTACCGGAGAAAGGGACATCCTGATTCTGGTAGACGGCGTCGAGCGTCCCCTGGACCGCATTTCAGTGGAAGAAGTCGAGAGCGTGACCGTCCTCAGGGACGCAGCCGCAGTTGCATTGTACGGTCATGAAGCCGTAAACGGCGTCCTCCTCGTGAAGACAAAACGCGGCCAGGCCGGCACAGGCTTCAACCTCAAGGCCGGAGCTTCCCACAAGATCCAGTTCGACCCCCAGTCGGCAAAGATGGTTGACGCTTACGACTATGCAAGCGCACTGAACATCGCCCGCACAAACGACGGCAACACTCCCGCCTACACTTCCGCAGAGCTTGACAAGTTTGCCGACGGTTCCGACCCCTTCGTCTACCCCAACGTAGACTGGAAGAAGGAAGTCTTCAAGAACACCGCCAACGAGACCAATGCATTCATCTCCATGTACGGCGGCTCCGACAACGTCCAGTACTACACCCAGCTCACCTATACCGATGCCCAGGGTCTCTACAAGAACCCCGACCAGGGCGACTGGAACTCCCAGCTCAAGTATTCCAAGGCTAACATCCGTGCCAACGTTGACTTCCAGGTCACCAAGAGCACCAGGGTGAAGACCAACATCCTTGCCCTCTTCATGGAAACCAACGGCGTTCCCAACCTGAGCTCCAACGATGCCTGGTGGCACCTGTACAAGGTTCCCGCCCTGGCATTCCCCATCAAGACCGCAGGCGGCGTATGGGGCGGCAGCCAGACCTATGGAGACTTCAACCTCGTTGCCAAGTCCCAGGGCACCGGCTTCACCAAGACCCACCAGCGTCAGATCTGGGCCGACATCACCCTCGAGCAGGATCTGGACTTCATCATGGAAGGCCTCAAATTCTATGCAGGCGGCTCCTACGACAACGCCTCCAACATGTATGAAAGGCGTTCCAAGGGCTACCAGTACGGCTGGAATTACTATGATGCAGCCGGCGCCATGCAGGAAACCGTGATGGGTACAGTGGAAGACAAACTCGTCTTCAGCTACTGGGTAGACTCACAGTGGCGCATCGGCACCATGAACGCCGGTCTCAAACAGGCCGTCAGGCTCAAAGGCGGAGACAACTTCTCCTGGAACCTCAATTATAATATGAAGAGCGAAATCCGCGACGGCCAGAGCAACACCTGGTATCGTGAGAACATCGCCCTCGCAACCCACTACGACCATGCCGACAAGTTCATGGCAGACCTCGTCCTTGCAGCCAACGGTTCCAACCGTTCCTACCCTGCAAAATGGGCCTTCTCCCCTACTCTGGGCCTTGGTTACATCTACGCGAACAATCCCGCAGCAAGCGGCCTGAACTATGGTAAACTCCGTCTGTCCGCCGGTATCCAGCACACAGACTACGTTCCTGCAAACGGCCTCTGGCTCGCAACCTGGAACGCATCCCACGGCCAGTTCTGGTATGGTCAGAACTTCCAGAGCTCCTGGGGCGCATTCCTCACCCAGTTCCCCACCACCGACTTCCAGCAGGAAACTGCAAACAAGTTCAATATCGGAACCGATGCAAGGATTGCAAACGCACTCGACCTTACCATTGACGCATTCTATCAGAAGAGGACCAACATCCTCGTGAGCGCAGCTTCCCTGAACTCCGACGTAGTTGGTATCCAGTCTGCATACGATGACAAGGGCGTAGTTGCAAGCTATGGCGTTGAAGCAGGTCTCCGCTATGCAAAGACCCTCGCAAACGGCCTCAACGTGAACTTCGGCGGCAACGTCTCCTTCGTCAAGAGCAAGATCCTCGACTGGATTGAAAGCCCCGCATACCCGAACCTCTCCGTAATCGGCTCACCTGCCGATGCAGCCCGCGGACTTGTAGCCCTCGGATTCTTCCAGGACCAGGACGACATCGACGCCAGCCCTCTGCAGGAGTTCGGTCAGGTAAAGCCCGGCGACATCAAATACAAGGATGTCAACGGTGACGGTGTCATCAACGAGAACGATGAAGTTGCAATGGACTACGGCAGCGCATTCCCCGCACTCAACTACGGCCTCACCTTCGGCCTTGATTACAAGGGCTTCGGTTTCAACGCCACTTTCCAGGGCGCTACCGGCCAGATCAAGAGCCTCCTCTGGGTAGACGGTGTATGGGGTGCCCTCTCAGAGAACCGCAACCTCTCTCAGGAGTACTACAACAACTGCTTCGACGTAGCAGGCGAGAATGCCCTTTATCCCCGTCTCTCCACGTCAAACGTTGCAAACAACAACCGTAACTCAACTATCTGGTATCGCAACGTGAGCTGGTTCAAGCTCCGCGACTGCGAACTCTACTACAAGCTTCCGGCATCGCTCGTAAAGCAGATGAAGGTTGAAAGCGCCAAGCTCTATGTCCAGGGACAGAACCTCCTGTCCGTCGGCAACATCCCTGCAATGGACGCTGAGAACCTGAACACCGGCTATCCGGTAATGAAAGCTGTTTCCCTGGGCCTTTCCGTTGTATTCTAATAGACAGATTGAATTATGAAACTGAAAAACATATCTTTATTCCTTCTCGCCTCAGTTGTCGCGGCCTCGTGCGTTGACCTCAACTATACTGAGCAGAACACGCGCGACGAGGAGTGGACATACGAATACTTCGAGAATGGTATCAAAAACATGGTATACGACGTTTACGCGCAGGTTTACAACCAGGAATTCGAGTCCAACAGCGCATACTTCCTTGCCGGTGCAACCGACGAGGCCCAGTACGCCCTTGAGACCGGCGCGGTAAACAACTACGTAAACGGTGGCTGGAGCCCGGCAAACCCCTACTCCAGGACCTGGAGCAAGTGCTACACCGCCATTGCCGATGCCTGCATGTATCTTGAAAAGATCGAACAGACAGACATCTCCGACTGGCAGTACAACTCCAGCTATCCCATCTGGAAGGCACAGATGGAGCTCTTCCCTTACGAGCTCCGCTTCCTGAGGGCCTACTTCTACTTCGAGCTCATCAGGGCTTATGGAGACGTTCCCCTCGTGACCACCACCCTGAACAATGCACAGGCAAACAGCGTCACCCGCACTCCCGTGGAAGACGTCATCCAGTTCATCGTTGACGAGCTTGATGCAGTTGCCCCCTACCTTCCTGTTTCCTACCTCACCGAGGCCGGTGCAGAAGTGGGCCGCGCAACCAAGATTGCAGCATACGCCCTCAAGGCCCGTACACTGCTCTACGCCGCATCTCCCCTGTTCAACACCAACAATGACTCTGCCAAGTGGACCAAGGCCGCAGAAGCCTGCAAGTTCATTCTTGACAATGCCGACACCTGGGGCCTTAAGCTCAGCACCTACGGTTCCCTCTGGGGCCACGACGCCTTCTTCAATCCCGAACTCATCTTCGGCATCGGCCGCGGAGAGAGCAACGCCTTCGAAATGGCCAACTATCCCGTGGGCGTAGAGAACGGTTCTTCCGGAAACTGCCCTACTCAGAGCCTCGTAGACCAGTATGAATACCAGGCGAGCGGCAAGACCTTCGGCGAAGTGAACACAGGCAGCATCAACCTCCTGAGCGCCGACCCTTACGCAGGCCTTGACCCCCGTTTCGCCCTCACAGTCGTGAAGAACGGTGACGAATGGCCCACCAACGGTGCACAGAAGAAGGCCATCGAAACCTTCATCGGCGGCTTCAATGCCTCCCCCAAGTATGGTGCAACGCCCACCGGCTATTATCTGAGAAAGTTTGTCGACGGCTCCTGCGTGACCACCGCGGACAACCAGACAACCCGCCGTCACACCTGGATCATCTTCCGCCTTGCCGAGGTTTACCTCAACTATGCCGAGGCTGTCTTCCATGCCACCGGCGGCGCAAACAACTCCTTCCAGGGCGGAATGACCGCGAACGAGGCAATCAACGTTCTCCGAGGCCGTGCTGACATCCAGATGCCCGCCTTCACCGAAGACGGTGCAGCATGGGTAACGCGTTACGAGCGTGAACGCCTTGTAGAGCTTGCATTCGAGAACCACCGTTTCTGGGATGTACGCCGCTGGAAGAAGGGAAGCCAGTACTTCAAGACCATCCAGGTCGCTTCCATCAGCGCCTCCAAGCAGCTCACCCGCACTACCGTAACCCGCCAGTGGGACGACAAGTACTACTTCTATCCTATCCCTCAGACTGAGATCAAGAAGAATCCCAAACTCGTTCAGAATCCCGGCTGGGACCAGGCTAATTAATAATGAGCATTTCAACTATGAAGAAGTTATTTAAATATTTCGGACTGATTCTCTCCGTGGCCCTGATGGGAGCCTTCACGGCATGTAACCCGCAGGCAGCTGAAGAGAACGCAGAAGTTGGCCTGGCCATAAAGGTATTCTCACCCACCAAGGTGGTTGCCGGATCGGCCATGACCATCAACGGTTCCGGTTTTACCGATGCCAAGGAAATCGTCTTCCCCGGCGAGGTATCCGTAACCTCTTTCAAGATTGTCACTGACAACATGATAAGGGTGACCGCCCCCAATGGCATTTCCGAGGAAGGCGGCAAGATCATTGTCCGCACCGATGCCGGAGAGGCTGTCTCTTCAGTAGATCTCAAACTTGGAAAGCCCACCATCACGGGCTACTCCAAGCAGGCCGGAGAAAGCATCACCGGTGGTGAACAGCTCACCATCTACGGCAGCGACCTCGAGTTCATCACCAGCGTCGAACTCAAGGACGAAGAAGGCAATCCCATTGTCATCAAGGACAACGCTTTCTACCGCAAGGGTACCAGCAACATCATCATCAACATCCCCAGGAAAATCTTCGAAGGCACCTTCGCCGGTAAGGTTTCCACCCAGGACGGCAAGACGTTCACCATGCCTGAATTCGCATACGCAAAGCCTGCCGACGGCCACTGGGAGACCGTAAAGACCCTCATTTGGGAGAATGACGGCACCCTTGGAAGCGTCAGCTGGGAC
The DNA here is from genome assembly GCA_017458265.1 of Bacteroidales bacterium. GTDB lineage: Bacteria > Bacteroidota > Bacteroidia > Bacteroidales > UBA932 > Cryptobacteroides. The sequence goes on along the minus strand of JAFTFV010000025.1, from coordinate 63,079 downwards.
GGTATTTACCGTTTCGCTGCCGAAGGTCATGAAACCGGCGAGGAATGCTACATTGTTCCCGCAGATGTATGGGCAAAAATGAAGACCGACACGTTCTATGCACTTGTAAGCGGTGACACCCCTCAGATTCGCGTTGCTACCGGCTGGTGGTCAGAACAGTGGGGCGGAGGTGATTTCCAGCCCGGAAATGAACTGCTCACCAAGAACGATGACGGCACATGGGTCCTTGAACTCAATCTTGCCGGATCCGACCTCGCCGGCACAATGGATGACAAGCATCTGCTCTTCACCGGCGGCGGCTTTACTCTCCAGCAACTCTATTTCCAGGAAGAAGTCTGGGTAAAGGACGGCGATGAAGGTCCTAAAGAGTACGACATTGCTCCATTCACCATGTATCAAGACCGGAGCTCCACCATCGAATGGCCTTACTATCCTTCATGGGGCGACGACAAGGGCAAGATCCGTATCATGCGCGGAATGGGAGACCCTGCCATTGAGGACATGGGACTTACCACAAATTCAATGTTCATCGTTTACAAAGAGGTCGGCACCACCGGGCAGATTCAGTGGAACGATGCAAACTGGAGCAACTCCGCCTTAGGCATCAGCTGCAACGACTGGGACGGCAGTCTCGAGACCATTGAAGTTCCCGTTAATGAAGAGATGCTCAAGTGCATCAACGGTGAAATTACAGACGGCTGGAGCGATACCGCCCTCATCCTGCAGGGAGACGGTCTTACCGTGACTAAGATAACAATCAAGCCTTAATCAGTACCATGAACAGTAAACTTATCAATATCCTTGCTGCTGCAGCAGCGGTCCTTTCGGCCGCTGCCTGCACCGGCACCAAGGAAACAGAAGCCATTTCCATGAGCATCAGTATCGAGCCCGCTGAAATGCTTGTGACTGCCGAGGGCCAGAGCGCAGTCATTACTTTCAATGCTCCCGACTACTGGTTCATCAACAGCCCCGTTGACTGGGTTACCTTTGAGCCCGCCTCCGGCAAGCCCGGCGAGAACACTGTTACCGTAACTCCCGCCCACAATACCGGAAACGAGGAACGCAGCGCCGTCATCACCGTCATTTCAAAGACCAACAAGGGCCAGTTTACCATAAAGCAGTCCAAATGGCCCTACAGCAGCAACACCTGGGCACTCTCAGGCACAGCCAATGGCGGAAACTCCGTTGCAATGGCAGACCAGGGCGAAGCCCTTGTCTGGAAGGCCGAAAAGGTCTCCTTCCATGCAGGCGAAGCCTTCAAGCTCTACATGGGCAGCACCATCACCCTCGGCCTAGACAAGGCATTTGAGCCCGTTAAAGATGTCGACAACACCTACAAGACCATCCTCAAGAAGGGCGGCAGCGACATCACCCTTCCCGGCGACGGTTTCTGGGATGTCACGCTTGACGTGAGCGACTGGTCAGTGACCGCCGTTCTTGTCGAAAGATTCCCCTGGACCATCATCGGCACCATTGACGGAAGCGACTGGGACAAGGACTTCTCCATGAGCGACAAGGGCGACCAGCTGGTCTGGGAAGCCAAGAACGTTCCTTACGAGGAAGGCGACGTGTTCAAGTTCCGCATGGATGCAAGGAATGACGTCGTCATGGGTATCGACGGTGAATTCGCCGCCGACGAAGACGCAGAGGACACATACGTTGCCAAAATCAAGAAGGACGGTGGAAACTTCACCCTTCCCAAGGAAGGCTTCTGGAACCTCACCCTGGACCTTAATGAAAACACCGTCACGGCTGCCTTTGCCGAGAATTTCCCCATCCCCGTGGAAACCGAAGGCACCGTCATCTGGGAAGGCAAGACCATCTTCGACAGCTGGAGCGCAACGGCAACGATTGATGCCGCACAGTTCGCAAATGCTCAGGTAGGACAACTCGTCCGCGCATACTTCGTAAACAAGACAGACGCCTACAACCCTGTCTTCAAGTACATGGACTGGAATGACTTCACAGAGCTTCTGGGCAGCATCAACAAGGGCGACGAGTACTTCGAAGCCGTCATTACCGAAGAAGCTCTTGCAATACTCCAGGCCGATGGTCTCCGCTTCCAGGGCGTAGGATTCACCCTGGTTGCCGTAACCCTTGTAACTCCCACCGCCCCAGGCGAGACCCGCATCTGGGAAGAAGAGACAGCCTTTGACGGCTGGACCGCCACCATCGCAATCCCTGCAGCCAAATTCGCCACTGCAGAGGAAGGTGATGTCATCCGCGTATTCGTCAAGGACAAGACCGGAGACTACAATCCTCTGTTCAAGCATGTGGGAGACTGGAGCGACTGGACAGAACTTCAGTCTACCAAGGTTGACGGCGATGATTACTTCGACGGAATCATTCCTGCAGAGGCTCTTGACGAGCTCAAGTCCGACGGTCTCCGCTTCCAGGGCGTAGGATTCACGCTTGTCTCCGTTTCCCTCATCAAGCCTGTAGTAACTCCCTCTGAATACGACATTGCTCCCTTCACCGTCTATGAAGACAGAAGCGCAAGTCTTGAGTATCCTTATAAACCCTCATGGAGTGAGAATTCCGGCAAGATTCGTGTCATGCGCGGCGGCACTCCGGCTATCGAGAGCCTCGGACTCACTACTAGTTCCAAGTTTGTCATCTACAAGGAAGTCGGAACTACCGGTCAGCTTCAGTTCAACGATGCCAACTGGGACTACGAAAGCCTGGCCGTTACATGCAATGACTGGAATGGAGATGCTGCGACTATCGAGGTCCCCTTCAACGAAGCCATGCTCAAGTGCGTTACCGGCGAAACGGCCGACACCTGGAGCCAGACCGCTTTCATCATTCAGGGAGACGGCCTCACCATCACCAAGATTGTAATTGTTCCGTAAACAACCACAATCCATCATATTTCCAATTGCGGGCTGGCCGATACATGGCCGGCCCGCTTTTTTGTATAATGTTTCAAAATTTTTGTTACATTTGTAACATGACACTAAAAACCAACACGTTTTGAAACATTGTTTGAAACATCTCGCGCTTGTAACATTATACATGATGTTACCGTTTTTCACGGTTCAGGCGCAGATGGCGCGCCTTTATACCACTGAATACGGACTCCCAAACAGCCAGGTAAACCACATCTACCAGGATTCCCGCGGCTTCGTATGGATATCCACAGAGAACGGCCTTGCCCGCTTTGACGGACGGGACTTCCTGAGCTTCCGCTTCAACCGCGGGAAGGAAGGCTCCCTTGCAAGCGACCTTGTCATCTCCACCTTCGAAGACAGCTGCGGCACATTCTGGGTGGGAACATCCACAGGGCTCCAGACCTTCGATCCGGAAGACCTCTCATTCCACCTTGCTGACCTTAAGGATCCGGAATACCCCTCCTCCACCCAGCACATCTCCTGCATCGAAGAAATAAAGACAGGCCAGGGAGGCAGCGAACTCTGGATTGCCACATCCCAGCACGGCGTATACGTGATGGACCCGAAATCCCGGGGCCTCAAGGAAGACCGCAGGGCACGCCTTTCCACCAACCTTCCTTCCGCCTTCATATATACCATATATCAGGACTCGAAAGGACTGGTATGGCTTGCCGGAGAAACCGGCGGCCTTGCCGCGGTGGACGCCGCCACCCTTGAGAAGAAGCCCTTGCCGTTTGACACTGCCATTTCCGTAAGGGACTTTGAAGAAGACCCCTCTACCGGCAACATCCTCATAGCCACCATGTCCGGCCTGTACATCTACGACCGCGCCAAAGACGTCATCAGGGCATCCAAAGACCCGGCCGCAAGGACCTGCCAAGCCTGTTCCCTCCTTTACAACAGGACCATGCGAAGGGTGGGCGACCGCACCTTCATCGTAGGCACCGAATCCACAGGCCTCAAGGTCTACGACATGCAGGCCGACATACTCCGCCTCCCCAACCTTCCTCCCGTCTCGCAAGACATGAGCCGCTGGAAAATCCACTCCCTCATGCATGACAAGCAGGAGAATATCTGGATAGGGGCCTTCCAGACCGGCGTAATGGTCATTCCCCACTCCATGTACGGCTTCGAGTACATAAGGACGGACTACGGCATAATATCCTCCATCGCCAGGAATCCCAATGACGGCTCCCTCTGGGTGGGCTCAGACGGCGGCGGCCTCATGAGAATAGACCGCGACGGCTCCCGCCGGGTCTACAACGCCTCCAACAGCGCCCTCAGCAACGACTCCGTCCTCTCGCTCGCCTTCGACGGCAGCGGCCGCCTGTGGATAGCCACCTACCTTGACGGCCTCTTCACCTACACCCCCGCAGGAGGCTTCAGGCGCTTTGCAGACGGGGAAAGAATCGGCACGCCAAACATCGCCTGCCTCACCTACGACAGCGTGAACGACCTTGTCTACGCCGGCACTTACGGCGCCGGCATGAGCATAATCTCCCCCCCCCAGGGCAAGGTTGTCCAGACTGTGGCCGAAGACATGAACAAATGGGTGAGCACCATCTACATAGACCGCGGCGGCACGGTCTGGGTGGGCACCTACAACGGTCCCATGTGCTACAACCACTCCATGGGAAAGCTCTTCTCCTACAACCTTGGAGACGCTGCCATCAAATCCAGGGTCTACTGCTTCCGGGAAGACTCCAAGGGCCAGCTCTGGATAGGCACCGGAGAGGGCGTCACCGTCTGTGACCGCACCCGCGGCGTAGTGAACGTCATTTCAGAGGCCGACGGCCTTTCCAACAACGTCGTCGAGGCCATCCTCGAGGCCGATGACGGCGCCATGTGGATTTCCACCTCCTACGGCCTCAACCATCTGGATCCGAAGACATCGGCCATTACCAATTACTATGCCTACGACGGCCTCCAGGGCAACGAATTCCACATCGGGGCCGCCCACAAGGACAGCGACGGGCAGCTCTTCCTCGGCGGCACGGGAGGCATCACCAACTTCCTTCCGCAGATTGTGAACCAGGAAGCCCATCCCGTTCCTCCGCTCTATTTCAGCCGCCTCACCGTCCTGAACGAAGAAGTGAACTACGATGCGGCCGCAGAAAACAACATCCTGGACAAGCACATTACCGAGGCCACGAGGATAACGCTCCCCAACAAGAAGAACACCTTCACGCTGGAGTTCTCCGTCCTGGAGTACACCAACCCCATGAAAATAAGGTACGCCTGCCGCCTGGACCACTTTGACAAGGCCTGGCGCCACCTCCCCTTCCGCTCCAACACCGTCTCCTACACCAACCTTCCTGCAGGCCGATACACCCTTCACGTGAAGGCCTATTTTGACGGAAACATGGAACAGTGCTCCACTGCCGACATAGACGTCCGAGTGGAATATCCATGGTACCTGAGCGGTTTCGCCTTCTTCGTCTACATCGTCATTCTCCTGGCGCTCATATGGCTTCTGCAGTACATTGTCAAACGCCGCCGCGTGCACGCAAGGGAAAGGGAAATGTCGGAAATCAAGGAGCTCAAACTCAAGATGTTCACCAACATCTCCCACGAGATCCGCACCCCGCTCACCCTCCTCATGTCCCCTCTCAAGCAGATGAGGGAAAGCGAGACCGAGCCCAGGAAAAAAGACCTCTACAACCTCATGTACCGCAATTCCCTGCGCATCCTGCGCATGGTGAACCAGATCATGGACATGAGAAAGGTGGATGAAGGGAAAATGCAGCTGCACTTCCTTGAAACGGACATCGTGGGCTTCATAAAGGACATCATGCAGTCTTTCGACAACCTTGCGACAACCCGCGGGATAAGCCTCACCCTCAATGCCCCCGCAGAAGGCGTGAGCCTGTGGGTAGACCAGGGAAACTTTGACAAAATCATCTTCAACCTGCTTTCCAACGCCTTCAAGCACACCCCCGACGGCGGAAAGGTGGAAATACTGATAGACAAGCAGTACCAGGATGTAAAGATAAGCGTCACCAACAGCGGCAGCCACATCGACGCGCCCAACCTGGACAAGGTCTTCGACCGCTTCTTCCAGTCCGACGTCATGGACGCCAAGATGGGCTCCGGCGTGGGTCTGAGCCTCACAAGGGAGCTCGTCGAGCTGCACCACGGCACAATTGCGGCTGCAAACACCCTTGACGGCGTATGTTTCACCGTGAGCCTTCCCCGCGGAAAAGCCCACCTGAGCGAAGAGGAACTCTCCAAGACCTCGCACCACAAAGACCTGTACTTCAGCACGGAAAGCGTTGACGACATCGTGAAATCCACCGAAGACCTGGCCTTCACCCCAAAGGCGGAAGACTCGGACCGCATGGTAAAATCCCGCCGCAGCGTGTTCATCGTCGACGACGACAGCGAAATCCGCGACTACCTCCTCTCCGAGCTCAAGCCCATCTACAATGTAAGGACCTTTGCGGGCGCCCAGGAGGCCTGGGCCGAAATCTCCACCCACCAGCCGGACGTCGTGGTATCGGACCTCATGATGGCCGGCATGGACGGCCTGGAGCTGTGCCGCAAAATCCGCCACAATCCCGTTACCAACCACATCCCCGTCATCATCCTCACCTCCTCTGCCGATGAAAGGAGCCACCTCGAGAGCATCGACAGCGGTGCCGACCGCTTCCTCTCCAAGCCCCTCTCCATAGACCTCCTCAGGAGCAGCATCGCACAGGTATTGTCGGCACGGGACACCCTGAGGGGAAAATTCTCGCGCGAGGACAAGTACGACTACGAAGAGGTGAAGATAGCTTCCGCCACAGGCCAGCTCTCAGACAGGGTAATGGACGTTGTGAAGCAGAATCTGGACAATCCTGACTTCGGCGTGGAAGACCTCAGCCGCGAGGTGGGCATGAGCCGCGTACACCTCAACCGCAAGCTCAAGGAAATGATGGGCATATCCCCCTCCAGCCTCATAAAGTCCACAAGGATGAAGCAGGCCGCATACCTCATGGTTCACGACAAGGTGAACATCTCCGAGGTGGCCTATCGCGTGGGCTTCTCGACGCCTTCGTACTTTTCCAATTCCTTCAGGTCCTACTTCGGCATGGCCCCCAAGGAATTCATAGCCAAATTCTCCGATCCCACCAACAGCGAAGAACTCAAAAAACTGTTCGAGTAATGCGTAAAGCGTTTTTCACACTGCTGTTTTCACTGTGCGCCATTGCATCCGGAGCACAGCCCGTAAAACTCTCAGGCGGGCAGCTGCAGCTAAAGGGCGAACCCTTCATCATCCTTGGCGGCGAACTTGCAAACTCAAGCGCCTCCAGTGCCGATTACATGAACGGCAGGCATATCTGGGAAACCCTCCGGGAAGCAGGCCTCAACACCGTCCTTGTCCCCGTATACTGGGAGCTCATCGAGCCGGAGGAAGGCCGATTCGACTTCTCCTCGGTTGATTATCTCATCGGCAGTGCAAGGAAAAACGGGCTGCATCTGGTCCTGCTGTGGTTCGGGACGTGGAAGAACAGTATGTCCTGCTACGTGCCCGAATGGGTGAAAAAGGGCTTCGGCACCCGCTTCACCCTTGCAAGAAACAGCAGCGGAGACACCCCGGAGATACTTTCCGCCTTCTGCAGGGAATCCCTCAAGGCCGACTCCCGCGCCTTCGCCGCCCTCATGCGCCACCTGAAGGCCGCAGACAGCGCTGAAGGCACCGTTCTCATGGTCCAGGTAGAGAATGAAATCGGCTTCCTCGGCGATGCACGCGAGCACGGTCCCAAGGCCGATGCCGCCTTCCGCAAGGGCCGGGACAGGGACGAGGAGCGCTTCCAGGCCCGCGCCTATGCCCGATACGCCCAGGCTGTTGCCGCAGCCGGAAAGAAGGAATATCCTCTGCCGATGTACGTGAACGCCGCGCTGAATTCCCGCGGGCGCAAGGCAGGAGAGTACCCGTCGGCAGGCCCGCTGGACCACCTTATGGACATCTGGAAGGCAGAAGCCCCGGCAATAGACATCATGAGCCCTGACATCTACGACCCCGGCTTCCCCGACTGGATTTCCCGCTATGCAAAGCCGGGTAATCCCCTTTTCATCCCTGAAATCCGCCAGGAGCCGGCAAATGCCGCAAGGGTGTTCCATGCCCTCGGACGCCACGGGGCCATCGGCTTTTCTCCCTTCGACATAGACAATGCCCCGGAGGCCACTGCCGATGCCTACAGAGCGCTTGCGCCTTATCTGCCGCAGATTGCCGCCGCACAGGCCGCAGGGCGCGCATACGGCGTCCTTCTGGACAGGGAGAACCCGGAAGAAGACATCGTCATAGGAGACATCCGCTTCACCTGCAGGCATGACGGAACGGTATCATGGTCGCCCGTCAGAAACGGAGACTGGGGAGAGGGCGCATTCCTTATCCTGGACCTCGGCGGGGACGAGTTCCTCTTCCTTGGAACGGCGGCCGTTGCCACAATGGCGCCGGCAGGCGGGGAAGGGCATATCGGCATACTTTCCATTGACGAATATGATGGCGGGAAGCGCCTGCGGAGGCTGAACGGGGACGAAGACCACCAGGGCCGGCACCTCCGCATTCCGGCCGGCAGCGTGGGCGTCCAGCACCTGAAAATCTATCGCTACTGACGTCAGGAAGGCGTTTCTTTACAAATCCGAAAGGATATGTAACGAAATTTGCTTTTATGGTCTGTTTTTGATACCTGTCGAAACATTTTTGCGGTTTCGGCAGGTTCTATTTATGTAATTTTGTAATATGAAAAAACTGCTCACACTCATATTTGCCATACTTGCCGTTTCGTGCACAAAGGCACCTGTAACGCTGCCGGCGCTGTTTCAGGACCATGCCGTCCTCCAGCGTGGCAGGGCCGTTCCCCTCTGGGGCAGCAGCACGCCAGGCGCCAGGGTAAGTGCCAAATGGCAGGGAAAAACCGTCACCGCAAAGGCCGGTGAAGACGGCGCCTTCAGGCTTGAACTTCCTGAAGCCCCCGCCGGCGGGCCTTACACCCTCACCGTGAATGACGTCACGCTGAAAGACATCCTCGTAGGCGACGTCTTCCTCGCCAGCGGGCAGTCCAACATGGAACTTCCCGTAAGGCGCTGCATGGACGCTGTGGGAGATGACGTAAAAGGCTATACGAACACCGCAATAAGGTATTTCAACGTGCCAATGGCATACAATTTCGAGGGCCCCTGCAAGAGCATCGGCGAAACCTCCTGGCAGGTTCTGGACGATGACGGCAAAGCCCTCTCCTGGAGCGCCGTATGCTATTTTACGGCAAAATTCCTGCAGGAAGAGACCGGCGTTCCGGTAGGAATGATAAACGCCTCCGTGGGCGGTTCCCCCATCGAGGCCTGGCTCCGCGAGGAGCTCCTCCCGGATTACGCCCTCAAGGAGCTAAAGGAACTGCAGAAGCCTGAGGTCCTTGACAGTATAAACCGTTTCAACGCCAGTCTATACTCTGACTGGCAGAACGCCCACAACGCCCTTTCCTCCCCCAAAAACGCCTCCTGGAAACCTGTAGACATGTTTTCCAAGGCCTGGGCGGTGGACAAGAAAGGGCAGAATATCTACGGCAGCCACCTCCTCAGGAAGCGCTTCCGCCTGGACAAGGCACCGGAAGGTGCATCACTTCTTAGGCTCGGCGCCCTTGTGGATGCAGACTCCACCTTCGTGAACGGACAGTACGTCGGAAACACCACCTACATGTACCCTCCCAGGAACTACAGTGTGCCTGAAGGCGTCCTCAAGGCCGGAGAGAACGAAGTTGAAATCCACCTCTACGCAGCCGGCGGCAATCCCGCACACTTCGTCCCAGACAAACCCTACCGCCTGGAAACATCCGACGGCACAGTATCCCTCCTTGGCCGATGGGACTACAAACCCGGCAAGCGCATGAGCGCAAGGCCGTCCCAGGTCTTCCTCCAGTACAAGCCTGCCGGCCTTTACAACGCCATGATAGCCCCGCTTGAGAACTATGCCCTCTCAGGCGTCATCTGGTACCAGGGAGAGAGCAACTGCACCAACGCCGCCCAATACGGAACCCTCCTGGAAACGCTCATCGGCGCATGCAGGGAAGAGTTTACCAAGCCGGATCTTCCCTTCTACATCATCGAGCTTGCCGCTTTCGAGCATTCCGAGCTCACGGACAACGACTGGGGCTGGAACCGCGTACAGAAAGAGCAGCGCCGCACCGCAGAGCGCGTCCCCGGCGCTTACCTTGTCCCCAACGCAGACATCGGCGAATGGAACGACATCCACCCACAGGACAAGAAAACCGTAGGACAGCGCACCGCAAGAACAATTTTGGACAACTGAAACCTTTTCCTATATGAACCCCACAAAGACTGAAGCCAAGGGCTTTTACAAACTGAGCTGGATGCAGCGCATAGGATTCGGGGCCGGAGACATGGCCCAGAACCTTATCTACCAGACCATAAGTATCTGGCTGCTGTTCTATTACACCAACGTTTTCGGCCTCAAGCCGGACGTCGCAGCCCTCATGTTCCTCATCGTAAGGCTTGTCGACGTAATCTGGGACCCCATCGTGGGAACCATCGTGGACAAGGGCAACCCCCGCTGGGGAAAATACCGCTCATGGCTCATCCTGGGCGGCATTCCGCTGGTGGGCCTTGCCATCCTGTGCTTCTGGAACGGATTCAGCGGCTCGCTGGTATATGCATACGTGACATACGTGGGAATGTCCATGTGCTACACCCTGGTAAACGTGCCCTACGGCGCCCTCAACGCCTCCCTCACCAGGGACACTGACGAGATCACCGTCCTCACCAGCACCCGCATGTTCATGGCAAACCTCGGCGCCCTCTGCGTCAAGTCCCTGCCCATTATCATCGCCATCTTCGCTCCCAAGGTCACAGATCCCGTAACAGGCAAGAGCATGGCTGTGTACAACACGCCGGAAGCGGCCCCCGCATGGTTCATCACCATGGCCATTTTCGCCCTTGCAGGCCTTGCGCTGCTCATTTTCTGCTTCTCCCAGTGCAAGGAGAGGGTGGTTATGGACCAGAAGGCATCGGCCGATGTGAAGGTGAGCGACCTCTGGATGGAGTTCGTCCGCAACAAGCCCCTCCGCGTCCTTGCATTCTTCTTCGTGACGGCCTTCGCCATGATGAGCGTCGGCAACGCTGCCGATGCCTACTTCATGAGCTACAACGTGGGCGCAACGCCGCTCCTCACCACCCTTTTCATGTGGCTCGGAACCATCCCCGCCTTCATTTTCATGCCGCTGGTGCCCGCCATCAAGCGTAAAATCGGCAAGAAGGGAATGTTCTATCTCTTCCTTGGAATCGCAATCCTGGGCATGGCAATGATGTACACCTTCGTATCCATCCCCGCCACAAAGAACAACTTCGTCCTCCTCTGCATCGCACAGTTCGTCAAGTCTACCGGCATCATTACCGCAACAGGCTACATGTGGGCCCTCGTCCCTGAGGTAATCGCATACGGCGAATACACCACCGGAAAGCGCATCGCAGGCATCGTAAACGCCCTCACTGGCATTTTCTTCAAGGCCGGCATGGCCCTTGGCGGAGTTGTCCCCGGACTGGTCCTCGCCATTGTGGGATTCGAGGCCGGCGCCGCCCAGCAGACTCCCCTTGCCCTCCAGGGCATACTCTGGCTGGTGTGCGTAATCCCTGCCATCCTCCTTGTCCTTGCAATCTACATCATCTCCAAATATGAGCTCACAGACGAGCGCATGGACCAGATCAACCATGAAATAGAAGCACGCTCATGAAAAACTTACTGATTCCCCTCGCAGCCTGCATCCTCCTCTCCTGCGCCGCAAAGGAGCCTGCCCTCAAGACCGCCTTCGACGGCAAGTTCATCCTTGGCGCCGCCGTCAACACCGTCCAGATCACCGGGGCCGATGTCAAAGGAGACTCCGTCCTCCTGAGGCATTTCGGCGCCGTGGAGCCGGAAAACTGCATGAAAAGCGCAGAGATAATGCCTGTCTTCGGGCAGTACAACTGGGACATGGCCGACAAGTATGTCGACTTCGGCACCCGTAACGGCCTCCTGGTCTACGGCCACTGCCTCATCTGGCACTCCCAGCTCACCCCTGACTTCTGCTACGACAAGGAGGGCAACCTGATCTCTCCCGAAGAGCTGAAGGCCCGCATGAAGCAGCACATCACCACCGTCGTGAGCAGGTACAAGGGCCGGATCAAGGGATGGGACGTGGTTAATGAAGCCATACTGGACAACGGCGAATGGCGTCCCAGCCCGTTCTACCAGATTCTTGGCGAGGAGTTCATCCCCTGGGCCTTCCAGTGCGCCCACGAGGCCGACCCCGACTGCGAACTCTACTACAACGACTACTCCATGCACATTCCCGCCAAGCTTGAAACCGCAATCAAGCTGGCAAAGACCCTCCAGGAAAGGGGCATCCGCATCGACGCCCTCGGCTTCCAGGGCCATATCGGCATGGATTATCCCAACCTGGACCTCTATGAACGCCACATCCGCAGGGTGAAGGACGAGACCGGCCTGGACGTCTGCATCACCGAGCTTGACATGAGCATCCTCCCCACCGTCACCATGAGCGCCGACATTGCCGAAATGTCCCGCGTAGAGCGCCAGGCGTTCTTCAATCCCTATGAGAACGGTGTTCCGGAGGACGTCAACGCCGCCTGGAACGCCCGCATGGGAGATGTCCTTGACATGTTCCTCCGCAATGCCGATGCAGTGCGCCGCATCAACGTCTGGGGCGTTTCCGACGATGACAGCTGGAAGAACGGCTGGCCCATCCCCGGACGCAAGGACTATCCCCTCTGGTTCGACCGCAGCTTCAACATGAAACCCTTCTTAAGCAAATACATCAATGGCACAAAGTAAGCGTTACCTCTTCCCGGCCGACTACATGGCCGACCCTTCCGTCCACGTGTTCGGCGGAAAGCTCTACATCTATCCCTCACACGACTGGGACTCGGCCGCTCCGGACGACGACTTCGGCAGCGAGTACGACATGAAGGACTATCACGTGCTTTCCATCGAAGGCCCGGACCCCATGACCTCCCCCGTGAAGGACCACGGTAACGCGCTTGACATCAAGGACGTTCCCTGGGCCGGCCGACAGCTCTGGGACAACGACGTGGCATACAAGGACGGCAAGTACTACATGTACTTCCCCGCAAAGGACAAGACCGACATCTTCCGCATCGGCGTCGCCATTGCCGACAAGCCCGAAGGCCCCTACATCCCACTTCCGAAGCCCATGGACGGCAGTTACTCCATCGACGTATGCGTCTTCGAGGAGGACGGAAAGCACTACCTCTACTTCGGCGGCATCTGGGGCGGCCAGCTCCAGCGCTACAAGGACAACAAGGCAGTGGACACAGGCTCCACCTATCCTGCCGATGACGAGCCCGCCATCCCCGCCCGCGTGGTGCGCCTCCGCGACGACATGCTGGAATTCGCCGAAGAGCCCCGCCCTGTGGTGCTCCTTGACGAAAACGGAAAGCCCATCACCGTCGCTGACAACGCCCGCCGCTTCTTCGAGGCCAGCTGGCTGCACAAGTACAACGGAAAATACTATTTCAGCTACTCCACAGGCGACACCCACTGCCTCTGCTATGCCATCGGCGACAATCCTTACGGCCCCTTCACATACAAGGGAAAGATCCTCACCCCGGTGGTCGGATGGACAACACACCACAGTATAGTAGAGTATGGCGGCAAGTGGTGGCTCTTCCATCATGACAGCGTTCCCTCAAAGGGCATCAACCGCCTCCGCAGCCTCAAGGTGTGCGAACTCCACTACAACGAAGACGGAACCATCCGGACTATAGAAGGAACTGATGAATAGACTCGTAACCTTTGCGCTAACTCTCCTTGCACTCTCCTGTACAAGGAACAACGACCGGCTCTGGCTCGATGCGGACATTCCCCTCACCGGAACGCCCGCATACGAGTACCGCATCCTCAACCACTGGGACAACCTTGACGATACCATTGAACGCGGTTACGCAGGGCCGTCCATCTTCGAGTGGACATCGGCAGAAGTGCCGGAAGGGCGCATCAGGGAATACGGTCTCCTGAATCAGAAAATAGGCATCAACGGGACGGTGCTCAACAATGTGAACGCATCGCCCAAGGTGCTGGACCGCGAACATCTGGAGAGGGTCGCCGCCATTGCCGACATTCTCAGGGAATACGGCATCAGGGTGTACCTGTCGGTGAATTTCGCATCGCCTATGGCCCTCGGCGGCCTTTCCACTGCAGACCCTCTGGACCCTTCCGTCATAGCCTGGTGGAACGCCAAAGTGGAGGAAATCTACTCGATGGTACCGGACTTCGGCGGCTTCCTCGTGAAGGCCTCCAGCGAGGGACAGCCCGGGCCGCAGGACTTCGGCCGCTCGCACACTGACGGCGCCAACTGCCTTGCCGACGCCCTTGCCCCGCACGGCGGAATCGTCATGTGGAGGGCCTTCGTCTACGCCGCAAACAGCCCCGACAGGGCCATGCAGGCGGTGCAGGAATTCGAGCCCCTTGACGGGCAGTTCAGGGAGAACGTGTCTGTCCAGATAAAGAACGGACCGGTGGATTTCCAGCCCAGGGAGCCCTTCAGCCCGCTTTTCGGCCGTCTCCACAAAACATCCATGACCCCGGAACTCCAGATCACCATGGAGTATCTGGGACAGGCCTCGTCCCTGGTTTTCCTGGCCCCCATGTGGGAAGAATGCCTTGGTGCCGATACCTTCCGCGACGGCCCCGGCTCCACGGTGGCCGCCGTCACGGCGGCCTCTCCGCTGTCTGCAATCGCGGGCGTCGCCAACATCGGCAGGGATGAGAACTGGTGCGGGAATATCTTCAACCAGGCCAACTGGTACGCCTTCGGGCGCCTTGCCTGGGACCCCACGCTCACGTCTGAACAGATTGCCGACGAGTGGCTCCGCATCACCTTCCCAAGGCCCTTCCTCATGAGCAGGAAGCGCTACGAAAAGAAGTTCCTGGAGCCCATGAAGGCCGTGATGCTGGCCTCCCGCGAGGCATGCGTGGACTATATGATGCCCATGGGGCTTCACCATCTATTTGCCTGGGAGCATCACTTCGGCCCGGAGCCGTGGTGCGACGTTCCGGGCGCCAGAAAGGACTGGATGCCTTCCTATTATCACAAAGCCGGCCCCGACGGGATAGGCTTTGACAGGACTGTTGCAAGCGGCTCGGGTGCCACTGCACAGTACAATGAACCTTTGGCTGCGGAGTATGAATCCGCAGAAACATGTCCCGAAGAACTGCTTCTCTGGTTCCATCATCTGCCTTGGGAATACAGGATGCGTTCCGGACGCACTCTATGGAGTGAACTCTGCAGCCATTATTACAGCGGAGTGGAGGCCGTCCGCGGCTTCTGTGAGGTATGGGCCGACATGAAGCCCTACGTGAGCAGGAAGCACTTTGAGGAGGTCTCCACGCTGCTTGAAACCAATCTCAGGGATGCTCAGTGGTGGAGGGATGCCTGCCTTGGCTACTTCTCACAGTTCTCGGGCAAGTCCTACGCGACGGCCTCCAGCCTCGGAAACCCATACCTGCCGCTCTGGGAGCACGTTCCGGACGGAGAGCCGCACGTTTTCGAAGACCCCGACAATGCCGGGCACTACCGCGTTTACGTCTACGGCTCGCACGACACACGCGTGAGCAGCTACTGCGGGCAGGATGTGAGGTGCTGGTCGGCCCCGGTGGAGGACCTCACCTCCTGGCGTGACGAGGGTCCCGTCTTCAGCTACAAGGCCGGAGACAGCTGGGACCTTATATATGCGCCGGACATCATGGAAGTGACAAGGAGGGATACCGGTGAGCGGAAGTACTATCTCTTCCCGCACAGCCGCGGCTGGCGCCGTGAGGGCATGGTGTGCGAAGGTGACCGCCCTGACGGCCCCTTCACGCCCATAAACCTTGCTCCCGGCGGCCTCACGCTGCTTCCGGGCAGCGTCATCGACTTCGACCCGGGCGCCCTTGTGGAGGCCGTCGACGACCCTTCCGACCCCGACTATCCCATCGGCTACAGGGCATACGTTGCATGGGGATTCAAGCGCTCCAGCGCCACGCAGCTTGACCCGCTGGAGCCGTATAAGCCCCGCTACGGGTCTTCAGACTGTCCGGATTTCGTAAATGACGAGGAGTTCCATTTCTATGAGGCTTCGTCCTTCAGGAAGGTTGGAAACAAGTACGTATATATCTACAGCGGCCATTCCGGGCCGGACTATGGCATGAGCCTGTCCAACGCCACGCTGCGCTATGCGTACTCGGACAATCCGCTTGGCCCGTGGAAGAGCGGCGGAGTGCTGGTGGACGCGCGTGCGCCGCAGCTGTCCCGGGACGGAAGCGCCCTTGTTCCGGGATTCGGCGCCAACAACACGCACGGCTCGCTGGCAGAGATCGGCGGGCAGTGGTACGTCTTCTATCACCGCGCCCCCCGCGGCTTCGGCTATGCCCGCCAGGCCATGGTCTCCCCCGTTTCAGTGCAGGCCGATGAAAAACCGGTCTCCGAGGGCGGTGAAGTGCGCATTACGGCCTATGACCCTTACCGCGGCGGCTTCACGCTCAAGACAACCGGCGGGGACGAATACAAAGGTGCCGAAGTCACTTCCGAAGGCTTCCACATCTACGGCCTTCCTCCATTCCGATACTATTCTGCCGGCTATGCCTGCGTGCTGTCGGACCATTCCCTCATGAAGGACTCCTACGATGTCTGGGACAACCGCATGGACATAGCGGGCGTCCGCAGCGGCGATTATGCCGGTTTCAAGTACTTTGACGTACGCGGGCTCACCACCTCCTCTGAATTCAACCTCTTCCTTGCGGCAAGGACAGAATCGGCCTTCAAGGTGAACGTCGTCCTCGATGAGCCCTGGGGAGAGAAAATCGGCGAAATCACCGTTCCGGAGGGCTCCGGGGCCGATATTGCCTGCTACAAGGCGGCTCTTGGCAAGCGCCTTGGCAGCGGCAAACGCGCGCTCTATCTGGTTGCAGAAGGGCCGTCCGGCGATGTGCTCTGCGACTTTATCGGCCTTGGATTCACTGAAAAAGGCGGCTCCCTGGAATTCACGGAACCGCCCAAAGTGACGTTCAAATATGACGGTGCCCTTCTGGATACCCCCGCCGTGCCCGAATGGGCCACCGGCGAGAACGGCTACACTGACTGCACCAACTACCGCATGCCGCAAGGCCTTGATTTCTCCAAAGTATCGGCGGAATCCGACTCCCCCGAAGTCATCATAGTGCGCCACCCTGCCATAAGGCAAGTGCGCTGCACCTACCGCGGCCTCACCAAGACCTTCCGCTTCTAGCCCTTACTTAGCCCGTGAAATGTAAACGTTTCAGAATCAGCGCTTTACGCAAAATGCTTTCCTCCAGATCGAGGAAAGCATTTTGGCTTATCGACTGATAGTCAGCCGCTTACATTTCACACCCAGAAGGGCAGATCGTCCGAGGGGGCGTCACCTGCAGCGGTAATGACCCGTTGTCATGCGAACACGGAAAAGGGGTATTTGGTGCCCGGGCTGATTATTTATGCGGGGGTAGCAGCAGGAAGGTGGAGGCTGACGTCACTCCGTATGCTTTGTGCATGGAGAAAGGGCTTTGCCTCCAAAAGCCTCGTCCCTCCTTCGATTGAGCACCCTCCAGTCTGGACTCCACGTCCCATCTTTGAAATACCACCCACCCGAATGTCGGCATCCGCTGTCGCGGCACAGCCCTTCCTCCGCACTCGCATTCACTTCGCTCCTATTCGCCTCCACCTTCCTGCTGCCACCCCCGCATAAAGCACGTTTTCGGCCCTGTACAAACAAATGTGTGCTTTAGTACTTAGAATCATATTGATGAAATTTCAGGCACAGTAAACACAGGGTTTTGGACGTGAGCCTGAAATTTTGTAGATTTGCAATGCAATCCTTCAGGAAAGCAGACATAACAGAAAGCGATTAGCTTTTATTCCGTTCAAGTCGAATGTGGAAGTTCAAAATTGCATACGGAGTAATGGTTAGCGCTTGCACTGGCTATTGGCGGAGCTATGCTCACACGATAGCGGAAGTGCGGGCATATCCGAAATTACTCGATGCAATGGGATTCCACCCTCGGTTTGCCGAGGCCCGACTTGACAGTAAAAGTAAGCGGCCTGCACTTTCTTTTTATGAATCCCATCGCAAACAGGCCAGCGGTGATACCAGAGGGTAGCCAATGGCCAACAATAGCAATATGGGCGCTGCTAAGGCGGCGAAGAACGACGAATTCTACACCCAATATGCCGATATCCAGAAAGAGATTAATGCCTATCTGGAGTATAATCCAGACACATTCAGAGACAAAACAGTGCTCCTGCCGTGCGATGACCCGGAATGGAGCAACTTCACCAGGTTCTTTGCACAGAACTTTGAGAGGCTTGGCTTGAAACGGCTTATCAGCACATCCTATGCGGTGGAGAGCAAGAAGTACAAGGACTATGAGCCCACACTTTTTGAGACGGAGAGTCCGCTGTTTGATGTGGATAAGACCCGTATCAAGGGCAAAATCTTTGAACTTACCCGCGACACTAACGGTAGCGGTCGCATCGACATAGATGATCTGGAGTGGCACTACCTTGATGGCGATGGCGACTTCCGCAGCCCAGAGGTCTGCAAACTTAGGGATGAGGCCGATATCATCGTGACCAATCCTCCGTTCAGTATTTTCCCGCTCTTCTTCAAATGGCTATTGGAGGGTCAAAAGAAGTTCCTCTTTTTAGCCAACAAGAATTGTGTTACATTCAAAGATGTCTTTCCGGAAATAAAGAATAATCATATATGGTCTGGTCGTACAGAATGGTCTGGTGGAATGTGGTTTGAGACTAAAGTCGCCTCAGACGTAGATAAGGTTATTAATGGGATTAACATGAAGAATGTACCCTCCGTTTGGTTGACAAATATTGATCATGGCCGTCGTCATGAGCCTCTTAGTCTAATGACCATGAAAGACAACTTAAGGTTTAGTAAGCACAAGCAAATACGTGAAGGCGGGTACCCCGTGTATGAAACTTATCAGGCGATTGAAGTGCCATATACTGACGCCATTCCATCGGATTATGACGGCATAATGGGCGTTCCGATTTCGTTCCTGGATAAATACTGTCCAGAACAGTTTGAGATTATTGGTAGCGACATAAAAGGAATCTCTGAGAACATCGGAATTCAGCCTATTGGAAAGGACTGGATGGATAGATATCGCTCATTCGGTGGAACCGGGCATTATACAGCTAATATGAGAAGCCTTGTATATACCGTAAACGGAATCCCCAAAAAGGCACCTGCAAGAATACTCATCCGCAAAAAACCTCAACAATGAAAGCAACACTTTACCAGGACTGGACTATCGGCGATATCTGCAAGGGTTTCCAGTACAATGAATACGAAGGCAAGGGCCTCTACGGACTGTCCGGACGTCTGACCATTCAGCCGGAATTCCAGCGCCATTATTTGTACGCCGAGAACGGCGGCAAGAAGGAAGTAGATGTGATTCAGAGTGTCAGGAACGGTTACCCGCTGGGTCTTATTTATTTCTCCAAAGTAGGTGAAGACCGCTATGAGGTTCTGGACGGCCAGCAGCGCATCACCTCCCTGGGACGCTTCATCACGGAGAAATTCGCATGGATTGACCCGGACGGAAAGCCATGGTATTTCACTGCCCTCAACAAGGATGAGCAGGAGCGTTTCTTAAAAACCAAACTTCTCATCTATGTATGTGAGGGTACTGAGAAGGAAATCAAGGACTGGTTCCGTACCATAAATATTGTGGGTATCCCGCTTAATACCCAGGAGACCCTTAACGCCGTGTATTCCGGCCCGTTTGTAACGAAGGCCAAGGAAGAGTTTTCCAACTCCAATAACACCAACATCAACAAGTGGAGCTGCTTTATCAGCGGTACTGCAAAGCGACAGGATTTCCTTGCTGCAGCGCTGGATTGGGTAAGCCGTGGGCATACGGAGGATTATATGGCGGCACACAGGTATGATGAGAGCATCGGCGAAATGAAGGCTTACTTCACTTCCGTCATTGACTGGATTACGGCAGTCTTTGATATTGCTCCTGAGAAGGAGATGTGCGGGCTGAAGTGGGGCGAGCTTTATGAGAAGTATCACACGCAGGCCTATGACCCGGCGGCTGTGGCGGCAAAGGTACGGGAACTGTATGAGAGTTTCTACGTAAAGGAGAAGAAGGGCATCTTTGAATACATCCTTGGAGGTTGCCAGGAGCCGCGTCTACTAAATGTGCGGGTGTTCGATGAGCCAACTAAGAAGGCCGTGTATGCCTCCCAGACTGAGAAGGCGGAGGCAGATGGTGTATCAAACTGCCCTTATTGCGCCATCGGCCACGATGCCAACCGGACCAGGATATGGAAACTTGCGGAGATGGACGCAGACCACGTCACCGCCTGGAGCAAGGGAGGCGAAACGTCTATCGGGAATTGCCAGATGCTGTGCAAGACGCACAACCGGGCCAAGGGAAACCGGTGAAGCAGATGCTACATGCAGCGGCCCGTGAAATGTAAACGTTTCAGAATCAGCGCTTTACATAAAAGGCTTTCCTCCAAATCGGGGAAAGCCTTTTGGCTTATCGACTGATAGTCAGTTGATTACATTTCACGCTTAGAAGGGCAGATCGTCCGAGGGGGCGTCACCGGCAGCGGAAGCTGGAGAAACGGGGGCTGCAGGAGCAGCAGGCTGCTGATACTGCGGCTGGGCGGGCTGGTATGCGGGGGCAGACTGAGGCTGGAAACCGGCGGGCTGCTGGTACTGGGGCTGCGGGGCAGGCTGCTGGTAACCGCCCTGGGCATAGCCCTGCTGGGGCTGGCGCTGCTGATAGCCGCCCTGGGGCTGGCTTCCTGCAAGGGGTGCGGTGCCGTCCTCGGGACGTTTGCCCAGGAGCTGGATGTTCTCTACTACGATTTCCGTGGTGTAGCGGTCCTTGCCGTCATTGTCTGTGTACTTGCGGGTACGGAGGCGGCCTTCGATATAGACCTGGGAGCCCTTGCGGACGAAGCGTTCGATAACATCGGCAGAGTTTCTCCAGGCAATGATGTTGTGCCATTCGGTGTCTTCCCTCTGTTCGCCGTTGCGGTCACGGTAGCGTTCGGAGGTTGCGAGGGGGAATCTTGCCATCTTGGGGTTTGCGCCCGGATTCTGGGGATTGTTTTCAAGGTAACGTACTTCGGGGTCTTTGCCAACGTTACCGATAAGCATTACTTTATTCAGTGACATAACTATATAATATTTTGTGTTTTATTACTGCAAAATTCGCTCCATTGCGGCAATATCCGGAGCTTTTCCCGTAAAGAGTTCATAACCCGCAGCGGCCTGGCCCAGAAGCCACTCATGGCCGAAAATGTAACGGCGGCATTCCACTTCACAGAGGCGGGGATCCCGGTAGTTCGCCTCCAGCACCACTGCGTCCCTGCAGAGCCCTGCAATCTCCCCGGGAACAGGGGCGGAACCCGGAAGGGTATAGATGACAAGCGACGGAGCCAAGGCACTCCGGGAGAGGCCGAACTGCCTCTCAAGCTCTGCCACTTTGGCGGCGCTTCTGCCCCATACGGAAACTTCAAAACCAAGTTCCTGTGCACCTGTGATGGCCGCGCATGCGGCACCGCCGGTTCCAACCACCAGCGCAGTGCCGGCGGGGACTCCCTTGAGAGACCACACCACACCGTCCACATCTGTGTTGTAGCCCCTGAGTCCGTCCCTCAGGACAAGGTTCACGGCGCCGGAGCGGCGGGCGTTCGAAGACAGTTCACGGCATGCCTTGAAGGCATCCTGCTTGTAGGGGGCCGTAACGTTGAAGCCCTCGTAGGTATCAAGGAGCTTCCAGGCATCGGCAAAGGACGGACAGTCCTCCAGGAAGTATTTGTACTCCCCTCCATAAGCGGCCTCAAAGAGCACCGGGCTCAGTGAACCAGCCACAGGATGTCCTACAAGTGCGAATTTCATTTGCGGAAGAAACTTTCGTGTATGTATGAAGCAAGGCCGCAGAGAGCCTGGGTGATTGCCTGGGACTCATGCGAGAGGGTTGCGAATATCATTCCCGTTCCCATGGGGATGTTCCAGATGCTCAGAAGCGCTCCGGCAACCACGCCGTGGTATGCGCCGAAGCCGCCGGGAACAGGAACTACGGAGGAGATGCTGCCCGCTATCATGAGAAAGAAGGCGTCGGTCATGTTAAGGCCCGCGAAGGCCGGGATATCCTGCAGCGCCCACACTATGCAGGCGCTCATGATCCAGTAAGTGAACCAGATTACCGCCGTGTACACGAAGAACACCCAGGCCTTTTTCATGTGCATGAAGCTGGAAAGCCCGCTGCCGATGCCCTTGATGAAAAGCATGAACCCGGCAGCCTTGAAGATGCCGTTAAAGCCCTCCAGGACTCCTGAACCGAACTGGTCCCATTTCACGAAAACCAGCACGGCGCCCATCGTAAGGGTCACTATTGCATCCCAGATTCTTTCAGTGAGAAGGGTTCCCAGGGACTTGTCTATGGTCATGAGGCGGTTTCCGTCGGCATCCCTGGAGGAATGCTTTACGACGTATCCAAGTTTTACCACCTCGCCTGCGCGCGGAAGCACAAGGTTCACGGCCATACATATATTATATGCGTTGAAGCAGGTGAGCCTTGACGTGGCCGGGTCTATGGGCAGAAGGAGCATGCGCCAGCGGCAGCCGCGCAGCCAGAACACGAATGCGCCAAGCACCATGGACAGAACCACATAGCCCCAGCGGCACTGCCTGAGGGCGTCTGCGAACTGGCTCCAGTCCACGCTTCTCATGCAAAGCCATATCAGAAGGACCGCCACTGCGCCCCAGAAAACATACGAGAGTATATTTTTTACTTTCTTGTCCATACAAAGGGCAAAGTTAACAAAATATTGGGTATATTTGTGAGTTAAACATATCTCATAGACATGAAATCCATCCTTGGCATCGGAAATGCCCTTACAGACATTCTCGCAGTCCTGCCGGACGATTCCCTCCTTCAGACCTATCACCTTCCCCTCGGAAGCATGCAGCATGTAGACATGGAAACCGGAGACCGCATCTGGGAAGCCCTCAAGGGCTACGGCGTAAAATACGTTCCCGGCGGCAGCGCGGCCAACACCATCACCTGCACAGCCATCCTCGGGATGCCGTCTGGCTTCCTCGGAAAAATCGGCAACGACGACCTTGGAAACCTCTTCAAGAGCACCATGGAGCAGTTCGGCGTGCGCGCACAGATGCTTTACAGCGAAAAGTCCTCGGGCCGATGCATGGTTTTCATAACCGGAGCCAACGCAGAGCGCACTTTTGCCGACTACATGGGCGCCACCCTCGAACTTGGTCCCGAAGACCTCACCCCCGAATTCTTCGAAGGCTACGACTACTTCCACATCGAGGGCTACCTGGTCCAGAACCAGGAACTCATTTCCAAGGCCGCCCGCCTTGCAAAGGCCGCAGGCTGCACCATATCCATCGACATGGCATCCTACAACGTGGTGGACTCCAACCTTGCCTTCTTCCACAATCTGGTTGACAATTACGTAGACATAGTCTTCGCCAACGAGTCAGAGGCCAAGGCTTTCACCCAAATGGAGCCCCGCGAGGCCCTGGACGACATCGCCAGCCGCTGCAAGTTTGCCGTAGTGAAAGTTGGAAAGCAGGGTTCCATGGTCAAGTCCGCTGACGAGTACCACTTCATCGAGCCCTGGCCCGCAACGCCCATCGACGCCACCGGCGCCGGAGACACCTATGCCGCAGGCTTCCTCTATGCCCACTCCATGGGTCTTCCGCTCAGGGCCTGCGGAGAGATCGGCTCCATCATCGCCGCAAAGGTGGTGGAGGTTATCGGCACAAAGATAGACATCCCGCGCTGGAGGGACGCCAAGATCGAGATAAAGCAGCTCATCGAGAAGTATGCTTAAGGAGTTCTTTCAGGGAAGGAGCCTCCGGAAAAACGCCTCCAAGGAGCCCACAGGCCTGATTTCGCTGGAGAAGGTGAAATCGGCAGTGGTATTCCTGGACGTGGAGGACACCTCCTTCGACGCCTGCAAGAACGCCATCCTTTCCTACTTCCGCAGCCGCAGCATCAAGGCCGATATTTTCTTCTTCGACTTCCGCCGCCTCTCCAAGGACGAAAGGCTCATCACCAGCATCACCACCACAGTGCTCCGAAAGGACCTTAACTGGTACGGAAAACCCTCCCGGGAGAAGGTGCAGCTCATGCTCACCGGGCAGCCGGACCTCTTCATCTCCCTCCTGCCGACGCCCTCCTTCGCCCTTGAATACATGGCCGCGTGTTCCTGCGCGCACTTCAAGGTGGGCCGCACGGACTCCCCCGTCTTCGACCTCGTCCTCCGTGCCGATCTCAACGAAGCCGATGCCTTCACCCAGATTACCCGTCTCCTCGAAAAGATAGCATGAAAAAATACCTTATCGTATTCCTCATATCGATGGTCCCGCTCATCGAACTGCGCGGTGCCATCCCCTACGCCGTGGGCTTCGGCCTGCCTATAGTCCCCTCCATCATAGTGTCGGTAATCGGCAACATGCTTCCCGTACCCTTCATTTTCCTCTTTGCCCGCAGGATTCTGGAGTGGGGAAAGGACAAGAAAGTAATCGGAGGGTTCTTCACCTGGTGCCTTGAGAAGGGCGAAAAGGGCGGCCGGAAACTGGAAGAGAAGGCCGGGCGCGGCCTCTACGTGGCACTGCTGCTGTTCGTTGGCATTCCCCTTCCCGGCACGGGCGCATGGACCGGCACGCTTGCCGCAAGCATGCTCAACCTGGACTTCAAGAAGAGCGTCCTGTACGTCCTCCTTGGCGTCCTGCTTGCCGGAGCCATCATGCTTGCCGCCTCGCTTGGAGTTTTCGGTGCAATAAATCTGGTAAAATGAAACGATACATCATCCTTGCCGCCCTTGCGCTTGCGGCATGCTCCACAAAGCCCACCGGCACCTCTGCCGACGGCCCCGCCTGGCTCTTCCTTGACCGCGGCCCCTACACACTTGAGACAAAAACAAGCTTCACAGGGCCTGCCACCATGCAGCTTGTCACGGACCTCTCCCTCATGGCCGACGAACCCGAGGTGGTGCTTCAGAAGGAGGTGGAAGTGGGAGCTGACAGTGTACTTACCGTGGCCCTTGGAAAGCTTGCCCCGGGCTTCTACGAGGTGCGCCTGAGGGACACCATCCGCTTCAACATAGGTGTTCAGCCGGACAAGGTAAAAAGTCCTGTGGATTCAAAGGAAGACATGCGTTCTTTCTGGGACAGCACAATTTCAGAAATGAAACTAATCCCGCTTGAAGCAAGCTGGGAGGCCGTTCCCGAGGCTTCTAATGATGTCCGCGAAAGTTACAGAATCAAATACGAATCTTTTGGCGGCGCCACCGCCGGCGGCCTTCTCTGCATCCCCGTGAAGCCCGGCAAATACCCCGTCCACATCCAGTACATGGGCTACGGCGCCGACGTATACAACTTCGATCCGTCCTCCCATCCAGACCGCATCGACTTCCTTGTGAGCGTCCGCGGCCAGGGCATCTTCAGGGACAGCGAAGCCCGCTGGATAGACCGCGGCCTTGACTCCAAGGAGAACTTCTACTACCGCGGCGCCTTTGCCGACGCCGTCCGCGCAGTTGACTTCATCGCCACCCTCGACAAGGCCGACATGGACCACGTGGTGGCATACGGCGAAAGCCAGGGCGGCGCGCTCACCGTTGCCGCCGCGGCCCTTGACCACCGCATCAAGGCAATAGCCCCGGCAGTTCCTTTTCTTGGAGACTACAGGGACTATTACAAGATTGTCTGGTGGCCCGTCCACGAGGTCATGGACACAGTAGACGCCCAGGGGCTCGACCGTGAAGAGGTCTACGACATGCTCACCTACTTTGACATCAAGAACCTCGCACAGTGGGTAGAATGCCCGGCCTACATGGCCTGGGGCCTTCAGGACCCAACCTGCCCGCCCCACACCAACTTTGCCATTTACAACAACCTCGGGAGCCGCGAAAAGCACTTCTGGTGCGTCCCCACCTGCGGCCACGCCATGTGGAAAGAACCATCATGGCCGCCCGTAAGGGACGAGTTCCTGGGAAGGTTCTGATTTACAGGTCCTTGACGCAGCGGATTTTGCTGAAAGTGGCCGTTTTACTTGCCATCAGAAGGTGCAGTCCGCTCATTCCCCAGCCCCATTTGCCGGACTCCTTCACAAAGGTGCCATCGCCACCCATTGACCAGTGAGTCCTGGCAGGAGTTGCGTCATTGTCATTGGTAGCGGAACCAAGATAAGCAGAATCTCCGGTAGGAGCCAGCATGGTCCACATAAGTGACATTTCCCTTACGTTTGGAAGCCTGTATCCTTCCGGGCACACTCTGAAATTGGCATCCAGATCAGGGAAACTGTCATCGAGATACCTGTTAAGGGACTGATACTGCTTGAGATTGTATGTGTTGCCGTTGAAGGTATAGGATTCTTTACCGCTCAGATCTACAAGATTGATTTCAGGGGCTGTCTCGAACCCTGCAGACAGACAGGCCATCTTGCTGCTTTCGTCATGGCCAATAAGTTCGTGGTCAACCGGTTCACGCAGAGAGGAGGTATTGATCCTTGAGCAGTTGAACGCAAAGAATGTCCTCTTGTCATAAGCCCCTGTATAAGGACTCGTAATGCTTCCGTCTGCATTGAGGTGCTTGCGGACTACCGTAGCATAAGGGTCAGGTTCGGCATTGGGACTATCTGCCTCAGTGATATCCTTCCGCTGCCCGCCCTCTACATAGTATCCCAGATTACGCACACATCGGGTACTGAATTTGGTGGTCTGGTCGTTTCCGGAATAGCTCATATTACTGCCGTTGACGCCCTCTTCTGCCCAAACTATTCGGGGATAAGCGTTGCTGTTATTCCAGTCTGCTTTTTCAGCAGGAGTATAAACGTATCGGTTGCTGGCGATGATGTGCTGGCGCCATTTGTTCTTGTCGCTGGCCGCCTGATCACCCGCACTCCTCTGGTAAAGGCGGGCGTCGCCCTCTATGCCGTATGAGCCCAGAAAAACGCCGATGAGCTGAATATCGGTTGCCATATACCAGCGAATCTCATCCGTGTCGATGACACCGTTGCCGTTGTTGTCGCGGTTACGGGACAGGCAGCTGTAACGCAAATAGTTATAGTCATTCCAAAGCGGAGGAGTTTCATTATCCCCGTCCAGGTTAAGGAATTTATCCCAACGCTCACCCACGGCATTCTCCGTTCCGTCAGGATTCAGGATGCCCCATAGCTTTAGGCTGTTGAGACGCCCGTTGGTGGTGCTTGTGTTGCCGTTGTCCTCAAAAACCTTGTTCCTCCAATAATCGGCAAGCCCGGTCTCTTTCTCATCGTCGGTAAACTCCATTCCCCAGGCAGAGGTCAGGTCTGCAGACTCCTGAATGGCATATATACTCTGTATGGAGCGCTGCTGGATGGTGAATGACGAGCCGATAAGGGTACTCTCCCCGTCAGCCGATGCGCCGGAAGATGCAAGTATGTGCATGCGCCTCATCGGCGAATTCACTATGCGTTTCCAAAGCGTGGGATCATACACGCCGGTAAGAGGGTTTTCCGTATAATAGTACTCGCTGATGAAGGCCGTAACCGTAATCTTCGGCCCTCCTGTGCCACTGTCGTTGTCAAAGTCGCTATGGGGGACATAATCGGGATCATATTCCGGACTCGCCGGGTCAAGCTTTGCCTGATCGGCATCATACTGGGTCTTTTGTCCTTTCAGGTAATCCACCAGCTCATCAACATACATGGTGCGTCGCTTGTCCCCTGGAGGTATGATATTGCCGTCGATGTCCCTGAAGTCATAGTCGTGAGGAAGGTAACGGGCACGCCTGTCAGAGTAGTAAATGCCCCCGTCATCCATGGGATTAACGAGGAATTCCACCCACTTGTAGTCGATATCCGTCATCTGGGCAGTTCCTGCATCCACATCTTTGCCACCCACTCCGGAGGGGTTGAAGGGCGTCTCCACATACCAGCTTATCTTGCTGGGATCCTGAATATAATCGGCATGGAAAGAAATAACATGGGTGCTGTAGTGGCAGTCACTGTTGAATACTTCCTCAAGAGCGACAACCACCTCGCCGGTGGCTCCGGGCTCATTCTCATGGAGAGGGTCCGGGCCGTCGTAGGCCTCAACTTCGGCCTTAATGTCCTCAGCCCCGTTGATGAAGATGTTGTAGATGTAGTTGTGATTGCGAAGTACATTGAAATCGGCCACGTCTGAGCTGAAATCTCCAAGGTGGACTTCGTACTTGACGTCGGCATCGAGCGTAGCATCGGGATTGACTCCGGAGTCAACGCCCATCACAATCTTTCCAGAGAAAGTGAAGAAGGTGGCAAGAGGGTTGGTGTAAACGTAGTCTCCGTTCACAAAATGGCCTCCGGTATAAGGGTCCGGCTTCTGGCGACGCTCCCTGTCGGCATAAGTGGTGATACCAGACGACGGGGCCTTACGGTTCTCCATCATGTAGAAGGAGAAAGAATGGATGGATACTTTGGTTACGCCATCGGCATAGAAGTCATTCGCCTGAGTCGTGAGTTTTTCACTCTCGAAATTGAGCTCCTCTGTGGAAAAAAACTCGGCCTCGGTGTCGGCTGCGTCTTCGTAGGGCTCAGTCCGCTCAAGCACATAGGCACAAGAAGGGACATTGACAACCTGCCAGGTGTAGGGGATAAAATCGCGGATAGGCGCGCCCTTGTTGATTCTCACATTTACGGTAACCTTGGAGTAGAGGCGCCTCAGAAGAAGGGACTTATGGCTGATATCGTCCGGATCGGAAGTGTCGCCCTGGATGTTGACAGATCCGGCCTCTCCCGTCATGAGGAAGAATCCCGAGTTGGCTGCAATCTCACTGCGGACCTGCGAAGCCACCAGGTCCTCAAGTTCGGCATAAGACTGTATGCTGGACAGAAGACCTGCCG
This sequence comes from Bacteroidales bacterium, assembly GCA_017458265.1. Lineage (GTDB taxonomy): Bacteria > Bacteroidota > Bacteroidia > Bacteroidales > UBA932 > Cryptobacteroides. The sequence continues at coordinate 34,249 of JAFTFV010000025.1, read as the reverse complement.
ATACATCAAGGTCGTTAGGGTTCATGTTGGCAACTGCAACCAGGGTGCAGCCGCTCTTTTTGGAAGTCTTTATGTGAAGGGTCCCGTTTGTTGCCGCATCTGTGTCCGATGACATATTTGTAACCGTCCAGTAGTTTGGCTCTGAGTTTGGCTCTGAGTCTGCCCCCAGGTTTGTGCCGTCAAAATAATGGCCGTAAACCTTCTTGCCGGTGTTGTCGAAAATAAGAAGGTATATGTTGAACACGTTACTCTCGCGTGCAAGGCCCAGCTGGGCTTTCGTGCCCACGTTAATCTCAGCCCCTTTGGGCGAACCGAAAGCGATGACACAGTCCACCATTCCTTCAGAGCCGCCTTCCGGCAGTTCGCGCTCTCTAGTGCACCCGGCCGAAAGGAGCACCGCACTCAGGAGAATCAATATGTACAGTATGGTCTTCTTCATCACGGCAATCAGTTAAAAGTGTGTTCTGAGGTTGTGGCCCCGGCATCGTTCCATGTGGAATTGTCAACTTCGAAGGTGATCTCTCCTTCCTGGTCAGAGTAATAAACGTTGAGCACCACGTTGATGTCTTCGTTACGGGACATATAGGTGAGCGGTACTTCCTTGTTGTTGTCCTTGAGCATGCGCTTTAGCAGCGCGCCGGCGTAGTATTTGCCAAAAAGCATGAACTGATGGTCCTGGGTGCTGCTGCCCGCATCTTCCCAGATAAGTCTTGATTTCTTCGCGACATTGGCATCGCCCGAATTATACTGGCAGTCAGATTTCAAGTGCTGACCCGTATCGCTGTTGACAAAATTAATGAGCTGGGCGTTTTTTATGTCTTTGGCAAATCTGCCGCTGACATTGGTGCCCTGCTGGATACTTACTCCGGAAATAGACGAAGAGCCGGACCCGTCGATGGCAAGTCCGTCAAGCGTATATAATCCATTCAATTTCGAAAGCCTGCGGAAATAACGGCTTCGGGCACCTGCGTAGTGGAAGGTGATGCCGGCTCCGGTGCTTCCGGTATCGCTGGTAAGATAATTATCGTCAGAGTTGCCTGTCCATCCTGCAAGTCCGGACGAATTGCTGTTTACTCCAGTGTAAGTAAAGCCGCTATAAGAGTGAGAAGCTTCTTCGTTGTAAATGGCCTGTGCCCTTGCGAAGAACTTGTCGTAGGAGTCGTAGCCGCAACTCTCCCAGGCCAAACCTGTATCGCCTATCCCATAATAGAGACGTCCGGACCGCGTTACACTTCGAGGATTCACCACCAGCACATCCACGGATTCGCCATCGCCCATCGCATCAAGGATTCCATAATCAACAACCCCGAAGTCCCTGCCTCCCAGACCCATTTCCAGAGATGAAAGCAACTCGGACGATCTGTCCAGTGACATCGTAGAGAAGATTTTGTACTCGTTCGGATAGGCATTCTCGTAAAGCAGGGTCTGATAGACCACCGCTTCGCTTTCGGCGGCTACTGTCTCAGGAGAACCGGACAGGATGGGGTATTCCGGCAATGCACGATATGTCACACCATCCGGGACTACTGGGAGACCAGAAGCATCCCTATGGTCGATGAGATAAGCCTTGTCCGGGCTGAAATAGCTGAATGAAAGGTCCTCCACCGTAACTGGGAACGCGGTGTGGTTACGGACTGTCACCCTGAATCTGACAACCGGACGCAGAAGGTCGACAGAGGTCTCCACGATATTCAGACCTACCGGCACGCTGTTGACCTTGCCTGTCAAGAGCATCGAGGCCGATGGGGCTCCGGGCACATCGCTTCCCGCGGCGGAGAGGCTGGAAAGTTCGCGGTCGGCAAAGCTCGAGAAGTCGTCTCCGACGCTCAGAACCTTTTCCTGGGCCGATATGAGCGCCGTTCCCTCCTGCCATACTGTAGCGTCAATATTGGCATAAGCGTATATGCTGTAAGTTCCGGGGAGAAGGTGGTCGAAGTGAATCACGTCCTCGGCAACGGAAGATGCGCCTTCTGCATCTTGCAGGTCATCCACGCCTGGTACGTACGGATATGTCTTATAAACTATTCCGGCAACTTTATGGCTGCTGTTCTCAAGAATGACGAGGACATTTTTGAACTGGAGCCCGTCGGCAAGGTCTTCGGCATCGCCCTTGGTCTCAAGACGCACGGCGCTGCCGGAGTCAAGCCTGAGGCTGATTCCGCCATAGCCTTCAGGCAACTGTCCCTGAGCCTGTTCCTTTAAGCAGGAGCAGACAGCCACAGTGGCCAGTGCCAAAGCTATGAGTAATGCCTTTCTTGTCATCCTTCAAACATGATATCGTCGGTATTGACCTGTACTTCATCCCATGGAGTGGTCTTTACCTTAAGATTGAGTCCGCTCTGAGAGAGCGTGATGTAGTAGTTGTAGACGCAGTTCGGAATCCAGCTGTCCGCCCCGGGGATTCCATCACGGTCAGTGATGCTCAGCACAGTCTCCACAGGGTCTTCGTTATTGTAGACAATGGAGAAACGAATGGCCGACTCCCCGTTCAGCGCCTGAGGAATCATGTAGTACCATCCCATCTGGACATATCCGTCGGGATCGTCAGAATCGGCCGGATGGGGTATCGAAATACGGTCTCCATCAGATTCTGCCGACCAAGTTGCCAGGGTTGCGGGAGAACCGCTGGTCCAGTTGGACGGGGAAATGGGGTCCGCCGCGATACCTGCCGTATTTAGGCGGGTAAGAACCTTGAACGTCCCGGAAGCATTCAGGCTTTCAAGCCGGAAATCGGTGAGCGCATAATTGTCTGACGGGGAATCGGACGCCTTGCCGAACAGGATACGCACGGCCGCTGTGGTGTGCTTGAACTCAAGCGGAACGGGGTCTGTATTGACCGCCGCGTCCCTGTATGCCCTTGCAACCATCAGGTCGATGTTGGACCCGGCCAGGTAACGCACGTTCAGATAGTAGGTGTTGTCTATCGAGATATTGTCGCCGGAGTAAGGGAATACACCGGTAAAATAGTAGTCGCCGCTGTCTTCCCAGTACTCTACTGGATTGTAGTTCCACACACTGCTCAGAGGATTTGCCGGAGTGGACGGATCCGGCACGGCATCGCATTGCAGGACGCGGTTGTTGATAATCTGCCTGGACTCCGGTTCTTCCACCCTGGTGCAGAAGATACTGGCCTGGTTGCCCACAGTCAGAAGAATGCCTGGATCATCCGGCTTGAGCGCCTTGGTCTGCATCGAAACTCCAGCAGAAAAGGCTATAGGCTTAGGCCCTACGGGTAAAGCCTTCTCCTTCCTGCAGCCGCAAAGCAGCACAGGAATCAGGCAGAAGCCAAATATGAAGCGACACAGTTTCATCCTAATCAGTTATGTGGAAGTTGTATACATCGCCCCAGTCAGACCAGCTCACAGTAAATTCGATAGGGTCATCAGGAGAGATCGTAATGTTCAGAGTGTAGTGTGAATTCTTGCTCCAGGCAGCTCCGGCATCCTCGAATACCTTCGAGAGCAGGACCTCGCGTGTAGTTAAACGTTCGTGCAAGATGCCCTCATACGAAACGCTGAACTCCACGTGGAGCCTTGCCGATGCATCCGTCAGACTCTGTGGCAGCGGCATAACTCCCGGAAGAGCCTGGTTTGAAGCAGTAAGGATCATGTCATCAGAATCATCGTCAGGATCGTCTTCCCAAACTGTGAGGTTCTGCCTTAGTCCGCTCCAGCTTGCCCAGTCCCAGGTCTCAAGCGAGGTATCCCATCTGATGGTACCGGTCTGATATATACCATTAAAACTGACAGCCTTCAAGGTAACCGTATACTTGGAAGTGGGGTCCTGCTTGTTCACATTGACGTCCACCTTGGACATGGCATGCCCAAATGGCAGGGTAACGAGCCCCGAATTGGTGGCATAGGTCTGGTTCTTCACAAGGTCGGATACCATGAAATCAGTGTGCCCGTCGGTAGTGTAGCGTATATCTGGAATACCGGAAGATGCGCTTGTGAAAGCGGCGGAGCCGTTTCTTACCAGAAGGTCCGGCGTCTCAGTTCTAGGGCTATATGCCCAAAAGCTCAAAGTTGTCTCCGGTGACGGCCAGTATTGGACAGGAGAATAGCTATACGACGAGCCGTCGAAGTTTACGTCCAGATTGAACATATAGTCAGGCTTTCGCGTAGCGTTCCATGCCCCGGGCGAGCCAACCGTTCCTGGCTGCTTGTAGCAGAATACACCCAGGTGGACAGGTGTGGTGAGCGGTGCTTTGGTTGCATCATCACGCAGCAGGGCAGACCCGGCGGTGAAGCCGATGGCCTCGCCACCGGTTCCCTCTGCCGGGTCCAGCCGCACGGCGCACCCTGCCACTATTAGCAGGGCGCCCGCCGCAGCTGCCGCAATGCGTATGATGCTTGGTTTTTTCATATCGCTACCGTGAAATGCAATCCTCTAACCATCAATGATTTACGCATTTCGCTCCAGTCATTTTCCCCTGGAGCCTTTCGCGTAGCCCATTAACATTCAACCTATTACATTTCACGCTTCCCACCTTAGTTCAGCAGGTAGTGATAGCCGTTGACAACATCCCAGTCAGTGATTGAACCAGAGAAGTTGATTGTATTGGCATCAATCGTGAGAGTATAGATATAGTGCTTGCCTGCTTCCCAGGAAGTAATGAAATCGGAAGGACCGTTTTCAGTATCATCATCCCCATCAAACTTATTGAGTTTGACTTCAACATTACTGTAAGTATTGACGTTGCCTGCTGCATCAGTGATTTTGTAGGAGATCTTCAGAATCTTGGTGTCGGTAAGTTCCTGAGGGATAACTACCAGAGTGTTGATTAGATTGTCACCGGCGGTTCCTACATTGGTGGGAAGAGTACAGTCTACATACCCGCTTGTGATCCCGTAAGTTGAGTTATCGGCATTATCGAGATTATCCCAAGCAACAGTGGGAACTTTGGTGGTGTAACCGGTGACAGCAACAGTAGCTTCATCCGAAATACCTTCGAGTGTAATACCTGTGATGGCGACTGTGGCATTGGCAGTGTTCAGTTCGGCAGATTTCTTTACCTTGAGGTCAACAAGGGAACCGATGTGCTTGAAATTCAAATTAACCGGGGTGTTGGTAAAATTAGCAGGGGCTACATCGACCTGGTCGGCAAGGAGGATGTCATTATTCTCTCCAGAGAATGTAACAGCCGTAGCGGCAATAGTACCGTTTGCCTCAAATGTAAGAGTAGTGTTAGGAGAGGAAACGGCGAAGAAGGTGTAGCCGGTAGCGTTTTTATCCCAGAAACGGGTGTTCTCATAGGTCCAGGTTGAACCGTTGGTGGTAGAAACCGTAACGTCATTGAACACGGTTACAGGAGAGCCGGAGAGAGTCTTGAAACCCTCGACGTTGAAAGAATCACCAGCACCGAAGGTGCTTGCACCGGCGGCCCTGGCTTTAGTGAGCTGGTCAGCCCAGGTGCCGAAACCGATGGCTTGCTCTTTTGCAGGAGCTGTGTCGAAGGTCCTGCTGCAGGCGACGGCTGCAATGGCGGCCGCGGCCAGAATGATTAATTTTTTCATACGCATTTAAATTAAATGGTTAATAATTGTTTGTTTATATATGTTTTATTTTGAGATTCCTCGATTTCGCTCGGAATGACAGGGGGGGGATCAGTTTATAATCGTTGTACTTCCGGTTTCTTCGTTCCAGTCACCCACAAGGGCGCTGAAGCCGCCGCCTCCGGTGCCGCCTTCAGGCGGGAAGTCGTTCACGTCCAGCTCCAGGGGGATGACTCCGCCAAGCGGGAGGGCGCGAACCTCGTCGGTCACATCAATCCTGATGTTCTTGTATGTTCCGTTCACATAGGTGACGTTGAGCACAAAATAGTGCTTCCCGGCAGGGGCCGCGGCAACACTTCCGGGGTCGTAGGCGTTGCAGCCGGGGATGCCGAAGCTGAACACCTTCGCGCCCAGCATGTCCTGGACCTTGTCCATGTAGACGTCCATCGGCACGGAAACGGTTGATGTCCAGGCCATGCGGTCCATGAGGTCTGCGCCGCCCGCCATGCCGGTAAGGGCCGCACCGCCGCTGCTGCCGATAACCCTGCCCTCATTGTGCAGCAGCGTCACCTGGAACAGGTAAATATATGTTACAGGGGTGAGCTCATGCTCCATCTTGAGCACGTACCGGCCCCTTTCGTAAACGTAGTCTTCAAGGTTGTCGGAGATGTAGTAGTCTCTCACGAACACTGAGAACAGGCCGTCCGGCTGAAGGGAGACGGGCTCATTCAGCTCTTCGTCATTGGCCTTGGTATCGGCCCCGCGGGCCTTCTGGGCCATGGTATACACCGGGGAGGATGACCTCAGGCCGGAGGAAATGTCGCGCGTGAAGGCGTGGATGTCGGCAAGGTCGCCGTCGGAGCGGAACTGGACGGCCTCGGAGTCGTTGTTGTGGAAGAGGAAGTCATGCTCGCCCACAAAGACGTCGAAGGTGGTGTAGTCTCCGACGAAGTTGTAGACGCTGTGGGAGCGCGCATCGCCGGAGGCATCGTGGCTGTAGACATGTGCCCTCATGCTGGCCGGAAGCCGATATCCGAGCGGTCCGTACATGGAAACGTCCCAGCCGAACTTCCATGCCGCCTCCCAGTTCACCTGCCACATCACCTGCACGTCCACCTTCGTCTCAAGCTGCAGCTCGGTAGCCACCGCATGCCTCAGAAACAGCGGAGGCTCAATCCGGCAGCCGCCCATGATCAAGGCAGTAACGACAATCAGTATGAGGCCCCTTCCCTTCATCTTCTCTTCCCGTAAAAATCAATGCCGACGGAGAAATAAACCCTCGTCGGGCCAAACCACACCAGCCTCTTGGACCTCTTCACAAAGTCTTCAGGGGCTCCGGCATAGTCATAATAATACCGTCCGGTGGCATCGTTGCCCCAGACATAAGGGTCGTACCAGGAATAGAACAGCCCCAGCGCCCCTCCCATATCCAGGAAGAAATGCTTGCCGATATACACCTTCCAGCCGCCTCCAGCCGATGCGCCGATGCCTTCTCCCACCCAGCCCTTTCCGGCATTCATGCCGATGCCGTACTCCGCCGCATTGACGTTTGCAAGGAGATATGCGCCCTTGAAACGGTCTTCCGTGCGCTTGAAATACCGCCTTCCCCACAGCGTGAGGTTATGGATCTGATTGTAGCGGTGCTCGTCCGGATGCAGCCAGTGCGAGAGTTCCAGGTCTGCCCCGAAGGTGTACTTACCCTTTGCCGGATAGTACTCCACGCTGAACGACGGCACGCTTGTAAGCCCGTACTGCGGTATCCAGGTAATGTCGTAAGGGATGTTGGTGCTTATACCAAGGACAGGCCGACGGGGAGATTCCTGGACTTCGCTCGGAATGACAGCAGGAATGCCCGGAATGACAGCAGTCGTGTCCTTCGCAACGGAAGGGCTGTCTGGAATGACAGTAGTGTCGACAGGACTGACAATGTCTTCCTTGTCATTTCGACCGAGTGAAGCGAGTGGAGAAATCTCTGCCTCTTTGTAATGGATGTGAATATCCAGACAGCGGAGGAACCGGTAGTGGTTCACAAGGATGTAGTGATACACGTCGCCTTCTTCCCTGGTGGCACCAAGGCTGCCGTGCATGAAGCGCCATTTGCGGGTTGCAACGCTAATGGAGTTGTCTGCAATCTGGTCCAGGACACGTTTCCTGGCCGTTTCTGACATGGTGGAATCCGCCTTGACGCGCTCTACAAGAAGGGCCCATGACTCGCCGCCGGGGCGCACGTTCACGGGGAATCCCATATTGCCAAGCTTGGGTTTCAGGGCCCTGGAGAACTCCGCCGCCCTCTTCCTGCTCAGCATCATATTGTGCTCATAGACGCCCTCAGGCGATGCATAAGCCACCACGCTCACAGAGTCGATGCTCTCCGGCCCCATGGCCTTCAGGAGGTCTACAAGCTTGGTTGCAGCCTCCGAATTGTCCAGATAGTCACTGTCGTAAGTGGTGTTGTCCCAACGGAAATGAAGCTGGGCATGGGTAACCTTCACGATGTCTCCGACCATCACGGAATTCTGTACGGTCAGAAGCACGTTGGCTTCAGCTGTTGGGGAGGACAGCAGCATGAATAAGAGCGATATGAGGAATGCTAAAAGCATATCTGCCCTTACCCACTTTGTGGGTATTCAATACAAATATATGCAATAATACCTAAAGTTGACCTCCAGGGCAGCAAAAAATGCCATTTTTGTCGCCCTGAACGTCATCATTGACGTCCAGGGAAGCAAAAACGGCCCAAAATGTCAACGCGCGCGTCGAAACAGGCTATTTGCCGGAAAGAAGCAGCATGCGCTTTATGAGCGCGAAGGCCTTGTAAGGCATGTAGCGGAACTTGAGATCTATCCAGGTGGGTGATTTAACAACGGAACGTTCATGGCTGAAGGCAAGGAACGAGCGCTCCGAGTGATAGTTCCCCATGCCGGAGTTGCCCACTCCACCGAACGGGATGTTGGGGTTGGCGATGTGCATGATGACATCGTTGATGCAGGCGCCGCCGGATGTGGTTTTGGAGATGATGTCCCAGGCATCGGCACAGTTCCCGAAATAATAGAAGGCAAGGGGTTTTTCGCGGGAGGTGACAAAGTCCACCACCTCTTCCCTGCTCCTGAAGGTCATGATGGGGAAAATGGGGCCGAAGATTTCCTCCTGCATCACGGGGGCGTCCGGGGACACATCGGCAAGGAGGGTGGGCTCTATCCAGAGGCGGGAGCGGTCCGAGCGGCCGCCGGCTACGATTTTACCATCGGCAAAATAACCCACAAGCCTGTCAAAGGCCGATTCCTTGACTATGTGGACGAATTTGTCCGAGTTCTCAGTGCCGTCCGGATAGAGGCCGGCGAGCTCTTTCTTGAAGGCATCTATAAAGACTGAAGCGATGTCCTCGTGGAGAAAGAGGTAATCCGGAGCGATGCAGGTCTGTCCGGAGTTGAGGCACTTGCCCCAGGCGATGCGGCGGGCGGCGACAGTGAGGTTGGCGTCCCGGTCTACGATGCACGGGCTCTTGCCGCCCAGCTCCAGGACCATCGGCGTGAGGTATTTTGCCTGCGCTTCCATGGCGATTCGGCCAAGGGAAGGGCTCCCTGTAAGGAAGACAAGGTCATAGCGGTGCTTGAAGAGCTCGCCGTTCACAAGGCGGTTGCCCTGGACCACGGCTACGTACTCTTCGGAGAAGGTGTCGGCAATGAAATCCTCTATCACCTTGGATACGGTGGGAACGTAGGGCGATGGCTTCAAAATGGCCGTACAGCCCGCTGCGATGGCGCCCACGAGTGGGTTCAGAAGCAGCTGCACGGGGTAATTCCAGGGGCTCACGATGAGAGTGCAGCCAAGCGGCTCCCGCACTATGTACGAGGCCGACGGCATCACCGGAAGGTTCGTGGGTTTACGCCTTCTGCGCGCCCACTTCCCTACCTTCTTCACAGCCTCTCCAATCTCTCCGTAGACAAGGCCGATTTCGGTCATGTAAGCCTCCTCGTAGGACTTGTGAAGATCCTGCCAGAGGGCATCGCAAAGCGGTTTTTCCCACTTCTTGAGGCCTTCCTTGAACTGTCTGAGCTGGAATCGTCTCCAGTCGATGTCACGGGTTACGCCCGTCCTGAAGAACTCCCTCTGCCGGAGTACCAGTTCTTCTATCCTTTCTGCAGATGTGTTTTCGAGTGCCATAACTGTCTATCTTGCACCGCCGCCGAAGCCGCCGCCGCTGAAACCGCCGCCTCCGCCGAAGGAAGTATGGCCGCCGGTACCGTTGATGTTTCCGGCCTTTGCCACTGCGGTGTTGAAGGAGCGCATGGACATATTGTTGGTCCACCAGATGGTCCTTGAAAGCGTACCGCTCTCAAGGCCTGCGGACTGCTCTACCATGGCATACTCTGAAGGATACAGCTTCTTGAACTGCTTTGCAACCTTGTCAGCAATGCCAAAGAGCTGGGCATAAACCAGATAGTCCTTCCACATCTTCACCTCAACGGCTTCGCGCTGGTCAGATATAGTGAAATCTTCAAGAAAATTTTTGAACTCGATAAGGTGACAGGCCTCCTTCTGGCCGTCCAGGTTGCAGACGCCGTCACGCTCGAAGTATCTCTTGTCATGGAACCAGGTCTTGCCGCGGGCTACGGCCCTGTCGGGCCATCCGGTCATCTTCTGGTAGTTCTTCTTGCTCCAGGTCTCGAACTCATTCTTCTCCAGGACAAGATTGCTGCCGGAAGCCGTTCGTGCAAAGCGGTAAAGATCCTGCTCCACGTCATCGGCAGATACGTTTTCAGACACGAAGGCAAGGTTTACGCGCTTAGAGGAGGTGGGGTCCGGCTGGACGCGCACGCTTCCGTTCATTATCCAGCGAAGGAACAGTGCACCGATTATGTTCTGCGCAGGGGCGCTCACCTCGAACCTCTTGCCCTTGACAAGGAGATATTCGGCCGCAAAGAGATTGCCTTCCAGCGGAATATCCCTGTACCACCCTTCGATTTTCTTCTTCCCGAAGAGCGCCTTCTTCCACTTGAATCCGCGGGCCGATGCAATCCACATCCAGAAGAGAAGAATGAAGAACCCGCCAAAGAAAAGAAGAGTGAGGAAAGCCATCCAGCCGGGGAAACCGTCGTCCTCCCCGTAGGAGCTGCCGTCAAGGGCCCTGTCTATGAGGTCCTGTACCGGTCCGCCTTTCACTACGGCAGGCTCGAAAATGCCCTTGGAGAACTTCACAAGGGCTATGACCTTGCCGGTGTAGCCAAGGCTCTCGGAGCTTTCGGCAACCACGGCGCCATCCTTCACATTGATATCTCCGTAGAAGCCGAAGCCCCATACCCGGGTGTTGTCATATGTCCACTCCGGGCATTCGAAGCCGGGAGTGACGGTGAGTTTCACATGCTCTGGAGAAGGCTCCATGCCGGGATTCACGAACATGAAGTTGAAGGCGTCGGCATCGTCATAAGCCTGCACGAGGCCGGTAAGGCGATACTTCACTGTCCAGTTGTGCCGCCCGTATTCACCAAGGCCCCAGCACAGCTCTGCGCCGCTGTCCTTTCGCACGATGCCGCACTTTCCGGTCTTGCGGGAGCGGGACCAGTCCACGTCCCAGCGGTCTCCGACGCTCTCGAAGGCCGTGCCGTTCTCATACACCTCCAGGCCGCCCACAGTCATGGGGCCAAGGTTGCCGATGGGAAGATACCACTCGGTTCCCCTCGTCACCTCAATGTCCCACTTCTGGGTGACCGTGGCGCTGCCATCTTTGCCGATGACAACGCTGATGTCTATATCCTTTATCTGCTGGGCCCCAAGCGAGAGACTCAGCAGCATGGCACAAAGTGCCGGCACAAAACGTTTCATACTAGATTGTGGGATAATCCTTCTTGGACTTGTCCTCTTCCAGGTACTCCCTCTTCGAGAATCCAAGGATACCGGCCACAAGTGATGTGGGGAACACCCTCACCTGCTGGTTGTAGCGGGTGACAGTGTCGTTGAAGGTCATACGGGAAAGACGGACGTTCTCCTCGTACTTTTCGATGCTCTGCATCGTCTGCTGGTAGTTCTGGTTTGCTTTGAGGTCGGGATATGCCTCGGCCACGGCGATGAGCCTGCTGCCTATCTGCTTCAGGAGGTCGTCGTTGGCGGCCACGTCGGCAACGCTCAGGCTGGTGGACTGCTTGCGGGCGTCCACTATCTTCTGGAGGGTGTCAGCCTCATAGGAAGAGTACTCGCGCGTGAGCTTGATGAGGGCCTGGAGCGCATCAAAACGGGATGTCTGCTGGACTGCAATCTGCTTTAGGGCATTGTTGCAGACTTCGTCAGCCTTGACCAGAGAGTTCTGGATAGAAATTACCCAGAGTGCCAGAAGCACTACAAGTACGATAACAATGATAGCTGCCATGATATTGAACGTTTAATCCATACAAATATCGACAAAAACTCTGAAAAATCCATAACCTTGAAACGAAACCGTCACAATTTGCATCTATAAAGTGCAAGGTTGAAAATTCGAAAAATAAAACGTAACCATATAAACTATTCAATCAAGGCAGCCTTCCCCGGGCTGCCTTAATCATGCGTATATGTGCATCGAACAGTTATCGGAGCACTTCGATAAGCCTGTCGGGATAGTTGGAGATGATGGCGTCTGCACCGCAGTCTGCCATGCGGCGGATTTCGGCGGGATCGTCAACCGTCCAGGGAACTACCTTGATACCGCGTTCATGGCAGTATGCCACGTTTTCAGGAGTCACCACCTCATGGTTGGGAGACCACCACTCAGGCTTGAATGAAATCTGGGTAAGGATGGTTTCGATGTCGGTTTCGTCCTCTGTGAGATAAGAGAGGATGGTGCCGGGATAGTTCTCGTGAAGATACTCGAGGGCGCGGGTATCGAAAGTCTGGACAATGAGCCTGTCACCAAGCTTCTTTGAAAGGAGAACCTCCATGCACTTGTCGCAGAAGTACTTGTACTCGGGCCACAGGGTTCCTTCCCCGTCACCGGGCCAGGACTTGATTTCGACATTGTAACCAAGCGGGGCGTGGTGCACCTCAGCGGCATATTTCTCGGCAAAATCTATAAGGTCCGTAGCCAGCGGTTTCACTTCCGGAGTCTTGGTCTGACCGGGCCAGCGCTCCACGAAACGCATGCCCACGTCGTACTTTGTAATGCTGTCATAGGGCATGGTGAAGAGATACTCCTTGGGATCTGACTCCTGAATGAGCGTGCCGTCCGGGCGCGTTGAATAACGCGGATGGAAGTAGTTGTCATGCGACACCACAACCTTCCCGTCGGAAGAAAGCTGGAGGTCGAATTCCAGGGTGTTTATCTTCCCAAGGTCGATAGCGTTCTTCATTGCACTCACAGTGTTCTCCGGCATGAGCCCGGCACCTCCGCGGTGCGCCTGCAGGTCAATCTTTGCGTCTTTGTTGCTGCATGCTGCTGCAGCAAGCGCTGCAAGGAAAAGGAAAGCGTGAAATCTATTCATTTTAGTATCGATTATTTATAATCTGGCGCTGCCGCACCGCCTCATAAACCAGTATGCTGGCGCTCACGGAGACGTTAAGGCTGTCAAGACGCCCCAGCATGGGTATGCGGATGTGGGCATCGGCAGCTTCCCGCCAGGGCTGGGTGAGGCCGGTGGACTCGGTGCCCATGACGATGGCTGTGCCGCGTTTCATGTCCACGTCGTAGTAGAGGGACGAATCCTGCAGCTGTGCCGTAAGTATCTGGATACCACGCGCTTTCAGCCATGGAATCACATCCTCCGTAGGGGCAGTGACAGTGGGCACGGTGAACACTGCGCCGATGGAAGCCCGTATGAGGTTCGGGTTGTAAAGGTCTGTGAGTGGATCGGCCACGATGACGGCATCGGCCCCGGCGGCATCGGCGGTCCTGAGGACTGCGCCAAGGTTTCCGGGCTTTTCCACCGCCTCCAGCACCAAAATGAGCGGATTCTCAGGCAGCTTGAGGTCTTCAAGGCCGATGGTGCGGTACTCCACCTCGGCAACTATGCCCTCCGTACTGTCCCTGTATGCGATTTTGCGGTACAGCGCCTCCGGCACCCTTATAAAACAAGATTCCTCGACTGCGCTCGGAATGACAGTATCGCTTCCTGTCATTTCGACCGGAGCAACGCACCCTGTCATTTCGACCGGAGCGAAGCGGAGTGGAGAAATCTCTTCACACACAAACACCGTCCGCACCCGGAATCCGGCCTCGATGCAGTGCTCGAGCTCGCGCCGGCCTTCGACCACGAAAAGCCCCTGCTCCTTCCTTGCGCGGGATTTCTCCTGCAGAAGCAGCAGGTTCTTTATCTTCGGATTCTGTGCCGATGTTATCGTTTCCATCAGAACTTTTCCGGTCTCATCATGGGGAAGAAGAGGACGTCCTGGATGCTTTCCTGCCCGGTCATGAACATGGTAAGGCGGTCGATGCCGATACCGATGCCGGAGGTGGGAGGCATGCCGTATTCGAGGGCGCGTACGAAGTCGTAGTCTATGTACATGGCCTCGTCGTCACCCTTGGACTTGAGGGCGGCCTGCTCTTCGAAACGCTCAAGCTGGTCGATGGGATCGTTGAGCTCTGAATACGCATTTGCGAGCTCCTTGCCGTTAACGAAGAGTTCGAAGCGCTCAGTAAGGGTGTCGTCATATCGGCAGCGCTTTGTGAGCGGGGACATCTCCACGGGGTAGTCGATGACGAAGGTAGGCTGGATGAGCTTCTCCTCGCAGTACTGGCCGAAGATGGCGTCGATGAGCTTTCCTACGCCCATTTCCGGGCTCACTTCCACGTTAAGCTTCTTGCACACGTCACGGAGCTGAGCCTCGTCCATTCCCTTCACGTCCACGCCTGCATATTCCTTTATGGCATCAAGAATGGGCAGCCTGCGGAAAGGAGCCTCGAAGGAGATTTCGTTCCCGCCGATGACCTTCTTCACGCCGCCGGTGGCCTCTGCAACCCTTTTCAGCATCTTCTCCGTGAACTCCATCATCCAGATGTAGTCCTTGTATGCGATATACATCTCAACACATGTGAACTCGGGGTTATGGGTCTTGTCCATACCCTCGTTGCGGAAGTTCTTGGCAAACTCGTAGACGCCGCTGAAACCGCCCACGATGAGTCTCTTCAGATAGAGCTCGTTGGCGATTCTCATGTACATGTCAACGTCCAGGGCGTTGTGGTGGGTGATGAACGGGCGTGCCGTTGCACCGCCGGGAATGGCCTGGAGGATAGGTGTTTCCACCTCAAGGCAGCCCTCGGCATTGAAGCACTCCCTCATGGTGTTGATGATGAGCGTGCGCTTTACGAAGGTATCCTTCACCTCGGGGTTCACCACTAGGTCTACATAGCGCTGGCGGTAGCGGAGTTCAGGGTCGGCAAAGCTGTCGTGGACGGTGCCGTCGGCGTCGGTCTTCACGATGGGAAGCACCCTCAGGGACTTTGAAAGCACCGTAAGCTCCTTTGCATGAACTGAAAGCTGGCCCGTCTGCGTAAAGAACGCAAAGCCCTTTATGCCGATGAAATCGCCGATGTCCAGAAGCTTCTTGAACACCGTGTTATACATGGTCTTGTCTTCTCCGGGGCAGATTTCGTCACGCTTCACATACACCTGGATGCGGCCTGCACTGTCCTGCAGCTCCATGAAGGATGCTGCGCCCATGATGCGGCGGCTCATGATACGTCCTGCGATGCATACGTCCTGGAAATTGCCTTCCTCCGGCTTGAAGCCTTCTGCTATTTCCACCGTGGTGGTGTTCACCGGGTACATGGGTGCCGGATAGGGATTTATTCCAAGTTCACGAAGTTTCTGGAGTGACTCACGTCTGCCGAGCTCCTGCTCATTCAATTCATTATATGCCATATCTGATCTGTTAGAATTGCAAAGATACAAAAAAAAGACTACTTTTGTGTGAATATATAGCCTAATAAGCATGAAACCACTGTTTCTTACAAATACCCTCAGCCGCAACAAGGAGCTGTTCAAGCCCATCCATGAAGGAAGGGTTGGAATGTATGTCTGCGGCCCCACCGTTTACGGAGACGCCCATCTTGGCCATGCCCGCCCGGGCGTGACCTACGACGTGCTCTTCCGGCTTCTCAAGTATCTGGGATACAAGGTGCGCTATGTGCGCAACATCACAGACGTTGGCCATCTTGAAAACGACGCGGATGAAGGCGAGGACAAGATAGCAAAGAAAGCCCGCCTGGAGCAGCTGGAGCCAATGGAGGTAGTCCAGTACTACACTGAGCGCTATCACGAGGCCATGCGCCTTCTGGGCTGCCAGTCTCCGTCCATCGAGCCCCGCGCCAGCGGCCATATCATTGAGCAGATAGAGACCGTCAAGAAGATCCTTGCCGCCGGATATGCATACGAATCCAACGGCAGCGTATACTTTGACGTGCAGAAATATAACCGTGACCACAACTACGGAGTCCTTTCCGGCCGCACCCTGGAGGCGACGCTGGAAGGAACCCGCAGCCTTGACGGCCAGAGCGACAAGCGCGCCCCGTACGACTTCGCAATCTGGAAGAAGGCAGAGCCTCAGCACATCATGCGCTGGCCCTCTCCCTGGGGAGACGGCTTCCCCGGCTGGCATCTCGAGTGCTCCGTGATGGGTGAGAAATACCTTGGCGAGGAGTTCGACATCCACGGCGGCGGAATGGATCTCATGTTCCCCCACCACGAATGCGAAATAGCCCAGAACGTGGCCTCCCGCGGCACACAGGGCGTCCACTACTGGGTGCACAACAACATGATTACCATCAACGGCCAGAAGATGGGTAAGTCCCTCGGGAACTTCATCACCCTTGAGCAGCTGTTCACCGGAAAGCATGACAAGCTCACCCAGGCATACGCTCCCATGACCGTGCGTTTCTTCATCCTCCAGGCCCACTACCGCGGCACCCTCGACTTCTCCAACGAAGCCCTCCAGGCTGCCGAAAAGGGCCTCCAGAGGCTTATGCAGGCCTGGAAAGAGATTTCTCCATTCGCTTCGCTCAGTCGAAATGACAAACCTGCCGTATCTCCCGCAGTGGACGCCCTTCGCGAGAAAATCGAGGACGCCCTCTGCGACGACCTCAACACCCCCATCGCAATCGCGCACCTCTTCGATGCCGTGAAGCTCATCAACTCAGGAACGCTGTCGGCAGAAGACAAAGCTGCCATGAAGCAGCTCTTCGATGACATCCTCGGCACTGTCCTGGGCCTGAGCATCAGCGAGGAAGGCGGCAGCGAGAAGTGGGAAAAAGCCCTTGACGGCGCAATGGAAATCGTCCTTGAGAGCCGCAAAAAAGCCCGCGAGGAAAAGAACTGGGCCGAAAGCGACCGCATCCGCGACCGCCTTGCCGCAGCAGGCATCACCGTCAAAGACACCAAAGAAGGCGCCACTTGGTCGCTCCAATAATATGAAATTCATCAGCTGGAACGTGAACGGCCTCCGCGCCGTGGCCGGAAAGGGATTTGCAGACGTGTTTGCAGAGCTCAATGCCGATTTCTTCTGCCTCCAGGAGACCAAGCTCCAGGAAGGCCAGATAGACATGGAATTCCCCGGCTTCCAGTCCTATTGGAACTATGCCGACAAGAAAGGCTATTCCGGCACTGCCGTATTCACGAAGCACACTCCGCTGAGCGTCCGCTACGGCATGGGCGTTGACGAACACGACCACGAAGGCCGTCTCATCACCCTGGAATACGATAAGTTCTTCCTCATCTGCGCATATGTGCCCAACTCACAGGACGGCCTTCGCCGCCTTGAGTACCGCATGAGGTGGGAAGACGACTTCCGTGCATATGTGAAGTCCCTTCCGAAGCCCGTGGTCTTCTGCGGAGACCTCAACGTGGCGCATGAGGAAATCGACCTTAAAAACCCCTCCACAAACCACATGAATGCCGGTTTCACGGATGAGGAGCGCGCCAAGATGACGGAGCTCCTTGCCTCCGGCATGGTGGACACCTGGCGCTTCCAGCACCCGGGAGAGGCCAAATACTCCTGGTGGAGCTACCGCATGAACGCCCGCGCAAGAAACGCCGGCTGGCGCATAGACTACTTCCTGGTTTCCGATGCGCTGAAAGACTGCATAGTCTCCACCGACATTCACACCGAAATCCTCGGCTCCGACCACTGCCCTGTAGAACTCATACTAACCCTTTAATACTATGGAGAACAAGCTTAACTTCACTCAGACGCTCCTTGACGGTGTCAAGTGCGGCGTTGCAAACGCCCTGCCCCTGCTTCTTGCAGGAATCCTGTACATCATCACCTTCTGGATTCCCTACCTCAACGTGGCTACCACCATCGGCATGTACAAACTCATCGTGGCCCTGTCAAAGGGAGAGAAGGTAGACCCCATGTCCATCTTCGACAAGGAGAACTTCCGGAACCTCTCCGACTTCTTCCTTCTCCTTGGCCTTATGACGGCCGGTATCGGCGCCGCATGTGCCTTCATGTTCGTTCCCGGTATCGTCCTGGGCATTGCATGGGCTTATGCAGTTTACTTCCTCATCGACAAGAACATGTCGCCCCTCAAGGCCCTCCGCTTGAGTTTTGACGTCACCCGCGGCGAAAAGTGGACCATCTTCTTCGTGGAGTTTGTGCTGGTAATTGCAATCGGCATCATTGCAGGCCTTCTTGGCGCAATTCCCAAGGCCGGTGGCGTGCTTGCCGTCATCGTCGCAATCCTTGCAATCCCCGCCGCAATCGGCGTAGAAGCCCAGCTCTTCAAGCACTTCAGCGCCAAGGCAGAGGAACTTCTGGCAGAATAATCGGCCGGACACCGCAGCCCCAGTTTCCGTGCCCGAATGCACAAAAAAAGCCCGCTCTGACACCAGAGAGGGCTTTTTCGTGTCCAGACAAGCGGCTACCTGATTTTTCTGTGCATCGGCACCGGGGCATGGAACACCTTCCGGCCGAATGACTTGGTGCCGCAGACCTTCATCCTGCGTGCCGGGGCAGCCAGGCCGGAATCTTCACCATCATCCGGCCATTCGAAGGAGCGGCCGTCAACCAGGACTGTATTGAAGCCGTATTCTCCGGTGAAATTGCCGTTTTCGTCAAGGAGGAACACAACCGCATCGTACTCGCCGTCGGGCATGACTTCGTACTCGGTATAGCCCTCATCGGCAAATGCACCGTAGGAGAGGATGTCGACAGGAGACATGGTCTCGCCAAAGAGTTCATACATCCATCCGTACTGCTCGTACACCGCATCAAAATATGCGCTCAGATATTCTCCAAGGGCCTCTGCATATGCGGGGATATCGTTGATGGCGCCCTTGTCATCAACGGAGAGGAACCAATAGGCATCACCGGATCCGGTGGCGGAGAAGATGTCATAATCTCCGGTGACGGTATTCCCTTCCTCATCCTCATACTCGTCAGTATACCTGCCGATATACTCTGCGGCAAGACCCGCTTTCTCCGTGAAAGCCGCAGGAAGCTCCGGATTGTATTCGGGAGCATTGGAGACCAGTTCGGCAAAGGTGGCTTCACTTATGCCGTACCTTCCGGTAGCCTTACCCTCGGCAGTGAATTCCACGAGGTAAATCTTTGCAGGGCCTTCTCCGGGATATGAGACATAAGTCCCTTCCTCGCCGTTTGCAAACAGCAGGTCTTCAAGCTCATAACCGTCGGCAAAGCCGTCTATAGTGTCCTGCTCCCAGGCCTTCACCAGCTCCTCTACAGAGCCGTACTCCTTGAACTGCTCATCCGTAAATGCGTCAAGCCAGAAATACTTGATATCGGACGCATTGACGATAACGTCCTGGTAGCCGTCTCCCTGATACAGGTAAGGTTCACCGTCAAGGGTTACGGACCAAGATGCCTGAAGGCTCAGACTGCCCGTTTCCCCACCGCCTGAGCTGCTGCCGTCATAAACGATATAAGCGGTATCAGGAGTGCCCGGAGTGGCACCGGTAGCGCCGGCAACCACGATGGCGGCCTCCGAGCCCTTTGCCACCGACTCGGGACTGAGCGTAATCACAAAGCTTGCCGATTTGCTTCCGGCCTTGATGGTCACCTGGCTGTCATAGGTGAGATAATCCACGGAGATGGGCTTTCCTCCCTTGCTGTCTTTGGCCCCCGATGCAAGAGTCACTACGACATCCGCGTCAGAAGTCTTGGTCAGCGAGAGAACGGCAGATGCCTTGTTACCGGAGAAAGTCCCATCGGCAGTAATGCTCACCTTGGGAAGGTTTTCCTGTTCACCTCCCTTGGTGCAGGAAAGAGCCATGAGGGCAGCAGTCACGGCTGCTGCAATAATCATAAATTTCTTCATTTCATCTATATATTGGATGCAAAGATAATCATTTTTTCGTACCTTCGCGTTCGGGTAATAATCAAGACATGACAATCATAGACGGAAAAGCCGTTTCATCGGCACTGAAAGAGAAAATAAAAGAGCAGGTTGCAACCTTCCCTGAGAAGTACGGAAGGGTTCCGCACCTCACGGTCATACGCGTGGGTGAAGACCCAGCCAGCGTGGTTTACGTCCGCAACAAGGAAAAGGCCTGCGAGGCTGTGGGCATCCGCAACAGCACCATCGTCCTTGCCGATACAACCACCCAGGACGAACTCCTTGACCTCGTGCGCGCCCTCAACGAGGACGACACCGTAGACGGCATCCTGGTCCAGCTTCCCCTGCCGAAGCAGATCTCCGAAGCCCGCGTCATCGAGACAATCTCCCGCGAAAAGGACGTGGACGGCTTCCACCCTCTCAACGTCGCCGGCCTCTGGCAGAAAACCCCTCACGTAGCTCCCTGCACCCCCGCCGGCATCATGAAGCTGCTGGAGTCCATCGGCATAGATCCCAAGGGCAAGAGGGCCGTCGTCATCGGCAGGAGCAACATCGTGGGCCTTCCCGTCGCGAAAATGCTCCTCGACGCCAACGCCACCGTCACAACCTGCCACACCCGCACCGTAGACATGCCCTCCGTCACCCGTGAGGCCGATATCCTCGTCGTCGCCGCCGGCCGCCCCAAAATGGTCACTGCCGACATGATAAAACCCGGCGCCGTTGTAATCGACGTCGGGATGGACCGTGACCCTCAGACGGGGAAACTCTGCGGAGATGTGGATTTCGAAGAGGTCTCCAAGGTTGCCGGAGCAATCACCCCGGTCCCGGGCGGCGTAGGGCCCATGACCATCGCCTGCCTCATGGAGAACACCGTTACCTGTTTCCTGCAAAAACAGCTTTGACCCTGTTTCTCTCGCTGCGTGGAACGTGAATCTTTCCGCGCTGCATTCTGGTCTTGGTACCGCGGAGCTGCAGGAAGGATTTTGTCTGGGGAGCGGGGTCTTCCGACACCCTCTCCATGGTGAGGGGAAATACGGCTACATTCTCATTATACACGAACCAGCTCTTTTCGTTCTGGCTCCAGCCGAAGTACTTCATGTCGTAGAACTCTGTCTCGTAGTCGTGGTCTCCGACAACGGCAGTAACATCAACGGGTTTGATTTCAGCGGTCTTGCCGTCTTCGGAGAGTGCCGCACAGGCAACGTCCCTGTCCTCTTCCTCAATGATATAGATACCCGGAGTATCCCATACACCCTTGTAATAGATTTCACCAAGGAAAACCTCCTCAACGGTGTCATTGTACTCCTCGTCAGGATAGGTCTGGATATACTGTGAAGTGAAATACATGTCTCCGGAATCGTAGAAGGTCACGATGTCCTCCTGGTTCATCTGCATCCAGCCTTCCTCTTCCTTTTCGAGCGTCTCCCAGCCTGCTACCCTGTACATCATGTTATTCTCTTCACTTGTGACGGAAAGAAGGTAGGTGACGTCCCTTGCCGGCCTGCCGTCTGTCCTTCCGCTCACCCTCCAGGTTCCAAGCCACTTGTTGAAATCCTCGGTGGCCTCTTCCTGCTCAACCTCGAAACAGAGGTAGTTGAACTCGCCGGTGAGCTTGTTGTCGGAGTCAATTGCGATTATGAAGGCATACCAGTCTCCATGCCTGAACGGATCAAAATTCAAGGTCTGCGGGCCTGTATAGATATATTTGGCCTGCTCTGCCTTGTCCATGCCCATGACCCATTCCAGTTCATTCTTCATGAACTTCTCGTTATCTCCTTCATAAGACGAATAATCATCTATGGAGAGAACGCTCACAAGGTAAATCACGTTGTTGGGCACCTTGGTGGAAATGACGTCCACCCTGTCGCCGCCCACGGTCTTCCTGCCATCGTATGTTATAGTCCAGGAATCATTCTGCCTGAGCTCGAACTGTGGCTGGGGATCAATTACTGTTGAACCGTTATCCGTACCGCCGCTCTGGCGCTGATACCTGTCATGCTTGCGGCATCCTGCCACAGCAAGCACTACCGCCACTGCGGCCATCAAAAACCTTAGCTTTCTCATAACACATGTTATTTTCCACAAAGATATGCAAAATCCCGGCCATTCCCCAGTCCCGTCCTCAAAAACGGCCATTTTCAAGGATGGCACCCCCCTATAAAGAGGTTCCGTCCTCAAAAACGGGCGTTTTCAAGGACGGAATCCAATTTCAAGGCTTTAGCCTGCAGGGCTAAAGCTCTTTCATAGCCTCGGCGTAATCGGCCTTGGAAGTAACCTGGATGTCCTGGTACTTGGCAAGACCGGTGCCTGCAGGGATGAGGTGGCCGCAGATGACGTTCTCCTTGAGGCCTTCGAGGTAGTCCACGCGGGCACGGATAGCGGCTTCAGAGAGCACCTTCGTCGTCTCCTGGAAGGAGGCTGCGGAGATGAAGGAGCCGGTCTTGAGGGCTGCGCGGGTGATACCCTGAAGCACCTGGGAGGCGGTTGCGGGCTTTGCGGGACGTGCTGCGATGAGCTTTGCACCCTGGCGCTCGAGGGAGGCGTTCTCGCCGCGGAGGTCGCGTGCAGAGATGATGTCGCCTTCTTCAAACTTGGTGCTGTCGCCCGGATCCTCTACATAGTACTTGCCGAAGATGCTGTCGTTCTTGTCCATGAACTCCCACTTGTCCACCAGTTCCTCCGGGAGGAATTCGGTGTCGCCGGGATCGTTGATCTGGACCTTTCTCATCATCTGGCGTACGATGATCTCGAAGTGCTTGTCGTTGATCTTCACGCCCTGCAGACGATACACGGCCTGAATCTCGGTCACGATGTACTCCTGAGCCTTCACCGGACCAAGAATGTTGAGGATGTCGGTAGGAGATGTGCCACCGTCGGAAAGACGGGTACCGGCCTTCACGTAGTCGTTCTCCTGGACCAGGATCTGCTTGGTCATGGGGACTTCGTAACGCTTCTCCACGCCGCTGCGGTTCTTGACGATGATCTCGCGCTTACCCCTCTTGACGGGTCCCATGAGGACCTCACCGTTGATTTCGGAGAGGATTGCAGGGGCCGAAGGAGTACGGGCTTCGAAGAGCTCGGTAACGCGCGGCAGACCGCCGGTGATATCGCTTGCCTTGCCGATGGCACGAGGTATCTTGATCACAACGTCGCCAACCTTGACCTCTGCGCCGTCGCTCACGATGACGTGTGCGCCCACAGGGAGGTTGTACTGACGGAGGATGACACCGTCGGCACCGACGATGAGCATGGTCGGGTTCTTGGTCTTGTCCTTGCTCTCGATGATGACCTTGTCGGTTGCACCGGAGAACTCGTCGGCACTTTCCTCGCGGAAGGTGGTGCCTTCGACCATGTGCTCGAAGCGCACTGTACCGGCGTTTTCAACGATGGTCGTAGCGTTGTAGGCATCCCATTCGCAGATGAGGTCTCCCTTCTTCACGGAGTCGCCGTCCTTGAAATAGAGGACAGAGCCGTAAGGGATGTCGTACTGGGAATAGGTCATGCCGGTGCGCTCGTCCACGATGCGGAGTTCGGTCATACGGGAAACAACCACCTGGTGTACGGTGCCGTCTTCCTCGGTACGGTCGATGGTACGGAGCTCCTCGAACTGGAGGCGGCCTTCGTACTTGGACTCGATGGAGGAGTCTGCAACGCTACCGGAAGCGGTACCGCCGACGTGGAAGGTACGCAGGGTAAGCTGGGTACCAGGCTCGCCGATGGACTGTGCTGCGATAACGCCGACAACTTCACCGGTTTCAACCATACGGGATGTTGCAAGGTTGCGGCCGTAGCACTTGGCGCAGACACCCTTGCGGGACTCGCAGGTGAGAACGCTGCGGATTTCAACCTGCTCGATGGGGAGGGAGTCGATGAAGGCTGCAGTGTCCTCACGGATTTCCTCGCCTGCGGCGATGATAAGTTCGCCGGTGAGAGGGTTGAATATGTCATGCACGGAAGTACGTCCAAGGATGCGTTCGCCAAGGGATTCCACCACCTCGTCCTTGTTCTTGATTGCGGTGGCGATGAGGCCGCGGAGGGTTCCGCAGTCTTCCTCGGTGATGATAACATCGTGGGAAACGTCTACAAGACGCCTTGTCAGGTAACCTGCATCAGCGGTCTTGAGGGCGGTATCGGCAAGACCCTTACGGGCACCGTGGGTGGAGATGAAGTATTCGAGCACCGTCATACCTTCCTTCAGGTTGGAGACGATAGGGTTCTCGATAATCTCTGCACCGGCTGCGCCGCTCTTCTGGGGCTTTGCCATAAGGCCTCGCATACCGCACAGCTGCTTGATCTGCTGCGTTGAACCACGGGCACCGGAATCCAGCATCATGTACACGGGGTTGAAGCCTTCGGAATCGGCAGAAATCTGCTTCTTCACGATGGAGGTGAGCTGGTTGTCGATGGCGGTCCAGAGGTCGATGACCTTGTTGTAACGCTCGTTGTTGGTGATGAAGCCCATGGCGTAGTTGGCCTTGATGGCCTCCACATCGGCATAACCCTTCTCGATGAGGGCGGTCTTCTCCTCGGGGATGAGGACGTCGCCAAGGTTGAAGGAGATGCCGGCGCGGAATGCCTGGTCGTAACCCAGGTTCTTGATGTCGTCAAGGAACTTGGCGGTACGGGTGACGCCGGTGGACTTGATAACCGTAGTAATGACGGTCCTGAGGGCTTTCTTGCCCAGAACTTCGTTCACGTAGGGTACCTCGTCGGGGATGTACTGGTTCACGATGATGCGGCCGGGGGTGGTCTTCACCATCCGGGTTCCCTTGGAAGGATCCTGTTTGTCGACGGGGAGACGCACCTCGATGGGGGCGTGCATATCCACAACCTTCTCATCGTAGGCGATGATAACCTCTTCAGGACCGTAGAACTTGAGGCCGCTGCCCTTTGCACCGGGACGCTCCTTGGTGATGTAGTACAGACCAAGAACCATATCCTGGGAAGGAACAGTGATAGGGCTTCCGTTCGCAGGGTTCAGAATGTTATGGGAGCCGAGCATCAGGAGGTGGGCCTCCATGATGGCGGCGTTTCCGAGGGGCAGATGGATAGCCATCTGGTCACCGTCGAAGTCGGCGTTGAAAGCGGTACAGGCAAGAGGATGCAGCTGGATGGCCTTTCCTTCAATCATCCTGGGCTGGAAGGCCTGGATACCAAGGCGGTGCAGGGTAGGTGCACGGTTCAGGAGCACCGGGTGACCCTTCATCACGTTTTCAAGGATTTCCCAGATGACGGGATCCCTGCGGTCCACGATCTTCTTTGCGCTCTTTACGGTCTTCACGATGCCGCGCTCGATGAGCTTGCGGATCACGAAAGGCTTGTAAAGTTCGGCTGCCATGAATTTCGGGAGACCGCACTCATGCATGTTGAGTTCAGGGCCCACGACGATAACCGAACGGGCAGAGTAGTCAACACGCTTACCGAGGAGGTTCTGGCGGAATCGGCCCTGCTTTCCCTTGAGGGAGTCGGACAGGGACTTGAGTGCGCGGTTAGACTCGCTCTTGACTGCCGATGACTTCTTGGAGTTGTCGAAGAGGCTGTCAACAGCTTCCTGGAGCATACGCTTTTCGTTGCGCAGGATGACCTCGGGGGCCTGGATCTGGATGAGCTTCTTGAGTCGGTTGTTGCGGATGATGACGCGGCGGTAGAGGTCGTTCAGGTCGGAGGTTGCGAAACGTCCGCCGTCGAGGGGTACCAGAGGACGGAGGTCCGGAGGAGTGACCGGGATGACCTTCATGATCATCCATTCGGGACGGTTCACGTCCTTGGACTCCTGGAACCACTTCACCACGGAGAGGCGCTTGAGGATTTCGGTCTTGCGCTGCTGGGAGCTTTCTGCGCGCATCTCCTTGCGGAGGCGGTGGCCAAGCTCGTCAACGTCGATTTCCTTCAGGAGGTCATAAAGGCCTTCTGCACCCATCTTGGCAACAAGGTTCATGCTGTCTTCCCAAACTACGCCTTCGCCTTCCATCTTCTTGCGGATGTCGGCAAGACGGTCCTTTGCAGTGAAGTATTCATCCTCTGAGAGGAGGTCCATCTTCCTTACGCGGAACTCGGGAGCAACTTCTTCGCTGTCCAGGAGGCCGGGGTTCACCACTATGTATTTCTCATAGTAGATGACGGATTCCAGCTTCTTGGAAGGGATGCCAAGAAGTGCGCTGATCTTGTTGGGAGCGCTCTTGAAATACCAGATATGAGCAACCGGCACGGTGAGGGTGATGTGACCCATCCTCTCACGGCGCACCTTCTTCTCGGTAACTTCCACGCCGCAGCGGTCGCAGACGATTCCGCGGTAGCGGATCCTCTTGTACTTGCCGCAGTAGCACTCGTAGTCCTTGGTAGGGCCGAAAATCTTCTCGCAGAAGAGGCCTTCACGTTCAGGCTTGTAGGTCCTGTAGTTCACCGTTTCCGGCTTCAGGACCTCGCCGCACGAACGCTCGGTGATGTCTTCCGGGGAAGCGAGCGAGATGGAAATGTGCGAGAAATTGCTCTTTTGCTTATTATCCTTATTATTAAAAGCAGGCATATTCGTATCGTTCTATAAATCCTTGACTATCCCAATGTGACCTTAAGTCCAAGACCACGGAGTTCGTGCAGGAGCACGTTCAGGGACTCGGGAATTCCAGGAGCGGGCATCGGGTCGCCCTTGACGATGGCTTCGTAGGTCTTGGACCTGCCGTTGACGTCGTCGGACTTCACGGTGAGGATTTCCTGGAGTGCGTTGGCTGCACCGTAGGCTTCCAGTGCCCAGACTTCCATTTCACCGAAACGCTGGCCGCCGAACTGTGCTTTACCGCCCAGAGGCTGCTGAGTGATGAGGGAATAAGGGCCGATGGAACGGGCGTGCATCTTGTCGTCGACCATGTGGCCGAGCTTGATCATGTAGATGACACCCACGGTAGCGGGCTGGTCGAACCAGTCGCCGGTGCCGCCGTCGCGAAGATGTGTCTTGCCGAATCTGGGAACGCCGGCCTTGTCGGTATACTCGCAGATCTCGTCGATGGATGCACCGTCGAAGATAGGAGTGGAGAACTTGAGGCCAAGCTCACGGCCTGCCCATCCGAGGACAGTCTCGTAAATCTGACCGAGGTTCATACGGCTTGGCACGCCCAGAGGGTTAAGAACGATGTCCACGGGAGTTCCGTCCTCAAGGAACGGCATGTCCTCACGGCGGACGATCTTTGCTACGATACCCTTGTTGCCGTGGCGTCCGGCCATCTTGTCACCGACAGTGATCTTGCGCTTCTTGGCAACATAGACCTTTGCAATCTGCATGACGCCGTTGGGCAGTTCGTCACCTACCTTGATCTTGTCAAGCTCCCTCTTTGCGCGGGTATCGGCCTCCTTGGAAGCGATGCAGTAACCGCTGATGAGGGCGCGGACCTGTGCAGAGGTCTTGGCGTCGGAAGTCCACTTTGCGGTGGAGATGTTCTGGTAGTCGGCATCCTTAAGGCCCTGGAGGGTAAACTCCTTGCCCTTGGGGAAGATCTCGACGCCGTAGAGGTCGGATACACCGGCGCTCTTCTTGCCGCTGACGAGAGTCCAGAGTTTCTCGATGAAACCTGCACGGAGCTTCTCCTGAGCTGCAGCAAACTCTTCCTGGCGCATCTCAAGACGGGTCTTGAGTTCGCTCTTTGCACCCCTCTTGCCGGTGTCCTTGGAGACCTTTGCATAGAGGGCGGTCTTGATGACGGTACCGCTAAGGGAAGGATTGGCCTTCAGGGAAGCGTCCTTGACATCGCCGGCCTTGTCGCCGAAGATGGCCTTGAGGAGCTTCTCTTCCGGAGAAGGATCGCTTTCGCCCTTAGGGGTAATCTTGCCGATCATGATGTCACCGGGTTCGATATGGGCGCCGATACGGATGATACCGTCCTTGTCCAGATCCTTGGTGGCATCCT
Source organism: Bacteroidales bacterium (assembly GCA_017458265.1). Taxonomy (GTDB): domain Bacteria; phylum Bacteroidota; class Bacteroidia; order Bacteroidales; family UBA932; genus Cryptobacteroides. The sequence goes on along the minus strand of JAFTFV010000025.1, from coordinate 6,599 downwards.
CGGATACGTTGGGGATATCGTTGGTGAGTTCTTCCATGCCGCGCTTGGTTTCGCGCACCTCGGTGAGGTACTCGTCAACGTGGATGGATGTGAGAACATCCCACTTCACCATTTCTTCGCTGAGAACGATGGCGTCCTCATAGTTGTAACCCTTCCAGGGCATGAAAGCCACCATGAGGTTGCGTCCTAGGGCAAGTTCGCCCTTTTCGGTAGCGTAGCCTTCGGTAAGGACCTGGCCGGCCTTCACCTTATCTCCCTTGCGGACAAGGGGCTTGAGCATTACGGTAGTGCTCTGGTTGGTGCGGCGGTAGATGGGAAGGTTGTAGACGGTCTCCTCGGGGAGGAAGCTCACGAACCTCTCATCTTCGGTAAGGTCATACTTGATGCGGATCTCATTGGCATCCACATAGGTGACAGTGCCTTCCCTTTCGGCAATGACCTGGGTACGGGAGTCGATGCAGACACGCTTCTCGAGGCCGGTACCTACGATAGGAGATTCCGGGCTCATCAGAGGAACGGCCTGGCGCATCATGTTAGCACCCATCAGGGCACGGTGGGCATCGTCATGCTCGAGGAACGGGATCAGGGAAGCTGCCACTGAAGCCATCTGGTTAGGGGCAACGTCCATGTAATTCACTTCTTCCTTGCTCACCAGAGGGAAGTCGGCCTCAAGACGGCACTGGATGCGGTCGTCAAGGAGCTGGCCGTCGTCTGCCATGTTCACGTTGGCAAGTGCTACGTGCTGGTTCTCCTCCTCCTCTGCGCTCATGTACTTCCAGCCTTCGTCGGAGAGGTCTACCTTACCGTCGTGTACCTCGCGGTAGGGGGTCTCGATGAAACCAAGGCTGTTGATACGTGCATAGACGCACAGGGAGCTGATAAGGCCGATGTTCGGTCCTTCAGGAGATTCGATAGGGCAGAGCCTTCCGTAATGAGTATAGTGTACGTCTCGGACTTCGAAGCCGGCCCTGTCACGGGAAAGACCTCCGGGACCCAGAGCGGAGAGACGCCTCTTGTGGGTGATCTCTGCCAGAGGGTTGGTCTGGTCCATGAACTGCGACAGCTGGCTGGTGCCGAAGAAGGAGTTGATGACGGAAGAAAGGGTCTTCGCGTTGATAAGGTCGATGGGGTTGAACTGTTCGCTGTCGCGTACGTTCATCCTCTCCCTGATGGTACGGGCCATACGGGAAAGACCTACGCTGAACTGGTTTGCAAGCTGCTCGCCCACGGTGCGCACGCGCCTGTTGGAGAGGTGGTCGATATCGTCCACCGTAGCGCGGCTGTTGATGAGCTGGATGAGATACTTGATGATCTCCACGATATCCGTGTTGGTGAGAACGCGGACAGAGGGATCGGTGTCAAGTCCCAGCTTCTTGTTAAGGCGGTAGCGGCCCACGGTGCCAAGGTCATAGCGCTTCTCGCTGAAGAAGAGCTTGTCGATGACGTCACGGGCTGTAGCCTCATCCGGCGGTTCGGAGTTGCGGAGCTGCTTGTAGATGAAATTGACTGCTTCGATTTCCGTGTTGGTGAGGTCTTTCTGCAGGGTGTTGTAGATGATGGTGTTCTCCTGGGAGACAGCCTCGTCCTTCTGCAGGAGGACGGTCTTAACCTCGGTATCGGCAATGCGTGCGATGGTATCCTCGTCAAGGATTTCGCCCCTTTCCACGATGGCCTGGGTACGTTCGATGGGGATGACCTCGCCGGTGTCCTCGTCCTCGAAGTCCTCAATCCAGGTCTTCAGGACGTTGGCCGCCAGGCAGCGGCCCTTGTTTTCCTCGAGGGCTGAGACCTCGACCTCGTCCGCAAGGCCGAAACGGTCAAGGATGTCCTTGTCAGAAGAATAGCCGATAGCCCTGAGAAGGGTGGTCACGGGCAGTTTCTTCTTTCGGTCGATGTAGGCATACATGACATTGTTGATGTCAGTTGCAAACTCGATCCAGGAGCCCTTGAAGGGGATGATGCGGGCGCTGTACAGCTTTGTGCCGTTTGCGTGCATGCTCTGGTCGAAGAACACGCCCGGGGAACGGTGCAGCTGGGAAACGATGATTCTCTCGGAGCCGTTGATGATGAACGTACCTGCAGGGGTCATGTAAGGGATGTTCCCGAGGTAAACGTCCTGCACGCGGGTGTCAAAGTCCTCGTGCTCCGGGTCCGTGCATGAAAGGCGGAGTTTTGCCTTCAGAGGAACGTTGTAGGTAAGTCCTCTCTCAAGACACTCCTCAATCGAGTACTGCGGGGGATCAATGAAATAGTCGATGAAAGACAGTTCATAGTTGTTCCTCGTATCCTCGATGGGGAACATTTCCTGGAAGACCTGGTACAGGCCTTCACTCTTGCGGCTGTCGGGGGTGGTTTCCAGCTGGAAGAAATCCTTGAAGGACTTCAGCTGAACCTCCAGAAGGTCAGGGTATTCCAGAATTTTGGATGTTGCGAAATTAATTCGCTCTTGGGTGGTCTTATTAGACATGTTCTGCCTTCGTTATGGGGAAATTTATTTAAGACGGAAAAAAGGTTTAGAGCCTCTCCGGGCTCTAAACCTGAGATTTTTCTCCCAACAAGGGGAGTAAGGGGAACTACTTGAGTTCTACCTCTGCGCCGGCTTCCTCGAGGGCAGCCTTGAGGGCCTCGGCCTCAGCCTTGGAGACCTTCTCCTTTACAGCGACAGGGGCCTTGTCAACAAGCTCCTTGGCCTCTTTAAGACCAAGACCTGCGTTCTCCTTGACAGCCTTGATGACCTGGAGCTTAGCCTGGCCAGCGCTGGTGAGGATAACATCGAATTCGGTCTGCTCTGCAGGACCTGCTGCCTCAGCTGCTGCTGCGGGAGCTGCTACTGCAACTGCTGCTGCAGCGGGCTCGATACCATATTCTTCCTTCAGGATCTTAGCGAGTTCCTGGACATCTTTGACGGTGAGGTTTACAAGTTCCTCAGCGAGTTTCTTTACGTCTGCCATAATTGTAAGTTTTTAAATTGTTTATTGTTATTTGTTTTCTTTTTCTTCGAGGGTCTTGACGAGGCCGGCGATGGTCTGACCGCCACCATTCTGGAGAGCGCTGATAACGTTCTGCAGAGGGGACTGGAGCATACCGATGATCTGGCCGATGAGTTCCTCGCGGGACTTGATGTTGACAAGTTCTTCGATCTTGTCGGCACCGACAAAGGCGCATTCCTGTACGTAAGCAGCCTTGAGTGCGGGTTTTTCCTTACCGGACTTGTTGTACTTCTTGATGAGCTTTGCAGGGACTGCAGGAGCCTCGCAGTACATGAGAGCGGTATTTCCTTCGAGGGCGGGGACGAGGAGTTCCATTTCGGAGCTGCCGGAATCCTTGATAACCTTGTGAAGGAGGGTGTTCTTTACAACGCTGAGCTTGATGCCCTCGTTGAAGCAGTCGCGGCGGAGTGATGCAGTGTCACCTGCATTGAGGCCGGCGATGTCAACGATATAGAAATTGGGGCAAGCCTCGATGTTGGCTTTGATGGTTGCAATAACCTGTTCTTTCAGTTCCTTTTTCATTGTCTTTCCTCCTACAGATTATTCAGCGCTGAAGCCTTTGGGGTCGAGTTTGATAGCGGGGCTCATGGTGGTGCAGATGGTGCATCCCTGGAAATAGGTTCCCTTCAGGGTCTGAGGCTTGAGCTTCAGGACGGCAGAGACGAATGCGCGTGCATTCTCTTCGATCTGCTCGGGGGTGAAGGAAATCTTGCCGATAGCGGCGTGGATGATACCGGTCTTGTCCACCTTGAAGTCGATCTTACCGCCCTTCACATCCTTGACGGCGTTACCGATTTCCATGGTAACGGTACCGGTCTTGGGGTTAGGCATGAGGCCGCGGGGACCGAGGATACGGCCGATCTGGCCTACCTTTGCCATAACGGAAGGGGTACAGATGATGACGTCAACGTCGGTCCAGCCTTCCTTGATCTTGGCGATGTAGTCATCAAGACCTACATAGTCTGCACCTGCTTCCTTGGCCTCGTTCTCCTTGTCGGGAGTACAGAGTACGAGCACGCGGGTAACCTTACCTGTGCCGTGAGGAAGGGTGACAACGCCACGGATCATCTGGTTGGCCTTGCGGGGGTCGACACCCAGATTGGTGGTGATTTCGATGGATGCATCGAACTTGGTGTAGGTAATCTCCTTCAGAAGAGCGCATGCGTCGGTGAGGGAGTAAACCTGGCTCTTGTCATACTTGGCAAGAACGGCTTTCTGATTCTTAGTCAACTTACTCATTGCTCATGCGTTTTTAGATGTTCTCGGGAAATTCGCCTTCAACCTTGATACCCATGGAGCGGGCTGTACCTGCTACCATTGACATTGCGCTCCTCAGAGTGAATGCGTTGAGGTCGGGCATCTTGGACTGTGCAATCTCCTTGACCTGATCCCAGGTCACGGATGCTACTTTCTTTCTGTTGGGCTCGCCGGAAGCCTTTGAAATCTTAGCGGCTTCCTTGAGTGAAACGGCCACCGGGGGCTGCTTGACCTCGAACGAGAAGGACTTGTCAGAGTACACGGTGATCACCACAGGGAGAACCTTTCCGGCCTGATCCTGGGTGCGTGCGTTGAACTGCTTGCAGAAGTCCATGATGTTGAGGCCCTTGGAACCGAGTGCCGGTCCCACCGGGGGCGCAGGATTCGCTGCTCCGCCTTTGATCTGGAGCTTGATGAATCCGGTAACTTCTTTTGCCATGATTTTTACTCTTTAGTTACTTGTGTAAAGCCAAGTTCGAGCAGTGTCTTCCTACCGAAGATAACTACTACTACCTTGAGCTTGCTCCTGTCCTGAAGGATTTCCTCCACCGTACCGCTGAAACCGCTGAAAGGACCGTCGGTAATCTTGACGCTCTCTCCAACAGAGAAATTGACCTCCGTCTCTGCGGCGCTGTCTGCGTATTCGTCCTGCACGCCAAGGATGCGCTGGGCTTCCTCATCGCGGATGGGAACGGGAATACGGTCAGAGCCCTTGCCGGTCTTCTCAGTAAGGAAACCGGACATACCGGGGATGCCGTTGCGGATGACGTACTCAAGGTCGGGGGTGAGTTCTGCATGAATGAGAACATAACCCGGGAAGAGGAGGCGGTCCACTTCCTTGCGCTTGCCGTTCTTCGTGACGATTTCTTTCTTAACCGGCACAAGCACCTGATCTACAATTGCTTGCAGATCGGCGTGGCGTTCTATTTCCTTAAGCAGGTATTCGGCGGCTTTCTTTTCTTTTGTTCCCGCGGTACGAAGGACGTACCATTTCTTGTCAGCCATAAGGTGTGTCAATCAGTTACAGTGAGTAAACAAACTCCATAAGGTGCTGGAATGTGAAGTCCATGAGGAATACAACCACAGCAAGAATGATAGTGGCAACCAGGACCAGAAGCGCAGAGCTCTGCAGCTTGGGCCAAGTGGGCCACGTAACCTTCTTGGTGAGTTCCGTGAAGCACTCTTTAAGATAGTTAATGAACTTTTTCATTTTTGCTTACATAGGACCGGGCGGAAAAATTGGAAGCGGGAATCCACAGGGTCCAGGTTAAACATTTACCAAATCGTAACCTTTGATATTTTCTTGGCAGGGGAAGCAGGATTCGAACCCACATCGACGGTTTTGGAGACCGCTGAACTACCCTTGTTCTATTCCCCTGTAAAGGTGAGGCACCCGCCAGTGGGAACCTCACCTGTTTAATGGCCTAAGATTATCTTATTCGATAACTTTGATCACCTGACCTGCGCCAACGGTACGGCCACCTTCGCGGATAGCGAACTGAAGACCTTCGTTCATTGCAACAGGAGTGATGAGCTTAACGGTGATTTCCACGTTATCGCCAGGCATAACCATCTCGACACCCTCGGGGAGCATGATCTCACCGGTAACATCGAGGGTACGGATGAAGAACTGAGGACGATAGTGATTGTGGAAAGGAGTGTGACGACCGCCTTCTTCTTTCTTCAGAACATAGATCTGAGCCTTGAACTCGGTGTGAGGAGTGATGGACTTGGGCTTGGCAACAACTTCGCCACGCTTTACGTCCTTCTTGTCAACACCACGGAGGAGAAGACCTACGTTGTCACCAGCCTCGCCCTGAGGGAGGAGCTTGCGGAACATCTCAACGCCTGTTACAACAGTGTTGCGAGGTTCATCGCCGAAGCCGACGAGTTCCACAGGGTCATTGACGTGGATGGTACCGGACTCGATACGACCGGTAACAACAGTACCACGGCCAGTGATGGAGAAGATGTCCTCGATAGGCATGAGGAAGTCCTTGTCAACAAGACGCTCGGGCAGCGGAATGTACTCGTCTACTGCGTTCATGAGGTCCATGACTACATCTTCCCAATGCTTGTCACCGTTCAGAGCCCCAAGTGCGGAACCACGGATGATAGGGCAGTCCTCATCGAACTTGTAGAAAGCGAGGAGGTCGCGAATCTCCATTTCTACGAGGTCGAGCATTTCCTCATCGTCAACAAGGTCAACCTTGTTCATGAAAACGAGGATCTTAGGGACGTTAACCTGACGGGCGAGAAGGATGTGCTCGCGAGTCTGGGGCATAGGACCATCGGTGGATGCAACCACGAGGATTGCGCCGTCCATCTGGGCAGCACCGGTAACCATGTTCT
>JAFTFV010000024.1 GCA_017458265.1 Bacteroidales bacterium | reverse complement strand
TCATTCCTTCCCACATAAAGGCCGATTGACGCATGGTTGCGTATGCGCTTCACATATTCCCCTGCAATCTCGTTGAAACGGGCGGGATCGGACGGATCGGGGCCGTCCCATGGATTCGCCAGCCAGAAGTCCTGCCACACCATTATGCCATAGCGGTCACACGCATCGTAGAATGCGCGGTGTCCGGTCATTCCCACCCAGTTGCGGATCATGGTGAAATTCATGTCGGCATGATACTTCACGGCTATGTCGTATTCGCGCGCGCGATAGTTAAGAAGGTGTTCCGGATAGCCCCAGTTGCCGCCGAAACCGATGAACCGGCGGCCATTCACGTAGAGGTTCAGCCGCTGCCTGTCATTTCTGGAACTGAAGGGATTGCGGAATTCTTCCAAGGGGGTATATGGCTCGAGGAAAGCATCCATCTGGCGTATGCCGGAGAGGAATTCCTTCCTGTCAGACACGCCCTCCGACGTATTGAAAGTGAAGCTCGCAGCATACAGATTCTGCTCTCCGTAACCATTTGGCCACCACAGACGGGGATTCTCAATGAGTTCCGGGTCGAATGACACGCTCTTGCTCTCCCTGCCTTCAAGACGTACGGGAAGTTCGCGGGAGATATCTCCAAACTGCCATACAAGGGTTCCCTGCACAGGTTCTTCGGAATGATTCACGAGCGTCGTACTTGCAAACACGGTGGCTTTCGTAGTATCGGGAAGAGGGAGTTCCGAGCGCACAAATTCATCTTCGATCGTGACGGAGCCGGTATAAGACAGCCACACATCGTCATAAATGCCTATGTTCCTGCCCCTTACGGTAGGAAGCCAGTCCCAGCCGATGGTGGCATGCATTGTGGGGTTGTCATAACCCAGGACGCCGCCGTTGCTTTGCGGCGTATATGCCGTCTGAACCTTTGTCTTCCCGTATGAGGGGTTGTGGATGATCTTGACTTCCAGTTCATTGCCGGAGGCCTTGAGGATACCCGTAACGTCAAAATCGGCACAGCGGAAAGCACCGTCGATGAAGCCGAGGTCCTTGCCGTTAAGGGAGACTTTCGCCTGATAGTTGATGCCTTCGAAATGGAGGAACTGCCTTTCTGTGTCCGGGCTGGCGTCGAAAGTGTTGCGGTAGAAGAAGTCGCTGCAGAAATATGAGTCCGATATAAAGAGCTGGTTGTCGGCATAATTCGGATGCTCCACAGCGCCGATGTCCACATAAGTTCCAAGGACGGTTCCCGGAACGGTGGCAACGAGCCAGAGGCTGTCTCCATCCCTTCTGAGCTGCCAGTTTCCGCCGCTGAGCATCTGACGGTTTCCTGTTCTTGCCGGTGAAGGCTTGGGCACTGCCCGTGTTCCGCCCTTTCCAAAGATTTCCCACTCGGAAAGCTCAAAAGGCTGGCCGTCAAGGCTTTCATGGAGAAGGAGACGGACATATCGGCCCTTTGTGCGGGCAAAACTCACATCTTCACAGGCGCCTTCGAAGGCCGATATCTCCTTCCAGGCCTTTCCGTCTTTCGAGACCTCCACGGAAGCTTTCACAGGCGGATTTATCCAGGCAAAACGCATCTTGTCGAAGGAAGATACGCTGCCAAGGTCCACGGAGGCCCATTCCTCATCGGCCCCGGCGCTTTTCCATGAGCTTGTAAAGCCGTTTTCCGTGCCGATGATGCCGTCCGTGAGGAGCTGCGCAGTCTGGTTGCAGTCGGCACTGGACGAATGCTTTGCAGCGCGCATAAGGGCGATATTTCGGTAATCATTACCTCCCGGGAGTATTTCCGGGGAGAAATTCTCCTGGGGATTGCCGGGATACACTCCTATGCCAAGAGTGCTGCGGGAAGGGCCTGAAGAGCAGGAAACAAGCAGCAGTACAGCTGCCGATATTGCAATGATCTGTCTCATGAGAATACGATTAAAAGTACTGCACAGGCGACAAGGAGGCAGAAGCCCCAGAACCTGTAATTATTGTAGAGTTTTCCCTGGCGGAGGGCAAGCCCCTCGGCACGGAAGTCCTTGACTGAGAATGTTGTATCCTGAAGCTTCGCGGCATCGGGACGGGGGAAGGCAAGGCTGGCAAGGTAAATAACCGCCATGCTGAAAAGAAGAAGGATGGGGATGATCAGAAGGAAATGCATGTCCCCGAAGATCTGACGGCGCCAAAGCAGCATCACCACCGCCATTGCAAGACCGCTAAGAAGGCCGATGAAAGCACCGCTGCCGTTAACCCTCTTCGAGAATATTCCAAGAAGGAATGCCGCCACAACCGGAGGCGCAATATACGACAGCATCTCCTGATAATACTTCAGAAGAGAACCGAACTTGCCGATATTCGGAGCCCACAGTGCCGCTATCACAATGATAACCAGCGCGGTAATCTTGCCGACGAGCACCAGTTTCCTGGAGTCGGTTCCGGGCCTTGCCTGGGCATAGAAGTCCATCGTAAAGAGCGTCGAGGTAGAATTCAGGATAGCGCTCAGGGTGGACGTAAGGGCTGCAAGAAGGGCAGAGAGCATGATTCCCAGAAGACCCGTAGGAAGGAGTTTCATGACCAGCGTTGGATAAATCATGTCCGGATTCTCAATACCGGGAAACAGATTCCTTGCAATGACCCCCGGGAACACGATTATAAAGAGTGTCACAAGGGTAAGGAAACCGGCGAACATTACGCCTTTGCGGCCTTCGTCAACGTTCCTTGCGCTCAAGACTCTCTGCACCAGAGTCTGGTTGTTGGCCCAGAAATAGATTCCGGATACCGGCATTCCCACGATAAGGCCAAGCCATGGCGTTGCAGGGTCGTCCAGCGGACGGATAAGCTTCATTGAAAGGTCCCCGCTCGAGAGCATGCCTGCAAGGTACTCGCCGCCTCCGCGGTTGAAACACACCACCGTTAGGATTACCGAGCCCACAATAAGTATCACTGCCTGAATCAGTTCCGCATTGATTGCCGATGAAAGGCCGCCGGGGATTGTATATGATGCCGCAATGATTGCGAATATGAGGATGATAAGGCCAAGGTCGGCCTCAGGGAAAATCAGCTTGATGATAAGCGCCGCCGCATACAGGGCCCCCGCCGCATCCAGGAAGATGTTGCCGATAATGCAGATCGCGGAAAAATAGTACCTGGAGCGCTTGTCATAACGCTTCTGGAGGAATTCCGGAATGGTGAAGTTCTTCGACTTGATGTAAAGGGGGAGCAGGAAGGTTGCGAAGAAAACCATCACCACCACACCGGTAAGATTGTAGTTGAACACCGCTATTCCGGTGTGGTAGGCGTCCCCGCACTGCCCTATAAGCGTCGTGGACGAAATGCTCGCCGCAAAAAGCGACAGACCAACTACCCACCAGGGCATCGTGCGGCCGGCCAGAAAGTAGGAGCCGGCATCCGAACTCTTGCCATGACGGAGCCCCCACCAAATAATGAAAACAAGATAGAGGATGACGATAGCTATGTCTATCCATCCTATGGAAACTGCACCCATCGCGATTTGGTTATAGTTTTACAACTGCAAATATATTACATCGGAAGAAAGATTAGTTATATATCCGTGCTTAAAAAGTATACTTTTTTGAAGAAGTTATTCCAAACTATGATATTTTTATGTATGTTTGCAAAAACGGATAACCACCATGGCAGAGTTTCAGCAGGAAATAGTTCCCATCAACAAGGATGACCTTTTCATCATCCTCAACCATCCCAATGCTCTCTTCGATTACCCTGTGCACTACCACCCGGAGTATGAAATAAATCTGGTCATGAACTGCACGGGCACGCGCGTCGTAGGTGATTCGGAAGAAGAGTTCGGCACCTCAGACCTCGTGATGGTTGGCCCGTCACTGCCCCATGCCTGGAAATCCACGGCCAAGACCAACCACGTTATCACAATCCAGTTTTCGGCCGACATGCTCAACTACCCCATGCTGGGAAAACGCATCTTCAGTCCAATCCGGCAACTGCTTCAGGATTCCGCACACGGGCTCAGTTTCGAAGGGCCGGAACAAGCGGCCATAAAGGAGCAGATTATCGCACTCACAAGGATGCAGGGTTTCCAGTCCGTCACAACATTCCTGGAGATTCTGAGCCTCATGGCAAATGCCAACCGTAAACGCCTCGTCACGAACATGTATGAACAGGAACTTGGCATGAGCAGCAAGAGCCGTCGTATTGCCAAAGTATGCGAATACATCGACGCCAATCTTGAGAAGGAGTTGAACCTGTCGGAAGTTGCCGCCCTGGTGAACATGTCTGATTCTGCATTCTCGCATTTTTTCAAGAAGAGAACCGGACTTTCCTATATCAATTACGTAAACAATCAGCGCATAGCAAAAGCATGCGACCTTCTTGCCGGCACCACCCAGAGTGCCGCCGAAATCTGCTACGACTGCGGATTCAACAACAAGTCAAACTTCATACGCATCTTCCGCAAGAAGAAGGGAATGACTCCGATTGAATACCGCAAGTTCATCTCCCAGATGCTCATCAAGTACTAAAAAAACCGGGCTTTGAAACCCGGTTTTTCAATTTAGTCAAGTGAATGTATCGCAAGACCGCTGCGGAGCTTTGGTTCGAACCACGTGGTCTTTGGAGGCATGATGTTGCCGGTGTCGGCAATGCGGATGAGCTGGTCCATTGAGACGGGATAGAGGGCGAATGCCACCTTCATCTCTCCGGAGTCTACGCGGCGGGAGAGCTCTCCAAGGCCGCGGATACCGCCCACGAAGTCAATTCTCTTGTCTGTACGGAGGTCCTTGATGCCAAGAATCTTGTCCAGGACAAGGTTTGAAAGGATGGTTACGTCGAGGACGCCGATGGGGTCGCTGTCGTCATACCTACCGGCCTTTGCCGTGAGGGTGTACCACTTGTCTCCAAGATACATGGAGAAGTTGTGGAGACCTGTGGGGCTGTAGGGCTTTGCAGGACGGCCGCAGCGCGGCTTGGTTGCAACGGCAACTTCAAAATCGGCCTCAAGAGCCTTCAGGAACTCTTCTTCAGAGAGACCGTTAAGATCCTTCACCACGCGGTTGTAATCGATGATGGCAAGCTGGCTCTGAGGGAAGCACACTGCCATGAAGAAGTTGTATTCTTCGTCTCCGGTGTGATGAGGGTTCTGGGCCTTCTTCTCTGCACCTACGCGGGCAGCCGCAGCCGTGCGGTGGTGGCCGTCGGCAACGTAGAATGCGTCGATATCCTTGGTAAAGATTTCGGTGATGCGGGCGTTTACGGCATCGTCGTCAATCACCCAGAAGGTGTGGACGAACTTGTTCTCGTCGGTGAACTTGTATTCGGGCTTTCCTGCTGCGGTCTTTGCAATGATGGCGTTGAGCTCATCATTGTCCTTGAAGGCGAAGAATACGGGCTCTATGTTGGCATTCTGGATGCGGACGTGGACCATGCGGTCGTCTTCCTTGTCCTTGCGGGTGAGCTCGTGCTTCTTGATGATGCCGTTTGCGTAGTCGTCAGTGTGGGCGCAGAGGACAATACCGTACTGGGTGCGTTTGCCCATGGTCTGGGCATACACATAGTACTTCTCCTTGTCTTCACGCACAAGCCAGCCGCGCTCTTTCCAGAGCTTGAAGTTCTCTACGGCCTTGTCGTAGGTGCGCTGTTCGTGCTCACCGGCAATGGGATCGAAGTCAATCTCCGGCTTAGTGATGTGGAGAAGGCTCTTCTCCCCTGCCATTGCCTTGGCTTCCTCACTGTTCAGGACATCATACGGGGGTGCTGCAACCTCTGTCACGAGGTCTTTGGGCGGCCTGATTGCCGCAAAGGGTTTTACTCGTACCATATTACTTGTTCACCTGGAATTTACGGTTACCGGTAGCAAAGAAATCGGCAATCTGGCGGGCGGCGGCAAGGCCGGCGTTGACGTTGGCCTCGGCGGTCTGGGCACCCATCTTCTTGGGTGTTGCGAAGACGCGTGCGCCGAACTTCTCCTGGAGGAGGGCATAATTGTCGGGCATGACATCGGCAACATACTTGAGGTCAGGACGCTCTTCCAGAGCCTTCAGGAGGCCTTCTTCGTCGATGACTTCCTTGCGGGCGGTGTTCACGAGGGTTGCGCCCTTAGGCATCTTGGTGATGAGGTCATAGCCGATGCTCTTGATTGTTGCAGGAAGGGCAGGGATATGGATGGAGAGGTAGTCAGATGCTGCGTAGAGTTCCTCCACTGAGTGGACGGGGTCTGCACCGCCGTCGATGATCTGCTGGTCCGAAAGGAACGGATCCAGGGCGTGGATTTTCATGCCCAGGGCCTTTGCCTTCTGGCCCACAAGACGGCCCACATTGCCGTATGCCTGAACACCGAGTCGCTTGCCCTGGAGCTCGCTTCCGGTTGCAGGGGTGAACTGCGTACGGGCCATGAAGATCATGAGGCCAAGGGCCAGTTCTGCAACAGCGTTGGAGTTCTGGCCGGGGGTGTTCATCACAACGATTCCCTTCTCGGTTGCAGCCTCGAGGTCTACATTGTCATAACCTGCGCCTGCGCGCACGACAATCTTGAGTGCGGGGGCTGCTTCGATAACCTCGCGGGTAACTTTGTCAGAACGGATGATGATGGCGTTGACATCCTTTACGGCAGCAACGAAATCGGCCTGTTCTGCGTATTTCTCGAGCTTTACGACCTCATGGCCGGCGGCGGTGAGGATATCTTCGATTCCCTTTACCGCGGCAGCAGCAAAGGGCTTCTGGGTTGCTAATAGTACTTTCATTACTTCTTGAGGTTTTCAAATTCTTTCATGCAGTCTACGAGAGCCTGGACATCCTCTACGGTGCAGGCGTTGTACAGGGAGGCGCGGAAGCCGCCTACACTGCGGTGGCCCTTGATGCCCACCATGCCGCGTTCCTTGGCGAATGCGAAGAACTCGTCCTGGAGGTCTTCCTTGCCGGGAGCCATGACGAAGCAGACGTTCATGAGGGAACGGTCTTCCTTGGCTGCGGTGCCCACGAACATGGAGTTGCGGTCGATTTCGTCATAGAGAAGGCCCGCCTTCTTCTTGTTGATTTCATACATAGCCTCTACGCCGCCGAGGTCCTTGAGCCACTTGAGAGTCTGGTTCATCACGTAGATGGCGAACACGGGAGGTGTGTTGAACATTGAGAGCTTGTCGATATGGGTGCGGTAGTCAAGCATCGTGGGGATGTGACGGGTTACCTTTCCCAGAGAGTCCTTGCGGATGATTGCGAAGATGACGCCTGCAGGGCCTACGTTCTTCTGTGCACCGCCGTAGATGAGGTCATACTTGGAGACGTCTACAGGGCGGGACATGATGTCGGAGGACATGTCGGCAATGAGGGGGCAGGGAACGTCAAGGTCCTCATGAATCTCTGTGCCGTAGATGGTGTTGTTGGTGGTGATGTGCAGATAGTCAAGGTCTGCAGGGACTTCGAAGCCCTTGGGAATATAAGTGTAGTTCTTGTCCTTGGAGCAGGCGATGGCATAGGCGTCGCCGATGCCCTGGGCCTCTACGAGTGCCTTGTGGGCCCATACGCCCGTATCCAGATATGCGGCCTTGTTCTGGAGGTAGTTCATTGCCACATAGAGGAACTGAAGGGAAGCGCCGCCGCCCAGGAAGACGACCTCGTGGGTGTCGGGGATGTGGAGGAGTTCCTTCCAGAGGGCGCGGGTCTCATCCATGACTGCATCCCATTCCTTGGTCCTGTGGGAGATGGAGATGAGGGAGATTCCGGTTCCGCTGAAATCCTTCAGGGCTTCAATGGTATTATCGATGGCTACCTTTGGCAGGAGGCAGGGACCTGCATTGAAAACGTGAACTTTTTTAGACATGGTAATAATAGTGTTATTTAGTTTCGAAAGTTAATCATTTTTCTTCAAACTTCTTTCAAATTTGCAATATTTTCAAGCTTTTCCTTAAAAAAGGCTTCCTGTGAAAGGCGTACCCTTACCGTAAGGGAGCAATTCCCGGCGAATTCCTGTTTCACGGGAGCGATATCCATGCCCTTGAGAACTTTCATCACCGCATTCATCTGAAGGTAGTCGAACTCCACTTCGAAGTGCTTCGCAGCGGTCTTGGTTATGACTTCGGCCTTGGAAAGGGCGTCGGCGGTGGCGGTCTTGTATGCACGCACAAGGCCGGGAATTCCCAGCTTGACGCCGCCGAAATACCGGACCACGATAACGGCGACGTCCGACAGGCCGGCCGAATCTATCTGCCCCAGTATGGGCTTTCCCGCACTTCCGGAAGGTTCACCGTCGTCCGAGGCGCGCCACACATCCCCTTTATAGCCGATGCGGAAGGCGAGGCAGTGATGGCGGGCATCGTAATACTCCTTGCGCTTTTCCTGCAGGAGGGCCTTTGCCTCCTCTTCCGTCTCTACCGGATATGCGAAGGCCAGAAAGCGGGAACCGCTTTCCTTATATATGCCTTCGGCCGGGGTGCCGATGCTTTTGTACTTGTCAAACTCTTCCACAACTACGAATGTAACGTTTTTTGGGCAAATTATTGCAACGGAAACGGAAAAAAGCAGTATATTTGAATTCGTAAACGAGTTTAGAGAGATATGGTTTTCACGCTCAGAGTCACCCTCACGGGCATCAAAGGTTTTTTCAGAGTTTACAGGGTAAACGGTGCCACCACCTTATACACCCTCCACAAACAGCTTCGTTCAGATCTTGAATTTCCTCAGGATCAGCTCATTATGTTCAAGGCCCTCAACGCCGACGGCGCT
Source organism: Bacteroidales bacterium (assembly GCA_017458265.1). GTDB lineage: Bacteria > Bacteroidota > Bacteroidia > Bacteroidales > UBA932 > Cryptobacteroides. Next base: position 4,411 of record JAFTFV010000024.1, on the reverse strand, counting down.
GTGACGGGCCGCTACGGTCTCTTCGACCTTGGCTCCGGCACCGTAGACGCCGTATCACTGGAGAAGGCCGTGAGGGACGGGGCATCGGCCTTTGTATACTTCTATGACGTTACCAACAAGAAGAGCGTTAACATTGCCGTAGAGGCTCAGGAAGAGGGCTCTTCCGTATCTCCGGACTACCCCCTTCTCACCGAAACCAAGGGTCCCAACCCCATCGAGTTCGAGAACGGCTACGTGGCATTCGAAGACCTTCCGGACAAGCAGCGCATCCTTCCCGGCGAGGACGATGACGACGACCTTGACGACTTTGACGACGAGGAAGAGGAAGAAGAGGACGACGACGAAGACGGCAAGGAAGTATACGACGAGTCCGAGTGAGCCGCCGCGTAGAAATCATACTGGGGCCAACTTCAGTAGGTAAATCGGCCTACGCAATAAAACGCGCCCTGGAGGTGGGCAGCCCGGTGATTTCATGCGATTCCCGCCAGATTTTCAAAGAAATGTCAATAGGCACCGCAGTTCCCTCTCCGGAGGAACTTGCCGCGGTGAAGCACTACTTTATCCAGACGGTCTCGGTCAAGGACGGCTACACCGCCGGGCAGTACGAGGACGATGCCCTCGCCCTGGTGAACAAGCTTTTTGCCGATGGCTACGAGCACCTCATCATGTGCGGCGGCTCCATGCTCTACATCGACGCATTCTGCTACGGCCTGGACGATTTCCCGGACGTTCCCCTTCAGATGAGGCGCCACCTCATGGACTGCCTGGAAAGCGAAGGCGTGGAAGTGCTTGCCCAGCAGCTCAAGGAGGTGGATCCTGAGACATACGCCACCATCGACCTTGCCAACGGCCACCGCATAGTGCGCGCCCTGGAAGTGTCGCTTTATACCGGCAAGCCCTATTCCTCCTTCAAGACACACAGTTTCAAGGAAAGGGATTTCGAGATTGTGAAAACGGGCATAGAGATGCCTCGGGAACAGCTTTACGAGCGCATAAACGCCCGCGTCCTCAAGATGATGGATGCAGGCCTTGAAGAAGAAGCCCGCCGCATGCTCCCCTACCGTGACCTCCCCGCCCTCCAGACCGTGGGCTACAAGGAACTCTTCGACTACTTTGACGGCGCCATAGACCTTGACGAAGCCGTCCGCCGCATCCAGGTGGACACCCGCCACTACGCCAAGCGCCAGCTCACCTGGTGGCGCCGCGACAAGTCTATCCGGTGGATTGACATTTAATAAGGGACGTTTTTGTTCAAATCCTGCAGGGGCGAACAATAAAAAAATACGGTCTAAACCGTATTTTTTTGTGGCCCCTGCAGGATTTGAACCTGCGACCCACGGATTATGAGTCCGCTGCTCTAACCGCTGAGCTAAGGGGCCGGAGGCATATTTGCCGGACACAAATTTAGTGATTATCCCGGCAAATAGCAACTCTCATCGAGGAATTAACCTCAGACCTTGATTTCGACTTCCACTCCGGAGGGGAGTTCCAGCTTCATCAGAGCGTCGACGGTCTTTGCGTTGCTGTCGTCGATGTCGATGAGGCGGACATAGGAGTCGAGTTCGAACTGCTCACGGCTCTTCTTGTTTACGAAGGTGGAGCGGTTCACAGTGAAGATCTTCTTGTTGGTAGGAAGAGGAATGGGACCTACAACCTTTGCACCCGTTGCCTTCACTGTATCAACGATCTTGACTGCGGACTTGTCCACGAGCATGTGATCGAAGGATTTAAGCTTGATTCTGATTTTCTGGCTCATATCAAATACAATTTTTACTTTGCTGTTTTAGTCTTCATCGGCAGGGAGGCGGTATCCGCTCTTTTCGATGATTCCCTTTGCCTGGGCTGCGGGAACCTCTGCATAGTGGTCGAATGTCATGGTGCTGGTGGCACGTCCTGAGGACAGTGTGCGCAGTACTGTGACGTATCCGAACTGCTCTGCGAGCGGAACGTATGCCTTGACGATGCGAGCTCCGTTGGCGGTTGAGTCCATTGCAACAATCTGTCCGCGCCTGCGGTTGAGGTCTCCCACGATGTCACCCATGTACTCTTCCGGAGTGACCACCTCAAGGCTCATGATGGGCTCGAGGAGTACCGGATGGCACTTGGGGCATGCGTGACGGAAGGCCATCCTGGCTGCCAGCTCGAAGGAGAGCTGGTCGGAGTCTACCGGGTGGTAGCTGCCGTCGATGACTTCCACCTTGAGGGAAGGAACCTCGTATCCGGCAAGGACACCGTTTGCCATCGCAGAGACGAATCCCTTTTCGATGGACGGGATGAATTCCTTGGGGATATTGCCGCCCTTGACGGAATTGATGAACTGAAGACCCTGTACGCCTTCGTCGGCAGGAGAGATTTCGACGATGATGTCTGCGAACTTACCGCGGCCGCCGGTCTGCTTCTTGAAGACTTCGCGGAGCTGGTAGCTGCTGGTGATGGATTCCTTGTAGTTGACCTGAGGGGCACCCTGATTGATGTCTACGCCGAATTCACGGCGGAGGCGGTCGACGATGATGTCCAGGTGGAGCTCACCCATGCCGCTGATGACGGTCTGGCCGGTTTCGACATCGGCCTTGACAGTGAAGGTAGGATCCTCCTCTGCAAGCTTGCCGAGTGCGATGCCCAGCTTGTCCAGGTCTTTCTGCGTCTTGGGCTCCACGGCGATTCCGATAACGGGATCCGGGAACTCCATGCTCTCAAGGGTGATGGGCTTCTCTTCCAGGCACACGGTGTCACCGGTGCGGAGGTCCTTGAAGCCCACGGCTGCGCAGATGTCTCCGGCCTCTACGAACTCGATAGGGTTCTGATGGTTGGAGTGCATCTGATACAGACGTGCCACACGCTCTTTCTTTGCCGTACGGGTATTGTAGACGTAGGAACCTGCGTCCAGACGGCCTGAGTAAGCGCGGAGGAATGCAAGACGGCCGACGAACGGATCCGTTGCAATCTTGAATACCAGTGCGCAGAAAGGCTCATCGGCAGAGGGCTTGCGCTCTACCTCGTCACCTGTGCGGGGATTGATTCCCTTCACTGCTCCCTTGTCCAGAGGAGAAGGCAGATACCTCATGACGGCATCCAGGAGGAACTGTACGCCCTTGTTCTTGAATGAGGAGCCGCAGCAGGCAGGGACGATCTGCATGGAGATGCAGCCCTTGCGGATTGCTGCGATGATCTCATCGCGGGTAAGGGAATCGGGATCCTCGAAGTACTTCTCCATAAGGGTCTCATCGCATTCGGCTGCGGCCTCCAGGAGGATGTCCCTCCAGCGGGCTGCCTCTCCCTTGAGCTCTGCAGGAATCTCGCCTTCGTGATAGTTGACGAGCTCCTCCGAGCTGTTGTAGAAGATGGCCTTCATGTCGATGAGGTCTACGATGCCTTCGAACTTGTCTTCGGCACCGATGGGGAGACAGATGGGAACGGCGGTGGCTCCGAGTTTGGTCTTGATTTCCTCAACACATGCGAGGAAGTCAGCACCAACACGGTCCATCTTGTTCACATAAGCAATCTTGGGCACGCCGTACTTGTCTGCCTGACGCCATACAGTCTCTGACTGAGGCTGTACGCGACCCACAGCGCAGAAAGTGGCCACCGTGCCGTCCAGTACGCGCAGGGAACGCTCCACCTCGACGGTGAAGTCAACGTGTCCGGGAGTGTCGATAAGATTGATTTGATAGGTCTTGCCGTCATAATGCCAGAATGCTGTAGTAGCTGCGGAAGTGATGGTAATACCCCTTTCCTGCTCCTGCACCATCCAGTCCATTGTGGCTGCACCTTCGTGGACCTCTCCAATCTTATGCGTCTTTCCGGTATAGTAGAGGATGCGCTCAGACGTAGTGGTCTTACCGGCATCGATGTGGGCCATGATGCCGATGTTACGTGTGTACCTTAGATCTCTTGCTGCCATTTAAGCTTGACTTTTAGAAACGGAAGTGTGCAAATGCCTTGTTGGCCTCTGCCATTCTGTGCATATCTTCCTTGCGCTTGAATGCACCACCTTCGTTGTTGTATGCTGCAACGATTTCGGCGCAGAGCTTCTCTGCCATAGAGTGACCGGAACGCTTGCGGGCGAACTGGATCATGTTCTTCATGGCAACGGAGACTTTACGTTCCGGACGAAGTTCAGTCGGCACCTGGAAGTTTGCACCGCCGATACGGCGTGACTTGACCTCGATCTGAGGGGTCACGTTCTCAAGGGCAGTCTTCCAAATATCGAGAGGAGCCTTGTCAGAATCTTTCATCTTCTCGCCTACCATGTCAATGGCATCATAAAAGATCGAATACGCGATACTCTTCTTCCCCTGCAGCATAAGATTGTTCACGAAACGGGTAACTTCCACATCGTGAAACTTAGGATCAGGAAGTAGAATCCTCTTTTTAGGCTTCGCTTTTCTCATTTTGAAAAAATGTTAAAGGT
>JAFTFV010000023.1 GCA_017458265.1 Bacteroidales bacterium | reverse complement strand
GGTCTCCGCTATATCTCCCAGACGGGCTCCGATGTGCGGTGTTGGTGTTTTTGATTCAGTCATAGTGTCATTATTCTTATACTACCTGGGAGAGGCGCTCATCAGAACCTGAAGTTCCTGGTTCATTGCCGATGAGAAATCCTCCGGTCCTTCGGGGAAGGTATCGGCAAGTATGGGGCGGCCCTCCGCCTCGATGGCCATTGAAGCGATGCCCACGGAGGCCATGCGGAAGGTTTCATCGGCAGTGGGATATACGTAGACGAAATTCACGTCCTCACGGGCGTTGGCAAGGGTGATTACGCTGTCGTCCCTGAGGGTGAAACGCACGGTGGCGTCGTAGGGGATGTTGTACTTGCTGTTTGTGCCGATAACGAATGCCAGGTCGAAGTCTTCGCCCTCTGTGTTCTTGTAGAAGATGTTGGACAGGATGACGTTGTAGACGAAGTGTTCGCCCTTCCCGACGATGGGGTTCGGCGAAATCATGATGCTGCCGGCATTCTCATCGTAGGCGGCAAGCGTTGCAGAAAGGTCAATGGTCTTCGCCGATGCATCCAGGATGGCCTTGCAGTGCCTTTCCAGCAGGGATGCGAACTCGTTCTCCTTGAAGGAAGCCTGGATATAGTCGTCCGGGTTCCATCCGGTTACGATGTCGATGGAGGTCACTCCCTTGAGGATTTTCTCCATATCCTTGGTCTCGATTGCATACTTGAGACGGTTGCGGAACATGCCGTTGTCAAGGCGGAGCGGCGTCGCAGAACTTTTGCCCACCTGTTCAGCCCTGACGAACTTGCCGCTGCCCAGGGTGATGGCCATCTTTACGCCCTTGGGAGCGACAACGGCCTCCTTCTGTTCCATGTTCATGTAGAGAAGGTAAAGCTTGGAGCCGTCAGGGAAGCCGACGAATTCCACCCTTGTCCAGGTGGGGATATTCGCTACCTGAAGGAGTTCATAGTCCGTAGATATATGGGTGATTCCGTTGTTGCGGTAATTGGTCCGAATCTGCTGGGCCGATGCGGCGACAGTCATAAGTACTGCAAAGGCCAGGATGATAATCTTTTTCATTCTTGTCTCTATTTCAATGCGCAAATATACACTTTCTATGCCAAAAAATTACTATCTTTGACCCAATTTAAAGCTAAACTTATGACCTTTACGATGATAATCGAGCTCCTGATAGTTCTTGCAGCTCTTTATGTTGGCTCACGTTACGGTTCCCTCGCACTTGGCGCAATCTCCGGCATCGGCCTTGCCATTTTGGTATTCGGATTCGGCCTCAAACCCGGAACGCCCCCCACGGACGTCATATATATCATCATCGCAGCAGTAACCTGCGCCGGTACCCTCCAGGCATCCGGCGGTATGGACTGGATGATCCAGATAGCGGAAAAGATGCTCCGCAAACATCCGGACCACATCACCTTCCTTGGTCCCCTCGTGACCTTCTTCCTCACCGTCCTGGTGGGAACCGGCCATGTCGTATACACCATCATGCCCATCATCTGCGACATCGCCCTCAAGAAGAACATCCGCCCCGAAAGGCCCTGCGGAGTGGCTTCCGTGGCCTCCCAGGTGGGCATCACCTGCTCTCCCATCGCCGCTGCTGTGGTTGCTTTCGTAACCATCTCCAACGCCAACGGCTACATGGTCAGCATCCCCCAGGTCCTCATGGTCACCATCCCGGCCTGCCTGCTTGGCCTCATGTGCGCTGCAGCCGCCTCCTACAAGAGAGGCAAAGACCTTGACGACGACCCCGAATTCCAGAAAAGGAAGGCCGATCCCGAAATGTACCAGTACATGTACGGAAACTCCGCCACGACCCTTGACAAAGTGATCACAAAAGAAGCCAAGGCATCGGTCTACATCTTCCTTTTCGCCCTCCTCGTCATCGTAGGATTCGCATTCTGCCAGATGATTCACGTGAGTTCGGGAGACACCCTCGCCAAGGCAATCAACCTGCCCAAGATGAATATCTGCATCCAGATAATCATGCTCACCGCGGCAGCATGCAACATCATCTTCTGCAAGGCCCAGCCCAAGAAGGCCGTCGCCGGCGCCGTATGGCAGTCAGGCATGGTGGCAGTAGTCGCAATCTACGGCATCGCATGGCTCGCAGACACTTATTTCGGCAACTACATGGACCAGATGAAGGTCATGCTCTCCGACCTTGTGACAAACTACCCCTGGAGCATCGCATTCGTATTCTTCCTGGTTTCCGTGCTCATCAACTCCCAGGGAGCCGTGGTGGTGGCCATGCTTCCGCTCGCCTACGAACTGGGCATCGCAGGGCCTGTCCTCCTTGGCGTACTTCCCAGCGTGTACGGATACTTCTTCATCCCCAACTATCCTTCCGACATCGCGACAGTCAACTTCGACCGCAGCGGCACCACAGTCATCGGCAAATACCTTCTGAACCACAGCTTCATGATGCCGGGCCTGATCTGCGTATTCGTGTCCACAATAGTGGGATATCTCATTACAAACGTATTCTTCCCCGGTTACTTTGCAAGCTTCATTCAGTAAGATGAAACGCCTTCTCATACCACTGGCGATGCTCATGGTATCGTCATGCATTATCGACCCCCTATACATCCAGATGCCCCAGACATACTGGCTATACAGCCAGGGCACCCAGACCGCCCGCGTATGCTTCGAGGACGACGTCCACTGCAGCATCCTGCAGCAGGACACGGATTCCGGCGCTACCCAGGATGAGCACGGCACATACACCACGGACGGTCACCGTGTGCTTCTCACAGGCAATGGCTGGACAAAGGACGTCCAGTTCGTACGCACGTTCTCCCATCTCAAGAACAACAGCACAAACAAGAACCTGACGCCCCTCAAGCCCAAGTCGCACTCCAGCATAGCCGGAAGCGTCTGGGGCGGCATGGTGAACGCAGACCTCCACTTTGCCGTCTTCGGAGACGACGGCAAATTCATCCATGGAACTTACAGGAACGTAATAAGGCGTGAAGGCCGCTCCTACGGCTGGGAGTGGAAGGACGGTTCCTACAACCTAAGCGGCAACCAGGTCACATCAGGCAGCAAGAACGCCACCCTGTACGAGGATTTCATGGTCATCGACACCCTGGCCTCACTCAGGGCCGTAGCTCCCGTCGAAGACACCGGGACCAGCGCCCTCAAGGGCACTTTCTGGACCACCTCCTACATGCGCGGCTCCGTCATGCTTCCCGGAGTGATCGTATTCAACGGCAGCAGTTCCTTTACCCGCATCATCGCAACCAGCGAGCTCATCTACCAGATAAAGACCGGCACATATACCTGTGACGGCACTTCCATCACCTTCACGATGGACGGTAACGAAGAAACCTGCCCCCTTGCCGGGAACAGGTTCACTTACTACGAAATGGAATACAGCCTGGATCCTACTCCGAAGCCTCTTCCTTAGGAGCTGCAAACATCTCCTTTATCTTGGGCATGTAGCCCTTGACAAGAACGATACCGCAACCGATCACAAAGCCAAGGAACGTCCATATGACGAGTTTCTTGGCTCTGCTGTTTGCAGGCTGGCGGGGAACCGTAACAGGCTGGATGACGGTGAGGACGGGAGTGTCCCTTTTCACCTGCATCTTGGCCTGCTCAAGCTGCTTGGCCATTTCGGCATAGATGGAATTGGCCACGTTGTACTTGCTCTGGAGGCGCTCCTGCTCAATCCTTGACCTTGTGGTGGTCATTTCCTGGGAACGGTCCCTCACTGTTGCAAGGGCAGACTGGTAGCGTTCCGCCTCGGCCTTGATTTCATTGTAGCGCGCCTGGATATAATCCAGCTGGTTCTGGGCCTTTTCCGTACGGAAGCGGGTAACCTCGCTCTGGAGGAGCTGCTGGGCCTTGAGGGCCAGTTCTGCAGTCTGAACGGGCTCGGAACCGTTCACCGTAAGGGTGATATAGCCTTCTTTCTTGTCAACATTGAGACTGACGTTCTGGCCGATTACCTTGAGCATCCTGGCCTCGTCCTTGGAGAGGACGATGGGCTTGAGAGCATCGTCCCCTTCAGCTGCCGCCACCGGTATTTCCTCCTCCGGCTTTTCCTTTCGGATGGCGCCAAGAATGACTCCGGGAAGGCCGATGGTGTACTTCAATATCGTTCCCATGACCGTGGGCTTGGTGTATTCCTTTGCATAGGTATACATGCTCACGGCGGTGTCGGCCTTTTCATAATGCAAAGGCGTATAGAGCAGTTCCAGGCGGTAGGGCACGCTGCCGACAATCTGCGGATAGACCAGCGGGGAAAGGTCTCCTCCGCCGGAGGTATTCATGCCAAGGTCAAAGCCTGCCAGGGAAGCCAGACTGCTGAGGGAGGAATTGGAACGTGAGTTCATCTGGGGCACCATTACGGTGCTCACGGAGTACTGGCGTTTCATGGTGAGGGCCGCAACGAGGCCCAGCACCATGAATACAACGGTCCAGATAATAACGGTCTTCTTTCCGTCCCAGAGCTGCCTTACAAGGGCCATGATGTCAATGCCCTCTTCCTCCTCCGGATTGTTATAGTTCAGATTCTCTTCCATAAGGCTTAATTGAGTCGTTCAATGAGGAGGATCATGGACACCATAGACGTGAGGGTAGACATAGTATTGGCGGCAAGTTTACCCCAGTCGATATCTTCTTTCGGGGTGTTCAGCTTTTCCCTCTTCTCCTGGTCGATGGTAAGTGTCACCGTACTTCCGGGTTCCACCTTGGGATAGATAGGAATACCCAGAACGCGCCTTGTGCCGATGCTCTGATAGTTGGGAAGGGTAACAGTGACGCTGTAACGGTCGGCAGTCTTTATCATGCCGCCTGCATACTGGTCGATATACCACTTTGCAGAGCGGTTGCCCTGATAAACGATGTTCTTCTGGACAGAGCTGAATTCTTCGGGCACATACTGGGCCATGCGGGTTCCGGTCTCGCGGATTGTAACCGTATTCTCAAGACGGCGCACGTTAATCACATCGCCGTCCATCAGATAAGGATCATACTTGGTATTGCCCTGGTGACTCTTGATGTCTTTCAGGTTCACCGCTATATTGCCCCTGTTGTTGTACGTACGGAAAACGGCGGTGAAAGGATCGGCATCGTCAAGAAGACCGCCTGCCATCTCAATAATCTGGGAAAGCTGGGTGCGGTTGTCTTCCATCACATATACGCCGGGATACCTTACACGGCCGTTGATTTCAACGGTACGGCCATTGGAATAGCTGGGAAGCTGGCGTACGACCACATGGTCATAGGGCTGAAGCTGGAAGTTCGGGTCTACCGGATTGTAGGCTTCGTCCACGGAGATGGGAATCATGTTGAAGGTCACTTCGCCCACCTTTGACATGTTCATGCGGAACACCTCTACACGGTCATAGGCAGCACCTTCAGTGAAGCCTCCGGCCATGGAAATGAGGTCATGCAGGGTGAGTTCGGAATCGAAGGTTGCCTGGGTGGGGTTCTTCACCGCACCGCTGATGCGCACCTCGCCGATGTTGGTGTAAGTGGTATTGTCATAGACATTCAGCTGGTCGCCGGGCTGGAGAAGAGTGTCTCCGTCTTTCTCCAGGTTGATGGGCAGATACTGCATCTTCAGGGGATTGCTGATATCCTTGCGGAAGATATATGCCACAGGGAATACGCTGGGCTTCAGGCCGTCGGCATACTCGATTGCCTGGCTCACGGTCATACGGTCATTCAGGCCGAATGTCCTTGTGAAGGGGCTGCGCACCTGACCGCTTACCTCGATGTTCTCCACATCGCGGTAGCTGGACTGGGTGAGAACGCGGACCACATCCTTGCCCTGGAGCGTGAAATCGGGATTTCCGTTGATTCCGGGGAAGGGAATGGTAAGGTACTCGACAGTCTCGTCGGGACGCTTGCGCTCTACAAACACATAGTCCGTCTTTGCGGTATATGTGGGCATGGCCTTTTCGATGAGACCCTTCAGGCTGCTGTTTTCCTTGAGGTCGAACCGGCCGGAATAGTATACGTCACCCTCAATTGCGACATAGTTCTCAAGAGGCTTGTTCGAAACGCGCAGACGAACGATGTCTCCGCGCATCATCGAAACCTTCTGGGAGCCGTCCATGACCTTTTTGAGGTCATATTCGAGATATTTGATTTCGCCGTCCTCGTGACGCTCGATCTGGACAAAGTCCGGGAACACATTGGGCGTGAGGCCGCCGGCATAGCCGATGAGGTCCTTGAGGGTTTCTCCATCAACCATCTCATAACGCATGGGACGGTTCACCGGGCCTTCGATGGAAACCACCTTCTGCGCCACCGGGACAAAGATCACGTCACCGTTCTGGATATCGTAATTAAGCCCGCGGACGGGATTTGTCATATACTTGTAGAAGTCCAGCTTGATATTCTTTCCGCCGCGGGAAAGTTGTATTTCACGGATGGAACCGATCGAAGTGGGGCCACCGGCTGCAACCAGTGCATTGAACACATTGTTGAGCGCACTCATTGTGAAACCGCCCTGGACGCCGACCTCACCGTAGATGCTCACATTCACGGTACGTGCGGTAGTGATGGTGACGGCAATCTGGTCGGGGCGGAAGGAGTAATGCTGGGAGAGCTTGCTCTTGATGGCACTGCGTCCCTGGGCAAGAGTCATTCCCTTGAGGAATATCTTGCTGGAGCCGGCAGGCTGGATGGAGCCGTCCGATGCTATCCTCTGGTGGATTTCCGTCTGGGAGGAGCCGAAGATGGAGATGTGGACCTCGTCGCCTTCTCCAAGGATATAGGTCTCGGGAGCCTGGGCACCGTCCGTAGTACGGAAAACATCCATCGACTTTCCCGTGAACAGGGAATGTCCGTAGATGTCATTGCCGGCATTGGGGTTCACGCCGTTGTCGTCGAGGGCCTTTTCAAGGGCCTGCTCTGCCGCGGCCTCACCAAGGGTGGTCTGCGGCAGTTCGGCAGCGGTGACGGTCTCAGTATTCTCCACAATGATTTCCGAGCCGATGGAAGTCGCTGAAGAAGCATTGGAGGCGCCATTGGATGAAGCCGCCTTCTCTGCCTGCATCTTATTAAGGATTTCAATCACCCTGCCCTGGTATGAAGCATATTCGCTTGTAGGAATGGAATCCACGTCAATGCCTTCTTCAAGGAGACGGGCGCGGACTTCGGTCTCGTTGAGGCCGCGTTTCTGAAGTTCCGCCTGAGCTAAAGCCATCATGTTGGCCGACTGGGCAAGGGCCGTCAGCGACAGCAGCATGCAAACAAAAGCCGTAAGAATTCTTTTCATATATCAATCAGATTATTATTTCACCATACCGCTGAATCCCATGAATGCGAGAGCCAGGATACCAACGCTGATGACAGCGATGGGGACTCCCTTGAATGCCTTGGGCACATTATTCATGGAAAGATGCTCGCGGATACCAGCAAATATCACCATTGCAAGGCCGTAGCCGAGGGATGTAGCAAACGCATACACAAGTGCCTGGGGCAGGTTGAGCATGCCGCCGGGAACGAAGGAGAACTCCTTCGTAACCACATTGATTGCAACGCCCAGTACGGCGCAGTTGGTAGTGATAAGGGGCAGGAAGATACCCAGTGCCTGATACAGGGACGGGCTCACTTTCTTGAGGACGATTTCCACCATCTGCACAAGTGCCGCGATTACGAGGATGAAGGCGATGGTCTGGAGGAATTCTATCTTGAGGGGCACCAGAAGGTACATGTTCACCAGATAGGTAACCAGGGTTGCCAGGGTAATCACGAAGCACACGGCCATTGACATGCCCGTTGCGGTGGAAAGCTTGTTGGACACGCCAAGGTAGGGGCAGATTCCAAGGAACTGCGCCAGGACGATATTGTTTACGAAGATCGCCGATATAATGATAAGGAAGTATTCCATAGCTTATTTCTTAAAGAACTTGTTGAACAATACCATCAGATAGCCAAGGCAGAGGAAAGCGCCGGGAGCCATGACGAAAGCAAGCATGCCGTCATGACCGCCGATGAAGTTGAAGCCGAACACGCTTCCGGAACCAAGGATTTCCCTCACGAGGCCAAGGACCGTAAGCGAGCAGGTGAAGCCGAGGCCTACGCCAAGACCGTCACATGCACTCTCCAGCACGCCGTGCTTGTTGGCGAATGCCTCTGCACGGCCAAGGACGATGCAGTTCACCACGATAAGGGGAATGAACAGGCCCAGTGTCTCATACATGGCCGGAGTATAGGCCTGCATGAGGAGCTGGAGAAGGGTCACGAAGGTAGCGATGACAACGATGTACACAGGGATGTGAACCTTGTCCGGAACAGCCGGGGCGATCAGGGAAATGGCCATGTTGGAAAGTACCAGCACGAAGAGCGTGGCAAGACCCATGGAAAGGCCGTTGATTGCCGATGTGGTGGTTGCCAGCGTAGGGCACATACCCAGCAGCAGCACGAAGGTGGGGTTGTTCTTTACAAGCCCGTCACCGATAAGTTTCAGCCTGTTACTCATTGTCTTGTCCTCCTATATTTTCAGATTTCCCGGCTTCGCCCGAAATGACAGAGAACTTCTCAAGGGCGTTCTCCACCGCCAGCGCATAGGCGCGGGAAGTAATTGTGGAAGCCGTGATTGCATCTACGTCACCGCCGTCTTTCCTGACGATGAGTTTCTTGACTGAGGGGTCGAATCCCTTCCACTGGCTGACGAACTTCCCGTCGCTGGTGCACTTTGCTCCCAGGCCGGGAGTCTCGGAATGTGACAGCACGGAAGTGTTGTAGACGATTCCGTCCGGAGTGACGCCCACCATCAGGCTGAGGTTTCCGCCGAAGCCCACAGTGGTGGATTCAATTGCATAGCCGACGAGCTTCTCACCGTCTTTTGCGGTGTAGTAGCCTTGTTCGGCATTGTACTCGGCATCAGTGAAGTGCGGCAGCACCTGGGCGATTGCCTTGTTGGTCTTCTCCACTGCAGCTGCGTCGATGGGCTCCTTTGTGAGCACGTATGCACCGCCGAGGATAGCCGAGCAAAGCAGGCAGGTGAGGCCGAGCACCAGAACCATGTTGGTAAGATTGGACTTTACTGCCATAGCTATTTCCTCCCGAATTTTTTCTGTTTGAACCACATGTTAAGCAGCGGAACGACAGAGTTCATGATAAGGATGGCGAAGGAAACGCCTTCCGGATAGGAACCGAAGTAACGGATCATCATCGTAAGGAAGCCGATACCGATACCGAACACCACGCCGCCCCAGACGCTCATGGGAGATGTCACATAGTCGGTTGCCATAAAGCAGGCGCCAAGGATGAGACCGCCGGAAAGCAGGTTGAAGAGAGGGTCGGTGAAGCGGGCCGGATTGATACCCCAGAAGATGAGGGCCGTAACAGCCACGGTTGCAAAGATTGAGAGGGTGATCCAGGGCTTGATGACCTTGCGGACGCAAAGATATACGAAACCTGCAAGGAGAGCCAGGGCGCAGACTTCACCCGCACTGCCGCCAAGGTTTGCGAACAGCATGGATGAATAGCTGTAGCCGTGCTCTGCCATGATATCCTGGACCGATGCTCCCTGCATCAGGCCTTCCTGGATTGCGCCAAGGGGAGTAGGACCGGAAACCGCGTCCACAACACCCTGGGGAGCGCCCCAGGTGGTCATATATGTAGGGAATGAAACCAGCAGGAAAACTCGGCCCACAAGGGCGGGATTCCAGATATTCTGGCCGATGCCTCCGAAGGTAAGCTTGGCAACGCAGATGGCCACCACTGCGCCGATGAACACCACCCACAGCGGAGTGCTGTAGGGAAGGTTCAGGCCCAGAAGGATACCTGTTACCACTGCAGAAAGGTCACCTATGGTAGAGGGCTGTTTGAGCATGTATTTGGTGACGGCCCACTCGAGGCAAACGCATGATGCGACGCTCACCAGCATGAGGAGTATCTCTCTCCAGCCGTAGAAGACGAAGGAGCAGATAACCGCCGGCACAAGGGCAATCACGACATCCCTCATAAGGCTCATTGTGGAGTCCTTCGAGTGGATGTGCGGGGACGGAGAAACTGTAAGTGTACTCATAGTCAATTACTTTTTAGCCGCGGCGCGTGCGCGGATGGCTCCCAGGACTGCTCCCTTGGCCATACGGATATTGTCAAGCAGAGGAATGTGTGCAGGGCAGGAGTAGAGGCAGCAGCCGCATTCGATGCAGTCCTGAACTGCGTTCTTCTCCAGGTCTTCCAGCTTGTCGGCCTTGGCAAGGCGGTTCAGGAGGAAGGGTTCCAGGCCCATGGGACATGCATCGGCACACTTGCCGCAGCGGATGCAGTTGGTCTCGGGGGCGCGGAGGGTCTGCTCTGCGGTGAGGAAGAGGAGGGCGCCTGTTCCCTTGAGGGTAGCAGCGTCGAGGTTGGCGACTGCACGGCCCATCATGGGACCGCCGCTGATAACCTTAACTGCATTCTCGGGAACGCCGCCAAGGTAGTCGATGATATAGCGCAGAGGTGTACCGACCCTCACCAGGAGGTTGGCCTGACGGGGGAAGCACTCGCCCGTCACGGTCACGGAATTGTCCACTATGGGTTTGTTCTTCTGCACGGCATCATACACGGCAAGTGCGGTGGCCACGTTCTGGACCACGGCGCCGACACTGATGGGCAGTGCTCCGGAGCCCACCTGACGGTGCATCACAGCGTCGATGAGCTGCTTTTCACCGCCCTGCGGATAACGCATCTTCATGGGCATCACGTCAATGCCCTTATAACCAAGTTTGCCGATCACCTCATTGATATGGGCGATGGCCTCAGGCTTGTTTTCCTCGATTGCGATGGTGCAGGGAACATTTCCCATTACCTGCCTGAGGATAGCTGCGCCAACCACCACCTGCTCTCCCTTTTCAAGGAGGGTGCGGAAGTCGGAAGTGAGGTAAGGCTCACATTCGCAGCCGTTTATGATAACCCTGTCGCACTTGGAGCCGGGAGGCGGGGAAAGCTTCACATGAGTGGGGAAGGTTGCACCGCCAAGGCCCACGACACCGCCAAGGCGGATCTTCTCGATGATGGCCTTGTTGTCCTCGGGGATGTCGGTAATGAGGGTGTCGGAGGTGTCGATGCCGTCAGCCCAGTCGTCACCTTCAACTGCAATCTCGATGCACATCTGGGGGTTGCCGGCGAGGTCTGCCCTGGGGGCGATGGACTTCACGGTACCGCTCACTGAAGAGTGGATGAAGGCGCTCACGAAGCCGCCGGGCTCGGCGATGACCTGTCCCACCTTCACCTTGTCCCCTACTGCCACAACGGGCTTTGCGGGGGCGCCGATATGCTGGGAAAGCTGGATATACACTGTGGGAGCAAGAGGGAGCTTTTCAATAGCGCATTCCCTTGAAATCTTGCTGTCATGCGGGTGTACGCCGCCTATGGAGAAAGTATGCTTACTCATGCCTCAACCTCCTTCTTTACGGGTTCAGCAGCAGCTGCTGCAGCGGCCTCCTTGGCCTTCTGCTGACGGATTTTGATGCGTTCCTTCACGGCATCCTTGTCAAGCGGCTTGGGGAATCCCACGCCATGGATTGCTCCGGTGGGGCACATGGCCTCGCACTCGCGGCAAAGCTTGCACTTGGAAGCGTCGATATAGGCGATATTGTTCTCCATGACGATTGCCTCGTGGGTGCAGGTCTTCACGCAGATACCGCAGCAGATACATGCGTTCAGGCAGGCCTTCTTTGCAACGGGGCCCTTGTCCTTGTTGACGCAGGAGACGAATACCCTCATTCCGCGCGGGCCCTTGGGCCTGAGCTCGATGATATGCTTGGGGCAGGCCTTGGAGCAGGCGCCGCAGCCGGTGCACTTCTCTTCGTCCACAACGGGAAGTCCCGTCTCGGGATCCATTGAAAGGGCGCCGAACTGGCACGCCGCCACACAGTCTCCGCAGCCAAGGCAGCCGAATGCACAGCCGGTGTCACCGCTGTACAGCGCAGCCTTCACCTTGCAGGAAGGATAACCGTCATAATTATTCACGCGGGGGCGGGCAGTGCATGTACCGTTGCAACGCATGACAGCCACCTCCGGCGCTTTGGCTTTAACCTCGTAACCCAGGATGGCCGCTACATTCTTCATGGTGTCGTTGCCTCCCACAGGACAGAAATGGCTGTCCAGATTGGGGGCTTTGACTGCGCTCTCTGCAAAGGCACGGCAGCCGGCAAAGCCGCAGCCGCCGCAGTTGGCGCCGGGCATTGCCTTCTCTACCAGGTCTATGCGGGGATCTTCCTCAACCTTGAAGCGTTCTGCCACAAGGTAGAGGACCAGTGCGAGCACAAGGCCCAGAACGGTCACCACTGCAATTGTCCAGATGATGATCTTGATCATAGTTATTTTATTGTAAATGTGTATTCGTTCCTAAGTTTTTCCCGGAAGAGCCACAGGAAGAAGTAATACACTCCCACAGCACCTATTCCGGAAAGGCCTGCCACCACTTCACCTACGCCCAGCCATGCCAGCAGCAGTATCACTGCAAGCAGCACTACAAGCGGAATGAAGTATGCAAGCCACACCGCCTTGAAGCCCATTGAGGCTTTGAGGACTATCTCCACTTCGTCTCCCACATTATAAGCGGCAAAAGGCCTTGTGGGTACTTCCACGGCCTTTTCTACAACATCCGAAAGGGTACAGAGCCCCGCTGCGTGGCACTCGGAGCAAGCGCTGTGCTGCTCGATTGCCACCGTGGTGACCTCAGGTGTGATACTGAGCACCCTTCCCTTATGACTTACTTCGCCTGCCATTATTTCACACGTGAGGAGAATTCGTATTTAAGGTTCTTGTAATCAGTTTTGAGCCATCCCCTGACGGACCCTATCCTGAGGGGGCATACAAAGCCCACCGGAAGACGGTTTTCGTCATCGGAAATCCAGAAAAGGAACTCCTCGTCTCCGGAGAACATCTCTCCCTTCACAACCGTACAGGAAAACTCTGTGCAGCGCACCTTCCCAAGTTTGCCGGCCTTTATCGTCTTCTTGCCCTTGTAGGTGAGGCGCACGTCAAACGCCTCATCGTCAATGGCAAAGGTCAGGGGATAAGTATGGCCCGTGACCAGCTTCGACGCATCCATGCTCCTCACGAAATACAGGATGGATCCGATGTCGTAGACGCACTCCCTCAGGGGAATGTCCAGCGTACGGGTGCCCAGCGTAGTGGAGGATACGTCGGCATGGATGACCTTCCTGTTCCAGTCGTAGTAGAACAGGTTGGTGGCGGCATACTTGCCCTCATGGGTGTCCCTGATGAATTTCAGGGGGCGGAGGTCCGCCGGGGACATCCATCCCTGGAAGTTCTCCCTCATCTTGAAGAACACGTCAAAGAACGGGGCCGATTTCACATGCAGCACGGAGTGGTATGCCGGAGCTCCGCGGAAGGTCGTAGAGTCTATAAGTGCCTTGGCCTGACCCACTTCCGTATTCACGGCGCCCCATTTGAAGATAAGCGAATAGGACAGCTCTTCTCCGGGCTTGAAATTACGGGAAGCCCCCTGAGGAAGGCAGTTCTGGGCCTTCAGGGGGAAGAGCGCACATGCAAGGAGCATGACAAGTATGAGAATTCCTCTTTTCATTTAAAAATCTCTTTCTATGTCATAACCACCACCGGAGTCTGCCGGGGCGCTGCCCATGGTGCCGTTCACGGAACTGGCCACGGGGCCTCTGGTGGCATAAACGTCCAGGCTCTGGTCCGGTTCCACAAATTTCACCTGGTTTGCCTTGTACTTGAGCTCTATGTCACAGACTTCACCGTTACGGTGCTTTGCAATCACGATTATGGCCTTCTCCTTGTCTTCGGGGTTGTCCGACATTCCTACGAAGTCGGGACGGTGGATGAAGATGACCATGTCGGCATCCTGTTCGATGGAGCCGGATTCGCGGAGGTCGCTCAGCTGGGGCTTTCCTGTGCCGCCCGTCCTCTGGACAGCGTTACGGGAAAGCTGCGAGAGGGCGATTATCGGCACGTTCAGCTCCTTTGCCGTGGCCTTGAGGGTGCGGGAAATCGCCGCAACTTCCTGTTCGCGAAGGCCCCTGAGTTCTGCCGGTCCCTGCATGAGCTGGAGGTAGTCAACCACTATGAGGCGGACTCCCTTCTGCTTCACCAGGCGCTTTGCCTTGGTGCGGAATTCCATGATGGGAATGCCCGGGGTGTCGTCTATGTACAGCGGCGCCTTGGCAAGGCGCTTGAGAGTCTCTTCAAGCTGGACCCACTCATACTGTTCAAGTTTCACGCCACCCTTGATCTTCTCGCCTGAAAGGCCGCTCTCAGTGGTGATGAGACGCTTTCCAAGCTGGTCTGCGCTCATTTCCAGGGAGAACACCGCCACGGGCATATTGGCATCCACGGCGGCATTGCGGGCAATGTTCAGGGCAAAAGCCGTCTTACCCACGGAAGGACGGGCGGCCAGGATGATGAGGTCGCTCTTCTGCCAGCCCTGGGTTACACGGTCTATCGAAGGGAAGCCGCAAGGCACTCCGGAAGGGCCGGTGATACCCTGAAGCTCCTGCAGGTTGTCAAGGACGGAATTGATGATTGAGCCGATGTCCTGGACATCCCTCTTGACATTGTTCTGAATGGCTGCGAAGACCTTGCTCTGCGCGTTGTCGATGAGGTCGTCAACGTTGGTGGACTCGTCGAAGGACTGCTTCAGGATGTCGTAGGAAGCGGTGATGAGGTCCCTCTGGATGGTCTTCTGCTTGAGGATCTTGATGTAATACTCGATGTGGGCCGCCGCACCGATGTTCTGGGACAGGCGGGCGAGGGCCACCGGGCCGCCCACGATTTCAAGGTTTCCAAGGCTGCGGAGCTTGTCGCTCACGGTGATGAGGTCGATGGAGACGTGGTCGTTCACAAGGGCCGACATCGCCTCGAATATCATCCTGTGGTGCTGGTCATAGAAGCAGGAGGGAGTAAGCTCCTCCATGGCCTCGTCGATGGTGGAAGGTTCCACCAGCATGGCACCCAGAACGGCCTCTTCAACGTCAAGGGCCTGAGGGGGTTTGTTCCCCATCAGGGCCTCGATGTTCAGGTTTTCCTCCTTGGAATTCTTGCGGGCGGGCATGGCTTGTTACTTCTGGTCGAAATCAGGGTTGATGATGATACGGCCGCAGTGTTCGCAGATGATGAGCTTGCGGTTGGAAGCAATCTCTACCCTGCGCTGGGGTGTGATGGTGTTGAAGCAGCCTCCGCAGGAGTCGCCATTGTAGATGCCCACGACTGCAAGATGGTTGTGGACGCTCTGGCGGATGCGTTCGTAGGCGCTCATGGTACGGGCGTCGATCTTGGCTGCGCACTCATCGCGGCGGGCGGTGAGCACGGCCTCTTCCTTGGCTGTAGACTCGACGATGGTGTCAAGCTCTTCCTTCTTGGCGGAAAGGTCCTCTGCCCTTACGGTGAGGCGGTCCTTGATCTCGTCAAGTTCAGCCTTCTTTTCGCCGATGGCTGCGCGGGTGTCGTAGATGGTCTTCTCGTCAATCTGGCGAAGGAGGTCCTGATTCTCGATTTCCTTGTTCAGGGAGTCGTACTCGCGGGAGTTGGAGATGGTCTCAAGCTGGCGCTGATACTTCTCGATGGTGCTTTCGTGATCTGCGATGGAAAGCTTTGCATCGGCAATGTTGCGGTTGAACTGGTCGATGACGGCGGAGATGGCTGCGCTGCGCTCCTTGAGGGATGCGATTTCCTCTTCGAGGGCTGCTACCTCTGCGGGGAGTTCACCGCGGAGCTGGACGATCTTGTCAATCTCGGAATCGGCAGCCTGGAGTTCATACAGGGTCTTGAGCTTCTCCTCGACGGAGATGTCGGAATCGGCAAAATTCTTCTGCAGGGATACGAAAGTTTCCCTCTGGTCGATGGGAGCCTCCACTTTCTTTGCGGCGGCGGGTTTCTTGGTACTTGCCATAAAAAATATAAATCGATTTATTATTTCACAATCCAAAGTACCGGACAGGGTTGCTCCCGTCCAGCACGGCTGACTTGTAGCTTGCAAAGGTAGGAATTTTTTTCCTTATCTCCGATAAGAAAATGTCCACAATGCCCACTTCGCTCTCAAAATGGCCTATATCCATGACCATGAAGCCCTCAGGAGTGAAGAACTTGTGGTAGGAAACGTCTGCCGTGATGTACAGCTGCGCCCCTGCCGACATGGCCGCGTCGACGTCCGAGCCGCCGCTTCCGCCAAGCACCGCAACCCTCCGGATGCGGCCATCAACGGGCTTCGAATGGCGTATGATTTTCAGGCCGAAAGCCCTTTTCACGGCAGCGAGGGCCTCATCGGCAGTGAGAGGCTCCGGAAAATCGCCGATGCAGCCAAGGCCCGTACCCTCCCCGTCCGGCTCCAGGATTCCGACGTTCACCAGCCCCAGTTTCCGGGCCATGTCCCCGCTCACCCCCCGGATAACCTTGTCTGCCGATGTGTGCGCCGCATACACCGCCACGCCGCCCTTCACGGCCGCAGTAATCGCAGCTCCCACCGGGTCCTTGACGTCTATCCTTTTCACTCCGCCAAAAATGAGCGGATGATGCGTCACAACCATGTTGCAGCCCCTCTGGAGGGCCTCTTCAATGAGTTCCACGGTACAGTCAAAGCCAACCATGACTCCCGTCACGGCGTCTTCCGGAGAGCCGATTACAAGCCCGCTGTTGTCCCACTTCTCCTGAAGCGAGAGCGGCGCAAACTCCTCTATCGCGTTTGTGATATCCCTTACAGTCATAGTCCTAAAGCTGCTTCCTGGCTTCTTCCAGGTCCGATTTAATGCCCTTCAGGATATCCAGCGCCTTCACGCGGCGCTCTACGCTCCTGCGGTCATCCTTCATCCTCTGCGCGGCACCCTCCAGTGTAAGGCCCTGCTCCTTCACCAGGAACTGAATCTGCTTTAGGGTTTCGATATCCTCAGGATGATAGAGCCTGTTGCCCTTCGCATTCCTCACAGGCTTCACGAACTGTTCGAAGTAGTTGCTCCAGTACCTCACGGCAGACACATTCTCTCCCAGAATCTCCGCCGTTTCGCCCATTGTATAAATAACCTTTGCCATAGATTACAAATATAATAAAAAACTCCCAAACTATTGCTTGGGAGAAGGTTGATGAGAAAAACTTCTGCGTGGGCCCTCGGCCTCGCGCCAGAAAGCGGCGTCGAAATCCGTGGGATACACAAACGGCCCCTCATGGTCTATCCTGAACGCCAAATAGGTTATCGGCAGCCCCATCTCCAGAAACATCTTCTCATAAAACGTCTGCACGCTTGTAACTACTCCCCCGATATCGTCAGAATACACATCGGTACTGGATTCAATGATTCTTAAGCCATTGGCACGGATGACTGACATGGTGTATTCGTAGAGGAAGCGGGAGTCGGTCTTGAGATGGATGATGCCGCCCGGGACAAGGAAACTGCGGTATCTGTCCAGGAACATGGGTGACGAAAGGCGGGAATTCTCGGAACCGGAGAGCTGAGGATCAGAGAAAGTGAGCCAGATTTCCGATACCTCCGAAGGGGCGAAGAAAGCCGTAATGAATTCGATGCGCGTCCTCAAAAACGCGACATTGGGAAGAGCATGCCCGGTAGCGTACTTTGCGCCTTTCCAGAGGCGCGCACCCTTGATATCCACCCCGATGTAATTCACGGAAGGATTGCGTTCTGCAAGGGCTATGGTGTACTCTCCCCCGCCGCAGCCAAGCTCCAGGACGATTGGATTGTCATTGCCGAACATCTCCCGTCCCCAGTTGCCCTTTATTGCGTGGTCATTGAGAACCAGCTCCCTCGAGCCCTTTACAAGCACCTCCGACGCCGCCGGCTGAAGCAGGCAGCGGAAAGTCTCGTTCTCTGCGAATTTCTTGAGTTTACCGTGTCCCATAATCTCTCCTTACAACAAGTCCAAGTCCCCTGAACCCGTCAATGGAAACGGCCTCAGGAACCGCCACAATGCATTTCCAGGTACCATACTCAACGGGGACACACCCCTTGCGGTACGGCTCGTACACATCCCCGCACTTAAGGGGCAGATACACCGTCTCCCGGAACGTGGAATCCGAAGGAGAAACCCAGCGCACCATGAGGGCGGCCTCTCCGGGACAAGACTTGGCATCTATGCGGGTGAACAGGTCGAAATCGTAGCGGGCAAGCGAATCAGCCATCTCTACCGTGAACTCATACGGCCCCTCCCCGCGGATGAACTTCTCCGTGGAAAGAGGCTCGCTGCAGGAGACTGCAAGGACGAGGAGTATCGGCAGAAGGAAACGCCTCATTCGCCTTTCTGGTTACGTCCGCGGCGGTTTTTCCCGCCTTTGCGGCGCTTCTTTTTCTTTTCGGGGTCGAAGCGGTTGATGGCATCGTCACCCACGGCCGATATGAACTCCGGAGCGGCTACGACATCCTGCTTGAGGGATGCCGGCTTCTCACCGCGGCGGTTCATTTCCTGAACCTCGCGGACCTCATCGGCAGAAAGGGGATATATGTTCACGAGGGAGCCCTTTTCGTAGGAGAAGAAGAGGCGCTGGGCAAGGATGTCAGTCTTTACGAGGAATGCCTGGCCGTCCTCGAATTCGAGAGGTTCGGAAACGCGGGGAAGACGGGCCTGGGCGTCTGTATATGCGGCCACCTCGTAATTGAGGCAGCACTTGAGCTTGCCGCACTGGCCGGCCAGTTTCTGGGGGTTCAGGGACAGGTCCTGGACACGGGCCGCCGACGTTGCAATGCTCTTGAACTCAGTTATATAGTTGGCGCAGCACAGCTCCCTGCCGCACACTCCAAGACCGCCGATGAGACCTGCCTCCTGACGGGCACCGATCTGCTTCATCTCCACGCGGATGTGGAACTCCTCGGCAAAATCCTTGATGAGCTGGCGGAAGTCTACGCGGCCGTCGGCAATGTAGTAGAAGATGGCCTTTGTGCCGTCTCCCTGGAACTCCACGTCGCCGATTTTCATCTCCAGGCCAAGATTAGCGGCAAGTTCCCTGGAACGGATCATGGTCTCCTCCTCACGGGCGATGGCGTCCTGCCAGCGCTGGATGTCGAAGGGACGGGCCTTGCGGTATATCTTCTTGATTTCCTGGGTCTCCGGGTCAATTCCGCGGCACTTCATCTGCCTGCCCACGATGGGACCGTCCAGGGTTACGATGCCAAGGTCGTGGCCGCTCTGGGCCTCTACAACCACCAGGTCTCCCATCTTGATGCTCTGGCCGGATGCATTCACGTAGATACCCTTCCTGGTATTCTTGAAACGAACCTCGAAGTAGTTGTTCCACTGCTCCTGGGAAATGCCCTTGAGGACATCATAGACCTCCAGCTTGCAGCAGCCGGGACGGTATTTTATATCGCGTTCTCCGGTAGATTCGTCCACGGTAACGGTACAGCCGCGGAAACAGTCAAACCGGGTATTTTCGTTATCTTGTTCCATAAGTATATATTTGAGTCACCATGGAGGTGAACAGGATTTTCTGGTTCACGTTGCGCTCTATCAGAGTGCGGGCCCTTTCCAGACAGCCAAGGGCAAGGCGCGGGAACGCAGGGCGCAGGGCCCCTGCCATCTTCCCATAAAAATCGTCCTCTGCGCACGCCAGCTGCGGCATTTTCTGCTGCAGGAGGAATATCTTACGGAGGCTTTCGGAAGCCACCGCGCAGAAGGCTTTCTGCTGTTCGCGGTCTTTGAGGTCGGCAAGGGAGTCACCCACCTCAAGGGCGGCAAGAAGGTCCCTCGAGACAACTGCCGACAGAAGGTCGTGGAAGCTGTCCCGGAGAGCCACGTTGCGGGCGGCGCTGTCTGCATGGACGCGGCTCCGGACCTCTTCCGAGAGGGGTTCCACCCTCAGGCGCAGGCAGCGGGAGGCGATAGTCACCAGCACCTTCTCCGGCGCGTGCGTGATAAGGAGGAACAGCGTATTCTCCGGCGGCTCCTCCACCATCTTCAGAAGTGCGTTGGCGCTTGCCGCGTTCATCTTTTCCGGCAGGTACACCACAACGCTCCTGTACCCTCCTTCCACTGCCGACAGCGAAAGACTGTCCAGGATGGAACGAGCCTCTGCCACGGAAATGGCGCTTTGCTTCCCCTCTATGCCGATAGCGCTGTACAGCTCACTTTCAAAAAAGTACGGATTCTCCAGCAGCAATTCCCGGAAAGGCGCCGCAAACTGGGCCGATACGGGATTCTTCTCCCCTGCCACGGGGAAGACGAAGTGAACGTCGGCATGGATGAGCTTCTGCACCCTTGGCGAGCCGCCGTACACCTCTTCCAGGAAATTCAGGACGATGGGAAACGCCCCGCCGCCGTCATCCTCATGGAAGAGGATTGCGTGCGGGATGCGTCCGCTCTCCACCATTGAGTGAAGTGCGGCCACAACGCTGCTATTTCCGTGAATCTCCAGCATAATTTACACGTCTCTTGCCCCCACGAACAGGGAAAGTTCTGCAAGATACGATTTTTCTGCCGAAGTTGGAAGTACCTGAAGTGTTTTGAGTGCTTTTTCGATGTAATAGTCAAGCACAACCTCTGCCTTCGAAACGCCGTCGTGCGCGAAGACAAAGGCGCGGACCTCATCGGCAAGGGAGGGATTGTCCGATATGGAGGCAACCTTTTTCCGCACCGAAAGAGCCTCCTCTTCACTCACGCTTCCAAGGGCGCAAAGGAGGGGCTGGGTTATCTTCTGCTCCATGAGATCCTGGCCTACAGGCTTCCCGAAACCGTCTCCGGGAACGCTGTAATCCATGATGTCGTCCTTGATCTGGAACGCAAGTCCCAGGTTCTTCGCAAACTCTCCGAGGACTGTGACCGTGCGGCCGGGAGCATCGGCAGAAACGGCGGCGGAAAGGGCTGCAGCCTCGAAAAGCGAGGCGGTCTTGTTATAGATTATCCGCAGGTAATCTTCCTGGGTAGTATCCCCTTCCGAGGCTTTCTGCATCTGGAGCATTTCGCCCTCGGTAAGGTCCGATATGGTTTTGGAAAAGATGCGGAGAGCCCTGTCTCCGTATTCTTCCGACGAGAGGATCACCTGCATACACTTCACCAGCCAGAAGTCTCCGACAAGCACTGCCGCCCGGCCTCCGAGGATGGAGGAAACGGTGGGCGTGCCGCGGCGCTCGGAGGCACCGTCCACCACGTCGTCATGCAAAAGCGTGGCATTGTGAAGCAGCTCCGCCGCGGCGGCGAAGCGTATTGAATCCTCACTCACGCCGCCGGCTGCGCCTGCCGCCAGAATGGCCAGCATTGGACGCAGCATCTTCCCCGTCCTTTCCCTCAGCGATTTGTTCACGCTGTCCAGGAGTGGGATGTCGCTTGAGAGCGAGGTATCAATGAGGCGCTCCACCCGTTCAAGATACGGATGGAGCGACTCTCTGATTTCCAAGAATTTAGCCTTTTGGCTCATCTGCTAGAAGAAGAAGCCCAGGGTAACCTTGATTCCGCCGTAGTTGGAAAGGTCCGTGAGCTTGGAGGTATCAACATCGTCGGTAGAGGCGTTGACCTCACCGTTCTCATTAAAGAGATTTCCAAGGTTCTTGAAGAATGCAACGGAGAGCTGGAAGTGCTCGAGAAGATCGATACCGGCACCAACGGAGAAACCATACTGAAGCTTGTTCTGAGCCTCCTTGAGAGTCTTTTCCGTATCCTCGCTGATATTCTTTGCAAAATCCTCGTTGATGACATAACCGATAAAAGGCTTTCCAAAAATGAAAGGACGGAATGCTACAAGGTCAATGCCCCACTGGATTCCGAGATCCAGCTGTGCGACACCGCTCTTGAAGTTGAATTCATCCACGGAAGTCTCTGCACCTTCGTTTACGATGGCGCCAAGGTCTGCGCCCTTGATCTGATAGGTAAGTTCAGGCTGAATTGCAAAGCCCAGAGGCAGGGGAAGCTTGAGGGCTACACCCAGATGATAATCACTCACGCCGTTGAGATTGGAAAGAATATCCTCCTCGTTGACGGTGGTAGTACTGGAACCGATACCGGCCACGATACCGATTTGTGCATTGGCCACCATGACGGAAGCCATTGCAACTGCGATGAGAGCGAATAATTTCTTCATAACAGGTTAGATATTTGAGTTGATTTTTTCTATGAGTACGTTCTTGGGCATTGCGCCGACGGTCTTGTCCACAATCTGGCCGTCCTTGAAGAACAGGAGCGTGGGGATGCTCATGATGCGGTACTTTGCTGCAATTTCGTCTGCATCGTCCACGTTTACCTTGACAACGGAGATCTTGTCTGACATTTCTTCCTCTACCTCGTCAAGTACGGGAGAAAGCATGCGGCAGGGGCCGCACCATGTGGCCCAGAAGTCTGCAATCACGAGTTTTGAGTCCTGAATGAGCTCCTGGAAATTGGTATTTGTTGCTACTTTAGCCATAATCAGCTTATTGGTTCAGGTTACAAATATAAACAATTTTTTCTACATTGATTCATCTACCGGCAAAATATAGGCTTTGAGGCCCAAGTTGGGGTTGTCGGCATCCAAATCCTTTAACTTCAGGAAGATATCCTTTGCAAGCTTATCTTCCATGACGGAAAGAAGGGCGTGGTTGCGCGCCGGCCATGCATGGTCTCCCAGATGCGGTTCTCCGTCCACGGTCCCTCGGCCGCTTATTTCTTCCCAGGAGGTATAGCCCCTCTGACCGTTTTCCTGAAGAAGGTCTATGACCTCACGGTTATATGCCTGGTTGTAAGCTACAAACAATGCTTTCATAAAGATGCAGTTTAGTCGTTATTCGTTTCAGCGCGGGCGGCTTTTTTGAGTCTCCGCCTTTCGCGGTGTTCGGATATTCCGCAGTAAACAACGGGAATGATGACCAGCGTAATGAGCGTGGAGAATGAAAGACCCCATGCCACCGTGGTGCCAAGCCCGTTCCACATTTCCGAGCCCTCACCGCGGCCAAGAGCCATAGGGAGCATACCCAGCACGGTTGTGAGCGTAGTCATGAGGATAGGGCGCAGACGGCTGCGGGCAGCGGTCACGGAAGCCTCCCTCACGCTCATTCCCCTCTCCTGGCAAAGGATTGTGTAGTCTATGAGCACGATACCGTTCTTAACCACGATACCAAGGAGGATTATTATGCCGATAAGGCTCATGACGCCAACGGCAAGGTCCGCGGTCATGTTACCAAGCGCAACGCCCACGAGGGCGAACGGGATGGAGAACATGATGACGAAAGGTCCCAGGAAGGACTCGAACTGGGATGCCATGACCATGTACACAAGCACAATGATGAGGAGGGCAAGGAGGATCATGTCGGAGAACATGTCCTGCTGATTCTCATAGTCACCGCCGATACGCCAGCTCAGTCCCACCGGCAGGGGATTCTCCGCAAGGGTGGTGTTCACGCACTCGACGCCTTCGCTCAGGGATACGCCCTTAGCCACGATGCCGGTGACGCTGATATAACGTTCACGGTTCTTTCTCTGGATTGTAGGAGGCACCTTTGATTCTACGATCCGGCCAAGGTCCTTCACCTTGAGGCCCTGGCCCTGGGTGTTGTAGATGGTGATGTTCTCGATGTCCTCGATGCTGGTCCTGAACTCAGGGGCATAGCGCACGCGGATGTTGTACTCCTCGCCGTCTTCACGGTAGTAGGAGCCCACTGAGCCGGACATGGCGGCAGATACCGCAGATGCTGCGGTTACCGAAGAGAGGCCGTTCAAGGCAAGCTTTTCACGGTCAAAGTCAACCTCGTATTCGGGGGTGTACTGGTCGCGCGAGAGGATGGCCTGGGTGAACTTTCCGCTCTCCATCATCTGCCTGCGCACCGTCCTGGCGGCGTTTTCTGTATCCTCGAAGTCATATCCGTAGATTTCCAGCTGGACGCTTGCCGTTCCGCCCATCATGCCGCCTTCCGAGACGTTGAAGCGGTTCAGCTCGGGGAAGAGGCGGAGGTCGGCACGGACTATATCGGCAATCTCGGAGACAGAGCGCTCACGGTCTTCCATGGAGCCTACGTTGATGTTCATGGTGATGAGGTAGGTGCCGTTCTGGCGCATGGAGGCGAAGGCGTTGTCGGAATCGGCCTGGCCGAAACGGTAGCTCAGCACCTTGATTTCGGGAACGTCGGCAAGGATTTTCTGGTAGATGCGGGCTGCAACGTCGCGCGTGACGTCCTGGGCTGTGCCGATAGGCAGTTCAATAGTCGCCTGAAGGCGGCCGGCGTCGGAGGACGGGAAGTATTCCGTCTTCATCCTGGGGACGTAGATTGCCATTACCACGGCGAAGATGACCACTGCGCCCACGGCGATGAGCTTCTTTCGGTTCATGCACCATGCGATGAGCCTTGAATACCCATTCGAGACGGCATCCAGGGCCTTGTTCACGGGGCCGAAGACAGCCTTGAAAATCTTGTTGTTATTTGGCTTGTTGTTAAGGAGCTGGGAGCAGAGCATCGGCACCAGGGTGAGGGCCGCCGTGGTGGACACTATCATGATGATGGACACAATCCAGCCCAGCTGCTTGAACATGATGCCCGCCATGCCCTTTATCATGGTAAGCGGGATGAACACGCACAGCATGGTAAGGGTGGAGGCGATTACGGAGATACCCACCTCGGCAGTGCCGTGAACGGCCGCCTCCTTTGGGCGCTCTCCCCTCTCCAGGTGCGTCGTGACGTTCTCCAGGACAACGATTGCGTCGTCCACCACCATGCCTATCGCAATGGACAGCGCACTCATGGAAATGATGTTGAGGGTGTTGCCCGTCGCAAAGAGGTAGAGGAGGGATGCGAGCAGTGCGATAGGGATGCTGAGCACCACTATGAGCGTTCCCTTGAACCTTCCCAGGAAGAGGAACACCACCAGCATGACCACCAGGAAGGTGATGAGGATGGTCTCCTTGAGGGAGTCGATGGTGCGGAGGATGTTGTCGGAGTTGTCCACCACCGTTGTGATGTGCACATCGGCAGGGAGGCTGCGCTCAAGGGTTTTCATCTCCTTTTTCACCTTCCTGATAACGTCCACGGTGTTGTAGCCGGACTGTTTCTGGACGATAATCTGCGCGCCGCGGACGCCGTTGGTGTAGGATTCCTGGGACTTCTCCTCGACGTCGTCCACGATGCGGGCCACGTCCCTGAGGTAGATGGTGCCGCCGCCGTAGCTTCCAAGTACCACGTCAAGCAGTTCGGACGGGTCCTGGAACTCCTTCTTGATACGGAGGGTATAGGTATCGGAGCCGATGTCGATGCTGCCGGAAGGGATGTTCCTGTTTTCGGCAGCGATGATCTGCGAGATGGTGGGGATGGAAAGGCGGTATGCCTCCAGCTTTGCGGGGTCTACATAGACCTGGATTTCCCTCTTGGGGGCGCCTGCAACGCTGATCTGGCCAACGCCGGAAACACGCGCCAGCGGGGTTGCAATCCTTTCGTCCAGTATCTTGTCAAGGGCACTCACGCTCTGGTTCGCCGTGGCCGCCATGATCATGATGGGCATGTCGTCCACGCTGAACTTGAACAGGAACGGAAGCGACGCTCCGTCCGGAAGTGTCTGGGATATCATGTCCAGCTTGTCGCGGACGTCGTTCGTAGCCTCGTCGATGTCAGTTCCGTATTCGAATTCAAGGGTGAGGATGGAGATGTTCTCCCTGGAGTTGGAGGTAAGGTCCTTCAGGTTGGGGACGCCGTTCAGGGAGTTCTCCAGTATCTTCGTGAGGTTGTTCTCCACGTCCTCGGCCGATGCTCCCGGATAGGAACTCATCACCATGATGGTGTTGGATTCCACGTCCGGAAGGTTGTCTATCGGCAGCTGCACCAGGGCGAAAACGCCCAGCAGCGCGAATGCCAGGAAGACAAGGCCGGTGGTTACGGGATTCTCTACTGCTGTCCTGTAGATGCTCATAGCACATTCACTTTAAGACCGTCCTTGAGTGCGGACTGACCCTTCACTACAACGGTGCTGCCCTCTTCCAGGCCGGACGTAACCTCGTATTCGGCGCCGATGTGGCGTCCGAGGACGATGGGAAGGTAGCTCACGGTGGAATCTTCGTTAAGGACGTAGATGAACTTTGTGCCGGTGCCCTCCTGCTTTACGATGGACTGGTCCGGGACGATGATGGAGCGCCTGTTTCCGAAGTTGACGGTGACGCGGGCATACATGCCGGGGCGGAGGACCTTGTCGGCATTGGTGACGATGACCTCGGCCTTGAAGGTATGGGTGGCGGCATCCACGGTGGGATAGAGGCGTTCAACCTTGCCGGTGAAGGTGCGGCCGGGGATGGCGTCAACCGTGAGGGAGACGGCGTCACCCTTCTTTATCCTGGTGTACTCGCTCTCGGAAACGCCCACGAGGAGCTTCACGGGATAGACCTGCTGCACGGTGAAGATGGGGGCGCTCATGGAGAACATGTCGCCCTGGTCGAAGTTTCGGGCGGTCACGAAACCGGTGATTGGGCTCCTCAGGATGGTATTTTCCTTGACATTCTCGTAGTTTGACTTCCTGACCTTGTAGCCAAGCTCTGCGGCTTCGAAATCGGACTGGGCTACGCCGCCCTGCTCGTAGAGCTTCTTGAGGCGGGCGTACTCGTCCTCGTCGTTCTTTATCTGGAGCTCGAGCTGGTCAAGCTGGAGACGGTCCATCTCGGCAAGAATCTGGCCCTTCACCACGTAGTCGCCAACCTCGGCATTAATCTTCCTGATGCGGCCGCCGGTCTGGGGCATGATGTTGTTCACGGCGTATGCCTGCACGGTGGAAGCATAGGTGCTTTCCTGGGGCACTTCCCTCACCTCTACGGCCTTCACCTCAACGTTGGGAACGACGACTGGCATCGCTGCGGGGGCATTTTCGGCCTTTTTACCCTGATTGCCGGAGCAAGCCACGAGAGCTGCCGCCACGGGGACAAGTAGAAATCTGTAGTTCATATATTATTCTTCTGTTTTATAATCGTATCCGAGTGTCTGCTCAAGGCCGGCCTTGGCAATGACAAAGTTGTAAACTGCCTGCAGGACCTGCATGCGGGTCTGGGTAAGGACCAGCTCGGTGTTGTTCAGGTCTGTAAGGGTGCTGCGGCCCACCTCATAGCTCTTGGCTGCAATATCGTAAGCCTTTTCTGCGCTTTCCAGGGCGTCTTTTGCGGCGTCGTATGTCTTGATGGAGGTATCCATAGTGGAAAGGCTCTGGCGGATGGCTATGCGTATCTGCCTTTCGGCATTTATCCTCTGGTACTCAAGCTCCTGGGCCTGGACCTTCGTCTGCTTCACCTGATGGTAGCGCTGACCTCCGGAGAAAATGGGAATGCTCAGCTGTATGCCGATGTAGGAGTACGGCGTCCACTGGTAGTTGGAGAAGTCGAAGTCCTCGGCCATGGCGTTGTAGTTGTATGCGAAGGCAAGGGATAGGCTGGGAAGGTATGCATACTGCTGAGCTCTTATCTGACGGGCCAGCATATTGGCCTGTGCCTCCAGCTGCCTCAGCTGCGTATTGCCCTCCAGTGAGGCGTTCTCCCCTTCCTGAAGGTAGCGGAACATCTGCTCTGCATTGTCCTCCAGCGAACCCACCACGTCCACCGGCCTGTCAAGGTCAAGGCCGATGACCGCCTTCAGCTGCCACAGGGCAAGTTCTATCGCATTCTCTGCATTGTAAAGGTTGGGGATTGCCGATGCCAGCGAGCTCTTTGCCCTTGTGAAATCCAGCTCGGAAGCCTTCTGCGCATTGTAGCGCATCTCGGTGAGCTTGTAGTTCTGAACTGCGTTCTCGAAAACGGCGTTGTACACATCGTAGGAGGCCTTTGCCATGAGGACGGCATAGTATGCCTGCTTCACGGAAGTTACCATCCCGAGGCGGGACTCGCGAGCCTGTTCCACTGCCAGTTCCACCTGATCTCCGGAAAGGCCGATGGACTCCCACAGCTGGGCGTTCACGAGCGGCATGCTGGCGTTGATGCCTGCAGACCATGTGTTTGTACGGCCCACTTCGATGCCGCCGTTGCCGGAGGACTCGGTCTCATCAGTTGCCGGAGGAGTATACGGGGCGATTGCTCCGGGATGCTGCTTCATGAGCTCCGTGATGTAATACATGACAGGATCCAGCACGCTGGTGAACATGGACGACATGCCGCCGCCCGAAGAGCCGCTGCCGGAGGAGGAACTGCCGCCTCCCATGTACATGACCTGCTTGCGGATTGTGTGCTGGAATGAACCTGATGCGTTCACCTGGGGGAAAAGGGATGCATAGGAGCCCCTGCGCGCATATTCTGCACGCTGGATTTCCATGTCGGCCACTTTCACCGATATATTCTCCGAAAGGGCTATCTTCAGTGCATCCTCAAGGGTGAGGACCAGTGTTGAATCTTCCTGTACAGGTGCTTCTTCCACATACTGCGCTGCTGCTGAAACGGGGATTACGAGAGCCAGCGCAAACAATAATCTTCTAACCATATACGTATTATAAGCGGCGCATTACACTACAAAAATCACGCCTGAACTTATGCACACTCTGTCATTTCGAGCAATCACCTCTGTCATTTCGAGCGAAGTCGAGAAATCCCACAAAAAAACCGCTTAATTAAGCGGCTTTGCATAGTGTGTGGTTTCTTTTTTCTTTGGAGCATGGTCCTGATGGACCGCCATGGCAGGCAGTTTCTTCTTATACGCCCAGATGAGGCAGCCGATCCCGATGAGCACGAACGGGATGCTCAGGAGCTGGCCCATATTGAGGACCATGTTCTCCTCGAACGCCACCTGAGGGTTCTTCACGAACTCGATGAGGATGCGGCTTCCGAAGCACACGATGAAGAATATACCGGTGAAAGTACCCCTGTACACCTTGTCAAGACGCCATTTGTAAAGGGCATAGAGCACAAGGCCCAGGAGGAGGTATGTTCCGCCTTCGTACAGCTGCGTGGGATGGCAGGGAACGGTTTCCCAGTTTCTCTCGAAGATGAATCCCCAGGGAAGGCTGGTGGGACCGCCGTATATCTCGCTGTTGAAAAGGTTTCCAAGGCGGATGAAACAGGCCGCGAACGACACCGGAATCACCAGGTGGTCTACAAGCCACATGAAGTCGAAGTCATTCTTCTTTCCGTACTTGTTCACGTACCAGATGAGGCCGAGGATGATGGCGATGGTGCCGCCGTGGCTGGCAAGACCGCCTTTCCACGGCATGAATATCTCCCAGAACCCCTTCCATGAACCAAAGTAGTAATCCGGCTGATAGAATATGCAGTGACCCAGGCGCGCTCCCACGATGGTGCAGATAAGAAGCGTGTACAGGAGCGGATCCAGCAGCTTCTCGTCCATCTTCTCCTTCCTGAAGAAATCCTTCATTATGAACCATCCCAGGATGAACCCGCTCACGAAAAGAAGCGAATACCACCTGAGCTCAAATCCGCCGATATGCAGTATCGCCGGGTCTATATTCCAATGTATCACCAACAGTTCCATAGCTTGTCACGGTCAAATTAGAACCAGTTTACAAATATAGCTATTTTTTGCTACCTTTGCGAAAACTTTCAAACCATGGCCCTGGATTATCCCGCAACTTACTGGAAAGACTACGAACTGCTGGACTCCGGAAACGGAGAAAAGCTTGAGCGTTTTGGAAAGTACGTACTCCGCCGCCCTGAGCCAAAGGCTCTCTGGACGCCATCGCTCAAGGACTGGAACAAGCTCGCTCATGTGAGTTTCGTGCCCGGTGCCGGTTTCGGCAAGGCGGGGAAGGAGGACAGCGGCACATGGAACCGCCTCAAGAAGATGGAGGACCAGTGGGGCATCACCTATAACGGCGCACAGGATCCGGAGACACACGCCATGAGCGACCTGCACCTTTCGCTGCGCCTCGGCCTCACATCCTTCAAACATGTGGGCGTATTCCCCGAACAGGCTCCTAACTGGGAGTTCATATACCGTGAGACATCCCGCCTAGCACGCATCCACAAGGCCAACGGGCTTGGCGCCCCACGCGTGCTTAATCTCTTTGCCTACACCGGCGCTGCATCCCTTGCCGCCAAGTGCGCCGGGGCCGATGTCACACATCTCGACTCCGTGCGTCAGGTAGTCACCTGGGCACGCGAAAACATGGAACGCAGCGGCCTTGACGGCATCCGCTGGGTGGTGGAAGACGCACTCAAGTTTGCGCGGCGTGAAGCAAAACGCGGCAACAAGTATGACGGTATCATCCTGGACCCTCCCGCATACGGCCATGGCCCTGACGGCGAAAAATGGAAGCTGGACGAGCTCCTCTTCGGCCTTCTTCAGAATGTTTCCGAAATCCTTGGCGAACGGGACTCCTTCATGGTCCTGAACCTCTACTCCAACGGGTACAGCGCCGCCCTTGGCGAAACCGTCGTGCGTGAAGCCTTCAAAGGCCAGCTCAAGGAGATGACCTCCGGTGAACTGGCCCTGAATGATTCCTTCGGCAAAGTCCTGCCGCTTTCAATCTACGTCCGCGCCAAGCGGTAGCGTAGGGTTTTATCCGCGGATAGCTGCCACGCCGGGGAGCTCCTTGCCTTCGATGGCTTCGAGCATGGCGCCGCCGCCGGTGGAGACGTAGGAGACCTTGTCGGCATAACCCATCTGGGTGACGGCTGCTACGGAGTCGCCGCCGCCTACGAGGGTGTATGCACCGTTCTTTGTGGCCTCGGCGAGGTCCTCTGCAATCTGGAGGGTTCCCTTTGCGAAGTTGGGGAGTTCGAAAACGCCCACGGGGCCGTTCCAGAGGATGGTCTTGGAGGAGAGGATGACCTTCTTCCAGGCTTCGAGGGTCTTGGGGGCTGCATCCATGCCTTCCCAGCCTTCGGCGATGTTGTTGGTGTCGAAGATGCGCTGGGGCGTGTCATTTTCGAAGGCCTGGCCTGCGACGGTCTGGATGGAGAGATAAACGTTCACGCCCTTCTCCTTTGCGGTTGCGAGGATTTCGAGTGCATCGGGGATGAGTTCGTCCTCGTGGAGGGAGAGGCCGATCTTGCCGCCCTGGGCCTTGATGAAGGTGTAGCCCATTCCGCCGCCGATGATGAGGTTGTCAACCTTGTCCACGAGGTTCTTCAGAACAGCAAGCTTGGAGCTCACCTTGGAGCCGCCGATGATGGCGGTGAGGGGGCGCTGTGCGTTCTTGAGAACGTTGTCGATAGCCTTGATTTCGCCTTCCATCAGGTAGCCGAACATCTTGTCATTAGGGAAGTAATCGGCAATGAGGGCGGTGGAGGCGTGTGCGCGGTGTGCGGTGCCGAATGCGTCGTTGATGTAGCAGTCGGCATAGGAGGCGAGCTTCTTTACGAACTCCTTCTGGGAGGCCTTGACGGCTGCCTTTGCTGCCTTCTTCTCTTCGTCGGAGGCATCCTCTGCGAGTCCGCGGGGCTTGCCTTCTTCCTCTGCGTAGTAACGGAGGTTCTCAAGGAGGAGAGCCTCGCCGGGCTTCAGGGCTGCTGCCTGCTCATCGGCCTTCTGGCAGTCCTCTGCGAACTGTACGGGAACGCCGAGGCACTCGCTCACGTGATTTACGATGTGCTTGAGGGAGAACTTGGGGTCTACCTTCTTGGGACGGCCAAGGTGGCTCATGATGATGACGGAGCCGCCGCCTGCAAGCACCTTCTTGAGGGTGGGCATTGCCCTGACGATGCGGGTGTCGTCGGTAATCTCGAAGTTTTCGTTCAGGGGGACGTTGAAATCGACTCTCACGATGGCCTTCTTGCCCGTGAAGTCGTACTTGTCAATGAATTGTTGCATAATATTGTGTGTAATTGTTGCCTAAAGGTCTGCAAAATTACACATTTTTTTGCAGACTTCAATAAGAATCGTCGACAAGGCCGCGCAGAGGCCGCCCACGTGGTACTTTACTGAGCGCTTGCCTTGGCCACTTCCAGCATTTCGGTGAACTGGTCCTCCAGGGTCTTGGAGAGAGCCTCGTCGCCGTACTGCTTGCACACATCGGCAAGGTAGAGGAGGACGCGGCCGGCGGTTTCGAATTCGCCGCTGCCGTAGTTGCCCCACTGCAGGTAGAAACCGGCGCAGTCAAGGAGCTGGCCGCCGAAGCGTTCTGCCAGCGAGGTGGCAGAAGCCTTTGCGGCGGCGGAAGCCTCATCGGCCAGAAGTCCTGAAGCGGCCAGGTAGTAGTAGTTCTCGATGAGCTGTGCAACCATGTAGTCATTGCCCGAGAATCCCACGCTGATGGTTTCCAGAGGGAAATTCTCCTCCGGGAAACAAACCTGGAGCTTGTCCAGCATCTCAAGGGCCTTCTCAGGTTCTCCGGCGTCTATAAGGGCATTGGCCGTCGTGAGGAAGAGCTGCCTCTGGCTCATTACGCCAAGGAATGTGTACATGTTCTGATAATCCACGAACCAGCCCTTGGAGGACATGGCCTTCCAGCTGTAATCCTCGTTCATCTTCCGGTAAAGCTCAAGTGCGTCAACCTTTCCCGCATCGGTGGTTCCCACCTTGTTCTTGATGGGAGTGATCTTGCAGGAGTAGCCCTCATACATAAGGTAGTCCTTTATGCCGATATTGAGGTCCCCGCCCTGGTTCAGGACGTTGATCGGCCTGTCCCACTGGTAGTTGGAAAGGAGGTCCAGAAGGAAGAGTTCCGGCTTGGTGAGATAGTTCTTGTCCTTGGACATGGTGAGCATTATCTCGGAGGGGATCTCATCGGCAAACTTCTCAGGGACGATGCCGTACTTCAGGCAGTTCTCCTTGTTCACGGGGATGACTATGTTGCGGGCGCAGATGAAGTCCAGTTTCATGCCGTTCTCCAGCGGAACCTTCATCTTGGGGTCCTTGAACACGTCCATCACATCCTTGATGTACATGGGCGAACCGTCGTCATACGTTATATATACGTACTCGTTGTTGCCGTAGAGGTACTGGCGCTGGGACACGGTGAGAGGCAGCGGAGCGCTCTCGTTCACGGCCCATTTCATCTGGTCGATATGCCAGTCTGTTCCGAGCAGGGAGGTATTCACGATGCGGACATCGGTCCTCACGCCCTCAACCTCCTGTGCATACCACAGCGGGAAGGTATCGTTGTCTCCATGGGTGATGAGGATGCCGTTCTTCCCTACAGAATTCAGGTAGTTCTTTGCCATTTCCACGGCGGTGTATCGGCCGCTGCGGTCATGGTCGTCCCAGTTCTCTTCGGCCATGAGGGCGGGGACGCCAAGGCACAGCACACCAACGCCAATGGCCACGGCCTTTTCGGCCTTGGGAGCCTTGACAAGGTCCTTTATCCACTCGTACAGCGCGGCAACTCCAAGGCCGATCCATATGGCATACATATAGAACGACCCGGCATAGGCATAGTCCCTCTCCCTTACCTGGTAAGGCGGCTGGTTAAGGTACAGCACGATGGCGATGCCCGTCATGAAGAACATCAGGAACACCAGCCAGCTGCCCCTCTTGTCCCTGTCAAACTGATACACAAGGCCGATAAGCCCAAGCAGCAGCGGCAGGAAATAGTAGTGGTTCTTGCCCTTGTTGTTCCTGAGCGGCTCCGGAGCATTGCTCTGGTCTCCAAGGCGCAGCTGGTCGATAAACCCTATGCCGCTCTCCCAGTTGCCGTAGAAAAGTTCTCCGGGCGTGGGGCTGTGGATCTCGTTCTGCCTTCCTACGAAGTTCCACATGAAATATCGCCAGTACATCCAGTTCAGCTGATAGTCAAAGAAGAACGCGAGGTTTGCGCCGAAAGACGGCTTGCGGTGCTTCGCGCCCCTCACTTTCGTACCCTTGCCGCCGGTATACTGCTCATAGAAGTTCACGTAGCGGGGGTCTGCCGATGACCACATCCTGGGGAAGAGCATCTTTCCTTCGGGCCGATAGTCTGCATCGGCGGGGCCGTCGGCCTTCACGTACTTGCCGTCAAGCGGGGCCCAGTATTTGGTAACCTTGAGGTCATAGGGAGCGTCGTAATACTGGCCGTAGAGAAGCGGCGTGGAGCCGTACTGCTCACGGCTGAGGTACCGCACCAGGGTGTAGGGATTATCGGGCTGGTACTCGTTGGTGGGCGTTTTCACGCTGGAGCGGATGATAACTATGGCAAAGAGCGAGAAGCCCATCACCAGTGTTGTGACGCAAAGCGTAACCGTGTTCCAGAACACCTTGCCTTTCTTGAGCGTTGCAAACAGCGCCCAGAAGCAAAGGCCGAGCAGAGCCACCATGAAGAAAACGGCACCGGAATTATACGGCAGGCCGAATCCGTTCACGAATATGCGGTCGAAGAACGCAGCCAGTTTGGGAAGGTACGGTATGAAGATGTACACCAGCAGGAACTCTATCACCACGCCGATGAGGAAAATGCCCAGGAGCTTCTTGAAAGGCAGCTTCCTGTCTTCGTTCATCCTGTAGTAGTACATGAACACGAAGGCCGGGATGGTAAGGAGGTTCAGAAGGTGAACGCCGATGGAAAGGCCCATCAGGAACGCGATGAGGACTATCCAGCGGTTGGCATGGGGCTGGTCCGCCGTCTCATACCATCGGCACATCGCCCAGAACACCAGCGCCGTAAACAGCGACGACATCGCATACACCTCTCCCTCAACCGCGCTGAACCAGAACGTATCCGAGAACGTATATGCCAGCGCTCCCACAGCGCCCGAGGCCATTATCGCAATCGCCTGCCCTTTTGTCATTTCGAGCGTCCCCTTTGTCATTTCGAGCGAAGTCGAGAAATCTCTTCCCACCACCCTCTTCGCAAAGAACACAATGGTAAGGTACAGGAAGAAAATGGTGAGTGCGCTCAGGATTCCGTTCATGGCATTCACCGCAACGGCGGCCTTATCGGCACCGAAGGGCATGGTGAAGAACCTCGCGATAAGCTGGAACACCGGGTTTCCCGGGGGATGTCCCACCTCAAGCTTGTAGGATGACGCAATGAACTCGCCGCAGTCCCAGAAACTGGCCGTGGGCTCTATAGTAGAAAGATACGTCGCCGCAGAAATTGCAAACACCACAACGGCGACTATCCAATTACATCTGTTGAATGTCTTTTTGTCCATAGTTTGCAAATATACGCAAACTTTCCCATAATCCGGGACGCCCGTCCTCAAAATCGGCCTTTTTTAAGGACGACATGCCGTTCAGAGGGGGCCTCGTCCTTAAAATTGCCCGTTTTCAAGGACGGCATGCCTTTTTTATTCTTAAATTTGTGCATCACCGGTGCAAGGTTTCCGGATTTTTGCATTATAACAGTATGAAACGGATAATTACTATACTGGTGGCACTTTCGGCAGTGCTGTCAATGAACGCCCAGGGGCGGCATGAGATAGAAGTTCTCATGGGCGGTCCCGTAAGCGGCATCTTCTTCAATGAGGGTTCAAGTTATGCAAAGTATGATTATTATTACAGCAGCGGTAATACTTTGAAGGACCTTTATGAAGACGTGAAATATCGCGACAGCTTCATCGGCATGGGCCTGGTGTATTCGTACGAGGTAAAGTCCTGGCTCAAGCTTGGCATCGACGCAACGGCTTCTATCGAGGAGGTGACCATCCGGAAAGGATTGGCCTATAAGGAAGATGCAAACAATCTTTACTCCCAGGGCGTAAGCCACTTTACCGTCATGCCCATGGCAAGAATCCGCTACAAGGACGGCTACAAGGCCGAAGCCTATGGCCGCATTGCGGCGGGCATGGAGTTCATAACCAACTGGGGAGACGAGGAGCAGAAGCAATTCGCCTGGGAGGTCGTCCCCTTCGGCCTGTGCTTTGGAAAGAAGGACCTTCATTTTATCTTTGAAATGGGTCTTGGAACAGCCTATATGGCAAGGTTTGGAATCAGTTACGAGTTTTAGTCATGAAAAGGATAATCATATTGATTGCTGCCGTTGCAGCCATGGTATCGTGCGACAAGTTCGAAGACACATTCGGCCCGTCAACTTACGAAAGTTCCACCCCCCTGGAACTCTATATGCTGTCAATTGCCGATGATGGAGTCTCCGTAGTGCTTTCAGAGCTGGAAACCGCCCTCCAGACAGATCCTGACGGCGTTATAGGCAAGTACTTCTATACCAACAACGGCTTACCCCTGACTGCCGACGATGCCGTCTGGACCGTGAACCGGGAAGGCTCGCTGCTTGGCACCACCATAAAGAAAGTCACAGGCAAAAACGCCTGGAAAATAAACTACAACGGCGATTTCAGCGTGGAAGGTGCCTCCTTCCCCACCGCTTTTGAAATCACCGCCACCCTTGCCGATTCTGAAATCGGCAGCCACATGAACTGGTCGGTTGAATTCCGCGGCACCAGAAAGGAAGAAGACGGATATACCTGTTCGTTCTCCAATGCCGAAGTCCCTGTCGATTACAAGATCATCGAGAACACAAAGAGCTGGGGCGCATACGGTTATCTTCTCATGACTGTATTCAAGGACTCCAAGCAGATAGACAGAGTCCTCATGGAGCTCAGAGGATTAAGGAGTTCCGCCTCCATCACCCACATCAAGTGACAAGTGGAGCTCTGACATTACAGATTCAGCCTCAGACCCAGGGTGAGATTGGCATGTCATAATTATTTGAAATTTTTCAACAGCTTCTCCACCTGTCTGTTGACGTGTTTGGCGTCGATGGGATTCTGCTCACCTGCGGT
Source organism: Bacteroidales bacterium (assembly GCA_017458265.1). Lineage (GTDB taxonomy): Bacteria > Bacteroidota > Bacteroidia > Bacteroidales > UBA932 > Cryptobacteroides. The sequence goes on along the minus strand of JAFTFV010000023.1, from coordinate 62,232 downwards.
ACTGTCATAATACAGGATACGGTTCTCCTGCGCGTCCACAACCATTAGACAAACTTTGGAACTGTACGGTATGGCGATGCCGTAAACTGAAACCATGCCAAGCGTGAGCACCGCCGTGACTATTGCAAGGACGGCATTTCCCGCCACGGCCCTGACGTAATTCTTCATGTCCCGCGTAAACCCGGTAGAGTATACCAGAAGGCCATATCTGTAGCCGTTAGCAAGAAGGAGGTTTCTTACCGGCTCCGGTACCGCCGACTGCTCAAGGCCTTTTGGATTGTTGATTTGCGCAAGGGTCTCTATGCAATTGAGGAGCCCGTCTGGATTGTCGGAATCCGTTACCGGAAGGACACCGCCTAGCCCTGGATAGGCTCCGGATACGGCATCGGCAAGAAGTTTCTGCGCCTTTTCCGAGCCTTCGGGATCAAATGATTCTTCTCCGGTACTCTGAATATAGGTAAGGTATGACAGCGGCTCAATGAGCGCCGCCGGTGCCGCAGAACCCGCCGGCACTCCGGACACATACCTTGACGTCCCGCAGGAAACCAGCACCGCCACCGCGGCAAATATGCAAACCAGTTTCTTCATAACTTGACAAAGGTAAGATTATTAATCAATTTTCCGACATCTGCAGCAACAAAATACGGCCTTTTTGTCACCCTGGACGTCAAAGGCGACGCGCGCGGTGACAAAAACGGCACAAAATGATGCTGCGGACGTCGAAAGCTACGGGCGGACGGCGACGTACATGGTGCAGAGGCCCAGGGTGAGGGCCTTGAAGCGGGCGGCGGAGAAACCGGAACGGGAAATCATGGACGTGAACACGTCTGCGGCGGGGAAGGCGTGGACCGATGCGGGCAGATACTTGTACGCAGCCCTGTTGCCGGAAATCATACCGCCTATCAAAGGCATTACGTGCATGAAATAGATATCGTAAAGCTTTCTGAGCCAGGGCCTTGACGGAACGGACAGTTCCAGGATGACCAGCTTGCCGCCGGGTTTCAGGACGCGGAAGAATTCCCTTAGTCCCGCAGCCTTGTCCTCGAAATTCCTTATGCCGAAGGAGCAGGTCACAACGTCGAAACTGCCGTCTTCGAAAGGAAGCGCCGTGCCGTCTGCTACCATGAGCTTGATACGGTCCGTAACCCCTGCCCGTGCGGCCTTCTCCATCACGAAATCCATCATCCCGGAAGATATATCCGCGCCGATAACCTTCGTCTGCGCACCGCCAGCCTTTGCAATGGCGATGGTTGAGTCCCCGGTGCCGCACGCGATGTCCAGCACCTTCAATGCATGGCGCCTCCTGTCCCCTACGCCGTCATCAGTGCCGATAATCTCCTTCACCGCACGCTTACGCCACAGTTTGTCCACGCCAAGCGACATGATATGGTTCAAACGGTCATACGACGGGGCAATCCCGTCGAACATCTGCTGTATGTTTTCTTTCTTTGGCATTATGGCACTGGGTCATAGCCGCTTCCGCCCCAGGGGTGGCAGCGGAGAATACGTTTGAGGGCGAGCCAACCGCCCTTCAAGGGGCCGTACTTGCGAAGGGCCTCGAGGGCATACTGGGAGCATGTGGGCGTGAAACGGCACGCCGGCGGCGTGAACGGACTGATGCACAGCTGGTAAAACTTCACCAGCAGTATAAGCGGAAAGGCAAATACCTTTTTCACTATGTCGCCTGCCTTACTCATTTCCGGACAGTTCCTTGAGAACAGAGGTCATATCGGCAAAAACCTCATCGTAGGTGGCAAGCGAAGGCAGAATGTAGATGAACACCACGTCAAAACCGGGCCCCAGAATGTCCTTCTGGCGGCGGTAGGCTTCGCGGATTCGGCGCTTGAGCAGATTGCGTTTTACTGCGCGCTTGAAGCTGCGCTTCGGGACGGAAACCACGATGCGGGAGGGGGCGTCATCGGCACGGCGCAAATACTTGTACCTGAGACAGCCGCACACACCCGATTTCCCGCGTCCGAAGAGCTCAGACACTGCTTTGGTGCCTGAGAGGCGTTCGGTCTTGGGAAGGGTGGCGTCCATTACGAAAGGCTTTCCAGATACAGTTCGATTGCCTTTGCAACCGAAGTAGCCTCGGGAGTAGGGGCCTTGACGGTGATTTCAAGACCGGCCTCTTCCATGGCCTTCACGATGGATTTCCCGTAGGAAACCATCTTGATGTCTCCCTGCTTGAAATCCGGGAAATTCTCCTGGAGGGACTTCACGTCTGCAGGGTTATAGAAGACTATCATGTCGTATGCGTGAAGGTCCAGGTCATGGAGATCCTGGCTCACGGACTTCACGAACACGCCTGTGGCGAAGTCCAGCTTGGACGCCTGGAACAGGGTGGTGATAGGTGCCGATGAGGAAGAATCCGACATGGTTATGAGGAACTTCTCGCCCTTGTGCTTGGGGCCGATGAGGCTCACGACGCTCTCCGGAGTGCCGGTTCCGAAGAAAATCTTGCGCTTGCGGTAGACGATGTGCTTCTGCAGGTACATGGCAACAGCCTCTGTGGTGCAGAAATACTTCATGGTCTCCGGAATCTTGCAGCGGAGTTCCTCGGCAAGGGAGAAGAAAGCGTCAATGACATGACGGGAGGAAAACACGATTGCCGTATAATCCAGGATGTTTATATGCTGGGCACGGAACTCGCGGGAGGTAAGCGGCTCAACTCTGAAGAAGGGATTGAAACTGAACTCTACACCAAACTTGTCGCTTACTGCCTGGTATTGAGTGAGAACGCGCGGTGCGGTCTGTGATATAAGGATCTTCTTAATACTCATTTTTCTGTAACTCGCGTCTTACAACAGTACTGCCGAAACAACCAGTGCCGCACTGGGCAGGATTTCGAGCCCGCAAAGGTACAAAAAAGTTCTCAAATGATTGCAAGACAGCGACAAAATTTGTGCTTTGCGAAACAGGAACATCAGGTATACAAAGGCCATCTCGGCATACAGAATCAAGCGTATAGTGCTGTCAGATGCCTTAAAAATATACATCATGCCCGCCGTGAACAGAAGCAGAATCACGAGCAGAATGAAGAAGGTGAAAGTGGCGTAATGGGCAGTCTGGTACTGCTCGTAACGCCGACGCGGTTTAAGCATGCGGTAGATCAGGAGTCTCAGGAGAACATACCCCGTAAAAACCGCCGCGATGAGGCCCATGCGGACGTCCGGAATGGCATCGGCAAGGAAGGAGGGGTTGTAGAGACGGTAGCGCCAGGAGAGAAGGAGCATCGGCAGGAACACCACAAGGGCAACCATGTTGCGGTCCCTGGAGACGCGGACGCTGCTTTCGAGGGCAACGCTGCCGCGGGCACGGAGGAGGCTGTCGGCAATGAAGGGAATGAGGTGGACGAAACTCCTCAGAAGCACTATCATCAGGAGCACGAACAGCACGGACAGGATACTCACGGACAGAGGACTCCCCTGTGCCGATACCTCACCGGCACCGCCCGGGGCTGTCCCCAGCAGCAGTTCTCCCAGCCTGAATGCGTCCATTTAGTTTCCCCTTTTCGCGTTGTAACCCAGTTCCTTGAGTATGGCAACCACTTTGTCACGGAAGTCTCCCTGGACGGTGATTTCGCCGTCCTTGGCACCGCCGCCAACCCCGAGACGCGTCTTCAGGGTGCGGGCAAGTTCCTTCAAATCTTCCTGCGAACCCACGAAGCCGCTCACGAGCGTCACCTGCTTGCCGCCGCGGTTGCGGCGGTCTATTCCAACGATAAGGCGCTGCCTTGCCGGGGGAAGGGTTTCTTCCTCTGCGGAGCTTTCCGTAGCGTACTGAAAGTCAGGGTTAGTGGAGTAGACCACGCCCAGCCTTGATTTCCAATCATTTTCTGCCATAGTTCTGCAAAGTTACGCTTTTTTTAGTAACTTTGAGAGTTAAAACATAAACTATGACCATCAACATCCAACTTCATTACCATACTAATTGGGGAGAGAGCGTGAGACTCGTTCTGGGCAGGCGCAGGATTCCCATGGAATACTCCTTCGGAGGCCTCTGGCAAATCATGCTCACCGGGCGCGACATCCACGCCGGAGACAGATACGGCTTCGAAATCGTCAGGGACGGAGCCGTCGTCCGCAAGGAGTGGAGGAACCACAGCCTCAACGTTACCGGGAAGGGACTTGTCGTCGTCAGGAACCGCTGGAACGAGCGCCCCTCGAATTCGGCCTTCTACAGCAGCGCATTCAGCGACGTCATCTTCCGCCGCCCGGACGGCGCCTCCTTCAGGAATCCCCGCACGGAAACATCGGCAGAGGGTAATGTAACCTTCGAAATCCCCGCCCCGGAGGTCAGAAGCAATGAATCCGTGGGCATAGTGGGAACAGGCAAGGTACTGGGGAACTGGGACAAGGTCATCCTTCTTTCAGACGCCCGCGCCCCCTGGTGGTCCGTCTCGCTGAACCTTGACGAACCCGTCGAATACAAGTTCGTCATCGCAGACAGCAAGACCCTCGAAATCCGCCACTGGGAAGACGGCCCCAACCATTTCTTTGCCGAGGTCCCTCCCAAGGGAGAGAAGCTGGTCATCGCAGACCTCGCCCCCACCTTCCCCACCGTTCCGTGGAGAGGTGCCGGAGTGGCCGTCCCCGTGTTCTCACTCAAGACGGAGGACAGCTTCGGAGTGGGTGAATTCAACGACATCAAAAAGCTCGTGGACTGGGCCGTGAAAGCCGGACAGAACATCATCCAGCTCCTCCCAATCAACGACACCACCATGACCCACAGCTGGCAGGACTCCTATCCGTACAACGCGGTGAGCTCCTTCGCCCTGCATCCGCAGTTCATCAACCTTCCCGCCGCCGGCGTGCGCAAGGATGCCGCATACAAGGCAAAACAGGCCGAACTTGAAGCCCTCCACGCAGAGGACTACGAAGCCGTCAACTCCTGCAAGCTGGAATACCTCCGCAAGCTGTACAATGGTGCAAAAGGAGAGAAAGTCCTCGCATCGGCAGAGTATAAGGAGTTCGTTGCCAAAAACAGCTCCTGGCTACTGCCTTATGCCGTTTTCAGCGTCCTCAGGGACATCTACGGAACGCCGGATTTCAGCACCTGGAAAACCCTCCGGGCATACAAGGCTCCCGCCGTGAAGGCCTTTGCCGATGAACACGCCTCCGAGGTTGGCTTCTACTGCTACCTCCAGTTCGTTCTGGACGAGCAGCTCCGCGACGCCGTCCATTACGCCCACGTTCACGGAGTCGCCATCAAGGGAGACCTTCCCATCGGCGTTTCCCGCGTAAGTGCCGATGCCTGGCAGCACCCCGAACTCTTCCACATGGACAGCCAGGCCGGAGCACCGCCGGATGCCTTTGCCGAAGACGGCCAGAACTGGGGCTTCCCCACCTACAACTGGGAAGAGATGGCAAAGGACGGCTACGCCTGGTGGAGAGCCAGGATGGGCAAGATGGCAGAGTATTTCGACGCCTTCCGCATCGACCATATCCTTGGATTCTTCCGCATCTGGGAGATTCCCGTACCGCACAAGAGCGGCCTGCTGGGGCATTTCTCCCCCGCCCTGCCGTACTCTGAAGACGAACTCCGCGGCCAGGGCTTCGACCCTCACCAGGGCTCCGGAACGGATGTCCTCTTCGTGGAGGATCCCCGCCGCAAGGGCTACTGGCACCCGCGTATCAGCGGAGAAAAGACATCGGTCTACGCATCCCTCAGCTGGGAGCTGAAAGACCGCTACAACCGCCTTTCAGAGGACTTCTTCTGGCACAGGCATGACGACTTCTGGCGCGAAACCGCCATGAAGAAACTTCCTGTCCTGCTGCGTTCCACCGGCATGCTTGCCTGCGGCGAAGACCTTGGCATGATACCCGGCTGCGTGGCATCCGTAATGGCAGACCTCAACGTCCTCTCCCTGGAAATCCAGAGGATGCCAAAAGACCCCCGGGAGGCATTCGGCCACACGGAAAACTACCCGTACTGGTGCGTATGCGCAACCGGCACGCACGACACATCTCCCCTCCGCGCATGGTGGGAAGAGGACCGTGCCCTCACCCAGCGCTACTACAATGAGGTCCTTCACCAGAGCGGCGACGCCCCCTATTTCTGCGAACCCTGGGTTGCCGATATGATAGTTCAGGCCCACATGAAATCGCCCGCCATGCTTTCCATCCTGCCCCTGCAGGACTACCTTGCAACGGACGGCGACGTGCGCTACCAGGGCAATCCTGCCGATGAACGCATCAACATCCCGGCAATTCCCCGCCACTACTGGCGTTACCGCCTGCACTGCACGCTGGAAAGCCTTATCGGCAACGACAGCCTGAACGCCCATATCCGTTCTCTCGCAGAGAACGCCGGATGCGGCCTATGAGCCTTCCCGAAGCAACCGTAGTGAAGAATGCAGGCAGCCATTATCTGCTGTCTGCACTCCCTTCATGGGATGTCTTTCCCGCAGTCCTGAGGGGTAAAATCCGCCTCAAGGCAAGTGAAATCACCAACCCCATCGCCGTTGGAGACAGGGTAAGGTATGAGTGGGAAGGCGATTCTCCCGGCCCTGACGGGCCTCAGAACGAGATGGCCGTCATAACTGAGATTCTTCCAAGAAAGAATTACGTCATAAGGCGTTCCACCAACCTGTCACGTCAGGCCCATATCATTGCCGCTAACGTAGACAGGGCATATCTCATTGTATCCCTGCTGTTTCCGGAGGTGAAACTCCCCTTCCTGGACCGAATCCTCGTGACATGCGAGCTTTACGGCATTCCGGCCACCATCGTCCTCTCAAAGACAGACCTCTACAGGGACGTTGCGCCGGAGCAGATTGCCCGTTTCCGTGAAATATATGAAGGAGCAGGCTATCCTGTCATAGAGACTTCCGTCAAGACCGGAGAGGGCATGGATGAGATACGCGCCGCATGTGACGGCTGCGTGAACCTGTTCTCGGGCGAATCCGGCGTTGGGAAGTCTTCGCTCATCAAGGCTCTTGACCCTTCCCTCGATCCCAAGATCGGAGAAATATCACTTGCACATCTCCAGGGCAAACATACTACATCGCTGTACGAGATGTACCCCCTGGCTTCGGGCGGTTATGTCATCGACTCCCCCGGCATCAGGGGCTTCGGCCTTGTGGATGTAGAGAAGGAGGAGATTGCGCGTTACTTCCCCGAGATGCTGCGTGTTTCGGAGGGCTGCCGCTTCACCCCCTGCACCCACACCCACGAGCCCGGCTGCGCCGTCAAGGCCGCACTGGACGCCGGCGACATAGCCCCCGAGCGCTACAACTCCTACCTTGGAATGCTCGAAGAAGACAAAAAATTCCGTTGATTTTTTGTCATTTCGAGCGAAGTCGAGAAATCTCACATGAAACTGCATAAGGAAATCCTCCGCCTTGCCGTTCCCTCCATCCTGGCAAACATCACCGTGCCGCTTGTGGGCATGGTGGACATTGCCGTTGCAGGGCATCTGGCGGCAGATTTTTCATCGGCAGCGCTCATTGGCGGCATCTCAGTTGGGACGATGCTCTTCGACCTTCTTTACTGGAACTTCGCCTTCCTCCGTGCCGGCACGGGCGGATTAACCGCCCAAGCCTACGGAAAAGCCACGTCTGTCATTCCGAGCGACCTTTCTGTCATTCCGAGCGAAGTCTCTGTCATTCCGAGCGAAGTCGAGGAATCTCCCCTCGGTGCCATCCTCCTCCGGGCGCTGAGGATTGCCCTGCTGTCGGGGCTGGCGCTTATACTGGTGCAGTGGCTGGTGGTGCAGGGGGCTTTCCTGGTGGTGAAGTGCTCTCCCGAGGTGCGTGATCTGGCATCGCAGTACTTCTACATCCGAATCTGGGCGGCTCCGGCAACGCTTTCGCTCTTCGCTTTCAAGGGATGGTTCATCGGTATGCAGGATTCCGTGAGGCCCATGACTGCCGATATACTCGTGAACTTCCTCAACATCGTCCTGTCCATAGTGCTGGCAACCCTGACGCCGCTGGGGTTCAGGGGAATCGCCATCGGCACCGTGATTGCCCAGTGGAGCGGATTCCTGTACTGCACGGCGGCCGTGCTGCGCCGCTACCGGCAGTGCTTCCCGCCGCACGGACGGATAATCGGCCGTTTTTCCGGCGGAGATGGGTTCTTCAGGATGAACCGGGACCTGTTTCTGCGGTCGGTGGGGATGATTGCGGTATATATCGGCTTTACAGTAATAAGCGCGAGGTACGGAGACCTGATGCTGGCGGTGAGCACCATACTCATGAAACTGCTGATGATATTCAGCTACTTCACAGACGGATTTGCATACGCCGGGGAGGCGCTCACGGGAAGATTCATCGGCGAGAAGTCCCGGGACGGCGTCCGCTCCACTGTGCGGCAGACTTTCCTCTGGGGGCTTGGCGTCACCGCGCTGTTCATGCTGGTGTACGGTCTTGGCGGGAGGGCGCTGTTCGGCCTCATGACATCGGACCAGGCCGTGATCGATGCAGGAAGGCAGTTCATTCCATGGCTGCTTCTGATGCCGCTTATCGGTTGCCCCGCCTTCATCTGGGACGGAATCTATATAGGTGCAACGGCAAGCCGGGACCTGCGCAATTCCACACTCCTCTGCGCCGTAGGCTTTTTTGCCGTATGGTTCATCGGCATAGCGCTGGCCGGCAGTACAGCTTCCGGCACCACCGGCTCTGCAACACCGGAAACCGCCATCCATATCCTCATGGCCGCCTACTTCATGCACCTTGCCATACGCACTGGGTATCTCTCGCTTCGCTCCTGGTCACTTCCCTTCTTCGGTGGCTTCAGGCAGTAGTTGGATACATTCAAACCACCGCTTTCGCGCACCAGAGGCCGAAAACGGTGGTTTGGCCATGTTTAAATGCCGCCAAACCACCAAAATCGCCTTTCCAGAGCCCAAAGTGGTGGTTTGCGTGTATCAAAACAGGCAACGCCGGAGGGCTTATTTTCTCAGATATTTCCAGCCGATGACCGGAAGTGTGAAGGCCAGGAGGCAGGCGATGATCCAGAAGACGGATACAGGAGTGAAATTGTAGACGTCACCGGCAGAGTAGCCGCCGATGAGAAAGCCTGAAACCATGCTCTGGAGGCCGGCTGCGGCATAACTGGAGATACCTACGATGCCAAGTGCGGCACCGGTTGCCTTGCGCGGGACGAAGTCCAGCGCCATGAGGCCGGCAACTATGCAGAACACCACGCTGAATGACATGCTGAACAGTGCCACGAACGCCATGTTGGCCCAGTAGCCGCCTCCCATGAACAGGAATCCGGCAAGGGAGAGGATGGCAAGTATGCCGGCAATGACCACGGGCCTTGAACGGTTGCCCTTGAACAGCACGTCGGACATCCATCCTGCTGCAAGATTGCCCGCAACGCCGAAGATTTCGGCAAGACCTATTACCTGAGTGGCCTTCTCAAGGGAGAAGTCCTTCTGCTTCTGGAGGAAGAGTACGCCCCAGTCGCTCACCGCATGCTGGGTTATGTACAAAAACGCCGTAGAGATGGCTATAACCCATATTCCGGGGTGTTTGAACACCCATTTCTGAAGCTCCTTGGTGGGCTTTTTGTCCATCTCCCTCACGGGCTCTCCGGAGAGTTCCTGCACAGATGGCAGGCCCTGGCTTTCCGGCGTGTCAAAGATGAAAACCAGCGACACGGCAAGGCCTATAAACCCGGCAACGGCGGCGGCAAGGAAGCCCCACTGCCAGCCCGCCGCAGCAACGATGAAGCCTGTCATAATCATGGACACGGCCTTTCCAAGCTGCGGGGTTGATGAGAATATGCTGTACATGGTTCCGCGGCTGGAGAGCGGGAACCAGCGCGACAGGCTTATCGTTCCCGGAGGCGATCCCATGGACTGCATCCATCCGTTCACGCCCCAGAGCACGGCGAAGAACACCATCATGAGCACTGATCCGAATCCCAGCGGCCCGTTCAGCATACCCAGCACACCCAGCAGGAGATTCAGCACTGCCGATACTCCTATTCCAACGGCCATGAAACGGCGGATGTTGCAGTAGTCGGCGATAAAACCATTGCAGAACTTGCCTGCGGCATACACAAAGTAGAAAGCAGAGCCGATTACGCCCAGCTGCCCGGCCGTGAGGACACCGCCGTCGATGAGCGGCTGCTTGACAACGCCAAGGGTCATCCTGCACACATAGTACAGGGTATACGCGACAGTAACGCCCCAGAACGTGCGGCTGCGCAGGCGCTTGTATGTTGCGTCCACTTCCTCCGGCGGCACTTTCTCATCCGACGGCTTGCTTATCCTGAAATACGAGTACAGCGACATATCCTACGGAAGCAGGTTTGCAAGGGGCGAGCCCGGGACAAACAGTCTGGCATCGATGCCGACGGCCTTTGCGCCTTCCACGTTCGAGACGGAATCGTCAATGAAAAGAACCTCCTCCGGTGCAAGCCCCAGCCTTCTCACAACCTCGTTGTAGAACTGTGCCGACGGCTTGAGCATCTTCATCTCGTAGGAGATGAATTCGCCTTTGAAAGCATCTGAGAGGCCGTTTTCGGCAAGGAGCGCATGACAGCGCCGCATGCTGATGGGGTTGTTGTTGGAAAGGAGGTAGAGGGGGTATCGGCCCGCGAGGGACCTGACTGCGGCAGCTGTGGCGGGATCCATTCCGGTGAGAAGGGTCCACATGCAGTGGTCCACGTCCTCCGGTTTACAGCCGGGACGGGAACGCTCCAGTATCCATGAACGGAATTCATCGGCACTGACGAGCCCCTCTTCAAAACTGCCGAAGATGCCTTTCTGGTGCCAGGGGTCCAGAATCTCCGTTATCTTCTCAAAGCCCATGTTGCCGATAAAAGCTTCGATACAGGCCTTTGTATCGAGGTTTATGAGGACTCCGCCTATGTCAAATACTACTGCCTTTGTCATATCATCTGCAAATATAACTCTTTTTTACATATCCCCCGCGATGAAGAAAACTCACAAATTTTAATAAAAATAGACAACTAAACGAAAAAATCATTACCTTTATGGGCTAAAACCATTAAACAATGAAAGATATTCTTCGCATTTTGGGCACATGGAAGTTCTGGAAGGAGCTCTTCATCATGACTGGCGGTATGGCCATTGCAGCCGCTTCCGTTTACTATTTCCTCATGCCTTCGAAGCTGGTGGTCGGTTCAATTACCGGTCTTTCCATTGTTATCGGCAACCTTCTCAATGCGGCGGGAATCGGCATCAAGGTGTCGCAGGTAATCGTTATCATCAACGCCATACTGCTGGTGCTGGCATGGCTTCTCATCGGCAAGGAGTTCGGCGCCAAGACGGTCTATACCGCCCTCATCCTTGGACCGCTCATCGACATGTGGGAGAAGATACTCCCCATAGAGACCCTCCTGGAACCCGGAGCGACATCTCTGATGAACGATCCCTGGTTCGACCTTATATGCTTCGTCCTTATCCTGAGCGCATCGCAGACCATACTGTTCCACATAAATGCATCCACGGGAGGCCTTGACATCCTGGCAAAGATCGTGAACAAGTACCTGCATTTCGACATCGGCACTTCCGTGAGCATCGCCGGAGTCGTAATCTGCTGCACAGCATTCGCAATCAATCCGTTCAGGCTTGTTGTCATCGGCATCATCGGTACCTGGATCAACGGTATTACGCTTGACTACTTCACCGCCAGCCTCAACCGCAGGAAAAGGGTATGCATCATATCCAAGGACTACGACCAAATTCGCAGGTTCATCATTGAAAAGCTGGGCAGAAGCTGCTCCCTCTATGAAGTGACCGGCGGATACACCCTCGAAAAATCCATGGAAGTCCAGGTCCTCCTTACCCAGAACGAGTTCTCTGACCTCATGGCATACATCCGCAACAACGATCTTCACAGTTTCATCACCGCCGGCAACGTAAGTGAAGTTTACGGACTTTGGAATCCAAAAGGCAGAAAATAATTTATGTTTGGCACGGTATTCGTAATATTACGTGTCAGACATAAATATTGATACACTCTATACATAACCCCCGGGCCGATTGTGAAATTCGCCGCGGGGGTGTATTCTTTTCCGGCTTCAGGTGCCCGTTTTGATACACGCAAACCACCACTTTGGGCTCTGGAAGGGCGATTTTGGTGGTTTGGCGGCATTTAAACATGGCCAAACCACCGTTTTCGGCCTCTGGTGCGCGAAAGCGGTGGTTTGAATGTATCAAATCTTGCGCCCAAAGGAGCGCAGCGGATCAGAAGCTGTAGTAGACGCCGCAGAGGACGTTGTTGGCGTTAAGGCCGAGCATGAGGGTATTGTTGTAGTAACCGAACTGGCCGAGGTGTGCGACGAAGGAAAGGTTGTCGGACACGGGGATGGCGATACCGGGAGCAATGCCGATGCCGAAATTGGTACCGCTGGTGGTGTTGGTAGTGTTGTCGGTAACGTAGATCTTGTTGTTCCAGAAGTCAAGCTGGAGCTGTGCATCTGCGAAAACCTTTACGGGACCAAGCTCAAGGAAGGTGTAACGGAAGTAAGGCTGGAGGATAAAGTTTGTGTCGGTATAGTTGTCCTTCTTGGCATAGCTTGTGAAACCAACTACGGCACCGAAAGACATATTATCGTCGAGTGAATAACCCACCTCGGGAAGGAGGCTGAAAGAAGTTGTCTTGGCGTCTGCGTTGGATGTGAGACCGATGTTACCGCCCACATAGAGCTGAGCGTTGGCAGAGATGCCGATGAATGCAGCAACAACTGCAATGAAAAGTTTTTTCATGATAATTAATTAGTTAAACATAAAGACATTATTGAGTCTGGGAACCTCCTGCGAGGTCCAGAATCTCGTTGGTAATTTTCTGCTGGCGGCCCTTGTTGTACTGGAGCGTGAGTTCCTGAAGAAGGTCTTCGCCATTGTCGGTTGCGGCCTGCATGGCCACAGTGCGGGCAGCATGCTCTGCCGCCGCGCTGTCAAGCAGCGCCGCAAAGAACTTTATCTTCACGGACTTTGGATACAGCGCCTCCAAAAGCTCCTGACGGGATGGCTCCAGGATCACATCCGGCGCCGGGAAAACGGCCTCTTTTCCGTCCGCAGCCACGGAATTCTGCCCTTCCGCCGGAAAAACGGCCTCTTTTCCGTCCGTGGCAACAAACAGGGTTTCCACCACGGGGACCTGCTTGCCGGTAGAGACGAAGTGGTTGTACACGAGGAGCACCCGGCCTACTGAGGAATCGGCCATGAGGGTGTCCGTGATGGCAGAAACGGGGGCGTAGGAGGGGTGGTCCGAAAGGGCAGAGGGGGCGGAGGTGGTGTACACGGGGGCACCGGACTTGCGGAGGGCGTCGGACATTTTGCGGCCGATGGCGATGACCTGAGCGCCGGGACAATCACGCAGCACTTCCTTCGCCTTGGCTATGACCTGGGCGTTGAATCCGCCGCAGAGCGACGAATTTGACGCCATGGCGATGACCACGGTACGCCCGGGCACGGAAACACCCTGTTTGGTGTCCAAAGGGCCGATTTCAGGCTGCCCGGACACGGAAACACCCTGTTTCGTGCCCGCGGCAAGCTCCAGCATGGCGCCGAGCCGCTCCTGATACGGCCTCATGGCCTCGATGGCGGCCTGCGCCTTGCGGAGTTTAGCAGAGGACACGAGCTTCATCGCCGAAGTTATCTTCAGCGTGCTCTGCACGGAGGCGATGCGGCCTTTTATTTCCTTCAGTGTGGGCATGAGATTTCTCGACTACGCTCGAAATGACAAAATCAGTTCATGCTAAGAATTACCGATGCGGCTACATCGGCGAGGGTTTTCTCTATCTCGGGGGTGAGTTTGCCTTCGCCGAGGGGGGTGAGGACATCGGCACTGTGGGAGGCGCGCATGCGGTCGAGGAAGGCGGTCTGGAACTCCCTCACTCTGGAAACCGGAATGTCCTTCATGAGGGCCTTGGTTCCGCAGTAGAGGATGGCTACCTGCTCTCCCATCGGCATGGGGGAATACTGGGGCTGGATGAGGAGCTGATTGTTCTTCCTGCCCTTGTCCAGGGCCATTTCGGTGACCTTGTCCACATCGGAAGAGAACTTGGAGAAGGCCTCCAGTTCCGTCCACTGGGCCTGGTCTATCTTGAGGGTACCGGCAACCTTCTTCATGGATTTCACCTGTGCGCTGCCGCCCACTCGGGACACGCTGATACCCACATTGATTGCAGGACGCACGCCCTGGTTGAAAAGGCTCTGCTCCAGGTAAATCTGGCCGTCGGTAATGGAAATGACATTGGTAGGAATATATGCCGATACGTCTCCCGCCTGCGTCTCGATTATTGGCAGCGCGGTGAGCGAGCCTCCGCCGCGGACCTTGTCCTTCATGGCTTCGGGAAGGTCGTTCATGGCGGCCGCAACCTCCTGCTGGTCGATAATCCTTGCCGCCCTCTCGAGAAGACGGGAATGCAGGTAGAAAATATCGCCCGGGTATGCCTCACGGCCGGAAGGACGCTTAAGGATAAGGGACACTTCCCTGTAAGAAACCGCCTGCTTGGAGAGGTCGTCATAGACCACCAGCGCATGGCGGCCGGTATCGCGGAAATACTCGCCGATGGCCGCTCCCGCAAACGGTGCGAAATACTGCAGTGCTGCAGGATCTGCGGCAGTTGCAGCCACAACGGTGGTGTAGTCCATGGCTCCGTGCTCGCGCAGCGTCTTCACGATGGACGCCACCGTACTGCCCTTCTGGCCCACGGCCACATAGATGCAGTACACCGGTTTTCCGACCAGAAACTCCTGCCTCTGGTTAATGATGGTGTCGATGGCAATCGCCGTCTTTCCCGTCTGGCGGTCTCCGATGATGAGTTCCCTCTGTCCCCTGCCGATAGGAATCATGGCGTCAATGGCCTTCAGACCCGTTTTCAGCGGCTCTGTAACCGGCTGGCGGAAGATTACTCCCGGCGCCTTCCTTTCAAGCGGCATGTCCACCTTCTCCCCTTCGACGGGGCCCAGGCCGTCCAGCGGATTGCCCAGCGGGTCCACTACCCTTCCCAGCAGGTTTTCATTTACGCCGATGGATGCGATGCGCCCGGTCCTCCGGACCACCATTCCTTCCTTGATCTGGTCTGTAGGGCCCATAAGGACGGCGCCGACGTTGTCGGCCTCCAGGTTCATCACCACGGCCATGACTCCGTTTCCGCAGTCCAGCAGTTCGCCGGCCTCGGCATTGTCCAGTCCGTAGATTCGCACTACACCGTCACTCACCTGCAGGGCCTTGCCTATCTCCTCGAAATGGAGCTCGTTTTTCATATCCCTGAGCTGCCCCAGCAGGATATCTGACACTTCACTTGGTCTTAGGTTTTCTGCCATCAGATAATTCGTCTGTTTTGTTCAATAAATTGCTCTTTGATGCGGTCAAGAGCCCTGCGGGCGCTGGCGTCCAGCAGGTAGTCGTCAAAGTCCAGCACAAAGCCGCCGATAATGTCCGGATCTACCGCCACGCTTATGACGGCATCGTCACCGGTCTTGTCCTTTATAAGGTCCCGCACCCTCTGGACGAGGCGTTCGGAAGGCTCCACCGCCACGACAAGCTGTACTACCCTCTTGCCGACACTCCTGTAGTACATGCCCGTAAAGTCACGGAGGATGTCCTCGACGAGGTCCATCCGGCCCTTGCGGTTGAGCAGTGTGAGAAAACGGCTCAGTTCACTGGACATTTTATTGCCCAGGGCACCCTGGAGAAGCTTTTTCTTGTCAAAGGGAGAGACCACGTCGTCCGACGCCCTTACCATGCGGGAAAGGTCCGGAACGCTGTGGAGCGCCTTCACAAGGGCCTCTGCTTCAGAGCACACAACGGCGCCGCCACCGGTCTCCGCCACATACTTGACGAGGGCCCGTGCATATCGCGTTATGACTATGCTCTGGTTCACTTTATTGTATCGGCCTTGGATGCTTCATCCAGCATTTTTTCGAGGTAGGCGCGCTGGGCATCGGCACCGGAAAGCTCTTCGCGGAGGATTTTTTCCGCAACCTCGACGCCCAGGATGGCGACCTCGCGGCGCACGTCCCTGAGGGCGCTTTCCTTTTCGGCGGAGATGGAAGTGCGGGCTTCGGCAAGGAGCTTGTCGGCCTCTGATTTGGCCTCAGTGCGGGCATCGGCAATGATGCGGTTCTTCTCCTCTGCCGCCTCCCTCAGCATGAGCGCCTGGCCCTTGCGGGCGTCTTCCCTCATTTTCGCCTCCTTCTGAGTCCAGGAAGCCATTCTCTCCTCTATATCGCGGGCATCCTTGAGGGACTGTTCAATCCTCTCCTGGCGTTTTCTGACCATCTCCGTAAGCACGGGAAAGCCAAATTTGGCCAGAATGAAGAAGACGATGCCGAAAATCAGCGTCATCCAGAACAGAAGCCCGAAATCTGGAGTAATAAGGGACATTTTTTACTTGCCGATAAGACAGACCAGGATTGCGAAGAGGCAGGCGCCTTCCACCAGAGCGCCGATGATGATTGCGGTGAGGCGGTAGTGGTCGGCCTTCTCGGGCTGGCGTGCACCGGCCTCAAGGGCTGCCTTGCCGATGTTGCCGATACCGATAGCGGCTGCGATTGCTGCGATACCTGCGCCAAGAGCGGCACCGGCCTTTCCGAGAGCTGCACTTGCGGCAGCCTGAAGGATCATAGTTGACAAAATCATAATACTATCATTTTAAAGTTATTATTCTGCTTTTTCCTGCTCCGGATGCTGTCGGCTGAGGCCGATGAACACACTTGAAAGCATGGTAAATATATAAGCCTGGAGGAATGCTACCAGCAATTCCAGGATATCCATAAACACACCGAAGAGGACGGCGATGACGCTGAGACCGCTGTTCATTGCGGCGCCAAGTTCGGCCGTGAGGAACACAACCGACACCACGCCAAGAATCATCATGTGACCGGCAAGTATGTTGGCAAAAAGCCTCACCATCAGCGAGAAGGGCTTTGTAAACACGCCGATTATCTCGATGAGCGGCATCAGCGGGATGGCCTTGAGGAATACAGGAACGTCCGGCCAGAAAATATCCTTGTAATAATGCTTGTTGCCGAAAAGATTCACGGCCAGGAAAGTGAACATGGCCATCATGAAGGTGACTGCGATGTTTCCTGTTATATTCGCGCCCCCCGGGAAGAACGGCACTATTCCCAGCAGGTTGTTCACGAAAATAAAGAAGAATGCCGTGAGAAGATACGGTGAATAGCGCTTATAATCCCTGCCGATACAGGGCTTGATGATATCGTTCTCCACCATCATCACCAGCATCTCCAGAAGGCCGCTGAAACCGCCGGGGGCTTCCTCCCGGGCATCGTGCTTGCGGTACCACCTGACGCCCAAAAGCACCAGCAGCACCAGCACAAGGCTGTTGAACATGAGTCCGGCGACGTTCTTTGTTATGGAGATGTCAAGCGGACGCACGTCGCCCGCAGAAGTATGCTCCATTATCCTGTCCTTGTGGGACTCCGCGTCATGATGGATGAAAAAGCCTTCGTATTCGTGTCCGTGGGCAAGTTTTGCCGAAGAGAACACATGCCATCCGGTTGTCTTGCTGCGCACAATCACCGGCAGCGGAATGCTTATATGTTTGCCGTTTATAGTGGTGATGTGCCAGTCGTATGCATCCATGACATGGCCATAGAGGTATTCGTCCATGTCAAAGGCGGATGGAGATTCCACCGGCGCCTGGAGTAGAAGAAGCGATATGAGGAGCGCTGCTATCATACTTCGGCACAGACGGTTACGGTGTTGCTGCGGACCTCGGCAAAGCCTTCCTTGATGGGGACGAGTTCTTCCTTTCCTTCGGAGACATAGCGGACATTGCCCTTCACCAGGGCGGTCACTATGGGGGCGTGGTCCTTGAGGATGGTGAAGGAGCCGGCGGCGCCGGGAAGGGTCACGAGATCGGCCCCTGTCTCAAGTACAGGCCCCTCCGGGGAAAGGATATGCAGTGTCAAATCCATTACTTCGCTGCTGCAAGTATGGCCTCGCCCTTCTTGATGGCATCTTCGATGGTGCCGACGTTCAGGAAGGCCTGTTCAGGGAGGTAATCAACCTCGCCGTCAAGTATCATGTTGAAGCCGCGGATGGTGTCTTCGATGGAGACCATGACGCCCTTGACGCCGGTGAAGGCTTCGGCCACGTAGAAGGGCTGGGAGAGGAAGCGCTGGACGCGGCGGGCGCGGTTCACGGTGGTCTTGTCTTCGTCCGAGAGTTCGTCCATGCCAAGGATGGCGATGATGTCCTGCAGCTCCTGGTTCCTCTGGAGTATCTGCTTTACCCTTTGGGCAGTATTGTAGTGGGCTTCTCCTACGATGTTGGGATCCAGGATCCTGGAGGTGGACTCCAGCGGGTCTACGGCCGGGTAGATGCCCAGTGAGGTGATTTTTCGGCTCAGGACGGTGGTGGCATCCAGATGGGAGAAGGTAGTTGCGGGGGCGGGGTCCGTGAGGTCATCGGCAGGGACGTAGACGGCCTGGACGGATGTGATGGAACCGTTCTTGGTGGAGGTGATGCGCTCCTGCATCTTGCCCATTTCGGTGGCAAGGGTGGGCTGGTAACCAACGGCGGAAGGCATTCGGCCAAGGAGGGCGGACACCTCGGAGCCGGCCTGGGTGAATCGGAAGATGTTGTCGATGAAAAGGAGGATGTCCTTGGGGCCGTCGGAGCCTTCTGCGTCGCGGAAGGATTCCGCCAGGGTGAGGCCGCTCAGGGCAACGCTGGAACGTGCTCCCGGGGGTTCGTTCATCTGGCCGAAGACCATGGACACCTGGGACTTTGCGAGTTCTTCCTTATCGACCAGGGAGAGGTCCCACTTGCCTTCTTCCATGGCCTTGTTGAAGGCGTCTCCGTAGCGGATAACGCCGGATTCTATCATTTCGCGGAGGAGGTCGTTGCCTTCACGGGTACGTTCTCCAACGCCGGCGAACACGGAGAAACCGTTGTGCGCTTTTGCGATGTTGTTGATGAGTTCCTTGATGAGCACCGTCTTTCCCACACCTGCTCCGCCGAAAAGGCCGATCTTGCCGCCCTTGAGGTAAGGTTCCAGCAGGTCGATGACCTTGATACCCGTGAAGAGGATGTCCTGCGATGTGGTAAGGTCCTCGAACTTAGGCGGTTCGCGGTGGATGGGGAGAGCCCCTTCTCGGTCAAGTTCTGGCATGCCGTCGATGACGTTTCCGGTAACGTTCATAACCCTGCCGCGAATCTGTGCACCCACGGGCATGGTTATGGGAAGGAAGGTGTTGCGCACCTCCAGACCGCGGCGGAGGCCGTCGGTGGAGTCCATGGCAACGCAGCGCACGGTGTCCTCGCCAATATGCTGCTGCACTTCCAGGATGAGCCTGCGGCCATCCGGGCGAATGACCTCAAGAGCATCGTCAATACGGGGTAGTTCCTTTTCGGCCTCACGTGCCGATATGTCGAAATGCACATCCACTACGGGTCCCACGACCTGTGCGATATGCCCTGTAGAATTAGACATAGGCTTCAAAAAACACTTATCTACAAAGGTAGCAAGATATTTTCTACTTTGCAAGACGCCTGTATATCAGGCTCTCCGCCCGGCCGGCCACGGAGGCCAGCACGAAGTAAACGGCCGTCTGAATGGCAAGCGCCTGAATCTGAGGGGCGATGGCCTCAAGGCTTCCCGCCATGCCAAGTATCATGTACGCCCTGCACCCGAAGGTCGAGGGGAACACGTACGAAACCACCCTCCAGATATATGGCATGCTGGACACCGGCCATGTGAATCCCGTGAGGAACACGGCGATAGGAGTCACGAAAAGAAGCAGCACCAGCACGGTCTCCCTCTTCGCTATGGCGCTGGACCAGGTGAAGGAGAAGAAGATGATGTCGGCAACGTAGAAGGCAAGCAGCACCAGCATCTCCCACCAGCGGCAATGTATCGGAAGGTGGAAAAGCACGGGGACAAGGAGCGTTCCGTAAACGCCAAGGACCATGAACATCAGGAAGTATGCAAGCCCCCTCCCTATCACTATCCTTCCCATGCCGCGGCCCCTGAGGCGGCGCACGAAGCTGCGCCCTTCCTCCCTCATGGTTCCCGCCAGGGTGGAACTGCCGTAGAACATCACCTGCTGCAGTATCATCATCATGGCCATGTAGACGAAGAACATGGTGAAGGAAATGGCCGGGTTGTACTGCACGAATTCGTCGTAGCGCACCGGTTCTATGAGCTGGACGGCATCCTGCCCGGTGTAGCCTGCGGCCGCATAGCGCTCGGCCTGTATCTTGTGTACCTCGTCAAGCATGACCTTGTTCGTTGCAACGGTCATGTTCTTGTAATAGAGGAAGGTGGACATGTCGGAATAAGTGGATATCGTCCCCTGCTCCATGAGGGCAAGGCGGGTGTCGAAGTCGGAAGGGATGAAGATGATTCCGTGCACCTCGCCCCTTTCCATGAGCGCGCGTGCCTCATCCATTGAAACGCAGTCGTATGCTATGGCAACCTCCCTGGTGGCGTCCACCTCACGGATATAGCGCCGGCTGTAACTGCCCGCCGAATTGTCAACCACGGCGACCGGCATCTCGTCCACCACGCCGTAGCCGTAAATCCAGTTATAGAGCACCGGATATACAAGCCCCGCAAAAAGGAATATCAGCAGCACGCCGCTGTCTTTCCCTAACATTATGAGTTCCCGGACAAAGATGCCCCAGGCATCCCTGAGCCATCGTCCGAGATATGTTATTCTTCCTGCCATGATCAGTTGATGGGATAATTCTGGTATTTATATGCATCACCAAGGCGCCTGAGCCCGACGAGAGGGACAAGCTGGAAAACAAGCAGCATGACCGCCTGCAGCCACCATCCCCGGAAACCGGTCCCGAAAACCGCCTCCTGCACGTAGAACTGATAGTAACTGCGCAGCGGGTAGATGGCCGACAGCCCCTGCAGCGCAGGAGGCAGAGAGCTCACCGGAAGCGTGAATCCCGCGAAGGAGAAGCCAAGTATGCTGTACAGGGCGCTGATGCAGACGGAAAGGCGGAGGGTGGGGACCATGGACACCACGAAGACTGATACCGCCTCGTATGCAAGCACCATGAGAAGAACCGCTAGGACCATGTTAAGGACAGACCCCCTCATGGGATAATGCAGCGGGCCGAACATAACCAGCTCCAGCGACACTCCCAGCATTGTGAAGAGCACCGTATAGGGCACGAGCTTCGCAAGCACCGTGAGGCCGATATCGTCCCCGCCCAGGGCGAGCAGCTGACGGGAGGTGCCGAATTTAAGCTCCGACGCCAGGGCGTAGGAAACGACTAGCATGATGCTCATCGCCAACAGCCCGGACAGGATCATGTTGCAGAGATAGTAGGCATAGTTGGTGGGGGCGTTGCCGATATTGTGCGCATCCACCACGACGGGCTGTATCCTTGCCATTATCTCCCTCTCGTTCACGCCCTTTGCCCTGAGGACCTGCCTCTGGACGGCTCCGTTGGTGAGATTCACCATGGTGAGCACGTCCTTGTATGCAAGGGCCCCTCCGATGACCGGATTCATGGCATTCACATACACCCCCATCCTGGGGCAGCGGAAAGCCTGCACGTCCTCGTCAAACCTCTCAGGTATAACCACATAGGCCGATATCTTTCCAGTCTCCAGCTCACGCCTTGCTTCCGGTATGCTCCCGAAGCGAATGACATTTCCAAGCTGCGTCGCGTCCAGCTGCTGGATGAAGTTCCTGGACGTGGAGGAGCAGTCCCTGTCCACCACACCGATGGGGATGTCCTCCGGCAGTCCCTTCCCGAAGAAGCTCAGGAAGAAAATGGCGGATGCCAGCATCACTTCCACCGAGCCCAGAAGGTATATCGGCCTTTTGGACCAGAGGTAAAGTTCACGCCTTATTATGTTTGAGATGCGTTTCATTATTTCTCCCTCCTGAGAAGGATTACGCTCATTCCGGGGCGGAGGCCCTCAACCTTGGTGTCCGGCCTTGCTCGGACCTCGAAGGTGCGGGTGTCGAATTCGCCTATCTCCTTGGTGGCACGCCATGTCGCGTATGATTCGCGGACGGCCACATAGTATACGGTAGCTGTTATGGAGGCGTTCCTGAGCGCGGGGACGGTGAGCTGGAGATGGTCGCCGGAGCGCATTCCGTCCAGGCGGTCTTCGCGGATGTTGAAAGTGAGCCACATGTCGTCAAGGTCCTGTATTGTCATGATGGGAGATCCCTGGCCCACGAGTTCCCCCACCTTGGGATACCTTGCCGCAATGATTCCGTCGGCAGGGGAAGTGAGCATGATTTCGTCGCGGTAGGAGTTGACGAGGTCGACGGCCGCGTTCGCGCGCTCCACCAGGGCGACGGCCGCATCCTTGTCCTCCTGACGTGCGCCCCTCAGGGCCATGTCATACTGGCTTTTTGCGGCCCTCGCCGTAGCGCGGGCGGCGTCATACTGGGCCTTGACTTCGTCATACTTCTGGTCCGAAACCACCTTCTCATCGTGCAGCTTCTTGATTCTCTCGTAGGACTTTCTCATCACATCCTGTCCCACGAGGGCTTTCTGCCACATCTCGTACGCACCCGTTATCTGTTCGCTGCGGGCGCCGTTGTAGGCCTTGTCGCGCTGGGCCATGGCCGCCGCGCGGGCGGCATTGGCCTCGGCCAGCTTGGAACGTATTTCCGGGGAGTCGATGACTACGAGGGTGTCACCCTTGCGCACCGCCTGGCCTTCATCGGCACGGAATTCCTCGATACGGCCCGGGACCTTGCCGGAGACCCGGTATTCCGTAGCCTCGGCCTCTCCCTGGATTACGATCGCCTTGGGGCGGGAGGCCACATACCCGGCCACGGCCACTATCAATATCACCGCCACGAGGGCGCAAACACCTATGAGCAGGTTATAATTCTTTTTCATCTCTTTATATGTTGTTAACTGTTTCACCTTCCGCTTTCCTGAGTGAGGCCGCGGCCATCTGGAGTTCTATGCCGGCGTCTATATATTCGCTGTGGGCGCTGAGCCAGGCCGTGTGGGCGCCAAGCGCCGTGTTGGTCTCCACCACGCCGGCCTGGTAACCGACCGTCGCCTTGCGGAGATTCTCCTCGGCACTGTGGAGGTTGGACTCGGCCATCGTCAGTTTTTCGAGAGCTTCGTCGAAGAGCTTGCGCTGCTGGGTCACCTGGAGGCTGATAAGCTGTTTTGCGTCTTCGAGCTTGTCAGTGTACAGACGGGCTTCGGCCTTTGCCTTGCGATACTTGTTAAGGCTTTCGCCGGCGTGGAAGATGGGGACGTTCACCACGACTCCGACGCAGAGGGTTCCGCCCTGCCAGATGCTCTGGATGCCGTCATACGCATTGGGATTGGGGAGGAGGAATCCTCCAGCTGCAAGCACCTTCGGCATCATGTCGGCCCTTGCGACCTTGGCCTTGCGGTCGAAGATCTCGCCGGCAAGGGTGAGGCTGCGGGTTTCAGGGCGGGATGACCAGATGTCCTCAATGGACCTTTCCCTTACCGCCGCGGGGACGGGAATTACGTCCAGGGATTCATAGCAAGGATGATTTCCGTGTCCAGGGGGAGGCCGGTCTTCTTGCAGAGGAGCATCTTCGAGAGCACAAGGCCGTTGGCGGCTTTGGTGAGGAGCATGTCGGCCTCGTTGGCCTTGACCTTTATCTGTAGGGCGTCCGATTCGGTGGCCACTCCTTCCCGGACGGCAAGCAGCACGTCGTTTTCCATCTGATGAAGGAGAGCGCTGTAGGATTCGGCCAGCTTCTTCTTTCCGGCGATGGAGACTATCTGCCAGTAGGCCTGGTCGGTGTCCAGGAGGACATCGGCATATTCCATGTCGTACTTTGCCTTGGCGAGGTCTTCGGCAAGGGCGGCCATCTGGTTGGAATAGACTATCTTGCCGCCGACGAAGATTGGCTGGCGCACCGTAACGGCACCTGCCATGATATTATGAAGGTCCGGATGGAGGGCGTCGTCAATCTCTGCGCCGATGGCGTTCACCGGCTCAGCGATGTTGGGAATCATGCCGTCTATCCTGCCCTGGAGGAGCTCCAGCACATGCTGGTACAAAGGGTTCGAGAGGACCTCTTCTGGCACGTCCGGATGGATCTGCGCTGCGGAGTTGATACCTTCCTGCATCTTGTCGCCGGCGGTCCTTATCTTCCGGGACTGCTCCTCGCTCACGAGAGAGATGTTCCTGTTATTGTATATGTACACACCCGTGGCGCTGACGCTGGGGAAGTAATTCGCAAACGCAATCTTCCTGTCATAACCGGCCATCTCCACCGCCGTCGTGGCCTGGCTCAGCGCCTTGGACGTACTTACGGCCATCTGCCGGCAGTCATCGAGGGTGAGCACGGTCTGTCCATGCAGAGGCGCGGAGACCATGAGGATTGCAACCCAAATCAAAGACTTTTTCATATTCGGTAGTTTTGATAATTTTCTTTTCGTTTTTCCGGGTGCAAAATTAAGACCAATATTTCGCCTAAAAAAGCCTGCTTTCTTCGTTTTTGTTTTCTTTTGGTCGAATTTTGCGAATTTTTTACATGTTTTTACCGTTTTTTAGTATCTTTGGCGGAGAAAACAATAATCCTACCTTTATGCAAGACGCCCTGCAAAACATAAGCATCCAGAAAATTCTCAGGCTTTCCGGAAACATTGACAGTTACTCCATAGGCAGCGACTTCATCCTTGGGGAGGCCGAGGGCGGCTACGCCCTTGCGAACAACCGTATCCTTGAAATCCTCAAGTACCCGATACGGTTTGACGGGTACATCATCTTCTTTCTCAAGAAGGGACATTTCAAGATAGAGGTGAACCTTGGCAGTTACGAGGTGCAGGAAAGGTCGCTGCTGGTGTCGGTACCGGGCAATATAATAAGGATAGACTCCCCTTCCGACGAAGGCATTGCCGACACGCGGCTTGTCTTCGCCGTCCTTTCCAAGGAATTCATGTCAGGCCTGCGCCTCGATTTCAACAAGGTTTTCCAGGACAGCCTCCAGCTTCTCGAAAACCCGTGCATTGTCCTGGACGACGAGCAGCTGTCCCTTGCCGAATCCTATTTCCTGCTGGCAAAACAGGTTCTGGTATCCTCGCTGTCAAACAAAAAACAAATCATAGAGGAGCTCCTGTCATCCCTGAGCTATCTTGCAGAGGATATCTGGAAAAGGCAGATTCAGTCCCGGACAAAGGATGCCGTGCTGACGGATGCCGGCGCAAGGGCGCAGCTCACCTTCGAGCGTTTCATTAAACTTGTCACCGAGTTCCACGGCTCCCAGCGCGGCATGCAGTTCTATGCCGACAAGCTCTGCCTTACTCCAAAGTACCTGTCCAAGGTAATCCGTGACACCTCCGGCCGCAGCGGTCCGGACTGGATTGACGCCTTCGTGATCCTGGAAGCCAAGAACCTCCTGCGCTACTCCGGCGAGAGCATCAAGGAGATAGTCTTCAAGCTGAACTTCCCCAGCGCCAGCGTCTTCAACAAGTTCTTCAAGACACGCACCGGCATGTCTCCCAGCGAGTACCGCCGCGGAGTATAGCGTCCTCCTTCAGGCCATCACTGCCTGGGACGGGAAAATGTGCGGGATTTGTTGTAACTTTGCGTCATGGTTGAAATCAAAATGGCCGCAAGGGAAGACCTTGCCACTATACATAACATGGCCGAAGTGGTGTTCAGGGAGACCTATAGGACTATCCTGTCGCCGGAGCAGATGGATTACATGATGGACTGGATGTATTCTCTTCCAAATCTTGAAAAACAGGTCAGGGAGGGGCATGTGTATTATATCGCTTGGGATGGAGATAAGCCACAGGGATATGTGTCCGTGCAGAAGGAACGCGAAGGTCTATACCACCTGCAGAAGATATATGTGATGCCGTCGGCCCAGAAGACGGGGCTGGGCAAACTGCTCATGGACCGGGCTCTGAAGCACGTGAAGGACGAGGCGGGGCATGCGGTGGTAGAGCTCAACGTGAACAGGGAGAATCCGGCACTGGGGTTCTATGAGCATGTGGGATTCAAGATTGTAAGGCAGGGGGATTTTCCTATCGGCAAGGGGTTTTATATGAATGACTATATAATGGGGATTGAGGTCTGATGTGGTGGCTGCTTGCGTTCTTGTCGGCAGCGCTGCTGGGCTGCTATGATTCTGCAAAAAAGATTGCACTGAAGGGGAACGCCGTTATTCCGGTGCTGTTCCTGAATACTGTATTTTCGGCATTGATCATGCTTCCGTTCGTGTTTTCCACTGGCTGGGAAGGCTGGGACGTGCAGAAGTGGATACTGATGAAAAGCGCGCTGGTGCTGTCCTCATGGGTGGCCGGGTACTATGCGATGAAGCATCTGCCGCTCACCATTGTAGGGCCGGTAAATGCTTCACGGCCGGTGCTTGTGCTTATCGGGGCGGTGATTATATTTGGCGAAAGGCTGAACCTTCTTCAGAGTGCGGGCGTTGCACTGGCACTTGTGGCGTTGTTTCTCATGAAACGCACGGGAGAGAAGGAAGGTATCCGGACGCATCATAACAAGTGGGTCGTCTGCCTTGTGCTTGCCGTCATCCTTGGTGCCGCCAGCGGGCTCTATGACAAGTATCTCATGTCTCCGGAGCATCTCGGCCTTGACAAGAAGCTGGTCCTTGGATGGTACACGCTGTACCAGGCCGGCATGATGGGGGTGCTGCTGCTTTTGACCAATGGGCGTGCAGCCAGGGCGGCCGGGGTGGCATCGGCAAAGGGATTCCGCTGGTCCTGGGCCATTCCCCTTATCAGCATTTTCCTCTGCGCTGCCGATTATGCCCATCTCCAGGCCCTTGCAAGCCCGGATGCGCTCATTGCCGTTGTGTCGATGATTCGCCGCGGCAGCGTCCTGGTGAGCTTCGCCATCGGCGCATTCCTGCTTCACGAAAAGAACCTCCGCGCCAAAGCCCTGGACCTGGCCCTTCTCCTTGCCAGCATGGTGCTTCTCTTCCTCGGCTCCCGCTAACCGTCCCTGAAAACGGGCAATTTTGAGGATGGGGTGCCGTCTGGAGGGGGTGTCGCCCCTAAAAAAGGGCATTTCTGAGGATGAGGTGCCGTCTGGAAGGGGTGCCGTCCCTAAAAACGGGCAATTTTGAGGATGAGGTGCTGCCAGAAGGGGGTGCCATCCTTGAAAACGGGCATTTTTGAGGACGGGGCTACTTATCTTGAGCCGAAAGGGGAAAGATCTGATTGATTTCAGAGAGCCTGAAACCTGTACATCGTGCAATCTGAGAGTTGGACGCGCTGTAGTCGAACTTCAAGGAGTTGATGAGTTCTGCCTTGTCTTCAGAAGAAAGCGTACCTGGCCCTTTAGCGTTGTATTTCTGTTTGCACATTTGCCATATTACCGAGCGTAGTTCGGTATCGGTCAAGTTGGGTTTTTCGCCAATGCGCTTTGCTACTTCCACCATGGATTCCACATTCTTCATTGTCCAGAGCAAAAACTCCCGTGCGTTCTCGAAGAATGATTCTGCGCGCTTATAATCAACGAAACAGGCAGGGATGGCAACTCCGTCCAGAACCATGATGCGCGGGTCAAGCGAGGCGTCTCGTTCGTGCTTGAAATTCCGGCGCTCTGAGTATTTCAACTCCGCAGCGCTTTTTCCAACCTTCATCCAAGGCAGAAGCGGATTGAAATACAGATGTCCACTATCCCAAAGACAGGCAAAAATATTGTAATCCGGCGCTGCTGCAAAGTGATTCCGTATAACATACGCAATCTCATCCTTGAGCTGCTTGAGGTCCTTGATAGGAATAAACTGCGGCCTGCACGACTTTGCAAGATACGGCCTTCCCGTTCTTTTTAAAAATGCCGAAAACCGGTCATAAAAGATATCCCAGAACTCATGCACCGCCGGTTCTGTTCCTTCCAGGACAAAGTGAAAATGATTAGTCATCACAGAATGGGCAAGAAGCCGACATCTGGAGAGAAACACGGTTATTGCCAGAATGTTGAGAGCTTCTGCATGCTCCTCATCATTCCGAAAATAGATATCTGTTTCAATTGGAGAGGTACATATATGCCAGAACGGGCCGCCCTCTCTGAACCGAACTTCGCATTCGGATATTCTGCCGTAATACATATTGTGTCCGTACCCTTAGTGGCACATGGCGGCAAGATATGTATTCTTTTCCAAACAGGCTTTCGGAAACGTATAAATCTTCGTGTTTTTTTCTGAAGATTTTTCGTCACAATCGTCCCAAATCGTTAGAAACAGGTTATCCGTTTGGTGGTAAACAGCAATGAAACAGCCTCTGGCAAGTGTCAGAGGCTGTCGTTAACAAGATAATCCGAAATCTTAAAAATTCAAGGCAAGTCCCATCCCTCCGCTAAGGGTGGGGCCGAAAGACAGGCTTGAATATGGCCTTGGACCATAGTTCCTGGCGTAGTCGTCAAGTATCCAGTCCATCTCCCTCTGACCTTTGGCCCAAAGCGCTATGCCCGCTCCGACACATGCGGCCGTACCTGCAAGCCCAATCGCGCCAAGTCCAGGCAGGTCATGGGGGAAGCACAGCACCGAAAACACTCCAAGGCACGGTGCAGCCAATAACGAGAGAGTGACACCTCCGCTGATTCTGCTCTTGGCTTTACGGTAACGACTTCCATATATGATCCTCATCTGTTCCTGAGGGGTCATCAGAATGTATGGGTCGTTATAATAGTCCGGACCGCCATAATTAGGATTGATAATCACTGGTTTTCTGCCTCCGTCTGTCTCTTCTTCAATCCACTCCATGCCGCTCTTGTTGCCTCCCTGGGCAAACAGGCTCCCTGACACCGTCAAAAGAGCCAGCAAACTTAGCAAAATCTTTTTCATGGTGATATCTTTTCATCAGCACCTGCGAATAACATGCCACTCATCCTTGAAAAAGGGCATTTCTGAGGACGGGGTGCTGCCTGGAAGGGGTGCCATCCTTGAAAACGGGCATTTTTGAGGACGGGGTGCCGCCTGGAGGGGGTGCCGTCCCTAAAAACGGGCGTTTTTGAGGACGGGGGGCAGATATGGGACTCCCATCCTTGAAAAACGGGGTTTTCAGGGATGGGAGCCAAGGGTTGCGGGGGTGAAGCCCGGCAATCGGGCGTGGGCGGGGCTATTTGAGCACGGCGCGAACCTTGTCGGCGATGTGGGCGGCGTCGAGGCCGTAGAGGGCCATGAGTTCGGCTGGGGTGCCGGTCTGGCCGAAGCGGTCTCCGCCGTTCATGAACTCAAGTTTGGCGGGGTGCTTCTGAGCAAGGACTCCGGCGATGGCTTCGCCAAGGCCGCCTGCCATGTTGTGCTCCTCTGCGACGATGGCCTTGCCGGTCTTCTTGATGGAAGCGATGATGGCGTCCTCGTCCAGGGGCTTGATGGTAGCGACGTTGACAACCTCGAGGGAGATGCCTTCTGCTTCAAGGATTTCAGCAGCCTGGAGGGCTTCCCATACAAGGTGGCCACAGCAGAATACGGTGGCGTCTTTGCCTTCGTTCATGACGTATGCCTTGCCAATCTCAAATGGCTCTTCAGGGTCTGTGAAATTGGGAACCGAAGGACGGCCGAAACGCAGATAAACGGGGCCCTGATACTTTGCAGCGGCGATAGTTGCCTGCATTGTCTGGTTGTAGTCGCAGGGGTTTACCACTACCATTCCGGGAAGGGCGCGCATGAGGGCGATGTCCTCCATGGTCTGGTGGGTTGCGCCGTCTTCACCGAGGGTGATGCCTGCATGGGAAGAAGCAATCTTCACGTTGGTGTTGCCGTAAGCGACTTCCTGACGAAGCTGGTCGTAGACTCGGCCGGTGACGAACTCTGCGAATGAGCCGATGAAGGGAATCTTTCCGGCAATTGCAAGGCCGGCAGCTGCACCTACCATGTTGGCTTCTGCGATGCCGCACTGGATGAATCTTTCCGGAAATTCAGCAGCAAAGGCGTCCATCTTGAGGGAGCCTTTGAGGTCTGCGGTGAGGGCAACTACGCGCTCATCGGCCTTGCCGGCCCTGAGGAGACCTTCGCCAAAACCGCTGCGGGTGTCTTTCTTTCCTGTGTCGATATATTTTTTCATAGTTTTTACATTGTTTAAATTAAGATCCCTCGACTTTGCTCGGGATGACAGAACTAATAGTCACCGAGGGTTTCTTCGAGCTGGGCGAGGGCGGCTTCGCACTGTTCTGCGGAAGGGGCCTTGCCGTGCCACTTGTGGGTGCCGGCCATGAAGTCAACGCCGTGGCCCATGTCTGTCTTGAAGAGGATCATGGTGGGGCGGTTGGTCTTCTTGCCCATTTCCTTTGCCTTCCGGAAGGCGGTTACGATGGCTTCCATGTCGTGGCCGTCGGCAGTTACGGTGTTCCAGCCGAAGGCCTGCCATTTGAGCTGGAGGTCTCCGCCGCCGGAAACGCTTTCAACGGGGCCGTCAATCTGCTGGCCGTTCCAGTCTGTCATGCCGATAAGGTTGCCAAGGCTGTGATGGGTGGCGAACTCTGCGCCTTCCCAGATCTGGCCTTCTTCCGATTCGCCGTCACCGCACAGCACGTACACGCAGTGCTTGTCGCCGTCAAGCTTCTTTGCCAGTGCAAGACCGGCTGCGACGGAAACACCCTGACCAAGGGAGCCAGAGCACTGTGTGATGCCGGGAAGGTTCCTGCGCACTGAAGGGTGGCCCTGAAGACGGGAACCCAGCTTACGGAGGGTACCCAGCTCATTTACCGGAAAATAACCGGCACGGGCAAGTATAGAGTAATAAACCGGGGCCAGGTGGCCGGCAGAGAGGATGAACTGGTCCTGTCCCTTGCCGTCACGTGTCCATGTGGCGGGGTTCTGGTCCATCACCTCGAAATACAGTGCGGTGAGGATGTCCGCAGTGGACATGGAGCCGCCGGGATGGCCGGATTTGGCCGCAGTAACCATGCGGATGATGTCACGGCGCACCTGCGATGCAATTTTCTGAAGGTTTTCTTTATCCATATTCAACTAAATCATCTTTTGTCAAAGTTAATCATTTTTTTGCTTATTTTTGTGACTTGTATCAACAAAAACAACATATGAGCAATTACAGACAAAACGGAAATCCGGTATATCTGTTCGGAATCGTGCTTGTCGCCGTCATCGGCGGTCTTCTCTTCGGTTACGACACTGCTGTCATTTCCGGTGCAGAAAAGGGTCTGCAGGCCTTCTTCAGGAGTGCCTCCGACTTCAATTACACGGACGGCGTCCATGGTTTCACAACCTCAAGCGCACTTATCGGATGCATCATCGGCGCATTCATCTCCGGCGTAATGGCCTCCAGGCTGGGCCGAAAGAAGTCCCTGTTCATTGCTGGTATCCTTTTCTTCCTGAGCGCCCTGGGGTCCTACTATCCGGAATTCCTCTTCTTCGAAAGAGGCGCCGCATCCAGAAGCCTTCTCGTCGCCTTCAACTGCTACCGCATCCTCGGAGGCATCGGCGTGGGCCTTGCATCGGCCCTTTGTCCCATGTACATTGCTGAAGTGGCTCCCGCCTCAAAGCGCGGAACGCTGGTGTCCTGGAACCAGTTCGCAATCATTTTCGGCCAGCTGGTGGTGTACTTCGTAAACTTCCTTATCATCCGCAGCCATGCAAACGACCCCGCCATAGTGGAATGGACCAACAGCATCGGCTGGAGGGTAATGTTCGTTTCCGAAGCCGTCCCCGCCGGGCTCTTCGCCCTTCTCATCCTGTTGGTACCCGAAACGCCCCGCTACCTTGCCCTGAACGGCCAGGATGACAAGGCCCTCACCGTCCTCTCCAACATCAACGGAGAAGCCAAGGCCCGTGAAATCCTTGCCGAAATCAAGGAAACCGCCGTGGAAAAGACCGAAAAGCTCTTTGCCTATGGCTTCCTGGTGGTTTTTATCGGATGCATGCTCAGCGTTTTCCAGCAGATCATCGGCATCAACGCCGTTCTCTACTTCGCACCCCGAATCTTCGAATCCATGGGCGTGAGCAACAACATGCTCTTCACCGTCATCATGGGCGTAATCAATATCAGCTTCACTCTGGTTGCCGTATTCTCCGTAGAGAAACTGGGCCGAAAGCCCCTGCTCATCACGGGTTCCCTAGGAATGGCACTGGGAGCACTTGGAGTAGCCCTTTCCAACGTAGTTGCGATGCCGGCGGTCATTCCCGTCATAAGCATCATGGTCTACAGCGCGTGCTTCATGTTCAGCTGGGGCCCCATCTGCTGGGTCTATATCTCAGAGATCTTCCCCAACACCATCCGCAGCCAGGCAACAGCCATTGCCGTTGCGTTCCAGTGGATATTCAACTTCATCGTGAGCTCCACCTTCGTACCCATGTACAACATGAAACTTGGAGCCATGGGTGACAGTTTCGGCCACTTCTTCGCATATGCACTTTACGGCGTGATCTGCATTGCCGCAGCCATATTCGTCTGGAAGCTCGTCCCCGAAACCAAGGGCAAGACCCTTGAAGACATGACCGCACTCTGGCGCGGAAAGAAGTAGTACCCTACTTTATTTCAAGAACGACGACTGACGCTGCCGGCAAGGTGAGCGTCAGTTTTTTTCCTGACACCCTGGCGCCCTTGAACCGGGCCGGCTGCACCTGAGGGGCCTTTCCGAACTCGTTGCAGGCATTGATTGCCGATGCCTTGAGTATCTCGCCGCTCACGGAACGCGGCTTCAGCTCATCAAAATTCACCTCAACGCTAACGGCTTTGTCAAGATAAGGATTCGCCATGGAAATGTGAATGAGGCCGGCGGAGTCACGGGAGACCGACTGGCTGAAGGACGGCATGACATCCCCGTCGCAGGAAACGATAGTGCCGCAGGAGGCCTCCGAAGGCACGAAAGTGGCATCCTGGTGCACGTTGAACATCCTGAACACATGGTAGGTGGGCGTAAGGACCATCCTGGGGCCGTCAGTGAGAATCATGGACTGAAGGACATTCACTATCTGGGCTATGTTTGCCATTTTGAGGCGGTCTGTGTGCCTGTTGAAAACATTCAGGTTGACGGCCGCAACCATGGCATCCCGCATGGTATTCTGCTGGAAGAGGTGGCCGGGGTTGGTGCCGGGCTCGACATCGAACCAGGTTCCCCATTCATCAAGCATGAGGGCCACCTTCTTCTGTGGGTCGTAGGCGTCCATGATGTCCGAATGGTTCCGGAGGATTTCGTCTATGCGGTATGAATAGGCAAGGGTGGCATAATACTCTTCCGGCGTGAACTGCATGGCCAATCCCTTGTGATTCCAGTCACGCACCGTATAGAAATGGACGGAAAGCCCGTTCATCTTGCTGCGGGCGTTTTTCATCAGGGTGCGGGTCCATTCGTAATCGTCTCCGGAAGCGCCGCAGGCCACCTTGAACAGGCTGTTCCCGGAATAGTTGCGGGCATAGAGGGCATAACGCTTGTAAACGTCAGAGTAGTACTGGGCGGTCATGTCTCCGCCGCAGCCCCAGTTCTCATTGCCGACGCCAAGATATTTGACCTTCCAGGGCTCCCTGCGGCCGTTTTTGGCACGGAGTTCGGCCATGGTGCCGTTTTCGGCTGTCATGTATTCCACCCACTTCGCAAGTTCCTCGACGGTACCGGAACCAACGTTTCCGCTGATGTAGGGCTCCGTCCCCAGCATCTCGCAGAGATTCAGGAATTCATGCGTGCCGAAGGAGTTGTCCTCCACGGTGCCACCCCAGTTGTTGTTCACCAGCTTGGGCCTGTTCTCCCTTGGGCCGATTCCGTCCATCCAGTGGTACTCGTCGGCAAAGCAGCCGCCCGGCCAGCGAAGGACGGGGACCTTCAGCGCCTTGAGGGCGTTCAGCACATCGGTACGGTAGCCGTCCACGTTGGGGATGGACGAACCGGGACCCACCCAGATACCCTCGTATATGCATTTTCCAAGATGTTCGGAGAACTGTCCGTAAATCTCGGCCGGAATGACCGGCTGGTCCTTTGCGGTTTCGTGTACGGAGACAACAACCTGAGCCTGCGCGCCAAGGGCCATTGCGAGGAAGGGTATGAGGAAAATCTTTTTCATAAATGTGGCGTTTACTCCCACAAAAATAAGTATATTTGGACAATAAAAGAAAACCAAAGATGAAAAGACTGTTTGCCCTTGCCGTCACCGCTGCGACTCTCGCCGCGTGCACCCACAATACAACCCTCTCAGGCCTGAATCCCAAGGATTTCGAAGGAGAATACGAAGGAGCCCCCACGGCCCTGTATACACTTACCAACAAGGCCGGCATGGAGGTGTGCATCACAAACTTCGGCGGCCGTATCGTCTCCGTCATGGTCCCGGACAAGGAAGGAAAGATGCAGGACGTCGTCCTCGGCTTTGACAAGGTTGCCGATTATTTCCCGGAGAACAACTCAACGGACTTCGGCGCAGCCATCGGCAGGTATGCCAACCGCATCGCCCAGGGCCGCATCACCATAGACGGCGAGACCTTCCAGCTCCCGCAGAACAACTTCGGCCATTGCCTCCACGGCGGCCCCACCGGCTGGCAGTACAAGGCCTACACCGTTCTGGAGGCCGATTCCAGCCACCTCAAACTGCAGATCGACTCCCCTGACGGAGACAACAACTTCCCCGGAAACGTCAAGGCCTGCGTCACCTACACCCTCACCGAAGGCAACGCCATCGACATAGCCTACGAGGCCGTGACTGACAAGCCCACGGTGGTGAACATGACCAACCACTCCTACTTCAACCTCTCCGGAGACCCCGCCGGCCACAGCATCGAAAAGGACATCCTCTTCATCAACGCCTCGCATTTCACCCCCGTTGACAGCACCTTCATGACCACCGGCGAGATACGCTACGTTGCCGATTTCCCCGTGAACTTCCGGGAGCCCAAGCTCATCGGCCGTGATATCAACCACCCCACCTGCAAGCAGATAAAGAACGCCAACGGCTACGACCACAACTGGTGTCTCGACACTGCCGGAGACATAACCAAGGTTGCCGCAGAGCTTTACTGCCCGGAAACCGGCATCGACCTGAAAGTCTATACCGACGAGCCCGGCATTCAGGTCTATACAGGCAACTTCCTGGACGGCACCGTCATCGGCAAGAAAGGAATTGCATACCAGAAGAGAGCCGCCATCTGCCTGGAAACCCAGCACTATCCGGACTCCCCCAACAAGCCTGAGTGGCCCTCCGTGATCCTCCGCCCCGGCGAGACTTATACCAGCCACTGCATCTTTGCATTCGGCGTGAAATAATGACACTCTTTCTCACCGGCAGCCCCACACGGTACGGGCAGAACCATTTCACGGCGGACAACGGTTTCCTTGCCCGCCTGATGGCCGAACTGCCCCCTCAGGCCCGCGTTCTCATGATAAGCGCCGCACCCGACGACTTCGCCTTCACGGACTCGGTCCTGGAGGGCATGAGCACCTGCATACGGAACTCCGGCATAGATACGTCGGAAATCGTCATGCTGGACCGCCGCAACGCCTCAAAAGCACCGGAACTTGTACGCAGCGCCCATTGGATAGTCCTCTGCGGAGGCCACGTTCCCACACAGAACCGGTTCATCCATGAAATCGGCCTCAGGGACCTTCTGAAGGGCTTTGACGGCGTGGTCATGGGATGCAGCGCGGGAAGCATGAACTGCGCAGACCTTGTCTACTCGCATCCGGAGCTGCCCGGAGAGGCCGCAGACCCGTCATACAGGCGCTGGCTGCGCGGCCTCGGCCTTACGGACATCAACCTGGTGCCGCACTACAATCAGGTACGGGATGCGGTCATCGACGGGAAGAGGCTCTTTGAAGACGTTGCCTTCCCGGACAGTTACGGCCACCGGTTCTACACCTTCCCGGACGGCGGCTATATCATGGTCAAGGACGGCCGCTCAACGCTCTTCGGCGAGGCCTGGGAGATTTCAGAGGGCGCCATGCACAAAGTATCGGAAGAAAACAAAACATACAGTTTTATGAACTTAATATTCATTTCCCCACATTTCCCGGACAGCTACTGGCAGTTTTGCGCCGGGGCAAAACGTAACGGAGCTAATGTCCTTGGCATTGCCGACACCCCTTGGGGAAACCTCTCCCAGGGCCTCAGGGACAGCCTCACGGACTACTACAGAGTGAACAACCTCGAAGACTACGGCGAGATGTACCGCGCCGTGGCCTGGTTCGCCCACAAATACGGAAAGATAGACTGGATAGAGTCCAACAACGAATACTGGCTGGAGCAGGACGCCCGCCTAAGGACAGATTTCAACGTCACCACCGGCATACAGACAGACCGCATCTCCTCAATCAAGAACAAGAGCGAGATGAAAAAGTACTACCGGGAAGGCGGCATTCCCACAGCCCGGCAGATAAAGGGCTCCGAAGGCCCTGCAAAAGTCAAGGCCTTCGTCAAAAAGACCGGCTATCCCATAATCGCCAAACCGGACAACGGCGTGGGCGCCTCCGGCACCACCAAGATAAACAATGCCGATGAACTCGAAGCCTGGTTCCAAAGCCACTCTGAGAACTACTCCCTCTTTGTCATCGAAGAGTTCATAACCGGCCTTCTGGTGTCCTACGACGCCATTTTCAATGATCGCGTGGAGCCCGTCTTCGAGAACAACACCGTCTTCCCCACTCCCGTCATGGACATCGTCCACGGCAACCTGGACACCTGCTACTGGACCAACAAGACGGTCCCCGCAAAGCTTGCCGAGATTGGCCGCCGCACGGTGAAGGCCTTCGGTATAAAGAGCCGCTTCGTGCACCTGGAGTTCTTCCAGCTGGACAGGGACCGCGAAGGTCTGGGCAAAAAAGGCGACTACGTGGGCCTGGAGGTGAATATGCGCCCGCCGGGAGGCTTCACCCCCGACATGATGAACTTCGCCCACTCCACCGACGTCTTCCAGATCTGGGCCGACATGGTAGCCTTCGGCGAGCGCCGCAAAGGCTTCGGCGAACAGTTCTACTGCGCCTATGTGGGCCGCCGCGACTGCCACACCTACAAGCACTCCCACATGGAAGTCCTCCAAAAATACGGCAGCGCCCTCACCCTCTGCACCCGCATGAACCCCGCCCTTGCCGATGACCTCGGCGACCAGGTCTACATCGCCCGCCTGAGGGAAAAGAAGGATATCGACTTCTTCTTCAAGTTCCTTACGGAGTAAACTCCTCTCCCGTCCCTAAAAAAGGCCATTTTTAAGGACGAGACCCCTTCCAAACGGCATGTCATCCTTAAAAATGGCCCTTTTCGAGGACAGGAATCCTTACTGACCAAGTTTAGCGGCACTTTCCATCAATCCCACCAGAGCGTTGCGGTAATAACCGGGATCAAAGTTCTTTGCTGAACCTACTATTTCACGGGCCATGGCCAGTGTGGCCTCTCCCTTGTACTCTGACTGCAGGAGGACCAGACCGTAAGCGGCGACGCCGGAGGCGAAGCGGATGTTCTCGGATTCGGAGAGTTCAGAAGGAACTGAAAGCTCGAGGGAACGGCTTTCTGCGTCTTTGAGGGACAGTTTGTAGCGAACTTCAAATGTCGCTGGAGAACCGGCGGCATCATTTGCAGGGATAATCTCATAGAGAGCGGTAATGGTCTGTCCTGCGCCGATTTCACCGGCGTCCTTGGCGGCATCGTCAAAGTCTTCATTTGACATCACGCGGTTCTCATAGCCGATGAGGCGGTACTGCGCGACGGCCTCCGGATTGAAGCGCACCTGGCACTTGGTGTCGTTTGCAACGGCCCAGAAGCGGCTGCGCTCGTTTACGAAGACCTTGATCATCTCATCTTCGCAGTCGATATAATTATAGGTGCCGTTCCCGTGGTTGGAGATGTTCTCCATGCGGCTGTCCTTGTAGTTCCCGCGGCCGAAGCCCATGATGCTCAGATATATGCCTCTGTCGCGATAGCTTTCCACCATTTTTACCAGTTCTTCAGTATCGCTTACGCCAACATTGAAATCGCCGTCGGTAAGCATGATAATGCGGTTGTTTCCACCGGTGATATAGTTGCCGGAAGCCTCCTCATAGGCGGTTTTCATGGCCGCGCCGCCGGCGGTGGCGCCGCTGGCCTTAAGACTGGAAATAGCTTTCTTTATATTACTTGCGCCCTCAGATATGAGAGTGGATTCAAGCACTTTGTGAACGCTGCCGGAGTAGGTTATTATGGCAACTCTATCCTCCGGTTTCATGTAATCCACCATGCTTGTGAGGCCCTTTTTCAGGAGTTCAATCCGGTCGTCTCCGGCCATGGAACCGGAATTGTCCACAAGGAGGATGTAGTTTGCTGCAGGAATATCTTCATCCTTCATGGATTTTCCCTTGATGCCAAGCCTCAGGAGCTGGTGGCCGGCATTCCACGGGCAGGCGCCCACCTCGGCATTGATAGCGATGGTTTCATCTCCTGTGGGATCTTCATAGTCAAAGGTGAAGTAGTTGAGGTACTCCTCTATGCGAACGGAGTTTCTTGGAGGAAGCTGGCCCCAAGCGAGTGAGCTGCGCATGATGGCGTAAGCGGCGCCGTCTGCATCTACGGAGAAGGTGGAGGTGGGCTCTTCTGCCGTAGATACGAAAGGATTTTCCTTGATGGTATCGTAGGATTCACCGTTCAGGGGGTCATCCTCCTTTTCGTACGCCGCATTGGGGGCTTCGGCCTCCCCAATATAATCATAGAAGAATCCACCCATGCCTTCCTTTGAGCATGATGCTGCCGCAATGACTGCCGCGATGATTAATAGTCCTTTTTTCATGGTTTCACTGTTTTGTTCTGACCTTATAATTCGCGGCATGTCGAAATCTTGCATCTAAAAAAGGCACCGTCCCTAAAAAAAGGCTTTTTCAAGGACGAGGTGCCGTTTGGAGGGGGGGGGCCATCCTTAAAAACAGCCGATTTCAAGGACGCGAGAGGAGTTTAATATACATATTTGATGATTTTTGGCACGAATTTGCACAATAATCATCAAATTTGTATATTTGCATCATGGAATATGGTGAGCAAATACAAGACATTTACGAGTACTCTAACGGAGAACTTGCCTCAATGCTTGGTGAAAGGTTCAGAGAATACCGTCGGGCTCTTGGACTTTCACAAAAGCAGATATCCTTGCAGAGCGGGGTATCGGTAATGACCATCGTCCGCTTTGAAAGAGGACAGGGAAATTCTATCGGCCTGGATAACCTGATTGCTCTTCTCAGGGCAGTTCAGCGCTTGGATGACATTACAGAACTTGTCCCGGAACTTCCTCAAAGTTTATACGCTAAAAAGATAGGAAAATGAAAGACAATATCGTAAGCGTCAATCTTTGGGGACGAGAAATAGCAAAGCTGGAGTGGCGTGGTGGATACAAGCAGAAGTTTGGGAAACTTGGCTCCGTCATTTCATTCCATCCCGACTATACCTCATATGGTTGGGATCTGGACCCTATAGGGCCATATAATCATTCTATATATCTTGTTCAGAGAGGATTGTCAGACTGGTGCAGGGCAAAGGAACATGAAGGTCTGCCGCGCTTTCTTTCGGGGGCTCTTCCCGACGATTGGGGAAATGCTGTATTCTCTGCCTGGGCTGAAAGCAGAAAGATTCGTCATTCAGATATTACATCCGTTGACAAACTCGCCTTTATCGGCAAGCGAGGAATGGGGGCGTTGGAGTTTGTTCCGGCGTTATATGACGGAATGGCTCCCGACAACGCGCTTATGCTGGAAGAGTTGTATGATTTGTCCAGGCAGATTCAGAAGAGCCGGGAAGGCGTTTCTTTGGATTTGGGCAGCAGTCCCGGGCTTGGCGATTTGATGTCTGTGGGTATGAGTGCCGGAGGCATGCATCCCAAGGCAATCATCGCGATTGACTGGAGTACCGGAGAGGTCAGGTCGGGGCAATTCCTGCTGCCGGAGGCGTTTACGCAGTATATCCTGAAATTCAGGGATTCCGATTTTTGGCCCACTGCAGAAGTAGAACTGGCATATCATAAGATGGCAGTCCGATGTGGAATCAAGATGGAGAATTGCCGCATGCTTGGCATAGAAGGCCGGAACCACTTCCTTACCGAGCGGTTTGACAGGAAGGATGGCGCTAAAGTTCATACCGCAACGCTCCAGGCTCTTAACGGAGAGACTGTGGAATATGAGCAGATAATGAGGGCATGCCGAAAACTGCGCCTTCCATATTTGGATATGGAACAGGTTTTTCGTCGCGCCGTATTCAATTATCTTTCAGGTGTATGCGACGATCACGACAAGAATTTTTCATTCACCCTCACACCTGATGGAATATGGCGGCTTGCACCAGCCTATGACGTGACTTTTACCGTAAACCTGCAAAACCGGTTTATCGGAGACCGGCATGTCATGAGCCTATCTGGCCAGAACCGGCGTGTTACACGTGATGATATTCTTCGTTTTGCAGAACAAGGGGATATCAAAAACGCTTCCTCCATTTTGGAAGAAATCAAGGATGCTATTGGATTATTTGAAACTATAGCGACCGAATTGGGAATAGAAAAACCCGTTCGTAACCTTATCCTATCCCACATCAGAAGCCATGCCTGTTAATCCGTAAGGATTTTTTCCATCGTCCTTAAAATAGGCCGATTTCAAGGATGACCCACCGTTTGGAAGGGGTCTCGTCCTTAAAAATGGCCTTTTTTAGGGACGAGTGGGCTGCAAGAAACAGTTTTTTGCTATTTTCGTGCAAGATTAACGGATATTTCAGTTTAAGGAGAAGACATGAAAGGAAAAGTATTTTTAATATTGGCGGCAATATTCCTGATGTGCGGATGCAGTAAGGAGGCGGCGATGGTTGACGCGCCCCAAGACGCGGCTGCCATCCAGGAATTCAGGGCTATCGTAACCGTGAAGCAGGATGAGTCCGGCACCATATATT
Organism: Bacteroidales bacterium; assembly: GCA_017458265.1. GTDB lineage: Bacteria > Bacteroidota > Bacteroidia > Bacteroidales > UBA932 > Cryptobacteroides. The sequence goes on along the minus strand of JAFTFV010000023.1, from coordinate 21,543 downwards.
TCCAGCTTGACGACAATACCGTCCTCTTCCCTTACAATTATAACATGCCGTTCAACGGGATGGAACGCATCATCTGCGGCCTTGCAGTGGCAAATGGCGCCAATGAATGCCATGTCCAGTGGATGGACTTCCTTGTAAAAGGAGACATCTCATATACCCAGGATGCCACAGACGACGGTCTGGACATCATTGACGACTGGATGACAAGCGTGGAGGATGGCTTCCTTACCATCCACTACAACACCTGGTGGGGAAACGGGACTAACCCTCACCTCCTTCTCGTAAAACCGTCGGCAAACACATACGAGCTCACAATAGTGCACCAAATGAATGGCGACGAGCCCCTGGAAAAGGCCGACGCCCTTGTCTACTTTGACATCAACGACATCCTCCCGGACACGGAAGGAACATATAAAGACCTTACAATCAAGTGGAAAAGCATTGAGGGCGCAGCCAAATCAAAGACCTTCCGCTTCAGAAGCCGCCAGCCTTAGCGAAAAGCAGCTCCTGGACCGCCTGAAGGGGAAGGACAAGGAAGGAATGAAGCTCTTTTACGAGCGTTATGCCGGGTATCTTACCGCGGTATGCTCCCGCTATATCCCTGACCGGGCCGATGTGAAGGACGTCCTCCAGGACGCCTTCGTGAAGATGTTCGACGCCGTGGACCGCTTCGAATTCCGCGGCGAGGGCAGCCTCCGGGCCTGGGCATCCAGAATCGTCGTGAACGGCGCCCTCACAAGCCTCAGGAAAAAGGGACGATTCTCCTCCGTGGACGAGCTCCCCGACGTGACTGACGACGAACCCGTCCAGGCCGAAAAAGTCCCTCCCGCTGTCCTCCAGGGCTTCATTCAGGCCCTTCCCGACGGCTACCGCACGGTATTCAACCTCTTCGTCTTCGAAAAGAAATCCCACAGGGAGATTGCCGACATGCTGGGCATCAAGGAAGACTCGTCGGCCTCACAATATTTCCGCGCACGCGCGCAGCTTGCAAAACAGATAAAGAACTACATCAAAGAACATGAGTAAGAATTGGACAGACAAGCTTCCGGACCTCTTCGAAGGCTACGAGGAAGTGGCTCCCGAAGGACTGTGGGACGCAGTCCTGGCGGAGATTAAGCCTAAGCGCAGAGCCCTGCCGATATTCTGGTGGGCCTCTGCCGCCCTTGCAACTGCCGCCGCAGTGGTTCTTGCCGTGTTCCTCTGGAAACCGGCTCAGCCCACCGTCTCCGAGCCGGGAACCGTCCCTTCCCTGCCCGCCCCCATCATTGCCGATATCCCTGAACCGGCGCCTGAAACCATACCTGTAGCCAGCCCTGCAAGGATCCCTGAAATCACGCCGTCCATTCTACCTGTAATCATCCCGGATGAGTCGCCGGAGTATTTGGCTTACGAGCCCATTCCTGTGCCGCATATCACCGTAGAGAAAGCTGCAAAAAAGAAGGAGCCCATATTCACCGTCCCACTCATAAAGCAGGAAAAGCCCCGGCACAGGCCCAGGATTGGCATTTCCGTGCGCTCCGGAGGGTATCTCGCACAGGCGGCGAGCTCCGTAAGCACTGGCTACGGCGTGCCGTACAATCTGGGAATCCAGACAAAGTCCGTGAACGGCGGAGACCCCACCATCGCCATGCTCAGCCGTAACCGGGCAAGCACAACCACGGAGACACATCGGCCCGGAAACAGGATAGGCCTTGGACTCAGCTATGAATTCCTGCCGCGCTGGAGCCTTGAGAGCGGAGTGAGCTATACGTCGCTGCTATCGGCATACAACACTACTTCCGGGCTCAGCGTCTCGGATGCCACCAGGACGGTGAAATACATCGGCATACCAATGAACGTACAGTTCAGGCTGCTGGATAAAAAGAGGCTGTGCATCTATCTGAGCGCCGGCCCCATGCTGGAGACGGCCGTCGGCGGGAGTGTTTCCACCACCTCTTATATCAGCGGGAAACGCTCCTCAGACCAATACGAGCCTCTTGATCTGAATGACCTTCAATGGTCATTCGGCGGCGGCGCGGGCGTTCAGCTTGGCATTTCCCGCCACGGCGCTCTGTTCGCCCAGCCTGGCTTCTCCTGGCATTTCGCCGGCAGCGGAAACGTAGAGTCCTACTACACAGCCCACCCGTTCTCATGGGATTTGGCACTGGGATATCGCCTTACGCTATAGAAAAGGGCCGCAACCAAAGGCAGAAGGTTGCGGCCCTTAATTATTAATGCTTTTGGGGATTAATAATTAAACTTGAATGCGTTGTAATGGCCTTCGGGTTCGTTCACCTGACCGCCTGCATCTGTATACATAACGTCAGCTTCCAAGGTTTTAGGCAAAGCTATAAAAAGAGCCCCTTTGGTAAAAGGGGCCGTATTTCAAAAGGGAAAAAACTTATTTCAAATCGTACAAAATCAGCCTTGAGGGTCTTTGAGCCACGCAGACGGAGACTTTCCGGTAAACTTCATGAAGGCCCTGTAAAATGACGGAAATGACGCAAAGCCCGACTTTGTCGCCACCTCTGACATGGCAGATTCGCCGTCGGCAGTGGTATCCTGAAGCAGTTTCTTGGCATACTCTACACGGCGGGAATTGACATAATCGGCAAAGGACATTCCGCCGGCGCCGTTGATGGCAGAAGACACATAGGTCCGGTTTGAGCCCACCGCCGTCGCGACGTCCGTAATCTTGATTCCGGGAATAAGGTAAAGCTTCTTTTCCTCCATCGCCGCCGATATCTTTACTTCAAGGGAAGCAAGGGTCGTGGGTTCAGGAGCGGATTCGGCAAGGGTGGCATCGGCCTTTTCTTCCATCCTGAAATCCCGGGCGTCGAAATAAATCCCGTTGCCCACGAGGAATATCGCAAAGAGAAAAGCAGAGAACACCGCCGATGGAATGACAAGGGCTATGGAGTACTGGAATACCTCCCGCCCAACGATATTGGCCACCGACGAGAGAAGTGACATTACCGCCACGCAGACAAGGAGCACGGAGACGCTTTTTAGCGATTTCCCCTCTGTGTCCGAATAAAAGTTCTGGATTTCGCGGTCGAACCGGGCCAGTTCAATGAGGCCTAATACGGCAACGGCAATGACTTCTGCCGCAAACAGGATTCTGGCTATCAGAAGCACTGCAAAAGCGCCTGAAGTGGCCGCTGCCAGAACCGATATCACCAGTGCCGGAATCAGCGCTGCTGTAATATGCCATCTGTGCCTTGTTTTACCGACAAGCGAGAGTATATAGAAATAGAATACCGGATATACGGAGAGGTTGCAGAAGACGTAGAGGGCGTCGGTTGGAGTGAACCCTCCGCTTTCCACGGTGAAGAACCAGGAGTGGCAGAAATAAAGAAGAGTGCACATGAGGGCAAACAGGGCAAGCACGTGCTTATGCTCATGTGAACGCTTCCACCCGGCGGCAAGAATCATAAGCCAGGTAAAACAGACCAGGAAAGGGAAGAGCGCACACAATACGTACACATACTCTCCCGTTGACATGCTCGTTACATCCATGCGACAAAAATAATAAAAAAAAGGACTGCATCCAAGGCAGAAGGATACAGCCCTTGGCTATTAACACAAAGAGTATTAATAACTTCTGCAAAAATAACAAAAAAACGTCAACCTCCAAAAAAAGGTTGACGTTCAAAGTAATTCCTCTGACAGTTAGTCGGCGAGGGAGAAGCGCCTGAAGGCGACGACTTTTGCACCGGGGCATGCTGCCTGGAGGGCTGCTGCAACGGTCTGCTTGTCGTCGGAGAGCTGGTACTCCTGCTCCATAAGGGTGTTTTCCTTGAGGAACTTCTGGAGACGGCCTGCAACGATTCCTTCGATCATCTTTTCGGGGAGGGAAGCTGCCTTCTCTGCACCTACCTTTGCGATGATCTCGCGTGCCTGCTGAGCCTGCTCTGCGGTGAGCCAGCCCTTTGCAGTGTTGGATTCGATGTGGTCTTCGCTGTCCACGTGGGCGGGGTTGATGCCTGCCTTCTTGAGGGCAACGTCAACTGCCTTCTGGACCTGCTCGTCCTTTGTCTTCTGGATAGCAACTGTGCGCTCGGATTCCAGAACCTCTGCGGGTACGGAAGCGGCGTCAACAGCGACGGGGTTCATGGAAGCAACCTGCATGGCGATGCCACGGGCGATCTCCTGGGGAACTTCCTGGGAGAAAGCTACGATTGCACCAAGCTTTCCGTTGAAGTGAACGTACTCGCTCACGAAGGGAGCCTCAAGGGCACCATAGTATGCGAGAACGTGCTTCTCACCGGTCTTGCCGGCCTGGTTTGTGATGTCTTCGTCCAGAGTGTAACCGTCTGCACCCTTTACGGCCTTGAGGGCTTCGAGGTCTGCAGGGAACTCGGCAATAGCTGCATCTGCGATAGCGCCTGCGAGTTTCTTGAAGTCGGGTGTTGCAGCCACGAAGTCAGTCTCGCAACCGAGGCATACGAGGACAGCCTTTCCACCGCTGATACGGCTGAGGACTGCGCCCTGGGTTGTTTCATTGTCACCACGCTTTGCAAGGGTGGACTTACCCTTTTCGCGGAGAATTTCAACAGCACGCTTGAAGTCGCCTTCGGCCTCTTCGAGAGCCTTCTTGCAATCCATCATGCCGGCGCTGGTCATGTCACGCAGCTTCTTGATATCTGCTAATGCGATAGCCATAGTTCTGTTCTCTTTAACGGTTAATGATTACTCTTCTTCGGCTTTGGGAGCTTCTTCGGCCTTGGGGGCTTCTTCAGCTTCTGCCTTTACTCTGCGGGAGCGGAGCTTGCGCTCGGGAGCGGGTGCTGCAGCTTCCTCTGCGGGAGCGGCCTCTGCCTCTTTCTCCTTCTCGAGCTTGCGCTCTTCAAGGCCTTCGTTGATGGCCTTGCACATCACATCCATGATGAGTTCGATGGACTTTGTTGCATCGTCATTCGCCGGAATCACATAATCAATCGGAGTAGGATCGCAACATGTGTCAACCATTGCGATAACCGGGATGTTCAGACGGACGGCTTCCTTTACGGCGTTAGCCTCTTTCTGGACATCGACGACGAACAGGGCGCTGGGAAGGCGGGACATGTCGCGGATAGAACCGAGGTTCTTCTCCAGCTTTGCCCTCTGGCGCTCCACCTGGAGGCGCTCACGCTTTGCGAGCTTCTCGAAGGTGCCATCTTCCTTCATCTTGTCGATGGTATTCATTTTCTTGACGGCCTTGCGGATAGTCGGGAAGTTGGTAAGCATACCGCCCGGCCAGCGCTCGGTCACTGAAGGCATGTTGACCTCGGCGGCCTTGGCGGCGACGACGTCTTTTGCCTGCTTTTTGGTAGCAACGAAGAGGACCTTGCGGCCGCTGCGGGCCATATCCTTGAGGACCTCTGCTGCCTCGTCAATCTTGACGACGGTCTTGTGCAGGTCTATGATGTGGATACCGTTCCTCTCAATGAAGATATACGGAGCCATCTTAGGGTTCCACTTGCGGGCAAGATGTCCGAAGTGAGTGCCTGCATCAAGCAATTCCTGAAAACTAGTTCTTGACATGGTTTTGTTTTTGTCTTAATAAATAACTCTTTCATCAATCCGAAGTAGCAGTCCTTGACTGATCTCCGGGATTTTTTCGCAGCCGGGCAATCCGTATTGTAGCCTCTGAAGATTCTCATCCTCGGCGAGGATCTCAGGATTTGATGAAACCCAGGCTGTGCAGACGCAAATCCAGTATTAACGTTTGCTGAACTGGAAGCGACGACGTGCGCCAGGCTGACCGGGCTTCTTGCGCTCGACTTCGCGAGCGTCGCGGGTGAGGAAACCGGCGGCCTTGAGGGCGGGACGGTAGGCCTCTTTGTCAACCTCGCAAAGTGCGCGGGAGATTCCAAGGCGAACGGCCTCTGCCTGACCTTTGGTGCCACCACCTACGAGGGTGACCTTTACGTCAAACTGACCTGCTGTGCCGGTAACCTCGAAAGGCTGGTTCACGATGTACTGGAGAGTTCCTTCCTTGAAGTACTCTTCCATGGGACGGTCGTTGATAACGATCGAACCGCTGCCGGCAGCAACATAAACACGAGCGACAGCTGATTTACGTCTTCCAAGGGCGTGTTTCTGTTCCATGTGCTCTGTTTAAATTTCGTTAAACTTGATGGTTTTGGGTTTCTGAGCCTGGTGAGGGTGCTCGGGACCTGCATAAACGTACAGGTTATTGATGAGCTTGTCACCAAGACGAGTCTTGGGGAGCATGCCCCTTACAGACTTACGGATGAGTTCTGCGGGCCTTGTTGCAAGGATCTCCTTGGGGGTGGTGAAGCGCTGTCCGCCCGGATAACCGGTGTAGCGGGTGTAAACGCGGTCGGTCATCTTCTTGCCGGTAAGACGGATCTTTTCGGCGTTGACGATGATGACGTTGTCACCACAGTCCACATGAGGGGTGTAGCCGGGCTTGTTCTTGCCACGGAGCACGAGTGCTACGCGGGAAGCCAGACGTCCCAGAATGAGATCTGTTGCATCAATAACCAGCCACTCTTTGTTTACAGTAGCCTCATTGAGGGAAACTGTTTTGTAGCTAAGTGTGTCCACTGTCTTGATTATTAATGGTTTAACATAAAAAGTTGCGATCCCCCCTATTTCAGAGGGACCGCAAAGGTAAGAATTATTCGGGAAATATGCAAATTCATAGATTATTCGTAACTTTGCGTCCGTGAAAATCGGGAACATAGACCTCGGTGAACGCCCTGTTACGCTGGCGCCCATGGAGGACGTGACGGACGCGTCCTTCCGCATCCTGTGCAGGGAGGCGGGCGCGGCCATGGTAACAACCGAGTTCGTGTCATCCGACGGCCTTGTGCGTGACGTGCAGAAGACCATCGCCAAGATGAAAACCCTCCCGGAGGAGTCTCCGGTGGCGGTTCAGATATACGGAAGCATCCCGGAGGCCATGGTGGACGCCGCAAAAATGGCAGACCGTGCCGCAGAACTTGCAGGAGGCCACGGGGCCGATATCATCGACATAAACTTCGGCTGTCCCGTTTCAAAGATTGCGGGGCGCGGAGCCGGAAGCGGCATGATGAGGGAGCCGGACAAGATGGTCGCCATCACCAAAGCCATCGTTGAGGCCGTGGACAAGCCGGTCACCGTGAAGACCCGCCTCGGCTGGGACGACTCCTCAAAAATCATCGTGGAACTGGCCGAAAGGCTGCAGGACACGGGGATATCGGCACTGACCATTCACGGCCGAACCCGCTGCCAGATGTACAAGGGCGAGGCCGACTGGAGCCTCATCGGCGAAGTGAAAAACAACCCCCGGATGCACATTCCCATCATCGGCAACGGGGATATAAACAGCGCCGCGAAGGCAAAGGATGCTTTTGACAGGTGGGGCATGGACGGAATCATGGTGGGCAGGGCATCCTTCGGCCATCCGTGGATTTTCACCGAAATCCGTCACCTGCTGGACACCGGAGAAGAGCTTCCGCCCATGTGCGTAAAGGATCGCGTGGCCCTTGCCAAACGCCATTTCCAGCTGTCCCTGGACCTCAAGGGCCCCGTTACCGGCATCTTCGAGATGCGCCGCCATTTCTCCTGCTACTTCAAGGGCCTGCGCGACTTCAAGGACACGCGCATCAAACTCGTGACATCCAAGGACGTGGACGAAATCTTCGGCCTCCTGGACTACATCGCCTCCCGCTGGGGTGCAGACGCCCCCGCCGTGGAAGGGGAATACGGGTTGTAAGGATTTTTCGTACATTTGTACTCATTATGATTTACAGACTCATCCTTTCCCTCCGCCATCTGGCCTTTGACAAGGGCTGGAAGAAATCCTTCGAGGCAAAAGTTCCCACCATCTGCGTAGGAAACATCACCGTAGGCGGAACAGGAAAGACTCCCCACACCGAAATGATACTCCGGAAGCTCCTGTACTCAGACCAGTGGGCTTTCAAAAACATAGCCGTGCTCTCCAGAGGCTACAAGCGCAAATCCAAGGGCTTCCAGATAGTGGACCGCGACTCATCGGCCCGCTTTGCCGGCGACGAGCCCCTCCAGATTGCCCGGAAGTTCCCCTCCGTCACCGTCGCCGTGGACAAGGACAGGGTGAACGGCTGCGAAAAGCTGGCAGACAAGGTTGCCGACATCATCGTCCTGGACGATGCCTTCCAGTACCGCAGGCTGAGGGCCGCGAAGAGCATCGTGCTGGTGGATTACAATCGGCCCATATATTCAGACAAGCTCCTGCCCTGGGGCCGCCTGAGGGACCTTCCCTCCAGGATAAAGGCCGCCGACGCCGTCATCGTCACGAAATGCCCCGGCACCATTACGGAGTGGGACCGTCAGGAATTCCGCCGCCGCCTCAAGCTGGAAGACAGCCAGAAGCTCTTTTTCACCACCGTCGCCTACGACACCCCCGAGCCCGTCTTCCCCGAGGCCGACAGCCGCTACACCTACTCCCAGCGCCTCATCCTGGTCTCCGGCATCGCCAACGACGCCCCCCTCAGGAGCCAGCTCTCAGACACCTACAAGATATCGGAACGCCTCTCTTTCGGAGACCACCACAAATTCTCCCGTGCCGACATCCACCGCATCGAAAAGGCCGTGAAGGAATTCCCCACCGCCTGCATCATGACCACCGAAAAGGATGCCCAGCGCCTCCGGGACGCGAAAAAAGTCCCTGACAAGATAAGGCAGCGCCTCTTCTACATTCCCGTCAAGGCCGAATTCTTCACCCCCGAAGAAGACGCCGCTTTCACCACCTTCATCTGCGAAATATGAACAAGATAATCCTAGCCCTTTCAATCCTGGCGTTCGCCGCTTCCTCCTGCGGGGCCGACACCAAACTCTCCAAGAACGAACTCTACCGGATAACCACCGCCACTGAATCCGGCTACATACGCATCGACAAGAAAGCCTGGCTGGGCGGCACAATGCAGGGCACCTTCTACGTAGACAGCGGCAAGCTCTATGCCGATATCCGCCACGTCACCATCAAGTCCTCCCGCGGCAAATACTACATCAAGTCCGACGAGGGCGACATCGCCGTAAACGACGTCCACCTCTATGCCGAACCTCGTTTCCAGGAGCAGCCGGCAACCTGGCAGTACCGTGACTCCGTCTACAAGGTCAAGGTAAAGAAAGACATCGAATATGCCCGCGCAGTGGGCTACTGGGCCGATTTTCCCGACTCCGACGAACCCTTCCTCGGAATCTACATGTCCAAGATGGGAGACAAGAAAAAGAGGGAGATTCCCCTCACCATGGACGTCTACCTTCCTAAGGACAAGGGCACCGCAACCAGGCCTCTCCTGGTCCTCATCCACGGCGGCGGCTTCTACAACGGCAACAAGACCAACGCCGGCTATGAGGAGTGGGGCCGATACTTCGCCAGCCTCGGCTACACCGTAGCGTCGGTCAACTACCGCCTTGGCTTCCACGCCAACAAGGCATCTATCGAAAAGGCCGGCTACCGCGCCGTCCAGGACGTGAACGCCGCAATCCGCTACATCCTCCACAACTACAGTGACTACGGTGCCGATCCCGACCGCGTCTTCGTGGCGGGAACCAGCGCCGGAGCCATCACCGCCCTCAACCTGGCATTCATGCACCAGGAGAACGTGCCCTCATCGGCAAAGAACGAAGGCCTGCTGGAGGATGTCAATCCCTATATTAAGGAGAAATTCACCATCAGGGGCGTAGGCAGCATGTGGGGCGCCGTCAACGACCTCTCCATCATCGGCAACGAGAACATTCCCATCATCTCCTTCCACAGCACGGGAGACCCTGTAGTGCCTTTCGGGGCCGACCATCCCTTCCAGGACGTCTTCGGGAACGAAATCATCACCCCCATAATGTATGGAGACGGTGAAATAATCCCCTACGCCAAAAGCCTCGGCAGGAAGGCCGTCCTGCACAAGTACGACCTCCCCGGCATCCACTCCATCAACATCGGCGAGGGCAACAAGATCAACCACATCTCCTACGAAATCCAGTACGCCCTGCGCGATTTCTTTGCCGATGTGATGCTTCCTCATCCCGCCAACTTCCGCATCCTCTCCGGCTCACAGACCATAAGGATAGACGGAACGGACGTGAAAAACGCCACCTGGGCTGTTGAAGGCGGCGTAATCATGGACTCCGGCAAATCGGCCGCCAAGATACTCCTGTTCCCGGACGCGGCCACCCACAGCGTCACGGTGTGCGGCGAATACAAGAACGGTCTTACATTCAAAAATGAGGTTCCCCTTTAGCGGAGAACCTCATTCTGTACTTTCACGGACTCGTCGTGGATGGCATTCATGATGGCCGTGATTGCCTCTTCCGATATGCCTTTTTCCCGCGCCCTTGCCACCATGGCAGCAAGGAGGGCGTCCCATCGGCCCGCCTGGATGATGGCCACGTTGTGCTCTTTCTTGTACCGGCCAATCCGGCGGCTTACGTCCATGCGCTCTGCAAGGAGCTTCAGGAGATTGTCATCGATGACGTCTATCCTGGCCCTCAGGGCCTCGATGCCGTCCTTGTAGGCTTCGTTGTCAGAGGTGTTCTCCCTTATCACGAGACTCTCCAGAAGGTTCTGGAGCTCATGCGGAGTGAGCTGCTGCTTTGCGTCAGAAAGGGCGCATGAGGGATTGCAGTGGCTTTCCACCATGAGGCCGTCCAGTCCAAGGTCCATGGCCCTCTGTGACAGTTCCTGAAGGTATTTACGGTCTCCAGCCATGTGGGACGGGTCGGCAAAAAACGTCATCTGCGGATAGCGTGTACGCATTTCAATGGCCAGCTTCCAGCCCGGGTCGTTCCTGTAAAGTATGGGTGCCGATGTGGAAAATCCCCTGTGGATCACGCCCAGTTTCTTTATGCCGGCGCGGTTGAGCCTCTCCAGGGCGCCCACCCACAGGTCGATGTCCGGATTCACCGGATTCTTCACCAGAACGGGAATGTCCGTCCCTTCCAGCGCATCGGCAATCTCCTGCATCAGGAAAGGGTTCGCCGATGTCCTCGCCCCTATCCACACTATATCCACACCGTATTTGATGCACTCCAGGACGTGTTTTTCGCTGGCAACCTCCGTGCACACCTTCATGCCGTAGGTCTCCTTCACCTTCCTGAGCCACTTGAGGCCGGGAGTACCCACTCCTTCAAACGAGCCCGGGTGCGTCCTTGGCTTCCAGATACCTGCACGGTACACGTGAATGCCGAATTCGCTAAGCCCTTTGGCCGTTTCCATTACCTGCTCCTCGGTCTCTGCGCTGCAGGGACCGGCAATGCACATGGGGCGCGGAAGTGTAAAGAAACCCCACTCCGTCCCTGGAATTATATCAAGTTCGTATGCCATATTACTTTGTCATTCTGAGCGTCAGCGAAGAATCTTCTTTATTCTGTTCGCCTCCGCGATAAGTTCCCTGATCCTGTCCTCGTCATAGTCTGCTATCGCCTTCCGGAACTCCTGCATCTTCTCTATATAGGTATCCATCACATGCAGCACATTGTCATGATTCTGCGAAAGGATGGGCACCCACATGTCTGCATTGGACTTTGCAAGGCGCACGGTAGATGAAAAGCCGCCTGATGCGAGGTCGAATATATGCTTCTCGTCCTTCTCCTTGTCCAGCACCGTGAGCGCCAGTGCAAATGACGTCACATGTGAAATGTGGGACACGTATGCCGTGTGCACGTCGTGCTGCGCCGCCTCCATGTAGATGGGCCTCATGTTCAAGACGTCATACATCTTCTCTATGGTCTTGAGCGCCTTTGGAGAGGATTCTTCAGAGTTTGCAAAGATGCACGCCCTGCCGTCAAACAGCCCCGGCTGCGCCGCCCACGGCCCGCTGTACTCCGTTCCCGCCATAGGATGCGTGGACACAAACTGCCTCCTCATGGGATGATACTTTGTAGCCTTGCAAATCTGCTCCTTGGTGGAGCACACGTCTATGACTATCTTTGTCATATCGAGCGACCTTCCTGTCATTTCGAGCGAAGTCGAGAAATCTCCAAACATATCCAGCACCCTTGTCACCATCTTCACCGCAGTGCCAACCGGCACGGCAATGACGATTACATCGCTGCGGCGCACGCAGTCCTCAAAATCCGTGACTTCATCCACAAGGCCGATGGTCTTCGCCGCCTCTGCGGCAACCGGATCCTTCTCCACGCCAAGGGTTTTGCCCGCAAAACCCCTGCGCCTGAGGTCCAGCGCCATGGAACCGCCAATCAGCCCCAGGCCAATCACTCCAACCGTGAAATGTAATTCGCTCATTTACAACATCTTATGCAAATCTCTTTCCGGCTTTTCCGGAAAGCAAATCAAGTAAACTACTCATTATCAACACTTTGTATTTTACGCAGTGCGGCTTCGAGTTTGGGAACCGGGGCGCAAAGCGATATACGGATATAGTTCTCGCCGTTTTTGCCGAAGATGAATCCCGGTGTAATGAACACGCCGGCATCATACAGCAAGCGGTCACTCACATCGGCACCCTTCCGGCCTTCAGGAAGGCGGCCCCATACAAAGAGGCCGGCAGCGTTACGGTCATAAGTTGCACCAAGGGCGTCCATGATGCGGTATGCAACGGCGGCGCGGCGGTAATACTCCTCATTGAGCTGCGTGAACCAGTCATCCCCAGCCTCAAGGGCTTTGGCGGCTGCAACCTGCAGGGGCCTGAATATGCCGCTGTCCATCTGAGTCTTGACTTTGAGAATCTCCTTGATATAGTCTGCCTCGCCGGCAACCATGCCAAGGCGCCAGCCTGCCATGTTGTGCGCCTTGGAGAGCGAATTCATCTCCAGGCAGCACTCCTTTGCTCCGGGCACGGCAAGTATCGAAAGATGCTCCGACGTGCGTATGAAGCTGTATGGATTGTCATTCACGACAAGGATTCCATGACGCCGGCCAAAGTCGACAATCCGTTCGTAGAGTTCCGGCGTAGCCTTGGCGCCGGTGGGCATACCCGGATAGTTGGTCCACATGAGTTTTACTCCGGAAAGGTCCATGGCCTCAAGGGCATCAAAGTCCGGATACCAGCCGTTCTCCTCCTTGAGGTCATACTTAAGTACCTGAGCCTCAACCATGTTGGAGGCAGATGTGTAAGTGGGATAGCCCGGGTCCGGCACCAGCACCTTGTCTCCCTTGTTCAAAAACGTCAGGGAAATAAGCAGGATACCTTCCTTGGAGCCCGTGAGAGGCTGAACCTCACTGGCGGGATCAAGCTTTACCCCGTAATAGCGTGAATACCAAGACACAAATGCCCGGCGCAGTTCAGGGATGCCGGTATAGCTCTGGTAACCGTGTACACCGTCCTTAACAGCCTCCAGCGCAAGCGCCTGAAGCGCCTCAACGGGCGGAGTGCCGTCCGGGGAGCCTATGCCAAGGTTAATTACCGGGTCCAGGCCGGCTGCAGCACGCTTTTCATTGAGCGCTGCTATCTCACGGTTCTTTATGGAAAAATAGTACTCCTTGACTGAAAGAGTCCTCTGTGCAGGTTCAATAATCATAAGTTCGTTTTCTATAATGCCGACTTATACTCTCCCAGGATGTTCAGGTCTTCAATCAACGGCCTTACGGCGGCGAGGGCCTGAAGATAGCGGGTATAATCGGCAAACTTTATGTCCGCATAGAAGAAGTACTGCCATTCCCTGCCGGGGATGGGGAGGGACTGTATGCGGGTGAGGTTCATGTCGTAGAAGGACAGGATGGTGAGTATCTGCGCCAGGGAGCCCGGTTTGTGGGGCAGGGTGAAGCACAGCACGGCCTTGTTCCTGTCTTCTGCGGGGATTTCAAGGGAGTCGTCCAGGATGAGGAAACGGGTAAAGTTCTGCTTGTAGGTCTCTATGCCGGGAGCAAGGATTTCCAGGCCGTAGAGTTCTGCGGCGAGGTCTCCCGCCACGGCCCCAATGCCCATTTCATGCAGGTCACGGGCACTTTTTGCAGTGTCTTCGCTTTCCGTAAGGCGTATCCACGGGGCATTTGCCTCGAACCAGGGGCGCGTCTGGTTGATTGCCATATAGTGGGTGCGCACCTCACGGATGTCTTCAATCTTCTGGCCGGGAAGCGCCATGAGGTTCTGGCCTATCCTCAGATAGACTTCGCCCTTGACCTTCTGCTGCCTTGAGCGCAGCAGCTCGAAATTGTGGATGAGACCGCCGGAGACGGTATTCTCTATCGCCATTACAGCAGCATCGGCACGGCCATCCTCAAGGGCCCGGTAGAGGTCCTCGAAGGTGTCGCATTCCACCATTGCGATGTCCGGGCCGTAAAACAAACGGGCTGCTTGTTCATGGAAGCAGCCCTTGTAACCCTGTATGGCGACTCTTTTCATTATACGGTAAGGATGTCCTTTTCCTTGGCGGCAATGACTTCGTCCACCTTCTTCACCCACTTGTCGGTGACTTTCTGGAGCTCGTCCTCGCCTTCCTTTTCGCCGTCTTCGGAGAGGCCGTCGTTCTTCTGGGCCTTCTTGAGGAGGTCGATGCCGTCACGGCGCTGGTTGCGGATGTTCACCTTGGTGTTCTCGCCAGTGGCCTTTGCCTTCTTGATGAGTTCCTTGCGGCGCTCCTCGGTGAGGGCGGGCACCACGCAGCGGATGATTTCACCGTTGTTGGAAGGAGTAAGGCCCACATTTGCGTCAAGAATGGCCTTCTCAATCTTGCTTATCATGTTGCGCTCCCAAGGCTGGATGGCGATAGTCTTGGCATCGGGGGTGGTTACGGAAGCAACCTGATTCACCGGGGTGGGTGTGCCGTAGTAATCCACCATCACGGGATTGAGGATGGCAGGGCTGGCTTTGCCCACACGGTAGTTCTTGAGGTCTTCTTCCAGGAAGTCCACTGCGGCCTGCATCTTCACGGCCATTGCATCAACTATTTCTTTTGCTTTGGGTAACATATGCTGTTGTTTTTGAGTTCGCGTATCGTGCAAATATACAAAAATACTTTTATATTTGTAGAGAACATAACAACAAACTCCATGCTGAAAAAACTTAGAGTGGCACTGGCCGTGATATTCTGGGTGGGAATTACACTCCTGCTGCTGGATTTCACGGGCGCGCTGCACCATTATCTGGGTTGGATGGCGAAGGTCCAGTTCCTCCCGGCCGTACTTGCCGTAAATGTGGGCGTAATTGTGGCCCTGGCGCTGCTGACGCTCATTTTCGGGCGCGTATACTGCTCTGTGATCTGCCCTCTTGGCGTGTTCCAGGACGGGATTTCACACATCGGCACAAAAAAGAGCAAGGCGCAGTACAAGTACAAGAAAGAGCTGAAGTGGCTGCGCTACGGCGTGTGGGCCGTCTTTGTGGTGGTCTTCATTCTGGGCATCCAGGCGGCGGTGGCCCTTCTGGCTCCGTACAGCGCTTACGGACGCATCGTCCAGAACCTGTTCCAGCCGCTGTATATTTGGGGGAACAATGCCCTGGCATGGGTGACTGAGAGAATCGGCACGTATACGTTCTATCCGCAGGAGGTATGGCTCAGGAGCATTCCTACCTTCATTATTGCGGTGGTGACGCTGGTTGTCATTGTGGTTCTGTCCTTCAAGGGCGGCAGGACTTACTGCAACAGCATCTGCCCGGTTGGAACCACGCTCTCCTTCCTGTCCCGCTTCTCAGCCTTCAGGCCCGTCATCGACACTGAAAAGTGCAAGCACTGCAAGGCCTGCGAACACATGTGCAAGGCCCAGTGCATCAGCATATCCAAGGAAGAGCAGAAAATCGACTACAGCCGATGCGTGGACTGCTTCAACTGCATCGACTCCTGCAAGTTCGGCGCGCTGAAATACCGCTTCGCCTGGGGCGCCGCCGGAAAATCGGCCCAGAATCCGTCCGCGGAAGGACGCCGCGCATTCATCGCCGGGACTGCCCTGATGGCGGGAACCCTGGCTGCGAAGACGGCATCGGCCCAGGGGAAAAAGACCGACGGCGGCCTTGCCGATATCCTCCCCAAACAGGCCCCGGAGCGCGAAACGCCCCTCACCCCTCCCGGTTCCGTGAGCGTGAAGGACTTCTACCGCAGGTGCACCGCCTGCCAGCTCTGCGTTGCGGAGTGCCCGAACAATGTCCTCCGCCCCTCCACGGACCTTGAACACATCATGCAGCCCGAGATGAGCTACGAAAAGGGTTATTGCAAGGCCGATTGCACCCGCTGCAGCGAGGTCTGCCCCACCGGCGCCATACGCAAGATAACGGCCCAGGAGAAGACGCAGTACCACATAGGCACGGCGCACGTGAACAGGGAACTCTGCATCACGGAAACGGGCACTAACTGCGGAAAATGCGCCCAGATGTGCCCTGCCGGCGCCATCCTCATGGTAGAGAACGGAGACATGGGCAATATGAGGCCCACCGTGAGTGAAGAGGTATGCATCGGCTGCGGCGCCTGCGAACAGTACTGCCCCGTGAGGCCGATAAGCGCTATTACCGTCAATGGAAAGGAGGTACACGTATGAAAAGAAGAGATTTCATCAAGATAACGGGTGCCGCAGCGGCTGCTGCCGCCCTTCCCGCATGCGGGGAAAAGAGCACATCGGCACCTGTGGCTGAAGAAGAGAAGATGGTGCTCCGGGAAAACCCGAACAACTCAGACAAGGTGAGCCTCCTGGGCTTTGGCTGCATGCGCTGGCCCATGATAGAGAAAGACGGCGCCAGGGTAATCGACCAGGAAGCCGTGAACGAGATGGTAGACTACGCACTGGCTCACGGTGTGAACTACTTCGACACGTCACCGGCATACCTCATGGGGCAGAGCGAAAAGGCCGCAGGAGACGCCCTGAGCCGCCATCCCCGTGAGAGTTACTACATAGCAACCAAGCTCTCCAACTTCGGAGACCGCAGCACTGAAGCCTCCATCCAGATGTACCACGACTCCTTTGAGCAGCTGCACACAGACTACTTCGACTACTATCTGCTGCATTCAATCGGCAGGGGCGGAGCAAAGGCCTTCAACCAGCGCTATGTAGAGAACGGGATGATGGACTTCCTTCTGAAGGAAAAGGCCGCCGGACGCATCCGCAACCTGGGATTCTCCTTCCACGGCTCCCAGAGCGACTTCGACTACCTCATAAGCCTCCACGACAACGGCACCTACCACTGGGACTTCTGCCAGATAGAGATGAACTACGTAGACTGGGCTCATGCCGACGGCGTCCGCAACTGCAACGCCAACTACCTTTACGCAGAGCTTGAGAAGCGCCACATTCCCATTGTCATAATGGAGCCCCTCCTTGGCGGCCGCCTTGCCAACGTTCCGGCAGAGATTGCCCGCCAGATGAAGGAAAGGGAGCCGGACAAGAGCATAGCATCCTGGGCTTTTCGCTTCTGCGGGACATACCCAGGAGTTATGTGTGCACTTTCCGGCATGACCAACATGGAGCCTTTAAAGGACAATCTGAACACCTTCGGCCACTTCAAGCCCCTCACAGAAGAAGAACTCGACTTCCTGGAGAGGATGGCGACGCAGATGAAGGAGTATCCGCTGGTGAACTGCACGGACTGCAAATACTGCATGCCGTGCCCCTGGGGCCTGGATATTCCCGGCACCTTCCAGCACTACAACAAGGCCATCACCGAAGGCACCTATGCCCAGAACAAGCAGCAGAAGCACTATCACAAGCTCAAGAACCAGTATCTCATGAGCTATGACAAGGCGGTTCCTTCGCTCCGCCAGGCCGACCGCTGCATCTCCTGCGGCGAATGCCTCCCCCACTGCCCCCAGAGTATAGCAATACCGCGCGAACTCCGAAGAATCGCGCGGTACGTAGAAGACCTTAGGGAAGACAGGCTCTAGATTTTCACGAAGGACACTTTCGACGTCTTGACTCCGGTTGCACTCAGGCTCGCGCTGTAAACGCCCGGAGCAAGGCTTGATACGTCCATGGTGATAGCCTTGAAGATGCTTCCGCTGTCGGTTGTTTCGGCAATCTTGGTTCCGCTTTCAGAGAAGATCGACACCGTATACTTGAGCATGGCATTTGATGCCGGCCAGAAGGCAACATCGGCAGTGGCAACCTCAGGAATGGCTTCCGCCTCGGATGCCTTGTCGGGATTCTTGACTGCCACCATAAAGGAGAAGCTTGCCTGCTCTCCAAGGCCGTCGGTAGCGGTAACCTTTACCTCAGACAGTCCGTAGCCCCTGGAAATGATGTTCATCTTGACGCTGCTCTCTTCCATGAATACAACGGCAGGGTCGCTCACCGTGATCTCTGTTTCCAAAATCTCTCCGTCCTCATCAGTAAAGAGGGTGGAAAGGTCCGAAGGCTTTGCCTTTGCAACCGTGATTCCAAGGCTGTTGATGAGAATGTCATCATACTTGAAACTGCCAAGATTCACCTTGGGAGCATGGTTTGGAAGAATGGTGTACGGGAACTCAAGGGTATAGTCTGCCGCCGTACTCTGTCGAAGGACGAAAACGGCCTTGTAGTCACCAGGCTCTGCGTTTTTGCCCACAATGGTCACCTTCTTTGAGGCGGCATCGTAGGTGAGCGCGGAAGAACCGGGGGTACAATCCACCGTTGCGGAGGCATCGGCAGAATTCACCCTCATCGTATATTCCTTGGTCTCATGCGCATGCATGGTAAGGGAGGCCGGGCCGATGGAAAGGGGCTTTTCCGTCACGAAGCCCTCCAGTTCGAAGGACTTCAGGGCGTCCAGCTTTTTGCCTATGGGCTTGCTGCCGCCGACGGCGCTGCCAAGGCCATTGAAAAGGATTTCCTTCGCCTTCTCGTTGGTGAAGCCCATGCCTCCATAGTAGGATACGATAAGCGCAGCAACGCCGCTCACGTGAGGACAGGCCATGGATGTTCCGACCCAGCCTGTTCCCCCGTACAATCCTGTGCTTTCGATACTGCCGACACCATCGGCAACCTTCGAGGGCAGCGTGCTCCAGATGCTGTTCGAGGAGCTGGAGCCATGCCCGCCGGGAGCAGCGATTTCCACCCAGCTGCCATAATTGGAGTATGAGGCTTTGTTTCCATTTTCGCGGAATGCACCCACTGCAATTACGGGTTCATACATTCCATAAATGTCGTAGTCAATGTCCTCATTACCGGCGGCAAAGAAAACAAGACCTCCCTTCATCGGGGAATCGGGAAGCTGGTTGCCGTTGTTGTCACAGCCTGCATACTTGATGAAATAATCTATCGCAGCCTTGGTTTCAGGGTCGTCGTCGATAGTATACTTCTTGTATGCGGCAAGTTCTTTATCGGTTACTTCCCCATCTTTATCCGTGTCGGCATAAAGGCCCCAGCTGTTTTGGGAAATCACGGCTCCGTGATCGGCACTCCACTTGATTGCCCGGGCGGCATCGTCATCGTGACCGCTGGCCGAACCGGAGAAAATCGCGCAGGACATGATGCGCACGCCGGGAATGCCGTTTGCGGCATCTCCTCCGGCTATTCCGCAAACGCCGATGCCGTTGTTGTTCACGGCAGCAACGGTTCCGGCAACATGAGTCCCGTGCCCGACATCTCCGTAACCGCTGTCGGTCCTTATGTAGAGGTCATAGCTGTTGCGTACGAAATTGTACCCGGTATGCCCGCTGCCATCGGTCCAGAGATTGGCCTTGAGGTCTTCGTGGGTGGGGTCCACAGGTTCGTCGGTGACGCAGACAATCACATTGTCACTGCCAACAGTGTACGTATCCCAGACGCCCTGGACATTGATATCGGCACCGGAATAACTGCTGTTCACATAGTGCCACTGCCTGAAGAAATAGGGGTCTTTGAAGACAGCGCGCTTCCTGATTATCCTTTCAGGGGTCACGCTCACCACACCGGGCACCATGGACAGGCTCGCGCTGGCCTTGGTAACGGGCGTCGACTCTGTGAAATGCACCTTGTAGAAACGGTGAAGACCTTCCCGGCGGGTGCGCTCCTCAAAGGGGCCGGCATCGGGAAAAACCCTCTCCAGGGAAATGATTCCCATCTCCTCCAGAGTGCTGTTCAGGGCCGATGACTTCGTAACCACACCGTCGCTGCCTTCGACAAGAGCCACGAGTGCATCGTCGAACTGCACCTTGACGACACCCTTCTCATAAGGGTCTGACGAAACAGGCTCCGAGTTCTTCGGAGCCTGTGTGTCAAGTGGTTCTTGAACTGTACAGGCAACAGCCGCAAAGGCCGCTGCGATGTACTTAGCGAAGCTTCTTATAGCCATAACGGGCTTCTTCGGCGAGTTCAATCTCAATGCGCATGAGACGGTTGTACTTGGCGATACGGTCTGTACGGCTCAGGGAACCGGTCTTGATCTGACCGCTGTTGGTAGCAACTGCGATGTCGGCAATGGTAGTATCCTCGGTTTCGCCGGAACGGTGGCTGGTAACGGTGGTGTAGCCGTGACGGTGAGCCATCTCAATTGCGTCGAGGGTTTCGGTGAGGGAACCGATCTGGTTCACCTTGATGAGGATGGAGTTGCCTGCACCCATCTCGATACCCTGCTGGAGGTACTTTACGTTGGTTACGAAGAGGTCGTCACCAACGAGCTGGCACTTGTCGCCGATAGCCTTGGTGAGCTTCACCCAGCCTTCCCAGTCTTCCTCGGAGAGACCGTCTTCGATGGAGTCGATAGGATACTTGGTGATGAGCTGCTTCAGGTAGTTGATCTGCTGGTCGGTTGTGAGCTTGCGGCCGCGGGGATCCTTCTTCTTGCCGTCCTTGAGCTGCTTGTAGTCATAGTAGAACTTGCCGTCCTCCTTGAAGCAGAACTCGGAAGCTGCGCAGTCCATTGCGATGGTAACGTCCTTTCCGGGAACGTAGCCTGCAGCCTCGATAGCGGCGATGATGCAATCCAGAGCGTCGTTGATGCCCTTAAGTGCGGGAGCGAAGCCACCTTCGTCACCTACTGCGGTGGAGAGGCCGCGGCCCTTGAGGACCTTCTGGAGAGCGTGGAAAACCTCGGCACCCATGCGGACTGCCTCAGCCTCGTTCTGTGCGCCGATGGGGCGGATCATGAATTCCTGGAATGCGATAGGAGCGTCAGAGTGTGCACCGCCGTTGATGATGTTCATCATGGGAACGGGGAGAACATAGGCGTTGGTGCCGCCGAGATAGCGGTACAGAGGAAGGCCCAGTTCTGCGGCTGCTGCCTTTGCAACTGCCAGGGAAACGCCAAGGATGGCGTTTGCGCCGAGCTTGCTCTTGGTAGGAGTTCCGTCCAGTTCGATCATGGCCTTGTCGATAGCCCTCTGCTGGGTAGCGTCCATGCCGATGATTTCGGGAGCGATGACCTTGTTCACATTCTCAACTGCCTTGAGAACGCCCTTGCCGCCGTAGCGCTTCTTGTCGCCGTCGCGGAGCTCGAGAGCTTCGTTTTCACCGGTGGATGCACCTGAAGGAACAGCTGCTACACCAACAAAACCGGAATCAAGGGTAACTTCAACCTCAATGGTGGGATTTCCGCGGGAATCAAGGATCTCCCTGCCGAAAACAGATACGATTTGCATAATTTTATAAAATTTAGAAGTAATTTCTCTTAAATCATGCAAATTTAACACTATTTCTCGAATTATACAACGAAGAACGCCGGGCATCTTTCGATGTCCGGCGTTCCAAAGAACCGCGGCTACTTACTCTCCCACCTGGTGTGGCAGTACCATCAGCGCAAGTGAGCTTAACTTCTC